>NZ_CP083349.1:731875-1463750 GCF_020035535.1 Ensifer adhaerens | reverse complement strand
CGCGGGAGAAGGCGGACAGGCTGTCGAAACCGCAACGCAACGCAATCTCGCGGATCGGGCTGCCGGAATCACGCACCAGCCGGTGTGCGACCTGCAGACGGAGGCGCAAATAGTAGGCGCCGGGGCTGGTCGACAGCCCGCGCGCAAACAGCAACTCCAGCTTGCGTTGCGAAATCGACAGCCGCTTCGTCAGAGCTGCGATCGTCAGCGGACGCTCAAGCGTGCGCTCCATCAATCGAATCGCTTCGGCGAGTTCCGGATCGCGCGTTTCGATCCGCCCGAGCGAAACGAACGGCTGGACGTCAGTCGCGCTGTGGGTCTGGTCATAGACGAAGATGCTGGCGACATCGAGCGCCAAGGCCGAACCCAGCCTTTGCGTGATCCAGTGCAGCATCATGTCGAATGTCGGCGAGGCGCCGCCTGACGTCCAGAACTTGCCGTCGGCGACGAAACGGTCGCCAAGCACCGTCAAGGCCGGAAAGGCCTGGCTAAAATCTTCAAGCTCCTCCCAGTGCGCGGTCGCCCGCCGACCATTGAGCATGCCGGTTCGTCCGAGCAACCAGCAGCCCGATTCGATGCCGGCGACGATATCGAAGTGCCGGGCGCACTCCTGCAGCACCCCTATGAATTTCTTGTCGACATGCCGATCGAGATTGAAGCCACCGATCACCAGCAGCGCATCGCCGGCGAGCGGCTGGGCAAACTTGCCGTCGACCACGATCGGGATGCCGCAGGTCAACGTCACTGGTTTTCCATCCGCCGAAAGCAGCCGCCAGCAAAACACGTCACGTCCGGAGATGCGATTGGCGGCGCGCATTGGATCCAGCACCGAGGCGAGCGACATGATCGACGACTCCGGCAGGATGACAACGCAAACTTCGATCACAGATTGTGGACGTCCATCAGAAGCCATGCGGGAAATGTCAAATTTCGAGCGATAAATGTCAATTCCGGAAATGACGTTCAGGCATTATCAGACCGTATCGATCTCCCTACGCGCGGCGCTGCAGCCCCGCGCTGAGACGTTCCCCTTTCCGCCTTTTGCCGGAACGGGCCGGTTGGAGCCATCCACCGGCCCGTTTTTTTCTATGCCGCCACAAAAAGAAGAGCCGCAGTGGCGGCACGCATCATCGGCCGGATCCGACGCAGCAACCGGCTCCCGCGTGGGCGTCAAGAATGCGTGCAGCGCCGGCAAGGCCTCGACCATTTGCAACTTCTGCTGTACGTTTGCGCATATATTCGGCCGCTGTTCCGGACGATAAGCATCGTCTGCTGTCATGGCGGCAATCGGCGTCAATATATTGCGTATACTCTACGGAGACCCGCATTTTCCCGTAGACTGTTCTCTCCAGCATCTGGAAATGCACCATGAGCGTCACGAGGCTTCTGCTGATCTTGCCGCTTGCAGCGGTCCTGACCTATCTCTTGTTTCTTGGCCTCATCTTTTTTTCGCAGCGTACCCTTCTCTATCCGGGGGCAAATGCCGCCGCCGCACCGAACCCACCGATCTGGGGCGAGAATGTCGCCGTCAGCACGCTGGACGGCGAGACGCTACACGGGCTCTACAGTCGAGGTGAACCCGATAAACCCGGTGTGCTGCTCTTTTTCGGCAACGGCGATCGAGCCGACAACTACGAATTTCTGGCGCAGGCACTGGCTGCGCGCGGTATCGGATTGCTCGCGATTTCCTATCGCGGCTATCCAGGATCGACCGGCTCACCCAGCGAGCAGGGCCTGCTGACGGATGGCATCGCGGCGTTCGATTGGCTGATACCCCGGGTCAAAGGAGGCATCGTCGTGCTCGGCCGCTCCCTCGGCACCGGCGTCGCGGTGAACACTGCCGCACAAAGACCCGCCTCTGGCGTGGTCCTCATCTCCCCGTATCTATCGGTCCTTTCGGTTGCCGAAGCGCGCTATCCGTTCCTTCCCGTCGCGCTCCTCATCAAGGACTCCTTCCGCTCCGACCTCAAGATAGCCGCGGTGAAGCAGCCAAAACTCTTCATCCATGGTCGGCTGGACGACAGCATTCCCCTATCTTCCGGCGAGGCGCTCTACCGCATCGCTGCCGAACCCAAACGAATGCTGGTCGACGAACGCTCGGGCCACAACGACATCTGGAACGAGAATACGGTATGGGAGGTGATCCAATTTGTGGAGGCATTGCCGCGGGACGCGACCTAGGCGGACACCACGCACCTCGTGGCTGTGTCCACGATTTCAATCAAAGAAACAGATGATTAGAAACTTGGCGACCCCTGCAGGATTCGAACCTGCGACAACCTGCTTAGAAGGCAGGTGCTCTATCCAACTGAGCTAAGGGGCCGTCCCGGGCTGTGCCCGTCTGATGCGACCTGGGACCTTAGTGGGTCCAGGGCTGCATCCGGTTGAAACGGAAGTTGTCCGGGTAGGACACACTCTTGCGCGTCGCTTCCTTCGGCGCGATTACGCGGTATTCGATGCCGTTGCGCTCGGCATAGGCGATGGCCTGCTCGGCGTTTTCGAAGGTCAGCCGCAGCTGCTGCTTCATGTCGCCGGAGCTGGTGTAGCCCATGATCGGGTCGATGGTGCGCGGCTTTTCCTGATCAAACTCCAGCACCCACAGATTCGTCTTGGCTTTGCCAGACTGCATGGCGGTCTTTGCTGGACGATAGATCTTTGCGGACATGGTTTCGAACGGCTCCATACTTTCGCTGGCAACATTCACGGGCGCCAGCATTCCGTCTTCCCATAACGCAGATTGATTTAAAACGGAATGACTTTCGGCCGGATAAATTCGGCTTTTCAGTGGGAGGACCGCGCTGGACGCAGGCCTCGACTGAGGGGGCACGCAATCCGCGTGCCACAAGCACGCAAAGACGGCGCAGCGATATCTGGCGGAAAGAAACAGGGAGAACGAGAACGCCTATCAGGCGTTACGATGGTCGGAGTGGAGAGATTCGAACTCCCGACCCTCTGGTCCCAAACCAGATGCGCTACCAGACTGCGCTACACTCCGTGCCAACGGCGCCGGAGATACACGCTTCGCCCTTGGGCTGCAACATGTAATTTCGCTGTTGTCCACTCTCAAGAAACCTGCGCTCGCCCCATTCCCGGTCCGCGGCCAGCGGAAATGTCCCGAATTGGGACAAAAGCGCCGGTTTGTCATCCGAATTTAGTAATCGCTAAATCCATTGCGGCTAGAGCCAAGCGGCGCACAACCCCACCGTGCCAACTTCCCAAACCTTCCCGAGCATTCCATGAACGCCCAACTCGATCTCGCCACCGTTCTGCTTCTTCACAAATCGTCCTTCCTCGTCGGCGCGTTCTGCTTCCTTTACGCTCGCTGGCAATCGCCGCGGGATGAAGGGCTCGGAATTCTGGCGAGCGGCTTCCTCTTCCTGGCACTTGCGTCGACGCTCGCGGGCTACGGCGAACAGAAGCTGCTGCCGGCCCATCTGTGGACGCTTTCGAGCTTCACGCTCGGGATCGGCGGCTATGCGCTGTTCTGGATCGGGGTCCGCCGCTTGAGCGCCGGCCGCCGGCGCAAGGCTGACTGGCTCGCACTTTCGATACCGGTCGCGGGTGCGGCAATCGGTCTTGCCACCCATTTCCATATCGTCAACTACGTCCGTGCGAGCGTCTTCAATGCCACAGCCTTTGCCCTCCTCGCCGCCTCCGCCGTTGCCGTCATCGCGGATCGCAAACGGGAACCGCTGCCGGTACGCGCATTGTTTGCAGCAGCCATGGCCGTCGGCGCCAGCCTTTGCCTTGCCGTGGTGATCGGCCTTGTAAAGCCGGGTATCATACCGATCACGACCACCTATGCTTTTTTCCTCTCGATCATCTGCCACTTCGCGATTGCCCTTTTCGCACTCGTCCTCGTCAAGGAACGGGCCGAAGCGGAACTCAGGCGCTCGGCCGACACCGATGCCCTGACGGGCGCCTCAAACCGACGCTGGTTTCTCACGCAACTGCCTGGTTCGAACTGGCATGGCGACTGCCTCATCGTCATGGACCTGGACTTCTTCAAGCGCATCAACGATCGCTACGGCCATCACGCCGGCGACCAGGCCCTGATCGCCTTTGCCGATCTGATCAGGTCGAATCTGCGAAAAGGTGATTGCTTCGCCCGCCTCGGCGGGGAGGAATTTGGTCTCTACCTGCCGCAGACAAGCGAAGCACAGGCGCTTGCCATCGCCGAGCGGCTGCGTCGCGCTGTCGAAAAGCTTGCTGTTACAAGCAACGAACAACCCATAGCACTCAGCGTCAGCATGGGGCTCGCCGCTGCCCGCGGCAACGAGAGCTCGTGGGAGGATTTGTTCAACAGGGCGGATGCGGCGCTCTACGAGGCCAAGCGCAGCGGCCGTAACCGTGTCACGTCATCTTCCTCGGCGACTACATCCGCTTCAACGTCAATGGAAGTGAGCTTCGGCCGCGCCGGCTGATGAGGGTACATCCTTCAAAAAAGAAGCGGCCATCCCATGCGGAGGCCGCTCAGATTGGAGGTGTAATGCCTCATACTACTCCTTTTAAGCGAAATTGCCTGTGGCCAAATTTCACCTATGCCGCGCAAACAGCCACCATGGCGGGTGCGACTGATAGCTTTGCACTTTGTGCGGCACACGCGCTGGTGTAGAACGAGCGCGCAGCCACAATTGCGCTGTCTCTGCTGGAGTTTCGCCTTGCCTTTGTAAAATCCGGTCTCGCTAGTTTCACCCCGTTCGCCCGATAGCTCGACGCTATCGGTTTGATTTTTCATGCGTTCGTTGAGGTGGCGGTTCGAGACCGGAATGGCATTGCCGATCTCAAGCCCGGTGCGATGGCACCAGGCGAAACCATCACCTACAAACGCTGCCAGACCGCGTCCCCGCAACGGGTACTCAAACCGTCGTCTCGATGGACTTCCCTTTGGAAGAACCAGACGACATGTCTCATACATTGACGGTCCTGTGGACCATTGAACCACAAGCGGCGCCCCGCCCCTGGCTTGCCTGCAGACGATGCCGCGGCGCGCGCCCTTTCGAGTGCAGCGGCAAAACGCGGCTGAACGCCAACGGCCGACGGCTTGATGCCTGGTTGATCTATCGTTGCGCCGACTGCGACGACACCTGGAATCGCCCGATCTTCGAGCGGCAGAATGTCCGCAACATCCCGCCCGAAACGCTCGACGCCCTCCAGAACAACGATCCAGGCTGGGTTCGCCAGGTCTCGTTCGACGTCGAGGGCCTTCGCCGCGAGAGCGGCAGGATCGAGGAGTTCGCCGATTGCCGTGTGACAAGGCGCGTGCTCGCTGAAGCGCGGGACGCGTGCACCCACCTTGAACTCGTCGTGCACGCGCCGTTGGCGGTCAGTATACGTGCCGATCGCCTGCTTTCGGCGGAACTCGGTCTCTCGCGCAGCAGGCTCACTCGACTGGAGGAAGAGGGGCGCCTGACGCTGCAGTCCGGCTCACGAAAGGCGTTGCAACGGCCGATCCGGGATGGCCTGCGGGTGGTTCTCGATCTCTCGAAGGAACGCGATCGTGACGAAATTGCCGATCGCGCGCGGGGCATATTGCTGCCTGCATGAACGAATTGGGGAAGCGTCGGCCCTATGCCGGCGCTTTCTGCCGACAGGTCAGAACTTCACACCGACGCCGACGGTGAACTGATGCTGATCGAGATCGACGTTGACGCCGCGGAAGTCCTTGTCGCCATAGTCGTTGTAGCGATACTCGGCGCGCCCGAAGACGTTGTCGGTGAACGAGTAATCGACACCGGCACCGATCGTCCAACCATTGAAGGTCTCTTTTTCCTTCGACGCTCCGGGCACGTCGACGAAGCCGCGGGTAACCGCCCAGCCACCTGCCCCGTAGAGCAGCGCCTTGTCGTTCAGCACATAGCCGACACGTCCGCGGATCGCGCCGGAAACATCGGTTCCGGCTTTGACGGAGGTCCCGCCAAGATCGAATCGCTTGTCATTCCAGTTGTAGTTGACGTCGCCCTCGATGCCGTAGACCCAATCACCCTGCTGGTAATTGAAGCCGGCAAAGGCACCGAGCAGGCCGCCATTGAAATCTTCGGAGCCGCGGCCGCCGGGCGCGCTGAAATCTCCGTTCAGCCAGCCGCCGCCGCCCTGGAGACCGACGTAACCGCCGGTCCATACGAAAACGGGTGGCGTTTCGACGACTGGCGTCGGCTCCAGCGCCGGCGTCAAATCTGCCGCCATCGCTGTTTGACCGAATGCAGCGACGGCCGCGATTGCAACAAGCACATTCCGGATCATCACAGATGCCTCCTGTTGTCTTCGGCAAAACATTAGCAACTTATTAAGTTGAAGTCTGCCCAAAAGGCTTTGCAGTCGTCATCGAAAGGATCGAATCATCTCGATACCGGTGATTTAGGCGATGATCGTCAAACTACAAGGCGGCGCCCCACGCCACCGGCCGATTCGTGATCCATAGGCGGGTCAATTGGCGGGTCACCGGCCTGGGATTCGAGCGCCCTCCAGGCGGTCTCCGGCCCGAATACCAAGCCGTTTGACGGTACCGGCATTGAGCTCGAGAACGAAGGCGACCGGCTCACCGGAATCAATAATCGCCTCGGAAAATGGCACGGCGTCCTCGCGGATCGTCCGCACAACGCCCTTGTTGTCGATGAACAGCATGTCGAGCGGAAGATAGGTGTTCTTCATCCACATCATCACACGGCGGGTTTCACCGAAATCGAACAACATTCCGTGATCCGGCGCCATCGAGCGGCGAAACATCAGTCCCTGCTCGCGCTGGTCGGGATCGACGGCCAGTTCGACCGTCAGTTCGTGCACCTTCCTGTTCGCGGTTACGAGCCGCATCTTGTCCTTGGGAAAGGACACCTCGGCCAGCGCCGCTACGGTGAAGGCGAACAACAAAAAAAGCGCCAACAGGGCGCTTTTTCCGGAAAGGTATCGTGCGGCGAGCATCAGTGCGACCGGCTCGTCGGCGACGGACCATCCGGATGTATTTCGGCAGCCATCAGGCCCTTTTCGCCATCACCGAAGCGAACGAGAACCACCTGGCCGGGACGAAGCTCGGTGAGGCCGAAGCGCCGCAGGGTCTCCATGTGAACGAAGATATCCTCTGTTCCTTCGCCACGCGTCAGGAAGCCGAAGCCCTTGGTGCGATTGAACCACTTGACCAGGACCCGTTCGAGGCCGCTTGTCGGCGTCACCTGGACATGGGTGCGCACCGGCGGAAGCTGCGACGGGTGCACCGCCGTCGACTGATCCATCGACAGGATGCGGAACGCCTGGTAGCCGCGATCGCGCTTCTGGATGAGCGCCACGACCCGCGCGCCCTCAAGAACCGTCTGGTAGCCGTCGCGCCTCAGGCAGGTTACGTGGACCAGCACGTCCTGCATGCCATTATCCGGCACGATGAACCCGAAGCCCTTGGCGACATCGAACCATTTGATCACGCCAGTGATTTCGATGAGGTCGAGAGCATCACTGCCAAAGTCGTCACCATGCATGACGTCTTTTGAAGATGTCCTATCCGCCATTCTCTCCCAGCCCCTCGTTTACGCGCGACTACCGATACGGTTAACTGATTCTTATTGACCAGAATAACATCGTCCCGCCGCGGATACGCAAGACCCTCGGCATATTTTGGCCGAGATCTAATATGCGGACGCAGCCTTGCCTCTGGCTTGCTGGCGGCTCAGTATACGCCATCTTCTGCAAAACAGGGACATTGCAATGCGCTATCTGCACACGATGGTTCGCGTCAACAATTTGGATGCGGCCTTGAACTTCTACTGCACGCTTTTCGGCCTGACCGAAATCCGCCGTTACGAGAACGAGAAAGGCCGCTTCACGCTCGTTTTCCTCGCCGCTCCCGGCGACATCGATCGTGCACGCGGGGAGCTCTCGCCCTGCCTCGAACTCACCTACAACTGGGATACGGAAGAATATACCGGCGGCCGTAATTTCGGCCATCTCGCCTATGAGGTCGACGACATCTACGGTTTCTGCCAGCACCTGATGGAAAATGGCGTGACCATCAACCGCCCGCCGCGCGATGGCCACATGGCCTTCGTTCGCTCTCCGGACGGCATTTCTATCGAGATTCTGCAGAAGGGCGAAAACCGTCCGCCGCAGGAGCCCTGGGCTTCGATGGCCAATACCGGCGCGTGGTAAGCCCCGCGCAATTCTGACTGGCGATGATGCCTGTGTGCAGTCGGCAATTCCGGTTGGCATGGCCGAGTCGCCGATCAGCAGCAGCTATGAATGATCTGGGGCCCGGTCTATCCGGGCCTTTGCATGTTTGAAACATGCGGGCTCAAGGTTAGCGCCGGTTTACAAATCGCGTATCGTTGAGTATTTTTTCGCGCGAAACGTTGATGCCGGGTCCTATCCGCGATGTCTCGTGGCGGCGACCCCCTTTGTACTTGGCCTGATCTTTTCCCGTGGCGTCCTTTCGGGCCGCCGCGAGAAACACGAGTTTGTTTGTTCTGAGCGATGTTTCGGAACTGAGACTTAATGCATGACAGGGCGGGGCTTCGCCGATCATGCACGGAGAGCGGGGATAGGACGTTGCAACATCCGGAGACGAAGGGCGCAGTGCTCGCAAAGATTGCGCGGGCGGCAGCTTTGTCCGTTTCACTCCTGGCACTCTGCAGCTGCGTGTCGGCTGTTGCCGACGGTGACGTGGCCGCCGAGCTGGGACTCGAGGGACAAGCGGCACCTCAGACCGCCGAATCGGCCGAGCCGGGCACTGTCCGCGATGCGCAGGTGGCCGCCATGGGCAGCGATCCGCAAGCACAGCAGACCGCCACGGCACAGGATCCCGCGCAAGGCCAGCCCCTGACGATGCAGAGCACGGGCCTGAGTGCTGCAAATTCAAGCATTTATGGACGGGCCGCGGCGACGCAAGCCATGCCGGGCACCCAGCCGGAAGCCGCTGGAACGGTACCGGCGGACCAACCCGCCATGAACGCGACCACAAACAGCCTTTTCAGCGGTGGTCAGCGGCGCCCCCTGCCCATCATGACGCCGCAACAAGGCGCGGCAAACGAAACCTCCTCCGCTCCGTCGGGCACCGCGGTCGCCGCCTACGCGCCCACCGAAGCACAGGAGCATGTCCTTCCGGCATCCGTTCCATTGCCCCTGAGCGCCGAGGCCGCCGCCGGCGGGGAGAAATCGGCTGCACTTCAGGCCGTGGCCAATGCAGAGGTTGTACCAGCTGCGACTGAAGTGGCGATCGCGGAACCGACGCAGCCGGTCACAGAGGTCAACGAAAGCGACGGAGACAAGGAAGCGCCGAAGGCCTGGACACTTGCAACGCTGTTTGCCGGAAAGCGCAAGGAAAAGCAGCAGGAAACACAGCGCACAGCGCAACCGGCAGAAAGGAAGACGATTACCACCAGCAATGCGAGCCAGCCGCAGACAGCGTCCCTCGCCTACACGCTGCCAGGCGTCAAACTGAATACGCTCTATAACTTCGAGCATGAAGAGCATCTTAGCGGCGACGACGATGCTCCGGTTCAGGTCGCCTCGCTTTCGGGCCTGGCACGACTGGCCCCAAGCGGATTGATCCTGCAGACCGAGAAGGTCGATGCCGGCTGCTTCAAGCCCGAACTCATGCAGATGTTGAAGAAGGTGGAATCGCATTACGGCAAGCAGGTCATGGTGACCTCCGGTCTACGCCCCATCAAGGTCAACCGCGAGAAGCAGTCGCTGCATACGCGCTGCGAGGCGGCAGACATCCAGGTTCAGGGCGTCAGCAAGTGGGATCTGGCCGAATTCCTTCGCAGCGTTCCCGGCCGAGGCGGTGTCGGCACCTATTGCCACACGGAGTCGGTGCATATCGACATCGGCACACAGCGGGATTGGAACTGGCGCTGCCGGCGCGGCAAGGGCTAAAGCCAACCGCTTGTTTCCATGAGCTATTCCACAGACCCCGCCTCAAGAATCGAGACTGTGGAATTTTTACAGAAATATGAAGATTGTCGCTTGCGGTTCTCAAATCCTCTGGCTATAAGGCGCCCACACAGCAAGTGCGCCCTTCGTCTATCGGTTAGGACACCAGATTTTCATTCTGGGAAGAGGGGTTCGACTCCCCTAGGGCGTGCCACTGTGTCGATCTCTTCCCCCCGTAAAAATTGCTATTTCCACTGCCTGAAGCAGACGATTCCCGACTTCACGGTACCGTCGATTCCAGCCAGTCGGGCATCGGATTTTTCTCGCTGTTTTTAACAGGAAAAGCACGAAAATCCTGAGATTGGCGCTTGCGGTATCCAGAGTCGCTGGCTATAAGGCGCCCACACAGCGAGTGCGCCCTTCGTCTATCGGTTAGGACACCAGATTTTCATTCTGGGAAGAGGGGTTCGACTCCCCTAGGGCGTGCCACTGTGTCGATCTCCTCCCCCAAGAAATATCGCTATTTTCCGCTTTGAGACAGTGCCTTTCCGTCTCAGAAACGCTCCCGCTTGCGGCTTTCCGGTCGTCGGATTTTTCTCGCTGTTTTTAACAGGAAAAGCACAAAAATCCTGAGATTGGCGCTTGCGGTATCCAGAGTCGCTGGCTATAAGGCGCCCACACAGCGAGTGCGCCCTTCGTCTATCGGTTAGGACACCAGATTTTCATTCTGGGAAGAGGGGTTCGACTCCCCTAGGGCGTGCCACTGTGTTGAACCTCCCCTTGGATTTCAAGCTACATCATTACCGCCAGTTTGGGCGCGTGACCGAACGATCCCATTTCCAGCGCCCTGCCGGTGTCTGAGAAGACTATCGTCGTTTTCGCGGAAAAGGCTTAGTATGCGGTATGCGCGGTAATTCTCAGCGCGACGCGAGCCTAAAGGCGCCCATCGTCTAGCGGTCAGGACGCCGCCCTCTCACGGCGGTAACACGGGTTCGAGTCCCGTTGGGCGTGCCAATCCCTGCTCGCACCTGGCACCAGCGAACCACTTGATCTTAGACGAAGAGAACCGGGAGCCTCCTGCTCGACGATGTTACAGCGCCCTTGCAGCGTCCGTAACGCGAAGCTGCACGCGACGTTGCCCCTGCCAGAGATCCGCCGAGACCGAGCCTGCTACGTGAATGGACGCGCCGCGGCTCGCCAGCAGGAAGTCGCCGAGCGGCGTTTCCGTCGCCCGGAAAGCGATCCCGTCGAGCCGGCTGCCGTCCTGGCCTTCCAGCGTCACCTTGATGTGATTGGCGCCGACCTGCCGGCTGTCGCGCAGCCGGTGCTGTGGGAAGGCGAAGACCGGTTGCGGGTGTGCAGAACCGTAGGGACCCGCTTGCTCCAGGAGATCGATAAGCTCCAGTGTCGCGCCGGATGCTGCGAGCGCGCCGTCGACCTTGAGCGTCTGGATGGCGACCAGGTCGCGCACGGCCGCCTCTGCCCGTTCTTCAAAGAATTGCCTGAGCTTGCCGAGTTTCGCGCGCTCGACCGTGAGGCCGGCGGCCATCGCATGACCGCCGCCTTTGACGAGCAAGCCGCCATCAACCGCGGCGCGCACCATCTTGCCCATGTCGAAGCCGTTGATCGAGCGACCCGAGCCGGTTCCCCGGCCGTTCGGATCGAAGGCGATGGCGAAGGTCGGCCGGCGGAATTTTTCTTTGATGCGGGCGGCGAGTAGCCCGACGATGCCAGGGTGCCAGTTTTCCCGTGCGGTGACGATCACCGACGCGCCCTCGCCCGTGCCGTACTCGGCCAGTACCTCGGCCTCGGCCTCGGCCAGCATGGCGGCCTCCATGGCCTGCCGTTCGCGGTTGAGTTCATCCAGCTGCGCTGCGATCTTTTCGGCCGCGCCAGCATCTTCCATGGCCAGTAGGCGGCTGCCGAGCGCCGCGTCGCCGATGCGGCCGCCGGCGTTGATTCGTGGCCCCACCAGAAATCCCAGGTGATAGGGCGTGACTGGGCCGCCGATCGCCGCCTTCCTCAGCAACGCCGAAAGCCCGACATTGCCCATATGCCGTGCCGCTATCAGTCCCTTGACGACATAGGCTCGGTTGAGCCCCTTGAGCGGCACGACGTCGCAAACGGTCGCGAGCGCCACCAGATCGAGCTGCGCCAGCAGATCGAAGGATGCCACGCGGGGATCGCCGGCACTACGCAGAACGCGCAGCGTGTTGACCAGGACGAGATAGACGACGCCGGCGGCACAGAGATGCCCCTGCCCCGAAAGATCGTCCTCCCGGTTTGGATTGACGAGCGCGTGGCAAGCCGGCAGCGCCGAGCCGACCTGGTGATGGTCGATGACAACCACGTCGACGCCACGCTGCGCCGCCACGCCAAGCGCCTCGTGGCTCGTCGAGCCACAGTCGACGGTCACGATAAGCGCGGCACCGTTGTCGATCAACTGCTCGATCGCCGTGGGGTTGGGCCCATAGCCCTCGAAAATCCGATCGGGAATGTAAATCTCAGCATCGATGCCGAAATGACGGAGAAACCGGGCCATCAGCGCCGAGGAGGCGGCACCGTCGACGTCGTAGTCACCGAAGACCACAACCTTTTCGCGCCGCTTGATAGCCTGCGCCAGGCGATCTGATGCTTTTCGGCAATCGGTGAGCGTGTCGGGATCCGGCATCAGCGACCGAAGCGTCGGATCGAGGAAGCTTGCCGCATCGTCGAGCACGACGCCGCGGCCGGCAAGTACGCGACCCAGCAGATCGGAGTAGCCGTGGATCTGGCTGATGGCGAGCGCCCGGTTCTGGCCCGCCTGATCAAGTCGCGACACCCAGCGTTGTCCGCTGATCGACTGCTCGACGCCGAGAAAGGCCCGCTGTACCGGATCCACCAATTCTTCCATGCTCGTCCACCCGCCTGCGCTTAACTTTTCTTAGCGCATAACCTTGAAAATCGTGACCGTTTTTGGAACGGCATACACAGAGATCCATGTTTCGCGGACCTTCTCGGCGCCGCCCGACCCAAATGCGCGGACAAAAAAAGCCTCGCCGGCATTCCTGCATGGCGAGGCTCCAATCTATCGGTGTTTCTCAGCGCATCGCGCTGCATGCCTCACGGGTCGATGCCGCCCTCAGTTCGCTTTTGGGCGTTCGATGCGGATGACCTGCGGCTCGCCAACGAGATAGCCTTCGCTCTTGATCGCCTTGATGGCATCGCGAACAGAGTGCTCCGAGGTCGCGTGCGTGACCAGAATGATCGTCTGCGGTTCGCCGGTTTCCATCAACTGCTTGGAGTGCTGCATGATCGATTCCAGCGAGATGCCGTTATCGGCCATGCGGGTGGCAATGCTGGCGAATACGCCGGTGCGGTCTACGACCTTCAGGCGGATGAAGTAGCCGCCCTCGTGGCTCTGGATCTGCGCGCGCTTATAGGGCAGCAG
This sequence comes from Ensifer adhaerens, assembly GCF_020035535.1. Classification (NCBI taxonomy): domain Bacteria; kingdom Pseudomonadati; phylum Pseudomonadota; class Alphaproteobacteria; order Hyphomicrobiales; family Rhizobiaceae; genus Ensifer; species Ensifer adhaerens. Next base: position 1,450,465 of record NZ_CP083349.1, on the reverse strand, counting down.
CGCATTGGTCGGGCGACCGAAGGCCGGAACATGCTGGGCGCCGGGACGGCTCTTTGCAATGTCCGCGATGTCGCCAAGCACTGCCGAGGCCGTCGCGTTGCCGCCGGCACCGGGGCCGACCATCAAGAGTTCGCCGAGGATGTCGGATTCGATCGCAACCGCATTGGTCACGCCGTCGACCTGAGCGATGACAGAGTCATAAGGCACCATCGTCGGATGGACGCGCTGCTCGATACCGCTCTCCGTGCGCTGGGCAACGCCCAGGAGCTTGATGCGATAGCCGAGATCGGCCGCCGCATGAATGTCGTCGATCGAAATGTTGGTGATGCCTTCGAGATAGATGTCGTCGGCAGCGATCGCCGTTCCGAAAGCAAGGCTCGTGAGGATCGAAAGCTTGTGCGCGGTATCGTTGCCTTCGATGTCGAAGGCGGGATCGGCTTCGGCATAGCCGAGGCGCTGCGCTTCCTTGAGGCAGGCTTCGAAGGAAAGCTGTTCCTTCTCCATCTTCGTCAGGATGTAGTTGCAGGTGCCGTTCATGATGCCGTAGACGCGCGAGATCGTGTTGCCGGTCATGGACTCGCGCAGCGCTTTGATCACGGGGATACCGCCGGCGACAGCCGCTTCGTAGTTAAGCAGCGCGCCCTTTTCCTCGGCGATCTTCGCAAGCTCGATGCCATGGGCAGCCAGCAGCGCCTTATTGGCGGTGACCACGTGGATACCGCGCTGCAAGGCAGCCTTGACCGCCGAATAGGCCGGATCGCCGGCGCCGCCCATCAGTTCGACGAACACGTCGATGTCGGCGTCACGCGCGAGCGAAACGGCGTCTTCGAACCAGGCGGTCTTCGAAAGGTCGACGCCGCGATCGCGGTTGCGGTCGCGTGCCGTTACTGCCGTGGTCTCGATTGCCCGTCCGCACGTTGTCGCGAGCATCTCGTGACGATCCTGGAGGATTCGCACGAGCGAGGCACCGACGGTACCCAAGCCCGCAATGCCGATTTTGAGGGCATCTGCCATAGCCATTTCCTAACATGTAGAGGGCAAGCCACGAGGACCGCGGTGCCGGTGTGGAAGGAGGCGCGCCTCAAGCACGCCTCCTGACTTATTTCGTTAAGCGGGATGCGGGCGGAAAACCGGATACACTTTTCCTCATCCCGCTCCCATTACCTGTGCGCGTTGAGCGAGATGACGTTGTGCATCGTCTCGTCGGCGGTCGACAGGAATTTCTTGATGTTGCGTGCCGCCTGGCGAATGCGGTGCTCGTTCTCGACGAGAGCGAGACGCACGTAGTCGTCGCCCTGTTCGCCGAAGCCGATGCCCGGGGCAACCGCAACGTCAGCCTTCTCGACCAGGAGCTTGGAGAACTCGAGCGAGCCCAGATGGCGGAACTTCTCGGGGATCTTTGCCCAGGCAAACATCGTCGCTGCCGGCGGCGGAACGTCGAAGCCGGCCTTGCCGAAGCTTTCCACCATGACGTCGCGGCGGCGCTTGTAGACGTTGCGCACCTCGGCGATGTCGCTGCCGTCGCCGTTCAGCGCCTGCGTCGCTGCCACCTGGATCGGCGTGAAGGCGCCATAATCGAGGTAGGACTTCACGCGCGTCAACGCTGCGATCAGCCGCTCGTTGCCGACGGCAAATCCCATGCGCCAGCCCGGCATCGAGAAGGTCTTCGACATCGAGGTGAATTCGACGGTGCAGTCGATGGCGCCCGGTACTTCCAGCACCGACGGCGGCGGCGCGTCGTTGAAGTAGATTTCCGAATAGGCGAGATCCGAAAGCACGATGATGTCGTGCTTCTTCGCAAAGGCGATCACTTCCTTGTAGAAGTCGAGGGTCGCGACCTGCGCCGTCGGGTTCGACGGATAGTTGAGGATCAGCGCCAGCGGCTTCGGGATCGAGTGACGCACGGCGCGCTCAAGCGGCGGGAAGAAGGTATCATCGGGCTCGACCGAGATTGAGCGGATGACGCCGCCTGCCATCAGGAAGCCGAAAGCGTGGATCGGATAGGTGGGGTTCGGGCACAGGATCACGTCGCCCGGAGCGGTGATCGCCTGGGCCATGTTGGCGAAGCCTTCCTTGGAGCCAAGGGTGGCGACGACCTGCGTTTCCGGATTCAGCTTGACGCCGAAGCGACGGGCGTAATAGGCGGCCTGGGCACGACGCAGCCCGGGAATGCCCTTCGACGACGAATAACGATGCGTGCGCGGGTCCTGAACGACCTCGCAAAGCTTGTCGACAATCGACTGTGGAGTGGGAAGATCCGGATTGCCCATGCCGAGGTCGATGATGTCAGCACCGGCCGCTCGCGCGCTTGCTTTCAAACGGTTGACCTGTTCGAAAACATAGGGCGGCAAACGCCGGACTTTGTGAAACTCTTCCATCTCCAAACCTCGTTTGGCGCACGCTCCCGCCAGCGGCTCAAGCCTTCGCGAAACCGTGCGCTGTGGTGAACGGCCGTCCTTGCGGCCATTGAACGCTTTGCGTCCAAATCACCGGAAAGGCAAGCTCTAATTCTGGATCTCTTTGAGCGTGTCGGCACCGTGCTGTTCGGCGAGCGTGCGCATTTCCTTAAGCCGACGCTGATATTCCGCTTCCGAGATCGCGCCGGACTTGCGCGCAGCGCCGAGCGAAGTCAGGCGCGCCTGCATATCGGTCGCCTCTTCGTTGGTCATCTGTGTCGTCGCTGCCGGCTTCTGGCCGTACACCGAAGGATAGTTTTCGAAGTTGGCCCCCTGGCTGTTGCAGCCAGCAAGCGTGCCTAGCAGAAGGATCCCGGCAACCCAGGTGATGGAACGCTGTTTTCCGACGGCAAGCATACTGGAGACGACCTCTGTTTTGACGGCGCGACGATGCGCTAGCCCTTGTAATCATTTTCGGGCAGAATGTAAAAATACAAAACAAACAAGATGCTGTGGAGGAAGCCGGGTGACAGCAGAGAGGAATGCGGAAGGCACCGCTGGCAAGGACGGCTTCGCGGGATTCGACCCCAAATCCGTCGAACCTTACATCGTCAAGGACCCGGAAAGCCTCGCCGTCAACCTCGCCCGCGCCATGGAACAGCTCGGCAAGGCGGCCTCCGCCTGGCTGGCGCCGCGTGAATCGGGGCAGAAGTCCGACGTCTTTTCCGAGCCGGTCACCGACATGGTGAAGACGCTCTCCAAGGTTTCCGAATACTGGCTTTCCGATCCGCGCCGCACGCTCGAGGCACAGACGCATCTGATGGGCAGCTTCTTCGAGATCTGGTCGCGGACGCTCCATCGCATGTCCGGCGATGTCGAGGCGGCAGAGCCGACCGCTCTCCAGCGCAACGACAAAAGATTTACCGACGAGGATTGGGTGAAGAACCCGTTCTTCGACTTTATTCGGCAAGCCTATTTCGTCACCTCGGATTGGGCCGAGCGCATGGTCGAGGACGCCGAGGGGCTCGACGATCATACCAAGCACAAGGCGGCGTTTTACGTCCGGCAAGTTTCGAGCGCGCTCTCGCCCACCAACTTCGTCACCACCAACCCGCAACTCTATCGCGAAACCGTCGCGTCGAATGGCGCCAATCTCGTCAAGGGCATGCAGATGTTCGCCGAGGACGTGGCCGCGGGTCGTGGAGACCTTAAACTGCGGCAGACGGATACGAGCAAGTTTGCGATCGGCGAGAATATCGCGATCACGCCCGGCAAGGTCATCGCCCAAAGTGATGTCTGCCAGGTGCTGCAGTATGAGGCGACGACCGAGACGGTGCTGAAGCGACCGCTGCTGATCTGCCCGCCGTGGATCAACAAGTTCTATGTGCTCGATCTCAACCCACAGAAATCCTTCATCAAGTGGGCTGTCGACCAGGGTCACACCGTGTTCGTCATCTCCTGGGTCAACCCGGACGAGCGGCACGCCACCAAGGACTGGGAAGCCTATGCCCGCGAAGGCATCGGCTTTGCGCTCGACATCGTAGAGCAGGCGACCGGGGAACGGGAAGTCGACGCCATCGGTTATTGCGTCGGCGGAACGCTGCTGGCCGCAACGCTTGCCCTGCATGCCGCCGAAGGAGACGATCGCATCCGCTCTGCAACCCTGTTCACGACGCAGGTCGATTTCACCCACGCGGGCGACCTCAAGGTCTTCGTCGACGAGGACCAGATCCGCCAGATCGAACAGAACATGAGCGTGACCGGCTATCTCGACGGCTCGAAGATGGCGACCGCCTTCAACATGCTGCGCGCCTCCGAACTGATCTGGCCCTACTTCGTCAACAATTACCTCAAGGGCCAGGATCCCCTGCCCTTCGATCTGCTCTACTGGAATTCCGATTCGACCCGGATGCCGGCTGCCAACCACTCCTTCTATCTGCGCAACTGCTACCTCGAGAACAAACTCTCGAAGGGCGAGATGATGCTGGCTGGGCGAAAGGTTTCGCTCGGCGACGTGAAGATACCGATCTACAATCTCGCGACCAAGGAAGACCATATCGCTCCGCCGCGCTCGGTTTTCCTGGGTAGCTCCTCATTCGGCGGCAAGGTCACCTATGTGCTTTCCGGCTCTGGCCACATTGCCGGCGTCGTCAACCCGCCGGACAAGGGAAAGTACCAGTTCTGGACCGGCGGCGCGCCCAAGGGCGATTTCGACGACTGGTTCAAGGCCGCGAAGGAAACGCCGGGATCCTGGTGGCCGCACTGGCATCAGTGGATCGAAAAACTCGACAAGAGACGCGTTCCGGCCCGCAAACCCGGTGGGCCGCTGAATTCGCTCGAAGAAGCTCCTGGCTCCTACGTTCGCGCCCGGGCATGAAACAGCTGCAGGAACAATCTTGATCTTCGATCCACCGCTCGCACAGGCAACCCTGGTGCAGCGCTACAAGCGCTTTCTCTTCGATGCGATCCAGCCCGATGGCGCGGCGTTGACCGGATCCTGCCCGAATACCGGTTCGATGCGCGGACTGACCACACCGGGATCGCGCATCTGGATGTCGGAACACGACAGTCCGACGCGGAAGTACCGCCACATGCTCGAAATCGTCGAAGCCGATGGAACGCTGGTAGGAATCAATACCGGCCTGCCGAACCGGCTTGCGGAAGAGGCCATCCGGTTGGGGCTCGTTTCCGATCTGCACACATACCCAGGTTTCGCGCGGGAACAGAAGTATGGCCGGAACTCGCGGATCGACATCCTGCTCAGCGACCCCGAACGCGGCCTTGCCTATGTCGAGGTGAAGAACGTACACTTCAGTCGCACGGCCAATCTCGCAGAATTCCCCGATAGCCCCACGGCTCGTGGCGCAAAACACCTCGACGAACTCGGCGACATGGTCGAGGCCGGTCATCGCGCCATCATGATCTATCTGGTGCAACGTGACGACTGCGACCGCCTGAGAATCTGCCGCGACTTCGATCCCGTCTATGCGCAGGCATTCGACCGCGCCATCTCCCGCGGGATCGAAGCCTATGCCGTCAAATGTCAGGTTTCGCCAACGCAAATCCGTCCGACCGGATTGATGGCAGTGGACGAAGGCGCCCTCGCTGCTCTATGAAATCCGACTTGGAACAAATGAAAGCTTTGGAATGGTGACTTACATCGAGGCAGGGTCCGCCCCCTATAAAAACACCGGCGTTATCCGGCTCTACGGACCGGAAGGTTTTGAAGGCATGCGCAAGGCCTGCCAGGTGACGGCGCGCTGCCTCGACGAACTCGTTTCGCGCGTTCAGCCCGGCGTCACGACCGACGAGATCGACCGCTTCGTGTTCGAATTCGGCATGGACAATGGCGCCCTGCCCGCAACGCTGAATTACCGCGGCTACACGAAGTCGTCCTGCACCTCGATCAACCACGTCGTCTGTCACGGAATTCCGAACGACAAGCCGCTGCGCGAAGGCGACATCGTCAACATCGACGTCACCTATGTCGTCGATGGCTGGCACGGCGATTCGAGCCGCATGTATCCGGTCGGCGAGATCAAGCGCGCGGCCGAACGGCTGCTCGATGTCACCCATGAGAGCCTGATGCGCGGCATTGCCGCCGTTCGACCGGGCGCGCGTACCGGCGCCATCGGCGAGGCGATCCAGACCTATGCCGAAGCGGAACGCTGCTCGGTGGTCCGCGATTTTTGCGGCCACGGCGTCGGCAAGCTCTTCCACGACGCCCCGAACATCCTGCATTACGGCCGCGCCAATGAGGGCCCCGAACTGCGCGAGGGAATGATCTTCACCATCGAGCCGATGATCAATCTCGGCCGGCCGCATGTGAAGGTACTCTCAGACGGTTGGACCGCCGTGACCCGCGACCGGTCGCTGTCGGCGCAGTACGAGCACACGGTCGGCGTGACCGCCGATGGATGCGAGATTTTCACACTGTCGCCAGCTGGCCTCTTCAAGCCCGGCGTCAACACACTCGGCGCCGCATGAAGAAGCGTCCTGTCTCCCCTGACGGCGATTTGGCGCCATCGGCGGACGAGAGGACGTTTTTTCCGCAATTGCAACTGGACGGGAAACCGGCGACGAAGAAGGCGCCGGAACCCGAGGCGCACTACCATGGCCATCGCGACCGTCTGCGGACGCGTTACCGGGAACAGGGCGACGCGGCGCTTGCCGACTATGAAATCCTGGAATTGCTTTTGTTTCGGCTGATCCCGCGCAAGGATACCAAGCCGATCGCCAAGGCCCTGGTCGCCCGTTTCGGCACGCTCGCCGGCGTCTTCGGCGCACCGATTGCGCTGCTGCAGGAAGTGAGCGGCATCGGCGAGGCTGTCGCTCTCGACCTCAAGCTGATTTCCACGATCGGCCATCGCACCCTGAAGAGCGAACTTCGCCAGAAGCAGCTTCTCTCGTCCTGGAGCGCCGTTATCGACTATTGCCACGCGGCGATGGCCTACGAGACCAAGGAGCAGTTCCGCATCCTGTTTCTCGACAAGCGCAACACGCTGATCGCCGACGAGGTCCAGCAACAGGGTACCATCGACCACACGCCTGTCTATCCGCGCGAAGTGGTCAAGCGGGCGCTGGAACTCTCGGCCACCGCGATCATCCTCGTCCACAACCACCCCACTACCCCCAGTTCGATCACGTTGGATCACGCTCAAGCGCATTGAAACACTAGGAAAATCGCTGATTTTTTTGCATTGCGTACTGGGGGCGGTTTTGGCAAATTGGGAGCTGTAAAAGGGGTAGAAAACGGCCTTACGCTCCCAGCTAGCGATCCCTGCTTCTCCTCGACCGATCCCAGTTCCGGAAAGGAGGAAACGCTATGCCAGCCCTAACCGACACCGCGATCCGACATGCACTCAAGCGGGTCGAAGTGAGTCAAAAGCAGGAAAACCTCGCCGATGGCGAAGGACGCGGCACCGGCCGCCTTGTCCTCGTTCTTAAGCCTATGCCAAAGCGGGTCACCGCCGACTGGATGGCGCAGCAATGGCGCGATGGCAAACGCACCAAGAAAAAGATTGGCGCCTACCCCTCAATGTCGCTCGCCCAAGCCCGCGAAATCTACAAGCGCGACTTCGCCGACGTCATCCAGAAGGGTCGAAGCATCAAGATCGCCACCGATACCCGCCCCGGCACAGTCGCCGATTTGTTCGAGGGGTACGTCGCGGCGCTTAAGGAAGCTGGCAAGCCGTCCTGGAAGGAAACTGAAAAGGGCCTAAACAAAATCGCCGATACGCTCGGGCGCAACCGCCTCGCCCGCGAGATCGAGGCCGAGGAAATCATCGAGCTGATCCGCCCGATCTACGAGCGTGGCGCCAAGTCAATGGCCGACCATGTGCGCTCATACCTTCATGCTGCCTTTAGCTGGGGCATGAAATCCGACAACGATTATCGGCAGCAATCAGCTCGTCGCTTCCGCCTCCCCTTCAATCCCGCAACGGGCATCCCGACCGAACCCAAGGTCAAGGGCACTCGCTGGCTCGACGAAGATGAGTTCGTGCAGCTCTATCGCTGGCTCGAATGCCCCGACACGCCGGTCCACCCCTCTTATCCGCGCGCCGTGCAACTCATCATGCTGACCGGTCAGCGCGTCGAGGAGATTGCGCGCCTCCATATCGATCAATGGGACTTCGGGGAGCGGGTCATCGACTGGTCCAAGACCAAGAATGACCAGCCCCACGCCGTCCCAGTCCCCTTGCTGGCTGCCGAACTGATCGAGTCAATCAAGCCGAACGAATGGGGATGGTTCTTCCCTTCGGCCAAAGACCCGTCGAAGCCCGTCAGCCACGGTACGCTCTACAGCTTCGTATGGCGTCAACGAGATCGCGGCGTAATCCCTTACGCGACGAACCGCGACCTCAGGCGCACGTTCAAGACACTCGCCGGCAAGGCTGGTGTTTCCAAGGAAATCCGGGACCGCTTGCAGAACCACGCGCTTCAGGACGTAAGCTCGAAACACTACGATCGCTGGAACTACATGGCCGAGAAGCGCGCTGGCATGGCGAAATGGGACAAGTTCGTCCGCGCCATGCTCGCCAGGAAGCGCACGAAGATGGCCGCATGAGGCAAGTAAAACCTTGGTCCCGCTGGACAACCTCCATGGCATTTCTTGACGCCACATAGCCTCAAGGCTATGTTGAAGACTAGAATCATGCTCAATGAGGCGGATGGTGGAAGGCTTAGAGCTGCGCTATCCAGTCTAAGCGGACGAAATTCCGCCTCCTTGCGCGCCTTGTTCTCGTAAAGGCGGTTCCCGAAGCACGGAGTCAATCGAATGGCGCGTAGTCTGGACGACGTCACATACCCGCCCGAAGCGAATCCCAGCGGTTCGGGCTCTCTCGATAGGGAATCCCCTCAGGACGTCGAGGGGTTGCGAGCGCTTCGCCAGATCGCCGGCAAGGGGCAGGCCGATATTGCAGCCGCGCTAAACATCAAGCAGCCATCCGTTTCCAAGATCGAGAAGCAAGCGGACATGCACATTTCGACGCTTCGCAGCTATGTCGAAGCCGTCGGCGGCGAGCTTGAATTGACCGTCCGGCTGCCGAAACGACCGGCCGTACGTATCCACGCGCTAGGAGAAGTCGCGCCCCAGATCTCCAAGAGGCCTGCTCTCCACGACGCTCCCTTCAAGGTCGGAGGTGCGAGATGACCCTTTCACGACGTTCCTTTGACAAGTCTGCTTTCTACCGAACGCCGAAAACCGGCCGCTATTTTGGAAAGGCGTTGAATTCATGATTGGTACCGCGACACGGACCGCAGCCGGCATTCTCACGCTCACCTCTTTGCGCGGCATCGGCCCGGCTACGGCTGAACGCCTGGCCGAGCGCTTCTCACTTCTTGATGCTATCGTAGACGCTGAGCCGGCGAAGCTTCGCTCTGTTGTCTCTGCCGCAGTCGCTGAGTGCCTTCACGAGCCAACCGCTGTCCTTAACGCAGGTGAAAAGGCGCAACGCGTGCTCGAAGAGGCCGACCGCCGTGGCGTCCGCGTCCTTTCCATATTCGACGCCGACTATCCCGAAGCGTTGCGATCCCTCTCCGACCGACCGCCGATCCTTTTCGTAAAGGGCAAGCTGCCGCCCCGCCGAAGCGTCGCCTGTATCGGCACACGCGAGCCTTCCGAGTTCGGCGAGATCGTCAGTGACAAGATCGTCGAAGCCCTCGTCCGCGCAAACTGGACGATCGTCAGCGGCCTTGCGATAGGCGTCGATACGCTGAGCCACCAAGCTGCGCTACGCCACGGGGGACGAACTGTCGCCGTCATGGCGGGCGGTCTCGACGGCATCTATCCGAAGCAGAATAGCAAACTCGCCGACGAAATTCTTGAAAAGGATGGCGCTCTGGTCAGCGAGCAGGCTTTCGGCGTACCGCCGTCGCCGCGCAATCTCGTCCAACGCGATCGCCTGCAGAGCGGCCTTTCGATCGCGACCTTCGTGATGCAAACCGACATCAAGGGCGGCTCGATGCACACAGTGCGCTTCACGATCCAGCAGAACCGCCTGCTGTTTGCGCCAGTGCCGCAGGGCCGCCATGCCGCAGAACCAAAGAGCCAGGGCATCCTCGCGATGACGCAGTTTTCGGCACCCCGCTTCGCCGACGCAGCGCGTGCTGAGGGCGACTATCGGCGAATCCTGTTCGAACGGTATCGCAACGGCCCCGTGGCTGTGCCACTCGCCAGCAAGGAGGATTACACCTCCATGCTTGACCTGCTGGAAACCCGCTTGGCTGCCGGCAGAGGCGAGGCCGCGCCTGTTCAGCCCTCCTCGCCCACGCAGATGTCGATGCTCTAATCATGCCGAACGTCTTTCTTTTCGACCTCGACATGACGCTTGTCGACAGTTCCGCGCTCGCCCAGCAACGTCGCTTCCAGATGTGGGACAATGTCCGGCAGAACATGAATCTGATCCGGCCGTTCGCCGCGCAGGGCCGCGCTGCGCCCCATGAGCTTCCCGGTCTTCTCAAAGCGGACGGGCAAACGGTTGGCATCGTCACGTCATCGCCCGAATGGTACGCGACATCCGTCCTCCAGCAGTTTCGCATCCCCTACGACGTGCTGGTCAGCTACGGCGATACCGAGAACCACAAGCCCGACCCCGAGCCCATCCTGGAAGCGCTGCGACGCCTCGGTGTGGCCGCCAGCGGAGAGACGCTCTACATCGGCGACGATGTCGGTGACGTCGAAGCCGCCTACCATGCCGGCGTGACTTCCGTCGCGGTTCGCTGGGGGCCCGCCTCGATATTCGAGCTATCGTCCAGCGCCCCCGACATTTTCATGGCAAAAGCATCCACCTTGCTCAGGCGCGAACGCCTCGGCGGCCGTGGATTTATCGGCGAAGCGTTGACCAGCGGATGGCCGTTTCACAGCCATTGGGGCTCGATCTTGCATTGCGACGACGACCCGACCGTCTATGCGCTCGGCCGCTACTTCACTGCCTCAGATCCGCGCCACGCGACCAGCGCCTTGAGCGCCGCCGTGCTGTCGCTGAAGAACGACGACACCCATGCCAAGGTTCTCGGCGAAGCCGTTGGCAAGGCCATTGCGAACCTCGACTGGGCGCCGGACTATGTTGTGCCCGTCCCCATGAAGCCTTCTCAACAGCGCAATCGCTTCGAATTACTCCTCAACGAGGCGGCGGAGCATTTCGACGAGGACATCGAACTCGAGCTGAAAGGCCTGCGCGTCGTCAAGGAGATCGAGGGTTACAAACAAATGAACCCCCTCGAGCGCTCTGAAGCGATCAAAGGAGCTTTCCAATCCAACTTCAGATGGAACAACAACAAGGTCCTGCTGATCGACGATGTCTACACGACCGGCGAAACCACCGGGGAATGCGTGCGGACACTTGCCGCCAGCGGCGCTGGCGAAGTCAGGATCATGACGCTGGCAAAAGACCAACGCGTTTTTGCGCGCAAGGTCTGCCCGGCCTGCGGCCGCTCGATGAAGATCCGCCAGAACCACACGACAAATGTCAAATTTTGGGGCTGCTCGGGTTATCCTAACCACTGCCAGAATACCGAAGACTTCTAGTGCCTCGGGAAGCGAATTGATCGCTTCGCGAGGCCCAAGCTACAAAACAAACCGAATGCCAACGATCGGAGGAACGGCCAGCAGGACGGACGACGACCGGCATTGAACTAAGGGGGAAACATGATCGGCCGTGGATCTGAATGGCGTCGCTGGGAACCGCATATCCATGCCCCCGGAACCGTGCTGAACAATCAGTTCGGCGGCGGTAGCCCCTGGGAAAACTATCTCACCTCGCTTGAGACTGTGACGCCGAAGATCGAGGCGATCGCGGTCACGGACTATTACCTCACCGACACCTACGAGGAAGTCCTCAAACAAAAGGCGGCGGGACGCCTGCCCGATGTACAGCTCATATTCCCGAACGTGGAATTGCGCCTGGACGTAGCCGCCAAGACCGGCTTCGTCAACGTTCACCTCCTCGTCAGTCCCGAGGACCCGAACCACGTCGCTGAGTTGCACCGCATTCTTCAGCGCCTGCAGTTCCAGGCCCACGGCGACACCTTCAATTGCACCCGCGCCGACCTAATCTCCCTCGGCAAAAAGGCCGACACCAGCATCATCGATGATCGTGCGGCGCTCGCCCATGGTGCCACCCAGTTCAAGGTCAACTTCGATCAGCTCCGCCGGGTCATGCGTGAGAGCGATTGGGCGAAGGCCAACATCCTCGTCGCTGTCGCTGGCGCCGCTGGCGACGGGACGTCGGGCCTGCGCCAGGCCGCCGACGCAACCATGCGCCAGGAAATCGAAAAGTTCGCGCACATCATCTTCTCGAGCAGCCCGGCGCAACGCGAATTCTGGTCGGGACGTCGGGGCGTGACGCTCGACCAACTCAAGGAGCGCTATGACGGCTGCAAGCCTTGCCTTCACGGCAGCGACGCCCACGATCAGAAGACCGTCGGGCAGCCAGTCGAAGAGCGCTTCTCGTGGATCAAGGGTGGCCTCGAATTCGACGCTCTGCGTCAGGCCTGCATCGACCCCGAGGGCCGCGCCTATGTCGGCACCGAACCCCCACGCACGGCAATGCCCTCGCAGGTCATCTCGCACGTTGCGATCGGCGACGCCAATTGGGCCGCCACACCAGCAATTCCGCTCAATCCCGGCCTCGTCGCCATCATCGGCGCGCGCGGCTCCGGTAAGACCGCGCTCGCCGATGTGATCGCCGCGGGCTGCGACGCGATCTCGCCCGCAGCCTGGAACGCGAGCGAAAACATCAGCCCGTCGTTCCTCGTGCGTGCCCGCAAGCTCCTCGGAAACGCGGCAGCGACGCTAACCTGGGGCGGCGGGGCCTCGGTTACACGTTTCCTAGATGGCCGAGACGCCAATGGCCACCTGGCTTTTCCCCGTGCGCGCTATCTGTCACAGCAGTTCGTCGAGGAGCTGTGCTCCTCCGCCGGAGTCTCTGACGGCCTCATCGCCGAAATCGAGCGCGTGATCTTCGAGGCTCATCCCCAGGACGATCGCGAGGGCGCGATCGATTTCGCAGAACTGCGCGATTTCCGCACCGCCCGATTCCAGCAGGCCCGTGAACGGGAGGCCGATGCGATCGCCGACATATCTGATCGCATCGCCACGGAGATCGAAAAGGAAGCCTCGGTCGCCATCCTATCGCTGCAGGTCACGCAGAAGGCCGGTCAGATCAAGAGCTACAACGAGGATCTGGCCAAGCTTGTCGTCAAGGGCACCGAGGCGCAGGCCGCCCGACACACCCAGCTCGGCCAAGCCGTTCAGACGCTGCGCGGCACGATCCAGGCCTATGGCAACCAGCGCCGGACCTTCCTCGCCCTGCAGGACGAGGTGGCGAGCACGCGCGCCACCAAGGCGCCCGAGTTGCTGCGCCAAGCCAAAGAGCGGCACCAGCACAGCGGGCTCGATCCGCAGCAGTGGGACGAATTCCTGCTTATCTACAAGGGGCCCGTCGATACGAGCCTCGCCGGCTATGTGACCTGGGCCGATCAGCAGATCGCGACCCTCACGGGTGCGCCGGTCCAAGCGGGAGACCCGAACACCTCGCTCTTTCCGGATACAGCCGACCTCACCAAGCTTACCCTCAACATCCTGATGGCCGAGATGACGCGGCTAGAAGCCCTGGTCAGCGCCGACAATATCGTACGCGGGCAGTACGCCGCCCTTTCACAACGGATCGGGCAAGAGAACACGGCGCTTCAAACCCTTCAAACTCGCCTGACCGACGCTCAGGGCGCGGCCGCGCGCCGTAGGGAGCTTCAGGGCGAGCGCGACGCGGCTTACGGCCGGGTGTTTCAAGCGATCATCAACAAGCAAACCGCGTTAGCCGATCTCTACGCGCCACTGATGGCCCGCCTGTCTGCGTCGACCGGCACGCTGCGCAAGCTCGGTTTCTCGGTCCGCCGCGTGGTCGATATCACCGCCTGGGGAACGGTCGCCGAAGAAGATCTTCTCGACCGACGTAAGGCCGGTCCGTTCCAAGGCCGCGGCGCGCTGATCGCGCTGGTCGAGGCTACCTTGCGCCCGGCTTGGGAAACGGGCTCGGCTGCCGACGTCCAGGCGGCGATGACGAACTTCATCGCGCAATACATGCGCGATCTGATTGGCCATGCTCCCTACGGCCAGAACCAGCAAGCCGAGTTTCGCGCCTGGCTGAAACAGTTCGCGCACTGGCTCTTCGACACCGACCATATCTCGGTACGATACGAGATCGTCTATGACGGGATCGACATCCGCAAGCTGTCGCCGGGCACGCGTGGCATCGTGCTTCTTTTGCTCTACCTGGCGCTGGACGATGCGGACGACCGGCCGCTCATCATCGACCAGCCCGAGGAGAACCTGGATCCCAAGTCGGTGTTCGAGGAGTTGGTCTCCCTGTTCATCGCCGCCAAGGCTAAGCGCCAGGTAATTATGGTCACGCACAACGCCAATCTCGTCATCAACACCGATGCGGATCAGATCATCGTCGCCGACGCCGGCCCTCACCCCACGGGCGGACTCCCGCCGATCACCTACAAGGCTGGCGGCCTGGAAAATGCGGAAATCCGCAAGGCCGTCTGCGATATCCTGGAAGGTGGTGAGGAGGCTTTCCGGGAGCGCGCGCGCAGATTGCGGGTCAGATTGGACCGATAGGGGAAAGACTTCCCCTGCGACCGAGCCTGTCGTCTCGGCCAACCCCTTCTGCGGGGAGACCCCGCAACGCCCCCTTAGAGGGAGAGTGCCCGCCGGATTTGCCGTGACGGGTTCAGGGCTGGGAGAGAGGCTTCCGCCGCCCGTCGCGGAGATCCGCGATGTCCAGAAAGACCGCGACCACTCGCGCCGGCCAGAACCGGACGAGCCTCTATGACGAAATCACCGACAAGATCATCGCCGAACTGGAGGCCGGACGCATTCCCTGGGTTCAGCCCTGGGGGACGGCGGCGGCGAAGGCGCCGCTCGCCATGCCGAGGAACGCGGCAACCGGGCGCCACTATTCAGGGATCAATGTGCTGATCCTTTGGGGCGCCGTGATCGAGCACAGCTTCCCCGGCCAGAGCTGGCTGACATTCCGCCAAGCGCTGGCGCTCGGCGGCAATGTCCGCAAAGGCGAGCGCGGCACCACCGTCGTTTATGCTGATCGTTTCGTGCCGGACGACGAGAAACAGCGGGCCCGTGAGAGCGGCCAAGAAGCCCATGCGATTCCGTTCCTGAAGCGATTTACCGTCTTCAACGCGGCACAGTGTGAGAATTTGCCCGAGGAAGTCGCGCTCGTCGCGCCGCCGCCGGCGCCTTGCCTGATCGAGCCGCAGGTGGAGGCCTTGATCCGAGCGACGGGCATCGACTTCCGCATCGGCGGCAACCGGGCGTTCTATGTCCCGGCACTGGATTATGTGCAGGTTCCACCGCCTCAGGCCTATTTCGAGCCGATCAACTGGCACCGCACGGCGCTCCATGAGCTCGGCCACGCCACCGGCCATCCGTCCCGTCTCGGCCGCGACATGACCGGCGGTTTCGGCAGCAAGAAGTACGCGTTCGAGGAGCTGGTCGCCGAGATGAACGCGGCCTTCTGCTGTGCCTCGCTGGGGATCGTCCCGACAGTCAGGCATGCCGACTATATCGGTTCCTGGCTGGAGGTGCTGCGCGAGGACAATCGCGCCATCGTCCGCGCCGCGAGCCAAGCGAGCAAGGCAGCCGATTGGCTACTCGGCTTCGTCCCCGTCGACGCCCCCAAGCTGCAGCGCGAGCCCTCGATCGACAGGAGGGCGGCATGATCCTCCTCGCCCCCGAGCTGCGCACGCGCTTGCTCGCCAATGGCCGCGAGCGCTGTGCCGACCCCGTCCCCGTGGTCAAACTCTTCAACCCGCTCGGCGAAGGCGTCTGGCTCGCCACCGAGCTGGATGAGGACGGCGACACCCTGTATGGCCTGGCTGATCTTGGCGAGCCCGAGCTTGGTTCGTTCAGCCTCGCCGAGATAACAGCCGTCCGCTTGCCATTCGGGCTCGGCATCGAGCGCGACATTCTGTTCGAAGGACTTGTCCCGATCTCGATATGGGCGAAGACCGCGCGCCGAACCGGCAGCATCCGAGAGGCGGAGCGCATGCTTCGCAGCGCTGCAAGAAGAGAGTGAGAGGAAGGACGGGATTTCCGTGACGGGTTGGAGGTTGAGAGAGAGGCTCTCGGCCGCCCGTCGCGGAGTAAACCCCGATGGCTACTGCAGCTCAAAAGATCGTCCTGTCGTCCTCGCGCGACATCCCCTTCAACAAGCTGGTCCTCAGTCAGTCCAACGTCCGGCGCGTGAAGGCCGGCATTTCGGTCGAGGATCTGGCGACCTCTATCGCCCGCCGCGGCCTTATTCAGAGCCTGAGTGTGCTCCCCGTCGTTGATGGCGAGGGCAACGAGACTGGTATGTTCGAGGTGCCCGCCGGCGGCCGACGCTACCGCGCCCTCGAACTCCTGGTGAAGCAGAAGCGCCTCGCCAAGGTTGCCCCGGTCCCCTGCATCGTCCGCAACCGTGATGACGACATCCTGGCCGAGGAAGTCTCGCTGGTCGAGAACACCGACCGCGCACCCCTCCATCCTCTCGACCAGTTTCGCGCCTTTCACGACATGCGCAGCAAAGGGAAAAGCGAGGAGGAGATTGCCGCGGCGCTCTTCGTCCCCGTGCAGGTCGTCAAGCAGCGTCTCCGCCTCGCCGCGGCGTCGCCCGCTTTGCTTGAGGTTTATGCCGAGGACGGCATGACCCTCGACCAGTTGATGGCGTTCACCGTGTCGAACGACCACGCTCGCCAGGAACAGGTCTGGGACGCAATCAAGGACGCCTGGTCGAAGGAGCCATTTCAGATCCGGCGCATGCTCACCGAGACGACGGTGCGCGCGTCCGACAAGCGCGCGGTCTTCGTCGGAGTCGAGGCCTATGAGGCTGCCGGCGGCAGCATCATGCGCGATCTCTTCCAGTCCGACGATGGTGGCTGGCTGCAGGATCCGGCCCTGCTCGACCGCCTCGTCGCCGAGAAGCTCAAAGGCACGGCCGAGACGATCGCCGCCGAAGGTTGGAAGTGGATCGAGGTCGCGGTCAGCTTCCCCTATGACGCCACCCGAGGCCTTCGCGAGCTGCAGCGCGAGCCGCTTGACCTCTCTGCGGAGGAACAGGCGACCATCGAGGCGCTCAACGCCGAATATCAGAAGCTCGAGGCCGAATATGAAGGTGCCGACGAGCTTCCGGACGAGGTCGATCAGCGCCTCGGCGAGATCGAGACGGCGCTCGCTGCCTTCGAGATCCGGCCGGTGCGCTTCGATACGGACGACATCCCTCGCGCGGGCGTGTTCATCAGCATCGCCCATGACGGCAGCCTCGACATCGACCGCGGTTACGTGCGGGCCGAGGACGAAGCGCCGATCGAGCAAGAGGACGAGACCGGCGTGGAAGCCGGCGCCGATTCGGCCGAGCCCGTGGTGCAGCGGGCGATCATCACCGTCGGCGGCCAGCCTGCTGATCCCGAGGAGGACGAGGACGACGGCGTCATCAAGCCGCTGCCGGAGCGCCTCGTGATCGAGCTGACGGCCTATCGCACGCTCGCGCTGCGCAATGCCGTCGCGGAGAATCCGCACGTGGCAATGACCGCGCTGCTCCACAAGCTCGTTTCGGACAGTTTCATGACCCGCATGTATACGGGGTCCATGGAAGCCGGGGTGAAGCACATCTTCTTCCCGGCCCAGGACGATGCGTTGAAGGACAGCCCGTCCGCGCGCGCTGTGCAGGACCGCCACGCCGCCTGGGCGGGCGAGATACCGAAGGATGACGACGCCCTGTGGGACTGGCTCGCGAACATGGACGACACCAGCCGGATGGCTCTCCTGGCGCATTGCGTCAGCTACGGCGTGAATGCGCTCTATGAGCGACCGAATCCGCACAGCGCCGGCGGCGTATCCCAGCACACGCTCGACATGCGGCTCGCGCAAGCCGACCGGCTGACAAGAGCGACCGGGCTCGACCTGGTTGAAGCCGGCTGGCGTCCGACTTTCGGCAATTATCTGAACCGGGTCACTAAGTCCCGCATCCTTCAGGCCGTCCGCGAAGGCGCCGGCGAACAGGCTGCCCAGCTCATCGACCATCTGAAGAAGGGCGACATGGCCAAGGAGGCCGAGCGCCTGCTGGCCGACACTGGTTGGCTGCCGGAGCCGCTGCGCCTGGTCTCCGAAACCGATACGTCTGCGCCGGAGCTCCAGAGCGAAGGCGAGGATGGCGGCGCTGCGCTGCCCGACTTCCTCGCGGACGATGACGACCAGGACTCCGAACCCCACCTCGTCGTAGCCGAATGATTGCAGGGCCGGAGCGGAGAACCCGCTCCGGCCCCTTTTTTTATGCGCGCCGTTTGATCTGTGACTGCACGCGCACGCCGTCGACCCAAAGGGCAATCCGACCGGCAGCCACGGCCCACCGCGTGCGGCGAGGACGCACGGCATCGCGCACCTCGATGCTGATGCGATGCTTCGCGCCGTTCCGAACTGTCACCGGCGCTATCATCTTCTTGGGGAACGTAAGGACCTTACCCATTCCTATCTCCGTCATATTGCGCGGTTCTGAGGAGGAACGGGATCGGTGAACCGCATAGCCGAGACCCGCCCGCGAAAATCGCGATGGCAGGTCAGCGGCGGCCCGTTGGTTCGGGCAGTTCAGCCATTGCGGCTATAGCCGCAAGCGGTTCTTGCCGTGCGTGGCGCACAGCGACCCTGACATCGGAAAATTTAGTCTTCGAGCGGCGACATTCAAGCGCCTTCGAACGGAGAGTTCGAGGTCCGCCGGGACGGGTTTGAGCCCGTCCGGTCGAGAGAGAGCGCCAGGCCGGCTCGTCCGTTCTCCGCTCTTTCGAGGTATCCTCCATGCTTCACACTCCCGTCTCCGGAGCCGCTCCGGCGGCCTCGCTTCCGCTTGCGCCCGATGCGCCTCCGGCCGCCGCCATTCTCGCCGCCGCCGGCGATCTCCTTCCTCATCTCGAACAGGGCCGCGCGATCGACGCCGCGATACTGCGCTCGGCCATGGAACAGGCCTTCGGCGCCTCCGACGCCAGCGGCGCCTGGGACTGGAAGACGGCCTACGACGCCTGCGAGGCAGCGACCGTCCTGTTCCTGCGCAAATACGGAAAGCCGCTTTTCCGCAAAGCCGCGTCTCCGGCTGCACGGCTCGCCGCGCTCGGCAAGATCGCCGGGCTGCTGCCGACGCACACGCGCCGCTCCGAGGAGGCCCAGGCCCTCCAGCAGTTCTCGACGCCGACGCCGCTGGGTCTCGCGGCCTTGACAGCCGCATCGCTCACGCTCGCCGACCGGGTGCTGGAGCCCTCGGCCGGCACGGGCCTCCTCGCGGTCCTCGCAGAGGTCGCCGGTTCCGATCTCATCCTCAACGAACTGGCCGAGACCCGCGCCGATCTGCTCGCGTCTCTCTTTCCCGCCCTCTCCGTTACGCGCTTCGACGCCGCCCAGATCGACGATCACCTCGATCGGGCCGCCATCCCCAGCGTCGTCATCATGAACCCGCCGTTCTCGGTCATGGCGAACGTGTCCGGACGCGTCGCTGACGCCGCCTATCGCCACATCGCCTCGGCGCTGGCGCGGCTGGCGCCGGGTGGCCGTCTGGTCGCGATCACCGGCGCGAATTTCTCGCCCGAGCTCCCGGCCTGGCGGGACAGCTTCGTCCGGCTGCAGGAGCGCTGCCGCGTCGTGTTCACAGCGGCGATTGCGGGCTCGGTCTATGCCAAGCACGGCACGACCGTCGAGACGCGCCTGACCATCATCGACAAGGCGCCCGCCGAGGATGCGGCGCGTTTCCCCGCATCCCCCGGGGTCGCGCCTGATGTCGCGACGCTGCTCGATTGGATCGAGCGGGACGTCCCGCCGCGCATGGCCGTCGCGCTCCCGAGGACCGGGCCCGAAGCCGCGCCGCGCAGCGTTCGCGGCTATCTCGCCCGGGCCGTACCCGCCACGCCCGCCCGGCGCACCGCTGAGATCGAAGGCGTGCCGATGGACTACGAAACGGTCGAGTGGACGCCGCCCGAGGGTGGCCGCCTGTCGGACTCGATCTACGAGGCCTATGCGCTTCAGTCGATCCGCATCCCGGGCGCGCAGCCCCATCCCACCAAATTGGTGCAATCGGCCGCCATGGCATCAGTCGCACCGCCTAAGCCAAGCTATCGGCCGACCCTTCCGGCCGCGATCCTCACCGATGGTCTGCTGTCCGACGCCCAGCTCGAGACGGTAATCTATGCCGGCGAGGCCCATGGCGAATTTCTCGCCGGCGCCTGGACCGTGGACGAGACCTGCGACCTCGTCACCGCCGCGCCGGACGATGCGCCGAAAGCCACCCGTTTTCGCCGGGGCTTCATGCTCGGCGACGGCACCGGCGCTGGCAAAGGCCGCCAATCGGCCGGTGTCATCCTCGACAACTGGCTCCAGGGCCGCCGCAAGGCCGTCTGGATTTCGAAGTCGGATAAGCTGCTGGAGGATGCACGACGCGACTGGTCGGCGCTCGGCATGGAGCGCCTGCTCGTCACGCCGCTGTCACGCTTCCCGCAAGGCACGCCCATCCGGCTGAGCGAAGGCGTCCTATTCACCACCTATGCCACGCTACGGTCCGACGACCGCGGCGAGAAGCTTTCGCGGGTCAAGCAGATCGTCGAATGGTTGGGCTCCGACTTTGATGGAGTGGTCATTTTCGACGAGTCCCACGCGATGCAGAACGCCGGCGGCGGCAAGGGAGAACGGGGTGACGTGGCCCCGTCGCAGCAAGGCCGTGCTGGGCTTCGGCTTCAGCACGCACTGCCCAACGCCCGCGTCGTCTACGTCTCGGCGACGGGCGCGACCACCGTCCACAATCTTGCCTATGCCCAACGGCTCGGCCTCTGGGGCGGCGATGATTTTCCTTTCGCCAGTCGTGCCGAGTTCATCGAAGCCGTGGAGAACGGCGGCGTCGCGGCCATGGAGGTGCTCGCCCGCGACCTGCGCGCGCTCGGCCTCTACACAGCCCGGTCGCTCTCCTATGACGGCGTCGAATACGAGCTGGTCGAGCACCACCTCACGCCCGAGCAGACCCGCATCTACGACGCCTATGCCGGCGCCTTCGCCATCATCCACAATCATCTCGACGCGGCGATGCAGGCCGCCAATATCACCGGCGACAGCGGCACGCTGAACCGGCAGGCGAAGTCGGCCGCCCGGTCGGCCTTCGAGAGCGCGAAGCAGCGCTTCTTCGGGCATCTCCTGACCAGCATGAAGACGCCGACGCTGATCCGCTCGATCGAGCAGGACCTGGCCGACGGGCACACCGCCGTCATCCAGATCGTCTCGACCGGCGAAGCGCTGATGGAACGGCGCCTGGCAGAGATCCCGACCGAGGAATGGAACGACGTCCGCGTCGACATCACGCCGCGCGAATACGTCCTGGACTATCTCGCCCATTCCTTCCCGGTGCAGCTCTACGAGCCGTTCTCCGACAGCGTGGGCAATCTCTCGTCGCGGCCGGTCTACCGGGACGGCCAGCCGGTCGAGAGCCGGGAAGCCGTCGCCCGCCGTGACAAACTGATCGAGCGGCTCGCATCGCTTGAGCCCGTTCCAGGCGCCCTCGACCAGATTGTCCAGCGCTTCGGCACCGACGTCGTCGCCGAAGTCACTGGCCGCTCGCGACGCGTCGTGCGCAAGGGCGAACGCCTCGCGGTCGAGAACCGGGCCGCATCGGCCAATCTCGCCGAGGCGGCCGCCTTCATGGACGACCAGAAGCGCATCCTCGTCTTCTCCGATGCCGGAGGCACGGGTCGCAGCTATCACGCCGATCTCGCGGCCAGGAACCAGCGCCTGCGCGTCCACTATCTCCTGGAGCCGGGCTGGAAGGCAGACGCGGCGATCCAGGGGCTCGGCCGCACCAACCGGACCAACCAGGCGCAGCCACCGCTCTTCCGGCCGATCGCCAGCGACGTGAAGGCCGAGAAGCGCTTCCTTTCAACGATCGCGCGCCGGCTCGACACGCTTGGCGCCATCACGCGCGGGCAGCGCCAGACCGGTGGCCAGGGCCTGTTCCGTCCCGAGGACAATCTGGAAAGCCCGTACGCCCGCGACGCGCTGCGACAGCTCTACTTGATGCTCGTCCGCGGCAAGGTCGATGGCTGCTCGCTCGATCGCTTCGAGTCCGCCACCGGCCTCAAGCTCGTGGACGATAACGGCATCACGGACGAGCTGCCGCCAATCACCACCTTCCTCAACCGGCTGCTGGCGCTCACCATCGATCTGCAAGGCGTGCTGTTCACGGCGTTCGAGCAACTTCTCACCGCGAAGGTCGACGGCGCGATCCGCAGCGGCGTCTACGACATCGGCCTTGAGACGCTGCAGGCCGAGAGCTTCGTCGTCACCGCCAGCCAGGTGATCCACACCCATCCGGGCACCGGCGCGGAAACGCGGCTGCTCACCATCAACCGCAGGGAGCGCAATCGGCCGACGAGCCTTGCCGACGCGCTCGACCATCTGTCCGATCCAAGCGCACGGCTCCTGGTTAATGGCCGCTCCGGGCGCGCCGCCGTGCAGGTTCCCGCACCGTCGATGATGCTCGACGACGGCGAGATCGAGCGCCGCGTCTGCCTGATCCGGCCGATGGAACAGCACTATGCGCCGCGGCGCATGATGGACGAGAGCCATTGGGAGGAAGCCGATCGCGCCGCCTTCGCCGCAGCGTGGTGGGCGGAGCTGAACGACGTGCCGGAGTTCTCCGACAGCACGATCCATGTTGTCGCCGGCCTGCTGCTGCCGATCTGGAAGCGGCTGCCGAACGAGTCGACCCGCGTCTACCGGCTCCAGACCGATGCCGGCGAGCGCATCATCGGCCGCCGAGTCTCGCCGGCGTGGGCGGCGAACGCCGTCACGACGGGCGCCGCGTCGCTGACCCCGGAGCAGGCCTTCACCGCCCTGATGGACGGCACGACGATGCTCGATCTCACTGAGGGCCTTCAGCTTCGGCGCGCCCGGGTCATGAGCGTCCAGCGCCTGGAGCTGACCGGCTTCACCGAGGCGATGCGGGATCGGCTACGAGCCTATGGCCTGTTCAGCGAGATCATCTCGTGGAAGCTCCGCTTCTTCGTACCGGTCGACGTCACCGGACCGGGCGTCCTCGCCAGGCTGCTCGACACCTTCCCGGTGGCGCGCATCTCCGAGCGGGAGGCCGCGTAATGGCACGTCAGGACGCTTCCGACCTCGCGCACAGTCTCGGCCGGCAGGCCGAGGCGGCGTGCCGGCACTATCTCTCCAGCGGGCGGCGCGAGGGCGGCTACTGGGTGGTCGGCGATGTGCGCAACACGCCCGGCCGCTCCATGTACGTCCGGCTCAAGGACTCGCCAAGGGGCCGGGCCGGAAAATGGACCGACGCAGCGACCGGCGAACATGGCGATCTGCTCGACGTCATCCGGGAGAGCTGCGGCCTGGTCGACTTCAAGGACGTCGCCGATGAGGCCCGGACCTTCCTCTCGACGCCGCCGCCGGAGCTGGAAGCCCGTGAGCACCAGCGGCAGAGTCCGGTCCCGCATGGCTCGCCCGAGGCGGCCCGCCGACTGGTTCGCATGTCGCAGCCGATCCACCGCACGCTCGTGCAGGCGTATTTACGCGAACGCGGCATTACGGATTTACGTGGAACCGGAAATCTCCGCTTCCACCCGCGCTGCTACTACCGCCCTGATGAGCATTCGCCGACCGAGACCTGGCCGGCGATGATCGCAGCCGTCACCGACCTCGACGGCAAGATCACCGGGGCGCATCGCACCTGGCTCGATCCCTGCCGCCGCGACAAGGCGCCGATCGACACGCCCAGGCGGGCAATGGGCGAACTTCTCGGCAACGCTGTGCGCTTCGGCACGGCAAGCGATGTGATGGCAGCCGGCGAAGGCATCGAGACCGTCCTATCGCTCCGCCAGATCCTTCCCGACATGCCGATGGTGGCGGCGCTCTCGGCGGCGCATCTCGCCGCCATCCTGTTCCCCGACACGCTGCGGCGGCTCTACATCGTCCGCGACAACGATCCGGCCGGCGACGGGGCACGCGATAGCTTGATCGAACGGGCCAACGCGGCCGGGATCGAGGCGATCGTCATCTCGCCGAGCTTAAGCGACTTCAACGAGGATCTCCGCACCCTCGGTCTGGATGCACTGCGCATGGAAGCCCGATTGCAAGTAGCACCGCAGGACGTCGCGCACTTCATGGCGTTGGCGGCATAGCCGGCAGGAGAACGGGCCTGCGGTTGCGCCGCCGTGGTCGGCGGATGCATCAATCCGTCGAAGGGGACCGCGCCACGGCCTTCGAGAGGGCGATCGGCCCACAAGCCGACCAGCCGGGCAATGGCGGCGGCCGACTATTTTCCGGCGCGGCCTGAAGGCCGCTTTCCATCGCGAGACAAAATAGCCGGCCTTTGCCATCGAGCCCTGCGCTTGCGCTTCGGGTGCCCGGCCGTCCGGCCCGTGGGCGTCGTCGCCATGAAGGCCGCGACGGTCGCGGTCCAACTGACGGAGCATCCCATGCGCGATCACGACGACTACGAACCACGCCACGAATCCTCACCAACCGACCATGTCCTCAACGAACTCCAGCTCCACGGCTACCGACCCTTCGCCGACGAGCCCGACCAGCGGCTTCTGCCCGACGGCAACCAGGTCGCGGGCGCCGTCGCCGACATCTTCGACGCCCTGATCGTAACCCTTGAGGACACCCGCCTCGAACCCGACCTCGACGATCTCCTCTGGTCGACCGTCAACGTCTTCCACCGCGCCACCGACCGGATCGGCCGGGAACTGGACGACAACGAGCAGGCCCAGAAGCGGGCACAGCGCGACCAGGACGGCAGCGAAGTGAAGTCGGTCGAGCTGGAGCGCCTGATCGCCGAGGGCATGACACTGATCGAGCGGCAGAACGCCTTCGAGCTGATGCGCGACCAGGCCGCCGAGCACTACGAACGCCAGATTGGCAAGCCCTGGCTCCCTCGCAATGGATCGAAGGTCAACCATCGCAATCTGACCTCGGCGATGATCGACAGCCGCGATTTCCTGATGGCGAAGAAGCGCGCCGACCAGGAAGTGCTCCTGCCGCCAGGCCCAAAGATCGTCGTCACCGGTGGACTCGACTATGACAATCATCGCCTGATCTGGGCCAAGCTCGACCAGGTCCACCAGAAGCATCCCGACATGGTGCTGATCCACGGCAAGTCGCCGAAAGGCGCCGAGAAGATCGCCTCGCTCTGGGCGAAGAACCGCAACGTCCCGCAGATCGGCTTCGCGCCCGACTGGACGAAGCACGGCCGGGCAGCGCCATTCAAGCGCAACGACGAAATGTTGCAGATCGTGCCGAAGGGCGTGATGCACTTCCCGGGCACGGGCATCAACGACAACCTCGCCGACAAGGCCAAGAAGCTCGGCATCCCGGTCTGGAAGTTCGGCGGCGCGTGAGCGCCGCACGACTTCAAACGACTGACCGTGATCTGGTATTGTCGGCAGAAACGCTGAGTTTTTGCCGACAGGAGGCGCATCTGGACCTTGACCACATTCAACTCGCCGCGCGTGACGCGCCCCTGATCATCGCATGGCCATCGCCCGGGCTCCCCGGCGGCATGATCCAGTTCAACGAGCCCGACGAATGGCGCCAGTTCATCGGCGGCCTCGGCATCGACGCGCGCATACCCGACATCGTCCAGCTCAAATTCCGGCGCGCGCAGGCGCTCTATCTTCTCGGCTGGATCGATCTCGACGTGCTGAAGGCCGGCGAACTCGCCGCGCTCATCGCCCTTGAGCTGACGCTGATGGATCGATATGGCGACCGGATTGCGAAGAAGAAGCGCTCCTTCGCCGCGCTGCTGAAGCATATGGTCGATGTCGACGGCCTCGACGACGCACACATCCCGATGATCGTCCGCACCGGCGGCACTGCGATCGGCTTTGTCACCGGCGCGTCGAAGCCTAGTCTCAGCCAGCGTCGCAATGGCATGGCCCATGGCGATCCGTTCGACGGTCTGCCTGTCGGCGGTCTGCTCGAGCTCGTTCGCGACCTCATCAACTACGCCTACAGGGATTTCATCGCCAACGCTCCCGTTGGGCATCGTTCGGCTCTCCTTGGTTGATCGGGAGCGCGAACGGCTCTCGTCGTCGCCGAGCTCCACCCCGCTTCTTTGCGCTAATCCTTGGTCAGACTGATCGCTTGGCGCCATCAACCCGTGAAGGGTCGGCTATGCGAGCATGCCGCCGCTACGGCTTCGCCTGCGCGGCGATTGCAGCGCTCAGTCCAACACATCGGGCGCCTGTCAGCGGGGGATGGTCCTCTGCTCGAAACAGGAGCCGGATCGATGTCCCTCAACGACGCCCACGCCTTCGCCTTCAGTCTCGCCACCACGCTGATGGCCGCCATCATCATCTTCCAGGCCGGCGACGGCACGCTGTCGGTCACGCCCGCCAGCGAATATGACGGCGACACCGCCGCCATCGTCCATGAGATCGACCCCTTCGCCCCTTGACGGGGGCGCTCCGGTCGCAGGAGCGGAAATCGTCACCGATTTCCGCTCCCGGCACGCGCGCCCTTGCGCTATACTTCAACCGCGCCGTGGTGGTGGTGGAAGGCGCGACCGTCAGACCTTGCCCATACGGAGGCCATCACCATGATCATCCTCGCAATACTGGCATCCCTCGCAGCGATAGGCCTGCTTTGCTGGCTGCTGTTCACTCTGGCCGTCTTCGCGCTGCCGGCGTTCGTCGGCGTCACCGCGGGCGCCTGGGCTCACGGCACGGGCGCCGGCATTCCCGGCGCCATCCTCATTGGCGCAGTCGCCGCGGCGGTGACGCTCGCCGCTGGCCATCTGCTCATCACCTTCGTCCGGCCCTTGTGGTTGAAGCTGATCGTAGCCGCAGCCTTCGTCGCGCCGGCCGCGATCGCCGGCTTCCATGCCACCCATGGCATCGTGAAGCACCTTATGCCGTCCGACGCGTGGCAAATTACCTTCTCCGTCATCGGCGCGGTCGCGGTCGGCATCACCGCCTTCGTGCGGGTCGCTGGAATGGCGGCGGCATCGCCCCCGTCCGATCGCGATCTTGCACGGGCCTGATCTTCAACATCGCCGTCAGGAGGATCAGGGCACCCTGGCCATGGTCGCTGCCGTCGTCTCATGTCGGAGCAATGGGCGTGTGCGACGCGGATCGACGTTGGTCCGGAAAGGCGGTCCTCGATGGAGCGCTGCGGGAGCAAAGCCGTGTCTTGGCGGGGCACCAGACATCGGGCGCGGCGTTCTCCGGGGTGGCGGTGGGAAGCCAGGCTGCAGCAGGATCGGCCTGGCGGGAGGAGACGAATTCGGTAAGCATGCCGTGATGCCGGTTTGCCGTTGCAGGATGGCCGCCATCTTCTCCGTTACCTGGCCGTACATCGACCGCTCCAAACGGCCTCTTCAACGGCTTGATCTGGCCGAAGGCCGGCTGCGCCTCGCTCGACTATGACGCAACAGCCGCGTCAAACTTTCTTCCCCTGCCGGCTCAAGCCGGCATTCCTCGCGAGACAAGAAAGCCCTCCTTAGCTGTCAGGCCCCTTCGGGGTGCGCCGTCGATCGCCTCCGGCCTGCCGATCGCCATCGAGGCCGCAATGGTGCGGGCTCGGGAACGGAAAACGGAGACTTACAATGGCGACCATCGGCACCTTCAAGAAGACCGGCTCGAACGAGTTCACCGGCGAAATCGTCACCCTCAGCGTCCAGGCCAAGAACGTGCGCATCGTCCCCGACCAGCGCGCCACCGGCGAGAACGCCCCTAGCCACCGGGTCCTGGTCGGCCGCGCCGAGATCGGCGCCGCCTGGTCCAAAACCTCCAACGAGGGCCGCGACTATCTCGGTCTGAAGCTCGACGACCCGAGCTTCAACGCCCCGATCTACGCCAACCTCTTCGACGACGAGGACGGTGAGGCATACTCGCTGATCTGGTCCCGCCCCAACGGCCGCCGCACCGATTGAGGCTGGCAAAGGCCCCGGCCCAGAAGGCCGGGGCCGCCTTCGTGCCCCCGCCTCCCTACCCGATGAACACCTCAAACAGTCGTCGTCCGGCCAAAACCGATCCAAAGTACAACGGATTCCCCATCTCGTGCGCGGCTGACGATCGGCCAAACAGAAACCCCAGCAAGCGCGGCCGAATCAGCTCATCGGACGGAGCGCACCGCCAGCCTTATTAAGACCGTTCGGGCTGGCGAAAAGGATCGAGGACGACTAAAATAGTCGTAGTTCTGGAATGCGCACCGGCTGCGATGGGAGGTGATCATGCATGATCACAGCCCGACAATCGCGGGCCGCACGCGCGTTGCTGGGTTGGACGCAGGAGACGCTCGCTGACAAGGCCCGTGTATCATTGACAGCGCTCAAGCGCCTCGAATCTGAAAGCAGGCTCGAGGTCTATGAAACGACGCGCGATCAGGTGCGCAGGGCTCTCGAAGCTTCCGGCGTGGTTCTTCTGTCGACCGACCGAGGCCAAGGAGTGCTGCTGGTCGATGATCGCGGGGACAAGCCGACTCATCCTAAACTCAAGCGCTGATTACTCGGCAGCGACCTTGGCCACCTGCAGCGTTGCCTCCGATTCGGACCATTCTTGGTTACGATGCAAACTTCGTTTACCAATCGTACCTGCGTCATGATCGAACCGTTTGAAGATACTGCACCGTCCGCGCCAGAGCTGACCGAATATGACAGGTCGCATATCAAACTTTACATGCGCCTGCTGGACGCTGCAGCCGACGGCGCCGATTGGACGGAAGCCGTCCGCGTGCTCTTCGGACTCGATCCGGTTCGCGAGACCGAACGCTGCAAACGCGTCCATGACAGCCACCTGACACGCGCTCACTGGATGGCGCACACGGGCTATCGGAAGTTGCTAAGGCAAACCCGCGACTGATCGTTTCCGCGGATGCCGTGATGCACTTTTGCCATCACGCGATGCCCTCTCCCAGACTTCCATCTCTCGATGCGAGCGGCCAACACTGAATTCTTCGGCTTGCGCGATAAGCGGGGAGTTCAAGCGAATGAGGCCCGATACATCGAACTGGCGAAACGACAGCAGCTACGATTTCATTGATAGGTTGCCGATCGAAGGGCTCGCCTGGGAATGCCTTCGCCGATACGTTCCTTATCAAGACGAATATATAAGCCTCCTGACAGACAAGGCTGAGAACCAGCCGCTTCGGCCAGAAAAACAGCAACGATGGGGTTTACGATTTCCCCGCAAGCCCAGTTCTATCCGCCTTGGAGCAACAGGTGGTGTGGTCGCCATCGGCCGATCCCAGCATACTTTTGTTGGCGCGTCGCCCGCACTTCCTCCCGGCAATCTCGCATCCGACCACTGGCAGCTTCACCGCAGGGCGTGACGGACCCGAAGGAACATACGCCGCGCTTTCCGAAAGCGATCTCCCGGTCCTCTTCCTTGCCGATACATCAAAAGACGATCCACTTGCGGCTGTCGTCCCGCTCGATGACGATCTTCCTGATCGTATCGGCGCTCTGACACGCCTGTCCCGCACATGGCTCGCGCGCGCGCCGCTGAGCGACACGCGGATGACCGCGGAACAGCGTCGCCGCTTTCGCTTGAAGCTACGCGCCGCCGACGGCCATATGAACGGCGCCACCTATCGTGAGATTGCCGCAGCGATCTATGGCGAAGGCCGCGTCGAATCGGATCCCTGGAAGACGTCGCCGCTGCGCGATGCCGCGATCGCTTTCGTCGAAGGCGGGCTAGCACTCATCAATGGCGGATACCTGAAGTTGCTCCGGCACCGCCGTCGCCGGTGATAAAGCTATGCAGCGGGTGGGGATATTGGCCACCTCAAGTGCCCCATCCCTCCTGCCGTCTCTTCTCCGCCACCGTGGTCGCCGTCCGCCGCTGAGCCCCAGCGGTCGCCGAAAACCCACGGAGGCCCGATCCATGCGACCCGAACTCGCCGTTTTGCCGCCGCGCTTTCTGCGCACCAAAGAAGCAGCTGAATTTCTTAGTCTCTCCGCCCGAACCCTCGAGAAGCACCGCACCTACGGCACTGGTCCGGCCTATCGGAAGCTCGGCGGCCGCGTGGTCTACGCGGTCGACGACCTCCAGTCCTGGGCTGAACGGGGGGCTGTCACCTCCACGTCTGATCCGCGCGGCAGCGTGCTGCCGGCCAAGCGCCAGACGTCCGCACCCCCGTCCCATGCCGGCCGCTACGCGCGCTGACTGGATTCCAGAATGGCGGCGCGACCCCGGTCCCTTTCGGAGCGCGGACAGCTCGACCTGTTTCGAGCGCTCCCCGGCGATTTCGCGCCCCGAGACGCGCAGGATCTCATGGCCTATCCGTTTTTCTCCCTCTCCAAGACCCACCGCGTTGCCCCGATCGATTTCGCCGCCGGCAATGTTTCTATCCGTGTCGAGGCCGTGCCCGACCACGGCATGGCAACTATATGGGACGCCGACATCCTTATCTGGGCCGCCAGCCAGATCGTCGAGGCCCGCGATGCTGGCCTTCGAACCTCCCGGCTCATGGCCGCTACGCCCTACGAAATCCTCATGTTCGTCGGGCGGGGCACTGGCCTCCGCGACTATCAACGCCTGAAGGCCGCGCTCGACCGTCTGCAATCGACCACCGTCTCCACCTCAATCCGCCAGCCCGCCGAAGGCCGGCGCCATCGTTTCTCCTGGATCAACGAATGGCAGGAGCGGACGGATCACAAGGGCCGGCCGGCCGGGATCGAACTGATCGTCCCGGACTGGTTCTATCGCGCGGTTCTCGACGACGCGCTCGTGTTGACGATCGACCCCGCTTATTTCGATCTCACCGGCGGCCTTGATCGCTGGCTCTATCGCCTGGTGCGCAAGCACGGCGGTCGGCAGCGCGACGGCTGGCGCTTCGACTTCCGCCACCTCCATCAGAAATCCGGCAGCTTGTCGCCGTTCAAGCGCTTCGCCTTCGAGCTGCGCGACATCATCCGCCGACAGCCTCTGCCCGGTTACACGCTGTTCCTCGAAACGGAGATCGGTGGCCGCGTCCTGCTCGCCTTTGAGCCATCTCCGGCCTGTGGACCGGCTGTGGATAGCCTCGTGCTATCGGGAACCCGGACTATCGTGCCATCGGGAACCCGAGGCTCGTGCTATCGGGAACCGAAACAGGGTCTAACCCACGGAAACAAAACCCGCAATCGCGCCCTTAACTTAGAGTCTAACCAAGAATCTAACTTTGAAGAGCGCGCGCGCGATGTGCAAAAGCTCATCCGCACCACCGCCCGCAGCCTCAGCACAGCCGCGAAGAAAAGCACCGGTCCAGTCACAGGCTCGGCCCCGCACTCCCCCGAAACCGCCCCCGAACTGCCGCTTCGTTCGCGGTCGGAAGGTGCGCGATGATCATTGCGCTCCTCAATCAGAAGGGCGGCGTCGGCAAGACGACGCTGGCGCTGCATCTCGCCGGCGAATGGGCCGGCAAGGGAAAGCGTGTCACGCTGGTCGACGCCGATCCACAGGGCTCCGCGCTCGACTGGTCGCAACAGCGCAGCCGCAGTGGTCTTCCTCGCCTGTTCGGCGTCGTCGGCCTGGCACGCGACACGCTGCATCGCGAGGCGCCAGAGCTAGCGCGCGACGTCGATCACGTCGTCATCGACGGACCTCCGCGCGTCGCCGGGCTGATGCGTTCGGCGCTGCTCGCCGCTGACCTCGTGCTGATCCCGGTCCAGCCTTCGCCGCTCGACGGATGGGCCTCGGCCGAGATGCTGGCGCTCCTGTCGGAGGCGCGCATCTATCGGCCGGACCTGCGCGCGCGGTTCGTCCTCAATCGCTGCGGTGCGCGCACCGTGATCGCCCGCGAGACCGCCGAGACGCTCGCCGATCACGATCCGCCCGTGCTGCGCAACACGATTGGCCAGCGCGTCATCTACGCCGATGCGGCACAGTCCGGTCGCCTCGCTTTCGAGATCGACGATGACGGCCCCGCAGCGCGCGAGATCGCGGCGCTCGTCACCGAAATCGAAAGGATCGCGCCATGAGCGAGCGATCCGAACGGCGCGGCTTCGCATCTCGCCCGACCAATCCCGACGCCTGGATCAAGGCCGCCCAGGTTGAGCCGGCGCGAACCGCCGATGCTGCGGGCTTCACCGCCCGCCTGACCATCGACGTCACGCCGGAGCTGCGCGGGCGCATCAAGATCATCGCGTTCCAACGCGGCGTCACCGTGACCGAGATGCTGCGCGAGCTGCTCGCGCGCGAATTCCCGCAAACCCAAGGAGACACACCATGACCGGCATCGCGGCCTCCCGCATGCGCGGCGGCCCGTCGCCGGCCGCGCTCCCCCACGACACGCTCACCCATGTCGAGCTGACCTGGGTCGAGAAGAAGATCGAGAATTGGATTCGCTTCGGGACGCACGCCCACGAACAGATTCTCGACCGTCGGCGGCGCGTCCTCTCCTTCCGCCCCGGCACGGTCTTCGCCTTCGTGCGTTGGGCCTCGAACGACTTCGGCACGATCATTTCGCGCATCGACATTGTGCGCGCCGTGTCGCGCGGCGAAGCCTACCAGACGCTGCCCTTCGTGCGCCCAGGCGGCGATATCCTGCTGAAGGTCGAGAGCTGGCCGAAGGTCGAGCGCGTGCTGCAGGCGATCGACGCCATCGAGCGTCTCGGCATCGACCCGGAAGCGGTTTCGCTCGACCACTGGCGGCACGTCCACAACCGGCTCGCCGCCGGCGACGAGGCGCGCGCCTACACGCTCGACCATCATCGTGCGTTCATGCTGCGCCGGAGGGCGGAGCCGTGAGCCGCGCCGGCCTGTTCCTTGCAACGACGCTCGCTGCGCTCGGCGTCGGCTATCCCGGCCTCGCACCGATGCCGATCAAGCTGGTTTGGAACGCATCAGCCAGTGCGCCGATCGGCTTCTACTCGATCGACTTCAACGGGCCGTTCGAGGTCACCGATCTCGTCGCCGTAGATGCGCCCGAACCGCTCGCGACGTTCCTCGCCGAGCGCAGCTATCTTCCCAAGGGCGTGCCGCTGATGAAGCGCATTCTCGCAGTCGCCGGGCAGACCGTGTGCCGCTCGAACCTCACCGTCACAGTGGATGGCGTCGAGGTGGGCGAAGCGCTGGAGCGCGATCGCGCCGGCCGCAATCTTCCCATCTGGCAAGGCTGCCGCCGCGTGCAGATCGGCGAAGTCTTCCTCATGAACTGGCAGGTCCGCGACAGCCTAGATGGACGTTACTTCGGCCTGATCTCGGCCGACCAGATCATCGGCCGCGCTGTCCCGTTGTGGACCGACGAAGACGGCACCGGCCACTTCGAATGGCGCGCACCCACGCGCTGACCGCTTCCCCATCGGCGGGAGCGGTGCTCGCCGACTGCCTCTTCAACCTCACCGCCATGGAGACTGTCATGCCACAGATTGGAGAATTCACACGCGAGGAGACCGGCTTCATCGGACATCTCGGAACGCTCTTGCTGCATCAGGACGTCATCATCGTCACGGCGGAGCCGTCCGATGCCGAGAACGCACCGGATTATCGCGTTCACCTCTTCGACAGCATGAATAACGAAACAGGTCCGGAGGTCGGCGCGGCCTGGAAACGCACCGGCGAGAAGGCCGGTGAATACATCGCGCTGCTGATCGACGATCCGACATTTCCGCATCCGATGCGCGCCAACCTCTTCCGCGACGACGACGCCGGCAAGGCCTGGTCGCTGCACTGGTCGCGCCCGCGCGACCGCGCCGAGAAGGATTGAGCGATGCTTGGCTCTCGCAAGCCGGCGAGCCGTTCGACTGCGTCCGGGCCGCGCTGCGCTGCCCGGCGCATGGCTCTCCTTCTCCTTTCCGGCCTCACCTTCGCAAGCGCGATGCCGGTGATCACCATGGCGCATCACGCGCCCGCCGTCCGACCGTTGACGCGCGATGCCTACGCAGATTACATCGCCGAGGCCTCGCGGCGCTTTGGTGTTCCGATCGCCTGGATCAGGGCAGTGATGCGCGCCGAAAGCGCCGGAGAACCGCGCGCAGTTTCCTCCGCCGGCGCGATGGGTCTGATGCAGATCATGCCCGCGACCTGGGCAGGCCTGCGCGCGCGGCATGGCCTCGGTCGCGATCCCTACGACCCGCGCGACAACATCCTCGCGGGCACGGCGTACCTCCGCGAGCTGCACGATCGCTACGGCTCGCCGGGATTTCTTGCGGCCTACAATGCCGGACCCGGACGCTATGAAGCGTCGCTCGGCGGCCGTCCGTTGCCGGCCGAGACGCGCGCCTATGTCGCCTTGCTCGCGCCGGTCATCGACGGTTCGGGCGGCACGAATCCGACCGTGATGGCTGCAATCGACCGATCGGCGTGGACACGCGCGCCGCTGTTCATAGCGCAGTCCGGTCGCGCGCGGGCTGTCACTTCCGTGTCGGCCGAGCGTCCTGCCAATGACACCGCGACTACGAACACGGCGCGCGATGTCTCCGCCATCGTGCCGCAGTCGAACGGGCTGTTCGTCGCGCGCGCCTCTTCGGAAGAGCCGCGATGATGGCACTCGGCGGCATTCGCAGCATATCGCACCCCAGCGTGTCCAAGAGGGCGCGGATGTGGCAGGCAGACACCACAACCGGGGGATGGCAGGATAAAAGGCCGCGAGGTGCCGCGTCGTTCGGTTGTGGTTTTTCAATAGGTTATGAGGCGATTTCGCGAGGTGCGGGATTTCTCCGCACCTCGCGGCTACGCCGATTTTCCTGCGATTTCCTGCGCTTGGCGCGATGTGCGGGGGATCGGCCATGACCGACGACAGTGATTTCCGTATTCGGCCAGGCCGCATCCGTTCGTCTCGTGCGCAGCAGGCCCGTCCCTTCATCGCGCAGGCTCTCGCCGCGGCGAAGAAGGCCGGAGCCGGCGTCTCGCGCTCTGGCCGGATCACATCGGGAAACCGCTCGCGCTTCGGGCGCGGTCAACGTGCAAGCATCCAGGCGAACCGGTTGCTCACGGCCCGCTCGCGTGGCGCCGTCATCAAGGCGCGCGTCGTGCGTCACACCGCTCGCGCCGCGCCTCTCGCCACCCACCTCAACTATCTGCGCCGCGAGGGCGTGACCCGTGACGGGGAGAAAACCCATCTCTTCGGACCGGGCGCAGACGACGCCGATCCGAAGGCCTTCGCGGAGCGGTGCCAGGACGATCGACACCATTTCCGGTTTATCCTCTCGCCCGACGATGCGACCGACATGGCCGATCTTCGGTCCTTCACCCGCAATCTCGTCACGCAGATGGAAAAGGATCTCGACACCCGCCTCGATTGGGTGGCGGTCGACCACTGGAACACCGAGCATCCCCACGTCCACCTGATCGTGCGCGGGGTTCATGACGACGGGCAGGATCTCGTCATCTCGCGCGACTACATCAAGGAAGGGATGCGCGACCGAGCGCGTGACCTCATCACGCAGGAGTTGGGACCACGCACCGATCTCGACATCCAGCGCAGTCTGGAACGCCAGATCGATGCCGAGCGCTTCACGCAGCTTGATCGGCAGCTCCTCCGCGATAGCCATGCCACTGGCGTTATCGACATGGCGGTCGATCCGAACGCCCGGCCGGACGACTATCACGCCCAGAAGGTCGGACGGCTCCGCAAGCTGGAGACACTCGGCCTCGCCGAACAAGTCGGCCCCGGTCAATGGGCGATCGACGCGAAGGCCGAGGCGACGCTGCGTGAACTCGGCGAGCGCGGCGACATCATCAAACGCATGCACCGGGCTTTGACGGATCGCGGCATCGAGCGCGGTTCAGCGGGCTATGTGCTCGCGGCCGAGAGTCTCGATGCGCCCGTCATCGGCCGGCTGGTCGATCGCGGTCTTGATGACGAGCTGAAGGGCACGGCCTACGCCGTTGTCGATGGCGTCGATGGCCGCACCCATCACATCAAGCTGTCCGACCTCGACGCCGCCGGCGACAGCGCGCCGGGCTCGATCGTGGAGCTGCGCAAATTCGACGACGCGCAGGGTCAGCGCCGGGTCGCCATCGCTGTCCGCTCCGATCTCGACATCGATCGGCAGGTGACGGCGACGGGCGCGACCTGGCTCGACCGGCAGAATTTCGCGCGTGAACCGGCCGCTCTCTCCGAGGGCGGCTTCGGCGCCGAGGTCCGGCAGGCGCTCGATCGGCGCGCGGATCATCTGGTCGCGCAAGGTTTCGGCGAGCAGCATGGCCAACGCGTCACCTTCAATCGCGGGCTGATCGAGACTCTGCGCCGTCGTGAACTGGAGGCCGTTGGCGAGAAGCTCGCCGTCGAGACAGGCCGGCCGTTCAATCGCGCGGGCGGCGGCGAATATGTCGCCGGCACCTACCGCCAACGGCTGGCGCTCGCCTCCGGCCGGTTCGCTATGCTGGACGACGGCCTCGGCTTCCAGCTCGTCCCCTGGTCGCCCTCTCTCGAAAAGCAGCTTGGCAAGCACGTCACCGGCGTCGCCCGTGACGATGGCGGGGTCGACTGGAGCTTTGGCCGCAAGCGCGGCCTCGGCCTCTAACCTCTCTCGGAAAGGACCGTCGTCATGTC
Source organism: Ensifer adhaerens (assembly GCF_020035535.1). NCBI lineage: Bacteria > Pseudomonadati > Pseudomonadota > Alphaproteobacteria > Hyphomicrobiales > Rhizobiaceae > Ensifer > Ensifer adhaerens. Next base: position 1,414,057 of record NZ_CP083349.1, on the reverse strand, counting down.
GGCAACAAAAATCCTCTGGGGCCAGATCCTCACCGTCTTTCTGATCGTGCTCGCCACCACCTGGGGTGCCACCGAATATGTCGCGTGGAAGCTGGGGTTTCAGGCGCAGCTCGGCCCGGCCTGGTTCTCGGTTTTGGGCTGGCCCTTCTACTATCCGCCGGCCTTTTACTGGTGGTGGTATTTCTACGATGCCTATGCGCCGTCGATCTTCGTCGAGGGCGCCTTCATCGCCGCCTCCGGTGGCTTTATCTCGATCGCCGTCGCCATCGGCATGTCGGTCTGGCGGGCCCGCGAAGCCAAGAAAGTCGAGACCTATGGCTCGGCGCGCTGGGCCGAAAAGAAGGAGGTGGATGCTGCTGGCCTTCTCGGTCCCGACGGGGTGGTGCTCGGCCGCTACGATCACGCCTATCTGCGCCATGACGGGCCGGAGCATGTCCTGTGCTTCGCGCCGACCCGCTCCGGTAAGGGTGTCGGGCTGGTCGTGCCCTCACTGCTGACCTGGCCGGGCTCGGCCATCGTCCACGACATCAAGGGCGAGAACTGGCAGCTCACGGCGGGCTTTCGCGCCAAGCACGGCCGCGTGCTCCTGTTCGATCCGACCAACACGAAATCCGCAGCGTACAATCCGCTGCTCGAGGTGCGTCGTGGCGAATGGGAAGTCCGCGACGTCCAGAACATCGCCGACATACTGGTCGATCCCGAAGGCTCGCTTGAAAAGCGAAACCACTGGGAAAAGACCAGCCACGCGCTGCTCGTCGGCGCGATCCTCCACGTCCTCTATGCCGAGGACGATAAGACGCTCGCCGGCGTCGCGGCGTTCCTCTCCGACCCAAAGCGCCCGATCGAGTCGACGCTGGCCGCGATGATGAAGAGCGCCCATCTTGGCGACGCGGGACCGCACCCGGTCATCGCCAGCGCCGCGCGCGAGCTGCTCAACAAATCCGACAACGAGCGATCGGGTGTGCTCTCCACTGCCATGTCGTTCCTTGGCCTCTATCGCGATCCCGTGGTGGCCGAGGTGACGCGGCGTTGCGATTGGAGGATCACCGACATCGCGGGCGATAAGCGGCCGACGACGCTGTACCTCGTCGTGCCGCCCTCCGACATCAACCGCACCAAGCCGCTGATCCGCCTGATCCTCAATCAGGTCGGTCGCCGACTGACCGAGGATCTGCAGGCGAAGGCGGGACGCCACCGGCTGCTGTTGATGCTTGACGAGTTTCCGGCGCTCGGCCGCCTCGACTTCTTCGAGTCGGCGCTGGCGTTCATGGCCGGCTACGGCCTGAAAAGCTTTCTCATCGCCCAGTCGCTCAACCAGATTGAAAAGGCCTACGGGGCGAACAACTCCATCCTCGACAACTGCCACGTCCGCGTCAGCTTCGCCACGAACGACGAACGCACCGCCAAGCGGGTATCGGATGCGCTCGGCACCGCCACCGAGATGAAAGCCATGAAAAACTATGCCGGCCACCGGCTTTCGCCCTGGCTCGGCCATCTCATGGTGTCGCGGTCCGAAACGGCGCGGCCGCTGTTGACCCCCGGCGAGATCATGCAGCTCCCGCCTGCGGACGAGATCGTCATGGTTGCCGGCACCCCGCCGATCCGGGCGAAAAAGGCGCGCTACTACGAGGACGCTCGCTTCAAGGAGCGCCTGCTGCCACTGCCGTCGCTTGCCGTGCCGACGCGAGGGCGACCCGACGACTGGACGACTCTACCGCGGCCCACTCGCCCGGAGCTGCTCGAATCCAAGACTACGTCCGCCACATCCGACGAAGATCCGACCGAGTCGGAACGCCGGCATCAGCCCGAGCTTAATCGGGTGCAGCCGGTGGAGAAGAAGCCGCCGGTCGAGAACGAATTCGAGATCGATGTCGAGCGCGATGAGGATGAGGACGCTGCCGCCCGCAACCGCCGCATGACGCGGATGATACAGGGCGTGGCGCGGCAGGTTTCGCTCGATCCCAACGACGGCATGGAGCTGTGAGCGCCGATGTCGAGATCACCCAGAAAGCAGCGCCTCTCCGTCTATCTCGATCCCGGCGTGATGGGGCGGCTCGCAGAGCATGCCGCGCGCCGCGACCATTCGCGATCGCTGATCGCCGAGGCCGCCATCGAGTCTTTCCTATCTCCCGATGCGGCGGAACGGCAGGAGGCCGCGGTTACGAAACGCCTCGACCAGCTCGATCGCCGGATGACACGGCTTGAGCGGGATGTCGGCATCGCGGTCGAGACGCTCGCGGTATTCATCCGCTTCTGGCTCTCCACGACGCCGGCGCTGCCGGAACCCGCCGCGCAGGCCGCCCGTGCCAAGACTGGTGAGCGCTACGAGGCCTTCGTGGCCGCCCTTGGTCGCCGCCTCGCCAAGGGGCCGAAACTGCGGCAGGAGATTTCCGAGGATGTCAGCCCTCAAGGGGATGAGGGGTAGTTAGCCGGTCGTCGTTTCTCAAATAATTCCGAAAAGAGCAGCAGAACCACTCTGCCGGTGAGGCTTTCTGGCCCATCTTGGCCATCTTCCGTCGCCCGAGAAAACTTTGCTGTGACGCTCGGTTTATCGAGAATTTCGAATACTCCGGTAACTGCGATGACTTTTCGCATGATGCGAGCAAACCTGAAGCGTCGTTCACTTGCCAGAAAGGTGTTGATCACCTCGGTCAGATTCTTTTGCGCCGATCCGACCGGCTTGCCCTCAACGAACGATAATATCGCATTGATAAGTGCTCCGATGTCGATCTCCTCCAGCGTTGAAGCATCAATCGAATCGTCGACGAACTTCTCTGCCAGTTCGGAAAGCAGTGCGTTTCGAGCGGGCCACGGCGTCCCTTGTGGCGTCGTTGCTGCCAGCCAGCGTGCCCGAAAGTCACTATGCCAAGGCGGAGGCGGAGCGACTGCATAAGGCAAGCCAGACGAAGGCCATTCCAGATCAGGAAGCGTCGTGATCTTCGAGTTCCAACCAGAGCCGTGTTCCCAAAAAGCTCGAAGGAGGAAGGTTCCATTTTCCCGACTTTCAGAAACCACCGCGTCGTCAAGCGAGAACAGGTTCTTGTTGTGCGAGTAGAAGATGTCCTCGAATGCCGTGAGCAAATGCGCCCTCTCAACGGGAACGAAGTTCCAAGTCAACCAAATGAGATGCCGTCCTTCGCGCTGATAGAAATCCTCGCGTGCGACGATGATCGGGATCTGGGTTGTTGCAAGTTGAATTTCGATGGCAATCGGCTTTCCATCGTAGACGGCACGCACATCAGGGCGGCGTCGACTTTCCCCGCACACAACATATTCGTCGACCACGACAGATCCCGGTTCTGTGCTTGGATCTGCAGCCAGTAGTTCAGCGACCATATGTTTGACGCGCAGATGCAACGGGCTTTCTTGCGCGCCCTGGAACTGCGAAGCACTTACGTCATCAGTTGAGCCGGGCTCGCCTGTCCACCACGGGCAACTCCGGGGCGCCCCCTTGTGGTGCCGCCAGAATGGCAATCGTGTCTTCGGCTCCCGCGGAGCATAAACAGCAAAGCCGCAATGGTCGCAGACGAAAGCAGGCTGTCCTTCGTTTCGGGCGCGCGTAGCGGCACGCCGGATCTCCTGATAGCCGTCTGCATCGATCCGAAGCAGGTCATCGCTCGAAATCGCAGTCATGTCTCGGAGACGAACGGCACGCTTCAATGTCCGTTGCAATCGTGCCGTCATTCAGCTCTCCGGTAACAGCGAATCAATATGTCTCCTCGGGCGCATTCAAATCATAACAACGTCGCGACCTACGCTATCTCCTGTATTTGCACGCTACGGTACTACGCCGGCAAATCCTTGTTGAATCGGCCTAAAATCAAGCCCTTTTAATCATCCCCGTCCGGGGAAGGTCTGTCTCAACCCCGTTGGAATCGGGGTTGTATGGCGGCGTCTCACCAAAATTCAGAAGGCTTTGCGCGCGGCGCGCGGATGTTGCGCACCGCGCTCGGTCCCGCCATCGCGCGCTATCTCGACGACGCCGGCATCGTCGAGGTGATGCTGAACCCCGACGGGCGGCTCTGGATCGACCGTCTTTCCGAGGGGCTTTCCGACACGGGGGAGCGGCTGTCGGCAGCGGACGGCGAGCGCATTGTTCGACTGGTCGCCCATCACGTCGGCGCGGAGGTTCATGCCGGTGCCCCGCGAGTTTCGGCCGAACTGCCCGAGACGGGGGAGCGGTTCGAGGGGCTTTTGCCGCCCGTCGTCGCCGCGCCCGCCTTCGCGATCCGCAAGCCCGCGGTCGCGGTCTTCACCCTCGATGACTACGTGCGCGCCGGGATCATGTCGGCTGGACAGGCCGAGATGCTGCGCCAGGGCGTGGCGTCTCGCGCCAATATCCTCGTCGCCGGTGGAACCTCGACCGGCAAGACCACCCTCACCAACGCGCTGCTCGCCGAGGTCGCCAAGACCGCCGATCGCGTCGTCATCATCGAGGACACGCGCGAACTCCAATGCGCCGCGCCGAACCTTGTCGCCATGCGCACGAAGGACGGCGTCGCTTCGCTCTCCGACCTCGTGCGCTCGTCGTTGCGCCTTCGCCCCGATCGCATTCCGGTCGGCGAGGTGCGCGGTGCAGAGGCGCTCGACCTGCTCAAGGCGTGGGGCACCGGCCACCCCGGCGGCGTCGGGACGATCCACGCCGGCAGCGCCATCGGCGCGCTGCGCCGTCTCGAACAGCTCATCCAGGAAGCCGTCGTCACCGTCCCGCGCGCCCTGATCGCCGAAACGATCGATCTCGTCGCGGTCTTGTCCGGCCGCGGCTCGCAGCGCCGGCTCGCCGAACTCGCCCGCATCGAAGGGCTCGGCCCTGACGGCGATTACTGCGTCAGCCCCATCACCCCGAAGCCCCAAGAAGGAGAATCCGCATGATCTCGCATGCCCGCAGCTTGCCTCGCCGTCTGATGATGACGGCATCGGCCATCGTCATGAGCGTGGCGATGGCGCCCGCCGCCCACGCATCCGGCTCGTCCATGCCGTGGGAACAGCCGCTCCAACAAATCCTCCAGTCGATCGAAGGTCCGGTCGCGAAGATCATTGCGGTGATCATCATCATCGTCACGGGCCTGACGCTCGCCTTCGGCGACACGTCTGGCGGCTTCCGCCGGCTCATCCAGATCGTGTTCGGCCTGTCGATCGCGTTCGCGGCCAGCTCGTTCTTCCTCAGCTTCTTCAGCTTCGGCGGCGGAGCGCTGGTCTGATGGTGGGCGTCTCCGATCAGGACGTTCCGGGCTTCACGGTCACGGTCCACCGCGCACTGACCGAGCCGATCCTGCTCGGCGGCGCCCCGCGCGCCATCGCCATCATGAACGGCACACTCGCGGGCGCTGTCGGGCTCGGGCTGCGCCTCTGGCTCGTTGGCATCGCGATCTGGGCGATTGGTCACGTCGCGGCGGTCTGGGCCGCCAAGCGCGACCCGCTCTTCGTCGATGTCGTGCGCCGGCATCTGCGCATCCCCGCGCATCTCGCGGTTTGAGGGAGAGCGATGCCGTGATGAACCTCGCCGAATACCGCAACCGCAACAGCCGGCTCGCCGACTTCCTTCCCTGGGTGGCGCTCGTGGGCTCCGGCGTCGTCCTGAACAAGGACGGCAGCTTCCAGCGTACCGCCCAATTCCGCGGCCCCGATCTGGACTCGGCTGTCCCCGCTGAGCTGGTCGCCGTCGCCGGGCGCCTCAACAACGCCTTCCGTCGTCTCGGCTCCGGCTGGGCGATCTTCGTCGAGGCGCAGCGTCACCCTTCGAACCGCTACCCCAACAGCAAATTTCCCGACGCCGCCTCCGCCCTGGTAGACGCCGAGCGCAAAGCCGACTTTGAGGAAGCCGGTGCGCATTTCGAGTCCAGCCACTACCTGACCTTCGCCTGGCTGCCGCCGGCCGAGGACGCGGCTCGCGCAGAAACCTGGCTCTACGAGGGTCGCGAGAAATCGGGCATCGACCCGCGCGAAGCCCTGACCGGCTTTGCCGATCGCACCGACCGCATCTTGCACCTCGTCGAAGCCTTCATGCCGGAGTGCCGCTGGCTCGATGACGCCGAAACCCTGACCTATCTGCACGGCTGCGTTTCGACCAAGCGCCATCGCGTCCGCGTTCCCGAGACACCGATCTATCTCGATGCGCTGCTCGCCGATCAGCCTCTCGCCGGTGGACTCGAACCCCGGCTTGGCGACCAGCATGTGCGCGTCCTCACGATCACCGGGTTTCCGACGGCGACGACACCCGGTCTGCTCGACGAGCTGAACCGGCTCGCCTTTCCCTATCGTTGGGCGACCCGCGCGATTCTGCTCGACAAGACCGACGCGACGAAGCTGCTGACCAAGATCCGGCGGCAATGGTTCGCCAAACGTAAGTCGATCGCGGCGATCCTCAAGGAGGTGATGACCAACGAGGCGTCCGTCCTCGTTGACACGGATGCGGCCAACAAGGCCGCTGACGCCGACATGGCGTTGCAGGAACTTGGCGCCGACTATGCCGGCATGGCCTATGTCACCGCGACGGTGACGGTCTGGGACGCCGATCCGCGCGTGGCCGACGAGAAGCTGCGACTGGTCGAGAAGGTCATCCAGGGTCGCGACTTCACCGCCATGGTGGAGACCGTCAACGCGGTCGACGCCTGGCTCGGCTCGCTGCCCGGCCATGTCTACGCCAATGTTCGGCAACCGCCGATCTCCACGCTCAATCTCGCCCACATGATCCCGCTTTCGGCGGTATGGGCGGGACCGGAACGGGACGAGCACTTTGCAGCGCCCCCACTGCTCTTCGGCAAAACCGAAGGCTCGACCCCGTTCCGGCTTTCCATCCATGTCGGCGATGTCGGCCACACGCTGCTCGTCGGACCGACCGGCGCGGGCAAGTCAGTGCTGCTGGCCTTGATGGCGCTGCAGTTCCGCCGTTATGTCCGCTCGCAGGTCGTTGCCTTCGACTTCGGCGGTTCGATCCGTGCGGCCGCGCTCGCCATGGGCGGCGACTGGCACGATCTCGGCGGCGATCTCAGCGATGGCGCTTCCGATAGCGTCAGCCTTCAGCCGCTCTCGCGCATCAATGACGTGCCCGAGCGTGCCTGGGCCGCCGACTGGCTGGTCGCGATCCTGATCCGCGAAGGCGTGACCATCACGCCCGAGGTGAAGGAGCACCTCTGGACGGCGCTCACCTCACTCGCCAGCGCGCCCGTCGAAGAGCGAACCCTGACGGGCCTCGCCGTGCTGCTCCAGTCGAACGATCTGAAGCAGGCGCTCCGGCCGTACTGCGTCGGCGGTCCCTATGGCCGCCTGCTCGACGCCGAGCACGAGTATCTCGGCACGGCATCGGTCCAGGCGTTCGAGACCGAAGGCCTGATCGGCACCGGCGCTGCGCCCGCCGTCCTCGCCTACCTCTTCCACCGCATCGATGATCGGCTCGATGGCTCGCCGACGCTGATTATCATCGACGAGGGTTGGCTTGCGCTCGACGACGAGGGGTTCGCCGGCCAGCTCAGGGAGTGGCTGAAGACGCTCCGGAAAAAGAATGCCAGCGTCATCTTCGCCACGCAATCGCTGTCCGACATCGACGGCTCGGCGATCGCGCCCGCGATCATCGAAAGCTGCCAGACCCGTCTGCTGCTCCCGAACGAGCGGGCGATCGAGCCGCACATCACCGCGATCTATCGGCGTTTCGGTCTCAATGATCGCCAGATCGAGATCATCGCACGGGCGATGCCGAAGCGCGACTACTACTGCCAGTCACGGCGCGGCAATCGCCTCTTCGAACTCGGCCTGTCCGCCGTCGCGCTCGCGCTCTGCGCCGCGTCCGCCAAGACGGATCAGACCGCCATCGCCCGCATCGTCGCCGAGCACGGCCGCGACGGCTTCCTCACCGCCTGGCTGCACCACCGCGATGTCGGCTGGGCGGCTGATCTCGTTCCCACGCTCAACACCCAAGGAGAATTGACATGAAACTGCGCCATTCCCGCGCAGCGCGTTTTGCTGTCGCGCTGCTGTCCGCTCCCGTCGCGCTCGCACCCATGCTGGCGACGCCTGCGCACGCCATCATCGTCTTCGACCCGACCAACTACGCGCAGAACGTCCTCCAGGCTGCCCGCGCGCTGGAACAGATCACCCACCAGATCACCTCGCTTCAGAACGAAGCGCAGATGCTGATCAACCAGGCGCGCAATCTCGCGAGCCTGCCGTTCTCCGCGCTCCAGCAGTTGCAGCAGTCGGTTCAGAAGACGCAGCAGCTCCTCAGCCAGGCGCAGAACATCGCCTACGACGTCCAGAAGATCGACCAGATGTTCCAGCAGAAATACGGGAACGTCTCTATGTCCACGAGCAACCAGCAGCTCGTCTCCGATGCGCGTTCGCGCTGGCAGAATACGGTCGGCGGTTTGCAGGATGCGATGCGGGTGCAGGCCGGCGTCGTTGGCAACATCGACACCAACCGCGCGCAGATGTCCGCACTCGTCGGCCAGAGCCAGGGCGCGACCGGCGCGCTGCAGGCTACACAGGCTGGCAATCAGCTCCTCGCTCTCCAAGCCCAACAGATTGCGGACCTTACCGCGGTCGTCGCGGCAAACGGACGCGCGCAGATGCTGACCGAAGCCGAACGCGCGGCCGCTGCCGAACAGGGCCGCGAACAGCGGCGCCGCTTTCTGACGCCGGGCACGGGCTACCAGCCCGGCAACGCCCAGATGTTCAACAACCGGAACTGAGCGGGGGCGATCGCCATGGACGGCAAGATGTTCGTTCGGCTCGGCGCCGTCGTCTTCGTCGGGGTCGCCATCACCGCCACCGTCATCGAGCTGACCCGGAAAGAGGAGGAGCTGGAGGTCCGCTCGCCGGCCCTCCGACCGGGCGTTGATGTCGAGGCTCTCCAGCGTCAACTTCGCGGATGCCGGGACTTGGGCGAGGCCGCGATCCGTGATCCGGCCTGCCTCAAGCTGTGGGCCGCCAACCGCGACCGCTTCCTGGGCCAGAATCCGGAAGCGCCGCGGACCGCCTCGCCGGAGGCGCCGACCCCGACGGCGACGATCGCGCCGGCGCCCACGCCGGATGCGATCGTCAAGGAAGCCGTGCGGGTCATGCAGCCGGAGCCCGCGCGTCCGGGGACGCACTGACATGGGCGGCACCGGCGTCATCGACAACTTCCTGGGCGTCTTCACCCGCTACATCGATTCAGGCTTCGGCCTGCTCAGCGGGGAAGTCGCCTTCATCGCCACCACGCTCATCGTCATCGATGTGACGCTGGCCGCCCTGTTCTGGAGCTGGGGCGCCGATGACGACATCGTCGCCCGCCTCGTGAAGAAGACGCTGTTCGTCGGCGTCTTCGCCTATCTGATCTCCAACTGGAACAATCTCGCCCGCATCGTCTTCGAGAGCTTCGCCGGCCTCGGCCTGAAAGCTTCGGGCACCGGCTTCTCCGTCACCGATCTCCTGCGCCCCGGCAAGGTCGCGCAGACCGGCCTCGATGCCGGTCGGCCGCTGCTCGAATCCATCTCGAACCTGATGGGCTGGGTCGCGTTCTTCGAGAACTTCATCCAGATCGCCTGCCTGCTGTTCGCCTGGGCGCTGATCCTGCTCGCCTTCTTCATCCTCGCGGTCCAGCTCTTCGTCACCTTGATCGAGTTCAAGCTGACGACGCTCGCGGGCTTCGTGCTGATCCCGTTCGGCCTCTTCGGCAAGTCCGCCTTCATGGCCGAGCGTGTGCTTGGCAACGTGATTTCTTCCGGCATCAAGGTACTGGTGCTCGCCGTCATCATCGGCATCGGCTCCACCTTGTTCTCGCAGTTCACACAAGGTTTCGGTGGCCAGACCCCGACGATCGATGACGCCATGGCGATCGTGCTCGCCGCGCTCTCGCTTCTCGGTCTTGGCATCTTCGGTCCCGGTATCGCCAACGGCCTCGTCTCGGGCGGCCCGCAGCTCGGCGCTGGCGCCGCGGTGGGTGCCGGCGTGGCGGCTGGTGGCATGGTCGCGGCCGGCGCCGCGACTGTCGGCACCGTTGCCTCTGGCGGCGCGGCCCTCGCCACTAGTGCAGCCGCCGCCACTCGTGGTGGCGCGGCCGTCGCCGGCGGCGCATCCACCGCCTACAGCCTTGGCGCCGCCGGTCAGTCGGGCGCGTCGGGCGTTGCGTCCGGCATCGGCAATGTCGCGAGCACCGGCGCGAAGGCCGCTGCCTCGCCGCTGAAGCGCGCCGTGTCCCGTGCGTCCGACAGCCTCAAGTCCAGCTTCGATGCCGACTCCCGCGCCGCGTCCGAGATCTCCAGCGGCGCATCCAGCGACGGCGGCGCGACGGAAACCGCGCCCTCTGCCGCCGCGACCGCCACCCGCGACGGTCCGCCGGCCTGGGCCAAGCGCATGAAGCGCTCGCAGCAACTCGCCCACGGCGTCCAGGCTGCCGCCCATGCCGTCAAATCCGGCGACAGCCATGGCGGCGGCTCTTCCGTCAACCTCTCCGAAAGCGACTGACCATGAACTTCTTCAAACGACCATCGACCCACTACGGGAAAGCACCACAGCCCGAAACGCCCTATCAACGCGCCGCACAGGTCTGGGACGACCGGATTGGCTCCGCCCGCGTGCAGGCTCGCAACTGGCGCTATATGGCTTTCGGCTGCCTGGCCCTTTCAGCCGGCCTGTCGGGCGGCCTCGTCTGGCAGTCGGCCAGCGGCACCATCGTTCCCTGGGTGGTGCAGGTCGACAAGCTCGGCCAGGCGCAGGCGATTGCGCCCGCCGTCGCAGACTATCGGCCGTCCGATCCGCAGATCGCGTTCCATCTCGCCCGCTTCATCGAGCAGGTTCGCTCGATCCCGGCCGACGCGATCATTGTGCGGCAGAACTGGTTGCGCGCCTACGAGTTCACCACGCAGGGCGGCGCGCTCGCCCTCAACGACTATGCCCGCGCCAACGACCCCTTCACCAAGGTCGGCAAGCAGCAGGTCGCCATCGAGGTATCGAGCGTCATCAGGGCCTCCCCGGACTCATTCCGCGTAGCCTGGATCGAGCGTCGTTATCAGGACGGATCGCTCGCCGCGACCGAGCGCTGGTCCGCCATCCTCACCACCGTCGTGCAAACGCCGCGCGACGCCGAAAAGCTTCGAGCCAATCCGCTCGGAATCTACGTCAACGCCATCAACTGGTCGAAGGAGCTTGGACAATGACGCCTGCCTTCCGCACAGCCGGAAAGCCGGCTCTCCGTAAATCCTCGCTTGCGCTTCTGCTGGCCTGCACGTCGGCTCTCGCGGGCTGCGCGACCAACACGCCGCCGCCCGAAATCAGCTATGACAACGCCGCGCCCGCCGTGCAGACGGTCGACCCGCCGTCGCCAGTGCGCATCGTCGAACTGCCGAGGCCCTTGCCGCTTGCCGGCCAGATGAAGCCCGTGGACGCAGCGCGCCAGCCGGCCGAGGCGACCGATCCCGCCGCCCGCGTCAATCAGGCCAATGCACAGGCCCGCGTGCAGCCGGTTCGCAACGGCTTCATCAATTCCATGCAGGTCTATCCGTTCACCCAAGGGGCGCTCTATCAGGTCTATACGGCGGTCGGGCAGATCACGGACATCGCGCTCCAGCCCGGTGAGCAGCTCGTCGGCGCCGGCCCGGTCGCCGCTGGCGACACCGTGCGCTGGATCATCGGCGACACCGAGAGCGGCACGGGCGTGGCGAAACAGGTCCACATCCTGGTCAAGCCCACGCGGCCTGATCTGATGACGAACCTCGTCATCAACACCAATTTGCGCACCTATCATATGGAGCTGCGTTCGACGTCCTCGACCTACATGGCGTCGGTCTCCTGGCAATATCCGCAGGACCAGCTCATCGCCCTGCGCCGGCAGAATGCGCAAGCGGAGGCCGCGCAGCCCATCTCGACCGGCGTCGACCTCTCCAGCGTCAATTTCCGCTACGAGGTAACAGGCGACCGTGCGCCGTGGCGGCCATTGCGCGCCTTCGACGACGGCCGCCAGGTGTTCATCGAATTCCCGCGCGGCATCGGCCAGGGCGAGATGCCGCCGCTGTTCGTCGTCGGCCCCGAGGGCGCGACCTCCGAACTCGTGAACTACCGCGTGCGCGGCAACTACATGATCGTCGATCGCCTCTTCGCCGCCGCCGAGCTGCGCTTTGGCGCCGGTCGCAACCAGAAACGTGTGCGGATCTCGCGCACCGACGGAAGGCCGGCGTCATGAGCGAGATCGAACCCGGAAATGAGAAAGGGTCGGAGCCATCCGGCGAGGACGGCGCCCTGCCGCTGACCGGCGAGCCGGCCGCGCCGATGCGCCTGCGCCCGGAGCCGCCGCGCGTGACGCGGCTGTCGCGCAAGGTGCTGGCCGGGCTCGGCCTGGTCGCCAGCGTCGGCATCGGCGGCGCGCTGATCTACGCTCTGCAAATCCAGGGCGGGCGCAAGGGCAACGAGGAGCTTTACGCGACCGACAACCGGGCGACCCCGGATGGCCTCAACAGCCTGCCACGCGACTATACCGGGCCGGTGCTCGGTCCGCCGCTACCCGGCGATCTCGGTCGGCCGATCCTCAATGCACAAAATGCCGTGCCGCCGCCATCGATCACGACACCCAATCCCGGCATCAGCGCCGAGGAGCAGCGTCGGCTTCAGGAGCTGGAATCGGCGCGGACCGCCCGGCTGTTCGCTTCGACCGAGACGCGCAGCGTTTCGTCGCAACCTGTGGCAACCGCAACAACCGCCACCACTCCCACCCCCGATCTCACAAATCTCGGCCTGGCGCCGCAGCCGGCGACGCCTACCGCGCAGGACCGCCAGCTCGCGTTCCTCAACCAGGCGCCGGACAAGCGCACGGTCTCGGCCGACCGCGTGACCGCCCCAGCGTCGGCGAACGTGCTGCAGGCAGGCGCCGTCATTGCGGCGGCGCTCATCACCGGCATTCGCTCCGATCTTCCCGGCCAGATCACGGCCCAGGTGACGGAGAACATCTACGACAGCCCGACCGGCAAGATTCTGCTCGTTCCGCAGGGCACGCGCATTATCGGCCAGTACGACAACGGCGTCGGCTTCGGGCAGCGCCGCGTCCTGCTCGTGTGGAACAGGCTGATATTCCCGAACGGCCGCTCGATCGTGCTGGAGCGCCAACCCGGCGCGGATGCGGAAGGATATGCCGGCCTCGAGGACGGCGTCGATTATCACTGGGGCGAGCTGTTCAAGGCGGCTGCCTTGTCGACACTGCTCAGCATTGGTGCCCAAACTGGATCATCGGGCGACGAGAGCGACATCGTTCGGGCTCTGCGCCAGGGCGCGGGCGACAGCATCAGCCAGACAGGACAGCAGATCGTCAGCCGTCAGCTCAACATCGCGCCGACGCTGACGATCCGACCAGGATTCCCCGTCCGCGTGATCGTCACGCGCGACCTCGTGCTAGAACCTTATAGAGGCTGACATGGCCAAACTGAAACTAGGACCGATCGTCGACGACAAGCCAGTCAAGGTCACCGTGGAGCTGCCAGCGAGTCTCCACCGCGATCTCGTCTCGTATGCCGAGATCCTCGGGCGCGAGAATGGCCAGAGAGCAACAGATCCTATCCGGCTTATCGTGCCCATGCTGCAGCGCTTTATCACAACCGACCGCGGCTTTGCGAAGGCCCGGAAGAACTCAACATAACGGCGCTGTTCGATGTCCCATCGTCGCATCAACTTGTGGCGCAACACTTCGAGAGGATGGTGCCAGACTGAGTATCCGCCGAGACACGGGAGAGCACCCGTCAGAGCAACTGACGCAGACGGGCGTTGTCCAAATTCGTGATCGCACCCCGTTGGATAGCTCGCCTGTCGATCGCTCTTCTGGCACGAGCCCGAGATTTCCCATGACTTTGCGACTTCAAATCATCGGATTTCGCCGATCTCAATCGACGAGCGATTGCAGTTGGCGGGTTGCTGGCCCGCCCCCAGGCCGATGATTGTGCTCGCATGGCTCGGCGTTATAGCGCAACGAGACAGTACCGAAACGTGCATGGACGTACGTCCGGTCCGATCCTATCAGCCTGCGGGAATTTCGAGTCCGGAAAGACGGTAGCCAACCTGCAATTCCGTGATCAGATGGACCGGCTGCGAAGGATCGTCCTCAAGCTTCTGCCGAAGCTGGCCCATGTAGATACGGATGTAGTGAGAACGCTCAGCGTAGCCGGGTCCCCATACGTCCATGAGCAGCTGGCGGTGGGTAAGCACCTTGCCATGCCCGCGTATCAGAGCAGTCAGCAGGCGAAACTCGTTTGGTGTCAAATGCACGGGTTCGCCCGCCCGAGTGATCTCATGCGTTGCGAGATTGATCGCTACCTGTCCGAACTTCACGGCTGGTGACGATGTCGAACCGTTTGATACCGTGTTAGAGCGGCGCAGTTGCGCACGCACTCGCGCCAACAATTCGGGAACGCCAAACGGCTTTGTCAGATAGTCGTCCGCCCCAGCATCAAGGGCTTCGACCTTTTCGGTTTCCTGTTCGCGGGCCGAGAGCACGAGGATGGGAGCGGAGACCCAGCTTCGAACTTCACGGATCAATGCCTTGCCATCTCCGTCCGGCAGGCCCAGATCGACGACCATCAGATCGGGCTTTCGACTGCCCGCGTTGAGACGCGCTTCTTCGGCGGTCTCCGTCTCAAAAACGTCCATGCCTTCCTTTTCCAGCGCCATACGGACGAAGCGACGAATATCAGCCTCGTCTTCAACGATCAGGATACGCGGCTTAATCATTCACAGTCTCACTCTCAACTTCGGGAGGTGCACCGAGCGGCAGTCGGATTTCAAAGGCAGCGCCGTGGGGCTTGCGCCCTTCCAGCCGAATGCTTCCTCCATGAGCCGCAATAATACTGCGGCATAGGGACAGACCGAGGCCAACTCCCGCGATGGAGGATTCCTTCTGGCCTCTCATGAAAGGTTCAAAAAGCACCTCGGGGTCGGGCACCGGCAGGCCAGGGCCATCGTCCTCGACCACCAGGTACATGGAGTCGCCCGATGCGCCACCGCGGACGGTGATAGCGCTGGTAGACGAAGTATATTTCGCAGCGTTATCGAAGATGTTGATCAGGACCCGTTCGATCAGGGGGGCGTCAACCTCCAAAAGAGGCAGGTCGGGCGGCAAATTGGTGCGGATTGCCCGGGGCTTCAGAAGCGGCGCGGATTGCGCAAGGGCACTGCCCACGATTTCACTAAGTGAATGCCATTCCTTATTGAGATGCACGCCCCTGCTCTGCATCCGCGCAAGGTCAAGCAAATTGCTTACCAACCGCTTCAGCTCGTCGGCCTGAACGCGGATCGAGCGAGCAAGGTCACTTCGGTCGTCCTCGGGTAGCTCCTTCGTGCGCTCAAGAGTTTCAGCCAAGCCGCGGATTGCGGTAAGCGGCGTTTTCAGATCGTGAGATACCGCCGAGAGAAGCGCATTGCGGAGCTTCTCGCCTTCTATGCGAACCAGCGTGTCTTGAGCGACCTCGACAAAGTGGATGCGCTCAAGAGCAAGGGCAACCGACGAGCAGCAAGCATCCAGTAAGCGTCGGTCGTCCTGGATCCCTCTTTAAAGGGGAATCAGTAGGTAGGACGGCCAGAATACCTCTGGTCGCCATTGAAGCATTCAGCGGAAGATATAAAGCCTCCGCGGCGTTCAGCGTCTGCGTGCCTGCGCCAGCCTCCTGTGCGTGATCGAAAGCCCACTGGGCGACCGACATGTCGACAAGGCCAGCATCCTGCGTAGCGACAAGGTTATCTTGCTTATCGGGAACGAGAAGGATCAATTTGGCACCGAACAAGGGGGTGATCGCCTCGCGGCACACCGACATGACCTGTTCGATCTTGATGGCGCTGGTCAGATCGCGCGCAATGCGGGCCAGCGCTGACGCGCGACGTTCGCCGGCACGAGCAACCCGGGCCTCGGAGCGCATGCGCGCAGCGAGCTGACTAATGACCAACGCCACGACAAGCATCAGGACAAACGTGAAGAAATACTGAGTATCCGTGACTGCGAACGACATCGTGGGTTCGATAAAATAGAAATCGAAACATGCGACAGACAATAAGGCCGCCCATGCGCCCGCAACGCGGCCAAGCCACATGGAGACAAAGACGACCGTGATCAGGAACAGCATCACGACGTTGGAGGGATCAAAAACGCGCAGTAGCCACGCGGCGACGCTAGTGGTCACGCCGCAGGCGGCCGTCGCAACCGCAAGGGACCATGCATAGCTTTGCCGTTCGTCTGTGACTTTGCGCTTGAAGGGCGGCTGCACGTCATCGACGCCCAGGAGGATCAATCCCATTTCCGGATCCGCGCGAGCGATACGCTCTTGAAGTCGCGGCCTGAAAGCTACGAACCTCCGCCCCCCCGGATTACCTAGAATGAGCTTCGTCGCATTACGTTTGCGTGCGTAGTCCAGAAGTGTCTGGGCGACATCCTGGCCAGGAACATTGGCAAACTCTGCTCCAGCCGCTTGCGCGGCCGACGCGATACTCAAAAGCGTTTCACGAGCTCGTTGGTCATCGCCATGATAGGGTTGGTCGACATGGACAACGATCCACTTGACCAGCAGGCGGTGGGCGAGCCGGGCGCTTTCGCGCACCAGTTTCTCCTGCGAGCGATCTGCGCTGACACAGACCATGAGCAGTTCCTGCGTGGGCCAGACCGTTTTGATCGCATGCGAGACCCGATAGGTGCGCACGTCGGAATTGACCCGATCGGCGACGCGGCGCAGCGCCAGTTCGCGCAGAGCGATCAAATTGCCGCGGCGGAAAAAATTCTGGCGTGCGCGCTCAATCGAAACAGGCAGATAGACCTTGCCTGCATTCATGCGTGCCAGCAGATCGTCAGGCGGCAGATCAACGAGAACGACATCGGTCGCGGCGTCGAAGATGCGGTCGGGGACGGTCTCCCGTACGCGGACCCCGATGATGCCACCCACTATATCGTTCAGGCTATCGAGGTGCTGGACGTTCAGTGCCGTATAGACATCGATGCCTGCATCGAGCAGTTCGTCGACGTCCTGCCAGCGTTTGGCGTGGCGGCTGCCGGCGACATTGGTATGAGCCAATTCGTCGACGACCAAAAGCTTGTATCCAGATGCCAGGGCTCCATCGAGATCAAATTCGGTGGTGGGCCTGCCATTGCCGCTCATCGTCTTGCGTGTCAGAACGGTGAGCCCCTCCGTTAACTCCTGAGTATCCTTACGCCCATGAGTTTCAACGATCCCGATCCCGACTGGGACGCCCTCACGTTGGAGCTGGCGCGCCGCCTGAAGCATCGCGAACGTCTTTCCCACGCCTGCGCAGGCGCCGAAGAATATCTTCAGCTGCCCGCGTTTGGAGCGATGGGTTTCGTCCTTCACGACCTCCAGAAGATCGTCGGGATCGGGTCGCTGATCTTTCATCGTTAAAATCTAGCCTCAAGCTTGCCTTCCACCTCTGATCAGGAGCCTGTCAGAAGAAGGGGGTCAGCAGAATATCGATCAGCTTTATGCCGACAAATGGGACTATGATCCCGCCCAATCCGTATATCAGCAGGTTCCGGCTCAACAGCCGAGCCGCCGGTTCGGCCCGGTATTTGACCCCGCGGAGCGCCAGCGGGATCAGAACCACGATGATCAGGGCATTGAAGATCACCGCAGACAGGATCGCCGACGCCGGGCTGTGGAGGCCCATGATATTGAGGGCTGCCAAAGGCGGATAGGTCGCGACGAACGCAGCCGGAATGATTGCGAAATATTTCGCCAAATCATTGGCGACACTGAAGGTCGTCAACGCACCGCGGGTCATGATCATCTGTTTACCTACCTCGACAACGCGCAACAGCTTCGTCGGATTGCTGTCAAGGTCGACCATATTGCCGGCCTCCTTGGCAGCTTGAGTACCGCTGTTCATCGCCACCGCGACATCAGCCTGCGCCAGTGCCGGGGCGTCATTGGTGCCGTCACCGGTCATAGCCACCAGGCGTCCGTCAGCCTGATATTCGCGGATGAGGCGGAGCTTATCTTCCGGCGTTGCTTCTGCGAGGTAGTCATCGACACCCGCCTCGGCTGCGATGGCGGCAGCCGTGAGCTTGTTGTCGCCGGTGATCATCACCGTCTTGATTCCCATGCCGCGCAGCTCGCTGAAACGCTCCTTGATACCGCCTTTGACGATATCCTTAAGCTCAACGATGCCGAGCACCTTGGCGCCGTCAATCGTGAGGCCGCACAGTTCATTCCGGCCTCTCAGGTCACGGAAGAGGTATTAGCGGACGCTGCGCATGCACTCGTCGCTGACACCTCTCGGCGGGTTCGTTCCGATCGCGCAGATGATGCTGAACAACGTGTTCGGCGGTGACGGCGTCGGTCTCATCAACCTCGTCACTTACGCCATCCTTGGACAGCCTTGCCAATATGGGGCCGCACGGCTTCAGCGAGGTGCTCTACGCCTATACCTTGACCGTGTTCCTGGTCGGCATGATGATCGGGCGGACGCCAGAATTCCTCGGCAAGAAGGTCGAGGCGCGCGAGATGAAGAAGGGTGGCTGGCATCACGCAGGCGAGCGCGGTGAAGCCCAGGATGCCACTTTGGAAGGCTGTTTGGGCCTGATCGACGCCCATCGAGGCCAGCATCGGATTGCCGCCCCGCTCGGAGCTATAGACCAGCGTCAGGAAGCCGACGAACATCACGAGAAAGGCACCGAAAAATGCCCAGCCCTGACGCCGACGCAAGATCATCGCGCCGAAGGTGTAGGTGAGCGCCGATGGGATCAGCAACATGCTCAGGATATGCAGCGTATTAGTGAGCGGTGTCGGATTCTCAAAGGGATGCGCTGCGTTCATACCGTAGAAGCCGCCGCCATTCGTGCCGATGTGCTTGATGGTCTCGAAGCTCGCCACTGGTCCCAGGATCAGCTGTTGCTTGGCTCCCTCAAGGGTCGTGACAATCGCGTCCGCACTCAGCGTTTGCGGCATGCCCTGCCAGACATAGACTAGAGCCATGAGAAAGCAGAGCGGCAGCAAGAGCCGATAGAGAACACGCGTGAAGTCGACCCAATAGTTGCCGATATCGGCGGTCGTCTTTCGGCTGAGGCCTCGGATGAAGCCGCCGGCGGCCGCGACGCCCGTCGTGGCGCTGATCGACATCAAGAACGTGATGGCGGCCATCTGGGAGAAGTTCGAGAGGCTCGACTCACCGGAATAGGCCTGCCAATTTGTGTTGGTCGTGAAGGACGCTGCGGTGTTGAAAGCCAGGTCGGGGGTTTGAGCGGCGCGCGCGAGGGTATCGCCCGGCAGGAATTCCTGTATCCGCAGGATGAAATAACCCAGGAGCAGCATGGCGGCATTGCTTAGCACCAGCACCATGCCATAGCGTTTCCAGGACATCTTTTCCTCGGCGGCGACGCCGAGAATGCTATAGGTCACGCGTTCGAGGATGGTATGGCTTGGACTTGTGAATAGATGCGTCATCCATTTGCCGAGAACCACAACCAAACCGGTCATGATCGCAAGGATGAGGACGAATTGAGTGATGTCTTGTGTCATGCGAGCGCCCTCAAATTCGATCCAGGGCTACGATGAACCCTGCTGTGATTACGAAGAAGACGAGCGTCACGGCTACGAATGCGAGGTCGCCCATAGTTATTCACCAGGTTGTTTGTTGTTGCGATGTCTGTCGTATGTTCAGAAGCGCTCAGGCTTCACGAGGGCATAGAACAGGTAAGCGAAGAGACCGATGGCACAGAGGCCGGATAGCCCAGTCATGAGAGAAGCGGTCATGACCGAACTCCCACCAACTTCGGGAGGGTAGAAGAGCGTGCCGTACTGCTCCCGTAACGGGCATCAGGCACGAGCCGCCATTGTGGCGGCGTTGATTTATGTGAAGATTTATTTTGCGACATGCGTCCCGGCTCCATAAGTGACTGGATTGCCGGCAGGTATTTAGTGGATCGCATGTAAGAATAGCGCTGAGTTTTTATGCCCCGGCGTAAGGACGGCATAAAAATTTTAGACAAGAGCCCCTTCCATAATAAGCGTCAGTGAGATTGCTATCGCCGTAAAGCACTCGACGAGATTTAGCAGATAATGAATGATGCATGTGTCGCACATAGAGACAACTAGACCAACGGCAGGTTATGGCGGCCACTGCGGACTTCAGTATGGCGGAGTGTTTTGCTTACGTGCCTGAATGAAACCGCCGTCGTTATCTCGACTTCGAGCGTGGGGCGCTGCAGGCTCCATCTATGCAGCGTCGATCAGCCCTTCTCACTTAAAGGTCAGTCCAGGCGCTTCGATAGCGTTCAAATCGCGGGACATTGTCCTTGCCAGGCTGAGCAGCCGCCGTAGCGCCGGATTATCATTCTCCCGCAACCAGATCGCGTTGAACGGAAGCACCTCTCCCTTCAAGGGCCGATAGATCACACCTGGAAACTGCGAGCCCATTGTCGCCTCGCTCTGCACTGTGAGGCCCTGGTTCATGGCGACGAGATTCAACAGATTGTCCCTGCCCACTGCGTGCCGCTCAACACTTGGATGGCGCCCGAGATCAGCGAGGTGCTTGACAAGATAATCATGTATCTCCGGCCCGGGATCGCTCTCGCTGACAATGAAATGACGATCTCGCAAATCACTCCACATGATGTCGGCCCGCCCCGAAAACTCGTGGCTTTCGGGTATCGCGACGAGCACTCGTTCATTCCAGAGATGTAGAGTGTCGCATCGATCCGCCTGAGGTCTTCCGGTTAGAAACGCGACATCGAGTTGATGATGCTGAATTGCCGCAATATGCATCGCCGGCCCGCCCTCCACCAACTCCGGCCGTACATCGGAATTATTGTCAACGAATGCACGAAGCAGGTCCGCAAGGAAACCGGTCGCCAGCGAAGTGAATATACCAATTCTGACTTTGCCGACCTCCCCTCGACCAGATGACGCAGCATCGAGGATCGCATGGTTGATTTGGTTAACGCCCTTACGTGTCCGTGCGATAAATTGCCGGCCAGCGTGCGTGAGGCGTACACCACTGTTGCTACGGACAAATAGAGCAACGCCCAAGGCGTCCTCGAGATCGCGAATCCGTCGACTTATCGCAGACTCTTGTACACCAACTGCTGCCGCCGCTCGTCGAAAACTCCCATTGTCGGCCGCAGCAAAAACATAACGCAAATGGCGCATGCCAAAGGTCTGCAGTTTGTCCCGCTTGCGCCGCGCCATCTTGCTAAGACAGGAACGATGGCGGATGCCAACTTAGGTGGGCCCCGGCTGCGCGATCAATCGATATTCGCTCCGCCAACACTATCTTCATCTGAACGTTCCACTGATCTAACGTGGAACCACTGCAATGACGTCGATCTCCACCAGCGTACCCGGCAGCGCGAGTGTCTGGACTGGAATCAGCGTCCATGCAGGCTTTGTCTCGCCCCACACGCGATCGAACTCCTTTCGAACCACGTCGGACTTCGTGTCACTGTGATCGACGGTTAACGGATTGAACTTGGCTACGTCCGACATACGCCCGCCCGCGGCTGCGAGCATGGCCTCCGTATCGTCGAGCGTTTGACGAAGCTGCGTCGCGAAGCTCGGCGATAGCTCCCCTCCGGCGTTTTCTCCGCCTTGGGCGGCCGGAATGATCATGCGCCATCCTGCTGGAAACACAGCAAGGTGGGAGTACGCATTGGGAATAGGGTCGTAGAGAGCTCGCGGATTGATGAACTTGAGCGACCCGATGGGTTCAGAATGGGCAACTTCACCAAAGATATCTCCTTTCGTTCGTTGATGCAGGATCAAGACCTGCAGTGCCGGAGCCGACGCTTGGACGTCATCGATGTTTTCGGAAACGCAGCTCATCCGGCATGGACGTCATCTTCGGAAGCGGCTCTTCGTTCGCACCGAACGGCATCTGCGCTCGAAGTCTCCAAGAGGATGGAACGTCCCAAGCCGCCGCACCTTCGCATCCACAATAGGATTGTAAGCTCCGCTGTGGCGTGAATCCTCACGCTCCAGATCTGCAATGTTTCGAACTGGATATTGCCGATACGGCGATTGGGATCGCCGCCGGCTCCTGTCTTAGGTTTTAGCTGATGCTCGACTGGCCACAATCAAACCGAGCTCGTCAATCAGGACAGCGGCACCCAAAATCAGGCCAAGAGCAGCGCGAAGTCGGATTCCGCGGTGCTGTGCTGTATGCACTCACGCTCCGCAAAGCCGCGAGAGAGCATCCCCGAAGGTCCGTGCCGCTGGCCCAAGCGGTTCATCGATCCGATGGACGAGATATGCCTCCATAGGGAGTCGACTGTCTCGACCCAGTGAATCCGTCGGTAAGCGCACGAGCCGCCCCTCCGCCAGATCCCGCTCTACCTGCCATTCGGGTAATCGGCCCCAGCCAAGCCCCTCCAGTATCAGCGAATATTTGGCGTCCTGGTTGCTGACGCGGCACGTCTGCGGCGAGAGCACACCGAAGTCACGCCCCTCGGAGCGCTGAGAAGGGTCCGACAGGACAATTTGAAGATGGTCAGCAAGGTCGGGACTGTCGAGAGTAGCGCTCGGGCGGTTGAGGCCCAGAGGGTGTTCTGCGGCGACTACGGCTATCATTTGGATTTCGGCCAGGGCGCGTCTGCTAATCGCCGGATCCGCAAACTCCTCGCCAGCCATGATGCCGAGCGTGAAGCGCCGATTGATCAGCCCGTCCAGAGGACCACCCATCGGCGACACGGCAAGCCTGACGGCGACCGAAGGGTAAACTGATCGCATCTCCTTCAAGGCAGCACCCACGGTCGCAAGCGGAAACAGCACGTCGACGATCAGCGATAGCTCGAGTTCGACGCCCTCACCCATGCCCCGCGCTCGCGCGCGCATCGCGTCGACGCGCAGCAGGACGTCACGTGCATTGACAAGCAGTGCCTGTCCCTCCGGCGTCAACACCGGACGATGGCCTGTGCGGTCGAACAGGGAAACCCCGAGTTGAGCCTCCAGATTCGCGATGGCGTGGCTGACCGCGGATTGGGCGCGCGAAAGGCGCATCGAAGCTGACCGGAAGCCGCCGCTTTCAGCGACGACCACAAAGGTCCGCATCTGATCAAGGGTCAGCGCATCTATCATGATCGATCCGTTAGATAGGTTTGATGCAAACTATACGACTTCCGTAAAGGCCATAATCGAACCATTTTTTCCCTCGGTTCGATAGGTCAGGAAGAAAAAGAATGAACGATGTTCTCGCTCATTATTGTTCATCGATAGCGTTCATCGCCTTTAGACGCCTGCCTGATTGATCGCAAACCTCGCGCACGACCTCAACCCAAGAGAAAGGTTCCCGATGAAGCTGTCTAACCTATCGAGGCGCTCGCTGCTGTCTGGCTCGGCCGCGCTTCTAGCTCCAGCCGCGATAACAGCCGATCTCTTTGCACAGGCGCCGAAAAGCGATGGCCAGCCGAGTGCAGAGAACAAAGACAAGACGGCGTCAGCGAAAAGGCCTTTGCGCCAGACGAAAACGCTCGTCCTCGAACCGAGTTGGACTCTGGTCTACGAAAATGGCGAACTCGAACTTCGCTCGGATCATTCCGTGGTCCTCCAGGACGGGCATATCGCCGACATTGTGTCGGGACCCGTGCGAGGGTTGGACGATCGTCTGTCAATGAAGGGCCAATTGCTGATTCCTGGGATGATCTCTGGTCATACGCACGTGGCAGGAGGATCGTGCAGCCGAGGTCTCATCGAAAGCGGCAGGCTGTGGTCGGGCCCACTATTCGCGATCGAAAAGCTCGATGACGATGATCTCGATGCGCTTACTGCCTACAACTTAGCAGAAATATTGCGTGGAGGCTGCACGACACAGGTCGAACAATCGCTCTCCTTGAAGCAGATGAAATCGTATGTGCGCGTCGCCCGGGCCTGGGGCGTGCGTGGTTATCCAGGCGGGATGGTGCCTGGCTGGTCGCGGCTGATGCCGATCTGGCAACGCGAGTCGGATCAGGTGCTCTTCGACTCGGTTCCTGACACACTCGCTGAAATTCAGGAGAATCTTGAATTCGGGCTTTCCATCAACGGCGCAGAAGACGGCCGTATCCTCCCAATGATGGCGCCGCAGGGGCCGGAAACGCATACGCCTGAGACACTACGGGCCGTGGTGGAAGCAGCCAAGCAACTCGGCAACGGCATCCATACTCATCTAGCAACGATGGTTGAGGATGTTGGGAAGATGGAGCGGCTTTGGGGAAAGGGCCCTGTCCAGTGGCTCGATGAGTTCGGCTTCTATGACATGCCCTTTTTCGGCGCCCATCTCGGCGGATGGAACGCAAAGCGTGACGCGCCTTTTCTGGGAGCTCGCAAGAAGTTCACCTACTGCCACTGCCCATCAGGCGCTGGAGCGGGCGGCCCTGCCATCACACAACCATTTATCCATGCCCTCGCCGCAGGTATTAACACAAACGTTGGGCTGGATACTCACTCCAATGACATGCTGGAAAACGCTAAACTCGCTGTTCTTTACGGTCGCCTCCGCCATGACCTGGCTGCGGATGGGGATATCCCTGGGAGACGGCCCACAGTCTGGGACATGATCAAATGTGTCACGCTGAACCCGGCAAACGGTCTTGGCAGGAGTGATCTCGGTCGCATCTCGGTGGGCGCCAAGGCGGACTTGACGTCGATTGATGTGTCCGGATTTTTCGTCGGACCTGGGACCGCGCCGCCAGAACCGCTGAATAATCTCCTGTATGCCAGCGGGCTTCATGTCAGGAACGTGATGACGGAAGGTGTGGTCCAGGTCAGAGACGGACACTTGGTTGTCGACGATGAGCGCAAAGTAATCGAACGCGGTGGAGCGGTCGCTCGGGAGATTTGGGCGCAGCTGAGGTCAGAAGATTGGTTCACGCCCACGGCAAGGTAACCGAATTCATTCTTATCGCGAAACAGCGATCGCAGCCCTAGCGCTTTTCATTGCCCACGCCGCGATCACGACGGGACAAATAGAGGTCGTTGATCGTGAACGCCAGCTCGTGCCGGACGACTTGTGCATCGTCTACCCGCGCAATCGCTCCCCCGCCCGCAAAGTCCGCGCCTGGTCCGCGGCCATAATCAGTCACGTAGGGAGCCCGCCGTACTGGGAGCGCTCCGATAACAAAGAGAGGCAGAAATGAACCGGATGATCATTGATGGCGTCAACAGCCAGACTTTTGTCTGCTCGAACATCCAACGAATAGAGCAATTCTACACCAACATTCTGGGGCTGCGTATCGTCAAGCGCACCGTCAGCCATCTCGACGGACGGCTGCCTGTGACCACCTTCGGCTTCAATAGCCACGCGGAGGAGCTCCCACGCATGCAGACGATCACGTATCTAGAATGGAATCCCATCTTCTATATGATGCCCAAGGATGGCTTCACAGATCCTGCGGTGGTGGCAAATGCGGTTTCCAACCCGCGCGCGGGTGATCCCAAGGGCAGATGGGGAGCAGGCACTAACCATCATCTGGCGCTTCACGTTGTCAACCGCAACGGCCTCCTAAAGTGGAAACGCCGGCTGACCGATTCAGGAATCCACGTCACCGGCCCGTACAACCGGAACTATTTTCATGCGATTTACTTCCGCGATCCGGATGGAGCGATCATCGAAATCGCCAGTTCGGAGCCTGGGTTCGGCCACGATGAAACAATTCTCGGCTCGGAGTTCAAGCATCAGCCAGAGGAAAACCTCGTCGGTGGACGCAGCGAACTTTCGGTCGCGTCCGAAACCTGGCCCACGGCACTGCCGTCCATCACCGACGACTACGCCCTGCGCGGCTTTCACCATATAACCTCCATTTCGAGTAACGCCGAACGCACCGAAAAGTTCTTCGTCGACACTGTGGGACTGCGGCTGATCAAGAAGACTGAGTACCTCGACGAAAAGGGTGGTACGCACTACTACTATGCGTGCAACGAAGACCTTTCGCCGGGTTCAGTCATCACCTTCTTCGGATTACCAGGTTATCTTCCGGGTCGGCTGGGTACTGGTCTTTCCCATCACTTCACCCTTGAGGTGGAAAACGAGCCGGCGCTTGCAGACCAACGAGCCCGTCTCGAGCGGGCTGGCGTGAAGGTTTCCACTATTCAGGACGCCATCTATTCCAAACTCTTCCATTTCCGTGATCCGGACGGTCACATCTGCGCGGTATCAACACCGAGCGATTTTACCGTGGACGAAAATGCCGACGAACTCGGTCAATCCTTGTGCCTTCCGGAATACCTCGAGCCTCGTCGCGCGGAAATCGAGAGCCACATCGCCTACAGGCCGGCTCCCACTCCTGTTCTGGTTGACTGACTTCCTGCGTGGCACGGTTTCGCCACCGTGCCACGCCGCAGTGTACCTCCAAGCTACCATGATAGGACTTTGAGAAATGAGCGAACTTCGGTTCCTTCCTCAGGAGTCTGTGATCTGGGGACACGGTGTCTTGCAAGATACTGTAACCCGGCTTGCCGACTACGAGATCTACCGTCCAATTGCATTCACCTCGCCATCGACGAACGCCTTGTATGAGCGTTTCATCGGGCCCGGCCTTTCGCAGGCGGCGGCCCCTGTCTCGGACCTGCCGCCCCATGTCCCCGATGTCGCAGTGCAAAATGCGCTGGAAGCAGTCCTGCAAGCGGATGCCCAGTCAATCATTGCCCTTGGAGGGGGGTCCGTTCTTGATGCAGCCAAGGCGGTTTCGCATTTGCACCACAGACGAACGGGCCGGTTTCTGCCGATCGCCGCATTCCCCACCACACTGTCGGGATCGGAATTCTCGCATTATTTTGGCGTGACGGAAACCGATGGTTCCCGGAAGTTCAAGCGGAGCTATGCGGTCCGAGAAACGACTCCGCGGCTGGTCGTCATAGATCCTTTGCTTGTCGAAAGCACTCCGCGTTCAATTCTCCTTTCTTCCGCGATTAAGGCGATAGACCACGCGGTTGAGGGCATGCGCAAAGTCGAATGTGATCATCCCCACGCGATCCTTGCTGCAACGGGAGCGCAGCGCTTCTTTTCAGTTCTGGAACGTTGGCCGTCCGGCATGGAAACCCGTGAAGCAATCGCGTCCGGTAGGATTACACGGAACGATCTTCTGCAGCTTCAAATCGCTGCATGGCAGTGCTATTTCTATCCCGCTTCTATCAGCTACGGGCTGAGTCACCGTATCGGCCATATTCTCGGGGGAACTTTCGGCCTTCCCCACAGTGTCACCTCTTGCATAACGCTTGCGCCCGTCATTCGCGCGTGCTCGGATTTCTACGGCGAGAAGCTAGGCATTTTCACATCAGTTGGAGAAGGACTGGTGTCAGCATTGGCACTGGCCGACCGGATTGAAGGCATCGTGGGGATGCTCGGACTGCCTTCGGCGATCGGCAGCTTCGATTTGCCAGTTCAAGCGTTGCCAACCGTAGCGGCACTCCTCGAGGAGCACTACCCCCACGAGGTCTCAGATCTCGGTGCTCGCGCGCCAGAAAAGTTAATCACTCTTCTAAGGAGCATCTGGTGATGGCACCTGCAGAATACGACTGTGGCGAGGCTGAAACCGTTGCGACGATGCTGGCGCGGATGGCAGGAGGGTTCACAGACCCCGTCGAACTGGTCCAACAATCCATCGATCGCGCCAGAGAAATGAATGCACATCTGAACGCGTTTGCCACCATTAGCGTCGATGGCCCTGTGGAAGCCGCGAAAGAAAGCCGTAAACGGTGGGAAGAGCAACACGCGCGCCCACTCGAGGGAGTCCCGGTTGCTATTAAGGATCTAATCGACACCGCAGGCATAGAAACGCGCTACGGCTCCGCCGCCTACAAAGGGCATGTGCCGCTCGCCGACGCCGACGTCGTAGGTCGCCTCCGGGAGCACGGGGCTGTCATAATTGGAAAGACGACCACGCATGAATTCGCCTGGGGTGTTACCACCTCGAGCAATGCGTTCGGCGACACACGAAATCCCTTGGACCAGACCCGCATTCCCGGCGGGTCAAGTGGCGGAGCCGCGGTGGCCATTGCTTCAGGCGCAGTGCCCGCTGGCTTAGGCACAGATACCGGTGGTTCCATCAGGATACCCGCATCTCTGTGCGGGGTCGTCGGTTACAAGCCGACATATGGTCAGTTTTCGACGCACGGCATTTTCCCCCTGGCGCCGACACTCGATCACGTCGGACTCATGGGTCGGTCAGTGGATGATGTTGCCCGCCTTGTCCAGGCATTGGGGCGGTGCTCAAGTGGTGGCTCGACTGAGCCTCGTTTCCGCGTTGGCATTATCCGTAACATCCCGCCTGTCCCTCTCGAAGAAGGGGTGGCGAGGTCGTTCGATCATGCGGTGAACATGATTGCAAGTTTTCATGACGTCGGTGAGATGAGCGGCGGCGTGTTCGAGGGGGTTTTTCCAGCCTTTGCGGGATTAGTGCTTACGGAAGCGAGCGTCACTCACCATAGGCGTAACGACAGAAACACTATAGCCGAGAAATACGAACCGGAAACGCGCGAGAGGCTCTCAAACGCAGGTGCAATTAAACTTGAGGAGTATTTTGCATGGCAAGATTTCCGACGCGACTTCACTGCCCGGCTCCAAGCTTTCATGAATGACGTAGACTTTCTTATACTCCCAACGACACCCTGCGTTGCCCCAAAAATTGGCCAGCGACGCGTCGAAATCGAGAGTTGGAGTGGGACGGTTCGCGAAGCGTTAATGACCTATACAGCGCCATTTAATATGTCTGGACATCCAGCAATATCAATACCTCTTCGGGTACCTCCAACATGTATGCCTATCGGCCTACAAATTGTCGCGGGCCCCCACCAGGATGAATTGCTGTTGAGATTTGCGGCAACTTTAGCGCAGATCGTCTAATATCATGATCGATTGCTAGGATCGACAGGCGTAGATCCGTTGGGGCCATGTGCGCCTCGCTTTTTCGCAGAAACAATTCTACTCGAATCACGGTTGATACCTGCGCCAGTGGAGGGGTGAGGCTTTGTATTCGTCGCGTTCCGCCTGCCCTTTTTTGGTTGGTAGAGCCGCATGCAAGTGCGCAAGTGCGATATCAACGGCCATTCAACACGGCCCGCCTATGAAGGTTGAGATCCTCAACAACCAGCACCTGGGAATGGTGCGGCCATGGCAGCAGATCGTGCATGGTAACCCAACGGACTCATTCCTACTCGGAAGCGATACCGGACTTCGTCAAGCTCGCGGAAGCGTACGGTACGACCGGTATCCGCTTCGACAAGACTGAACAGCTCAACACGTGCCTGATGAAGATGATCGAAACGCCAGGCCCCATCGCTTTCGACTGCCACGTCGCAAGCCTGGCCAACTGCCTGCCGGTGATCGGATGGAAAAGCGTTCGGACCATCCTTTCCACCAGCCTGTCCTGGGACCACTGCGTCGCCGCCGCGAAGTTTCTGGCGTGCCCCGTATCCACTCTCGGCGATCTCCGCCGCGCCATGCAGTGAGGCCCGAGATGCCACTATTCAGGAAATCCGAATTCCGGATATCGGCGCCTTCAGGGACCTTCCGATCATCGAGATGCTGGTAAAGCCGGGTGACGATATCGACGTCGCTCAAGCCATACTCCCCGAAGTCCGACAAGACGACGATCGAAGTTCTCTCACCTACCAAGGGCCGAATTGAATCCTTGCTCGTGCAGGTTGGCGACCCCGTGTCTAAGGGCAGCCCTATCGCTACGATCTCCACCATCGGTGCAGTGGCTGCGGCGGCTGAAAGTTAGACGACCTCCGAACACTCGACGCCGTCGGCCAAACAAAAGATTAGCGAAGGTGCGACCGATAACGAGGTCGTTGTTATCGGCGGCGGCCCGACAAGCTATCCAGCTGCGCACCGCGCCGCCGCTCATGGCCTCAAAGTCGCGATCGTCGAACAGGGCGGAACTTCAGGAGGCGTTTGCCTCAATGTCGGCTGCATTCCGCCAAAGGCGCTTCTGCACGTTGCCGCAGTCTTCGAAGAGGCCGCGGCTCTTGCCGATCATGGATTTATCGTGGCACCACCGCGATCACGTCAATCTCTACAAGCATACCTTTAAGTGCGAGCGCCGGGACTGGAATCAACGTCCATGCCGGCTTTGTGTCACCCCAGACTCGATCGAATTCCTTTCGAACGTCGCTAAACTTTTCATCGCTGTGATCAACAATCAGCAAATTGAACTTTGCCACGTCCGACATCTTCGCGCCCGCAGCAGCAAGTACCGTCTCTGTATTATCGAGCGCCTGACGAAGCTGTATTGAGAAGCTCGGCGACAATTCGCCCTTTGCGTTTTCTCCCCCTTGGCCGGCGGGAAGAATCATGCGCCATCCTGCTGGAAACACGGCAAGATGGGAGTAGGCGTTTGGACGTGGGTCATAGAGCCCTGGTGGGTTAATAAACTTGAGGGTATCAATCGGTTCGCCGCCAGAAGCTATCGCCGTACCAGTTTCCACTTTTCTTTCATCGGCCAAAGTCGGGGCCGCCATCGACAATGCAAGAGCGAACGATGCTGCGGATACGATAGTTGTAATATTCGAATTCATGGCTATCTCCCTCGTTAAAAAGACGTGCGCCTTGTTGTAAAACTTCCCGTGTTTAGTCGGGCCAAACGCTCAATTGATAATCGCCTCAATTCTTCTCGGCCTCTCTTGTTGATCGAGGCCCATAGGCGCCAATGAGTAGGTGTCGACGCCTAAGGCGCGTCGACACCTTGTCGGACGTCATCGATGTGTTCGGAAACGCAGCTCATCCGGAATAAACGTCTTCTCGGGAAGCGGCTGTTCGTTCGAGCCGAACGGCATCTGCGCGCGAAGTCTCCACGAGGATGGAACGTCCCAAGCCGCCGCGACCTTCGCATCCACGATCGGATTGTAGTGCTGAAGGCTTGCCCCGATGTTGTGGTTTGCGAGGAGGGTCCAAACTACGTATTGCGCCATACCCCCTGAGTGTTCCGACCAGTCAGGAAACTGGTCTGCAAAGATCGGCCATTCCGCCTGCAAATCCCGAACGGTCTGCTGATCTTCGAAGAACAGGACTGTACCGATACCTGCCGAGAAGCTGCTGATTTTGGTCATTGAGCCTTCCAGCATCTCTGGCGCGACGAGTGGGCGAACCTCGTCCTTCACAAGGTTCCAGAACTTCTGGCTTTCCTCCCCAAAAAGGATAATTGCCCGCGAGCTTTGCGAGTTGAAAGGCGACGGCGAATTGCGGATGCCGTCACGGATCAACTGGTCGATCGCGTTTTCGGCAAGAGTGACATTGCGGCCGAGCGCATACTGGGTACGACGCTTTTTAAGAAGTTCGAGCATTTCTGTTCCTTTTTCAGTTGTATCGATGGGATTGGCGTATGACCTGAGAGTAAGTCGTGTATCGCCACTACGTGCCGAGAGAGCGCTCAACAGCACCCTCTCGAAATCCTCAGAGGCCGAGCGCTTTAGCCACACCGGCTCCGTAAGCAGGATCTGCTTTGGAGCAATTTTCGATATGACGCCGCTTCACCTCAATCCTCGCATCACCCATGTTGCGGGCAGTGTTTTCGAAAAGGGCTAGCTGCTGTTGGGGAGTCATCGATCGGAACAGGTTGCCAGGTTGTTCATAGTGGTCATCGTCCACAGTATGATCCCAATGCGCGGCCTCCCCCTCGATCGGCAGAGGCGGCTCCATCAGATCCGGGCGATGATCGTTCCAGGAACCCTTGCTATTGGGCCAGTAGGCCGGCTCGCCGCCTCCGTTGCCATCAGTTCGCATGGCACCATCTCGGTGATAGCTGTGGTAAGGGCAGCGTGGAGCGTTGACCGGAATGAGGTGATGGTTGACACCCAGGCGATAGCGCGCAGCGTCGCTATATGAGAAGAGCCGAGCCTGAAGCATCTTATCAGGCGAAAAGCTGATCCCCGGCACGATGTTCGCGGGCGAGAATGACGCTTGTTCGACCTCGGCGAAAAAATTGTCCGGATAGCGGTTCAGCTCCATTTCACCGACTTCGATGAGCGGATAATCGCCCTTCGGCCAGACTTTCGTAAGGTCAAAGGGGTTGTGTTTGTGCGCCTTCGCTTGCGCATCGGTCATCACTTGAATGAACAGCGTCCACTTGGGGAAATTGCCGCTGTCGATCGCGTTCAGAAGATCGCGGCCGTGCGTCTCACGGTCACCAGCAACCATTGCCGCAGCCTCCGCATCGCTCAGATTTTCAATGCCCTGCTGAGTGCGGAAATGAAATTTGACCCAGATTCGCTCATTGGCGGCGCTAATCATCGAATAGGTATGGCTGCCGAAGCCATGCATGTGCCGGAACGACTTAGGGATGCCCCGCTCCGACATGATGATCGTCACTTGGTGGAGCGTTTCGGGTAGCAGAGACCAGAAATCCCAATTGTTGTCGGCCGAGCGCAGGCCGGTCCGAGGATCGCGCTTTACCGCGCGGTTGAGATCAGGAAATCGCAACGGATCGCGGTGGAAGAAAACAGGAGTATTGTTGCCGACCAGGTCCCAATTGCCCTCCTCGGTATAGAATTTCAACGCGAAGCCTCGAATGTCGCGCTCAGCGTCAGCCGCCCCGCGCTCGCCGGCGACAGTGGAGAAGCGCGCAAACATATCGGTCTTCTTTCCCACTTCGGAGAAGAGCTTTGCCTTCGTGTAGCGAGTGATGTCGTGCGTGACGGTGAAGGTGCCGTAGGCGCCCCAGCCTTTCGCGTGCATGCGGCGCTCAGGGATCACTTCACGGTCGAAATGCGCAAGCTTCTCGAGGAGCCAGATATCCTGAAGAAGTGCTGGTCCTCGAGGACCCGCCGTCTGGATGTTAAGATTATCTACGACCGGTGCGCCGTTAGCGTGTGACATATCGGACTTGTTGTTCATTTACTGCAGTCCTTCGCTGCTAGTCCAAGGGGTATGGGCAAGCCCTCCTTCGCGAGGTCTCGACCGCGTGATTTCAGATCGGCCAAGCTGATCCGAGAATGATCGAGCAGAAGTTGCCGCGGACGAACCGATCGGGATCCTTGAGCGCCAGGACGTCAGCCTTGACATTGCCAAAGGTTGTCTCGGGCTTCTTGATGATGCCCTGCGCGAAGTGATCGATGATGCCTTCCTTGAAGTTTTTCTCACGAGGATGGTGAGCGCAGACATGATCACGCTGCTCGTGCGTGAAGTCGTGATAGGCGATGCCGAGCACATCCATCTCTACGCCGGCAGTCACCAGCGCGATTGTGGGGCGCATATGTTCGGGAATGCCCGGTGTTGTGTGAAGCGCGATCGAGGTCCAGACGTCCTCAATGTCGCGCTCGCTGACCCCGTAGCTCTTCATGAAGTCGCGGGCGGCGTTAGCACCGTCCACCTCAAAGCGCAGGTTTGGGCTCGAGTATCTCTCGGTCAACCCCATGTCGTGGAACATTGCGCCAAGATAAAGCAGCTCAGCGTCATACTTGAGCGCGCGCCGATCGCCGGTGAGCGCACCCCAGAAGAAAACGCGCCGGCTGTGGTTGAACAGCAGGTCGTCCTCGGTGTCGCGTACCAATTGAGTCGCGGCGCGAGCAATCGCGCTATCGGGGACCCGGATTCCTGCGATCAGATCGGTCATATAACTACTCCTCTTTTGGCAAAGCTCCGCTGTGGCGTGAATCCTCACGCTCCAGATCTGCAATGTTTCGAACTGGATATTGCCGATACGGCGATTGGGATCGCCGCCGGCTCCTGTCTTAGGTTTTAGCTGATGCTCGACTGGCCACAATCAAACCGAGCTCGTCAATCAGGACAGCGGCACCCAAAATCAGGCCAAGAGCAGCGCGAAGTCGGATTCCGCGGTGCTGTGCTGTATGCACTCACGCTCCGCAAAGCCGCGAGAGAGCATCCCCGAAGGTCCGTGCCGCTGGCCCAAGCGGTTCATCGATCCGATGGACGAGATATGCCTCCATAGGGAGTCGACTGTCTCGACCCAGTGAATCCGTCGGTAAGCGCACGAGCCGCCCCTCCGCCAGATCCCGCTCTACCTGCCATTCGGGTAATCGGCCCCAGCCAAGCCCCTCCAGTATCAGCGAATATTTGGCGTCCTGGTTGCTGACGCGGCACGTCTGCGGCGAGAGCACACCGAAGTCACGCCCCTCGGAGCGCTGAGAAGGGTCCGACAGGACAATTTGAAGATGGTCAGCAAGGTCGGGACTGTCGAGAGTAGCGCTCGGGCGGTTGAGGCCCAGAGGGTGTTCTGCGGCGACTACGGCTATCATTTGGATTTCGGCCAGGGCGCGTCTGCTAATCGCCGGATCCGCAAACTCCTCGCCAGCCATGATGCCGAGCGTGAAGCGCCGATTGATCAGCCCGTCCAGAGGACCACCCATCGGCGACACGGCAAGCCTGACGGCGACCGAAGGGTAAACTGATCGCATCTCCTTCAAGGCAGCACCCACGGTCGCAAGCGGAAACAGCACGTCGACGATCAGCGATAGCTCGAGTTCGACGCCCTCACCCATGCCCCGCGCTCGCGCGCGCATCGCGTCGACGCGCAGCAGGACGTCACGTGCATTGACAAGCAGTGCCTGTCCCTCCGGCGTCAACACCGGACGATGGCCTGTGCGGTCGAACAGGGAAACCCCGAGTTGAGCCTCCAGATTCGCGATGGCGTGGCTGACCGCGGATTGGGCGCGCGAAAGGCGCATCGAAGCTGACCGGAAGCCGCCGCTTTCAGCGACGACCACAAAGGTCCGCATCTGATCAAGGGTCAGCGCATCTATCATGATCGATCCGTTAGATAGGTTTGATGCAAACTATACGACTTCCCGAGATCAATCAAAACGCCCATTTTCTCCTGGGTCAATGAAGGAAACTACCCGCCAACGGTTGCGGACGGAACAAGGAGAAATCGAATGGCGAAGGTTCTCGTTCTTTATTACTCGTCGTACGGGCACATCGAGACGATGGCGGGCGCCATTGCCGAGGGCGCACGCGAGGTCGGTGCCACAGTCGCGCTGAAGCGCGTACCGGAGATCGTGCCCGAGGCTGTCGCAGCCCAGTCCGGCTACAAGCTCGTCCAGGAAGCGCCTATAGCAACCGTGGCGGAACTGCCGGAATACGACGCCATCATCATCGGCACGCCAACTCGCTTCGGCAACATGGCCGCGCAGATGAAGAACTTCCTAGATCAAACCGGAGGCCTTTTCGCCGAGGACGCGCTGGTCGGACGCATCGGCAGCGTCTTCACCTCGTCTGGCTGCCAGCACGGCGGACAGGAAACAACAATTACCGCAACACACAATGTGCTCCTCCATCTCGGCATGGTGATCGCGGGACTGCCCTATAGCTTTAAGGGTCAGATGCGCATGGACGAAATTACCGGCGGCTCGCCCTATGGAGCCTCCACCCTCGCCGACGACGGCAACGGCGGCGACCGACAGCCAAGCACAAACGAGCTGGATGGAGCTCGTTTCCAGGGTCGCCACATCGCGCAACTTGCGGCAGCCCTCGTCGTCGGAAAAAAGCAAATCGCGGGCGCAAACTGATGCCCGCCTTGGTCACCGTCGCGCACGACAGAACCAACTGGCTCGCGGTAACCACGGTTGTCGCGGCCGGTATGGTTGCGGCAATGCAGGTTGGCAAGGTGTTGATCGCCAGCCCCCTGCTGCAGATTGACCTCAGCCTCGACCTCGCTAACCTCGGTTGGCTCACCTCGATTTTTGCGGTCATTGGGGTTGTCGGTGGTATTCCCGCCGGCGCGCTGGTTGCGAGAATGGGGGATCGCCGACTGCTCTGTGTCGGGATGGCAATCCTGATCCTTGGAATCTTGGTCGGCGCCACCAGCGAGTGGTTCTCACTGCTCATCGCATCTCGTGTTATCGAGGGATTGGGCTTCGTACTTGTGGTGGTGGCCGGCCCGGCGGTGCTTATGCGCATCGTATCGTCGAGCCAGCGCGACATCGTTTTTGCGCTTTGGAGTTGCTTCATGCCTACGGGCATGGCGCTCGCCCTGCTCACCGGCCCGCTCGCTTCGAGCTGGCAGGTGATCTGGTATATAAATGGTGTCATCGCGCTACTCAGCCTGACGTCAATTACCACGACTGTACCTCCGTCCCGGATCAGGGCTTGCGACATCGAAGATAGTTTCGGTGAGGATGTCTTCCTGACGGTGAAAAGCCGTGGGCCGGCGTTACTCTTCCTTATCTTCGCTCTTTACAACCTGATGATGTTCACGCTCTTCAGCTTTTTGCCGATCCTGCTTGTTACGCGCCTGAACATTTCGCTCGGAGCGGCCGGTATCCTCAGCGCCCTTATCACGCTTATGAACGTGGCGGGCAATATAACTGCCGGCAGTTTGCTATCTCGCGGGTTTAGCCGCGGCCGCCTGGTGATGATCGCAGCTGTGATGATGGCAGCCTCCGGCGCGTGGGTCTTCCTCGCGCGATCTGACGCGATAACGACCGTCGCACTTTGTGCCCTGTTTTCCGCGATTGGCGGGCTCATCCCCGCGACGCTGATCTCGTCCGCCCCAATGCTTTCACCACGGCCAAGTCTGGTGCCGATGACGATGGGCCTGCTCATGCAAGGCAGCAATCTCGGGCAGCTTGTCGGCCCTGTCGCGGTTGGATTCGCGATCGAAGCCTATGGCTGGACGTCGGGAGTCGCATTCCTGGGTTTCGGTGCCGTCGCCTGCACCGTCCTCGCCCCGATGCTCGAAGGAACACTTCGAGCCAACTCCGGTGAGCGAACGGCATCCCAGCAAACCCGCATCTAAAGTTAGAGGAGTTTCACACATGCAATTCGGCATTTTTTCAATCGGTGACATCGCCACGGATCCGACGACGGGAAGCACACCGTCTGAGAAGGCACGCATCAAGGCGATGGTCGCTATCGCGCAGGCAACTGAAGAACTTGGGTTCGATGTTTTCGCGACCGGAGAACATCACAACGTGCCGTTCGTGCCGTCCTCGCCCACCACCCTTTTGGGCTACATCGCCGCCAAGACGCAAAAAATTCTGCTCTCCACATCGACGACACTGATAACGACAAATGATCCCGTCAAGATCGCGGAAGACTATGCGATGCTTCAGCACCTAGCAGACGGGCGAGTAGATTTGATGATGGGACGCGGTAATACCGGTCCCGTTTATCCTTGGTTCGGAAAAGACATCCGGGATGGCCTTCAGCTCGCGATCGAGAACTACGCGCTTCTTCGCCGACTATGGCGAGAGGACGTCGTGAACTGGGAAGGCAGGTTCCGCACGAAGCTTCAACACTTCACATCGACGCCCCGCCCTCTCGATGGCGTTCCTCCTTTCGTGTGGCACGGATCCATCAGAACGCCAGAGATTGCCGAGCAAGCCGCCTTCTATGGAGATGGCTTCTTTGCCAACAACATTTTCTGGCCGTCCTCGCACACCAAAAGGCTTGTTACGCTATACCGGCAGCGCTTTGAGCATCACGGACACGGTTCGGCCGATCAGGCGATCGTCGGGTTGGGTGGACAAACCTTCATTCGGAAAAACTCACAAGACGCAATTCGTGAGTTCCGCCCGTTTTTCGATAACTCCGACATATACGGTCGCGGACCATCGCTGGAAGAAACCATGGCGCAAACGCCACTCTCCGTGGGGAGCCCACAACAGGTCATCGATCGGACGATGCGTTTCCGAGAGGATTTCGGTGACTATCAGCGGCAACTCTTCAACGTCGATGGATTGGGCTTGCCTGCCGCGATGGCGCTCGAGCAAGTCGAGCTTCTCGGCGAGCACGTAATCCCTGTCCTTCGAAGAGAATTCGACAACAAGCGTCCTTCTCATGTGCCGGAGGCCCCGACGCATGCGTCGCTGAAGCTGAAATCCTTGGCGATGTCCGAGGTCACCGCGGAGGCCGCAGAATGACCAACAAATCCCTGGTCGTCATCTCCGCGGGGCTTCGTCAGCCTTCATCAACGAGACTGCTCGCTGATCAACTCGCCGCTGCGGTTCGTGCGAACGCAAACGACATCGCTTCGAATCTCGAAGTAGAGACCATCGAGCTTCGTGATACTGCGCACGACGTCGTAAACAACCTGCTCGTTGGATACCCGTCACCGTCGTTGGATGCGGTGATCCAGAAGGTCACAGAAGCGAGCGGTCTCATCATCGCGTCTCCAGTGTTTGCCGCTTCGGTCAGCGGAATGTTCAAGTCCTTCTTTGATGTTATCGAGAAAGACGCCCTCGCCGGAAAACCGATTCTGCTTGCTGCTACCGGGGGCACACCGCGACACGCGCTCGTGCTTGAGAACGTCATTCGGCCGATCTTCATCTATCTACGTGCGACCGTTGTTCCAACGGCAGTGTTCGCCGCTACCGAAGACTTCGGTGGAGCGTCATCGGGCGGAGCTCTTTCAGAGCGCGTCGACAGAGCAGCACGCGAACTCGCCCAAGCAATGAAGATTTACGTCTCTCAAAAAGCGGAGGCCCCAAGCGAGGGCACGACATCGTTCGACCTCCACCTGGCAGCGGGGTCGCGCGATGCCCATCTGCCCGGATAATGCGTCCACGATGCAGCCGCGTCGCGCAGCAAGCGCTTTTTCGCCATCTGCATTGACCAGCCCACCGCGCCGAACGCGGTTCGGATGGCCACAGGGAGCCATCAGCAACACCCGGTCGATCTCAAGGATCGGCAGGGCGTTGTCCGTTCTGGCGTGTCTCACGTTGCTCCCCTGCGTGGCGGGGGCGCAAGATATGCCTGGAAACCTGATGCGTACGAGCGACGACTCCACGGCACGTTCGTTGGCCATCAAGAAGAGATGGTCTGCGCTGGCAGCCTACCCCGCTCCATTCATTCCAAGCTTCATATTCGGGCGACTTTATTCGGGAAACCGATCCGGCCGGGACAATCCACATGGTCGGCCTCGAGGCGATGTTCCGGTTTTGAAGAGATCCTCTTGTGACCAGCCAGTAGTTGCTGAAATTGCGGAGTAATGAAGTCAGAGGAGCTATCGCCGCTTGTCCGTATAACAAAGGTCTTCCTAAGATGGTGGTTCAGAAAGTTGCGATAGCAATTCATGAAGGCGTCCAGGCCCTCGACGTCGCCGGCCCGATCGACGTATTCGCCGAGGCGAATGCTTTCGTTGGTGCCGGGGAAGGCTTTGAGGTTCTCCTCGTTGGAGCTTCCCGTAGCCCAGTGCGCGCGTCCAACGGAATGCAGATTTTAGCTGATGCAACATTCGAGGAGGCGTCAGGGGGATTCGATGTCTTGCTTGTCGCCGGCGGGCCTGCGCTGCCGGACCGCGCTCCGGAACCGGCAATGCAGAACTGGCTACGTCATGCACCCTGGCGCGCCAGCATCTACGGGTCGGTTTGCACCGGAGCTTTCGCCTTGGGCCATGCTGGCCTACTCGACGGAAAGCGCGTGACGACACACTGGCAGAACGCACAGAAACTCGCTGAACGCTTTCCCGCCGCCACGGTGGTACACGATCGAATCCACATTCGAGACGGACGCCTATTCACGTCTGCCGGGGTCACAGCCGGCATCGATTTGGGGTTGGCGCTGGTTGCGGAACGCTACGGGCATCCTATCGCTGTTGCCGTGGCGAAGCGGCTGGTCGTCGTTGCGCAACGACAGGGCGGGCAGTCCCAGTTTAGCCCGTATCTATCGGCGCCCGCAGATCCGGAGTCGCCGATGAGCCGCGTGCAAAACCATGTCATGAGCGCTCTTGCCGCTCGCCACACCCTGCAAACCCTGGCACAGCACGTTGGCATGAGCGCTCGGAACCTTGCACGACACTTCGTGCAAGAGACTGGGATCACGCCTCACGAATTCATTGAACGCGCCAGGGTGGACGCGGCCCGTGCGATGCTCGAAGCGAACGACCTTCCGCTTAAGGCCGTCGCCTTCGATTGCGGCTTTGGTAGGGCCGACCGGATGCATGATATCTTTAAGGAACGGCTTGGCGTTACGCCACTACAATATCGTGCCAGCTTCCGCCACGAGCAGGAAACACCACGTTAGCGCACCCGTTGCTCGGTAGCCTGCCCCAAACTATCCAACACCACATCCAGTTGCGATGAGCTGAAAACTTTGCGGACTCACGTATTTAAAGTCAGGAAAGTGCCAATATGGGAGTCGTTACACCTTCCTGTAATTGGGGCAACGCTGAACCGCGGTAGCACCCCACCATGGCGAAGGTTCTCGATACCGTAGCGTATTTTAAGATAAGGGGAGCTCTTTCCATAATCTATAAAACTGCGCCCTGCTTATGCCGAGTAGCTTAGCGGCGTGCTGTTTGTTGCCTCGGGTCTGTTCGAGGGCGGAACGAATTGAAGCATGGGCTTCAGATCGCAAACGTGTCCTCAAGTCGCTTTCCGCATCGGAGAAGGATAAGTGACGATGCTCATTCAACGATAGAATGGATAGCTTGCCAGTTACGATGAAGCGCGTCAGTGCGTTTTCCAATTCGCGAACGTTGCCGGGCCATGTGTGAACCGACAACAATTTGCGATCTTCTGCCGTCAGAGTTGGCGGTGGCTTTCTGAGGTTGGCAGCAATTCTTATCAAGAGACGATCCGCAAGATGCGACAGATCGTCTCTTTCTCGCAAGCTGGGTACACTTATCGGCAGCACGCTAAGGCGATGATAGAGGTCTTCGCGGAAGCGGCCCGACCGAACCAAGTCCGCGAGCGATTTGTTGGTTGCACAGATGATCCGAAGGTCAATGGTGACCGGACTTGTGCCGCCAACGCGGACAATCTCTCCCGTCTGCAGAACTCGCAACAAACTCCCCTGGAGCGATAGCGGCATGTCTCCGATCTCGTCGAGGAACAGAACGCCGCCGGCGGCGAGCTCAACCTTACCCGGTTTACCTTGGCTGCGGGCGCCAGTGAAGGCGCCACCTTCGTAACCGAAAAGTTCCGCTTCGATGAGTTCACTCGGAATCGACGCGCAGTTCACCCATACGAATGGACCGGCACTTCGCTCCGACAGCGCATGGATCGAATGAGCTGACAACTCCTTCCCCGCGCCGGTCTCTCCGAAGATCATAACTGGCAGATCGTAGGCAGCCGCCACTTTGAGCGTTTCCCGGTGTGCGTCCATTACCTGCCCGGTGCCGATAATTTCGTCTGGGCCGAACTTCGACTGCCAAGCTTTCGGTTTCGATGGAATGGCAAGTTCCGCCTTCGATATCCGGCTGTACGTCTTTTTCAAAGCGTCGTAGTCGGAGAACAACGCTAGGCCGACGGCTCCAATGATCCTGCCGTCCTTGTGCACGGGGACCTGCTTCGTCACGAGCTTATGACCATGCACTTCAAGTGGATATCCGACGTGAGTGCCGACCCCACGCGCAACGAAATGAAGTTTGGTTTGCGGACCCACTACGTCGGTTATGTGTCGGCCAAGAAAATCCTCCGCTTCACCGCCGAGCAGGCGGCAGTAGGGCTCGTTAATGAGAACAATTGCTCCTTCGGTATCGACGGCCACTAGGCAGTCGGAGACATGATCGAGGACGAGCCGGAGAAAACCAGCCTCTTCCGATGATCCTGCAAGCCATTCCGGAAGTGCCATCTCAACCTGTCGGATTGTTTCAGCGCTAATTGCCCTGCCAGGATCATACAGGCTCCCTGTCTCAAATACGAGACGAAAAGTGTTCGCTTCGTGAGACTATTTGGAAAACGAAGAGCCTCGCCTTGTTGTCGGACGGGCTGCAAAGCCGAGTAATTTCAGCGAGTTATGGGTGAATTCGGGTGAGATGAAAATCTGGCCCGCGGCTTGCGATGTGTCGTGGCGTAACAACCTAATGGGGAGCAAATATGATGCCTACGGAGACAATCGAGATTGGCGACACAATCGTGTGCATATCAGGCACAGGTCCAGCGATCGTGTTCGTCCATGGATTCACGACAACGGCCGAGTTCTGGCGAGAACAGGTCGGCGCTTTTTCATTTCAATACAAAGTCATCCGCATCAACTTGCCCGGGCATGGGGTATCTCCCCGACCTTCGGAGCGCCATTATACGATCCCGGCTTTTGTATCCGATTTACTGAAGGTGTTCGACGATCTGGAAATTAAAAGCGCTATTCTCGTCGGCCTTTCAATGGGTGGAACCATCGCTCAAAACTTCACGCTCACCCACCCTGAACGGGTGCGCGGCCTGGTGCTTGTAGGGGCGACTCCACATGGGTTGGGGGAGGACGTGAACGTCAACAATGTTCTGAAAGCGATCGATGATCTCGGCGTAGTGGAGGCGAGTCAGAACGTCATTGAGCGATCGTTTGGCAGTACCGCCACGCGGCAACTCGTCGACTTTGCAAAACAAGAGGTTTCGCAAACACCCGCCTTCGTAGCGCGCGAGGCAATTTCTTCGCTCAATGCGTCAG
This sequence comes from Ensifer adhaerens, assembly GCF_020035535.1. Lineage (NCBI taxonomy): Bacteria > Pseudomonadati > Pseudomonadota > Alphaproteobacteria > Hyphomicrobiales > Rhizobiaceae > Ensifer > Ensifer adhaerens. The sequence continues at coordinate 1,371,862 of NZ_CP083349.1, read as the reverse complement.
ATAGTCGTGCCTATCTTCGCGATATCACAGTGCCGACTCTAATCGTGGTTGGCAACGAGGATATCATAACTCCACCGCGAGAGTCCGTTGCCCTAGCGGAAGGCATACCGGATAGCACGCTGGAGGTGATCCAAGATGCGGGGCATTTTCCAATGCTCGAGGCCCCTCGCCGCTTCAACGAAGTCCTGACCGCGTATCTGAACACTGTTGAACAACGCATTAGTGCTGCGACCTCTCAAGGCCGTTCGCAGCATGCGGTTTAAAGCGAGGGCACAACGATGTCTGTTCATGGAATTTCATCCAAAGCTGTAGAGTACACCGACGCCCTTAACCGCAACACGAAGCGAACGGTTTTCGCGGCTGCGCTGGGGACTGTTTTTGAATGGTATGACTTCTTCATCTATGGCTCGCTTGCCGCCTTTTTCAGCACGCTCTTCTTCCCAAAGGGCAACGAAACCGCGGCCCTACTCGCGGCTCTGGCAACGTTTGGCGCGGGATTTGTTCTTCGACCGTTCGGCGCTGTCGTATTTGGCCGTCTCGGCGATGTCGTTGGCCGAAAAAAGACCTTCCTGGTGACGATGCTGGTCATGGGATTGGCGACGGCTGCGATCGGCCTCCTGCCAACTTACGAAACAATCGGGTGGGCGGCTCCTGCGTTGCTCGTAGGTTTACGCCTACTGCAAGGACTGGCCGTTGGCGGCGAGTTTGGTGGTGCCGTGACGTATGTTGCGGAACATTCCGATATAGACCGCCGCGGTTTAACGACCAGCTGGATCCAGATCACTGCCACGCTTGGCCTGTTCCTTTCTCTAATCGTTATCGTTCTTTGCCGATCTTCGATGTCGCCAGAGGCCTTCGCGAACTGGGGCTGGCGGTTGCCGTTCGTCGGATCAATAATGCTTCTAATTCTCTCACTTTACATTCGCCTAAAACTCCACGAATCTCCGGTCTTTCAGCAGATGAAGGCTCAAGGCAAGGGGTCGAAAAATCCGATTGCAGAGACCTTGGCTGATGGCCGCAATCTGCGCCTCGTTCTTGTTGCAATTTTTGGCGTCGTCGCTGGCCAGGCGGTTATCTGGTACACCGGCCACTTCTACAGCCTCTACTTCATGACCACTACGCTGAAAATGACGCACGATCAGGCGAACCTTTATCTCCTGATTGCGCTCACGTTAGGCACGCCATTCTTCCTGTTCTTCGGGTGGCTCTCCGACAGGGTCGGGCGCAAATGGATCGTCGTTACAGGCTGTGCACTTTCCGCTTTGCTGATCATACCGCTTTTTCAAGCGCTCGGTACTTATGGCAATCCAGCACTTGCCCAATTCCGCGCGCAAACTTCCGTTCATCTTATCGGAAACGACTGCCACCACGATCAGTCTTTCATTGGGCAATTGTTCAGCCCCGAGGCGACGACACAGTGCCAAAAGGCCAAGGCGCTTCTTACGGCCCGAGCGGTTCCTTATACGATTAAGGCAGGCACTCAGGCACTTCGGGTTCAATTGAACGATGGCGTGCTTGAGGCCTACGACGAAGCAAAGCTATTTGCTGCTCTGACGACACGCGGTCTGCCTGCTCCGAATGCTCCTGTGGAACCCAATGGACCGATAGTAATCGCGATCCTCTTCTCCTTGGTGCTCCTTGCCACCATGGTTTACGGACCGTTAGGAGCGCTTCTGGTGGAGCTCTTTCCTGTGCGCATACGCTACAGCGGTGTTTCAGTAGCCTTGCAACTCGGGAATGGGTGGATTGGTGGTTTCGCGCCGTTCGTCGCAACGGCAGTCGTGATTGCGACTGGCGACGTATTTGGGGGGCTGTGGTATACCGTAGCTTTCGCGGGACTTACTGCGGTTGTGGGTGCACTTTTCCTCCCCGAGACACGGGGACGTGACTTGAACACCTAATCTCCCAGCGAGACGTCAAGTTCGAGCTCAATTGGTGATGGTGGAGTCCGGGCTTGTTCCGGACTCTGCTTTTGACCTTGTCCCGACCGGAGCCTATTACGTAGTAAGCCGCCCCAAACTCGCGCTCACTCTTGTCGTTGCGTCACTATGGGTAGACCACCGCGCTGTTGCCGACGTGGCCGTGGATGACCTGGCTTTGAATTGGGATGACCAGCATCAGGCAGTTCCCGCCGCGCCTGGCCAATAATGAGAATCTGGAACCGGCCGCGGCCCAAACACAGCCTGGCCAACGCGGACGATACTCGCGCCTTCTTCGATAGCCCAAGCGTAGTCGCCCGACATGCCCATGGAGAGGTCAACGAGGCTTCCGCCCTGCGGTGCCTCGGCTTTTGCGCGGTCGCGAATGTGCCGAAGCAAGCGAAAGCAGCGCCTCACCTCCACCTCGTCGGGCGTAAAAGTTGCAAGAGTCATGAAGCCCTTTGGGCGCAGCGCATCGAAAGCGCGGAGCTCCCGCAGAAATGCCGGCACGTCCTCTGGTCGCAGACCATATTTACTGGCTTCGCCGGATGTGTTGACTTGGACCAGCACGTCGAGGCCGCGCCCGAGATATTGAAGCCTTTTTTCGAGCGCCGTTGCCAGCGACAGCCGGTCGAGAGACTGAACCTCCTCGGCAAAGCGTAGCGCGTCCTTCACCTTGTTGCTTTGGAGATGACCGATCATCGTCCAATGGACAGCCTCACCACATAAGGCTTGGGCCTTCGATCGTCCTTCCTGCACCTTATTCTCGCCGAGATCATTCGCACCCGCGCGGATAGCTTCGAGCACCCGTTCGGGCGCGACGGTTTTGGTCACGAGAACGAAGCGCACTGCATTGGGCGAGCGGCCCGAGCGCACTGCAGCGTCCGCTATCGTTTGCCTGACTGCTGCGAGATTGACGGCGACTTCAGCCATTCGCTTTTCCCTCAGTCGGCCACCCGTCCTGCCCGCTGGCACGTGCAACCAATTGATCGTTTGAGGCCGTTATTCCGCGAGCCCCTGCAGCCATTCGGCGAACATCTTGCGAGCGGCATTACGCAACACCGGCCCGAACCGGACTGCGTCCGCGCGCAAGCCATCCCGATCAATGCCGCTAGCAGTCAGCTCAGCGGCGTGACCGATCAGCCAGCGCTCGATGCCCACGCAAGCGTCAACCTCGGGGTGGAATTGGAGTCCGAGAACATTGCGACCGAGGGCGAAGCCCTGCGCCCCGCAAAGAGCTGTCGTAGCCAGGGTTTCCGCGCCATCGGGAAGTTGGAAGGCGTCCCCGTGCCAATGCAGCACCGGGACGCCTTCCAGATGCTTAAGCGGCCCAACCCGCCCCGCATCCGTCAAGGCCAGCTCCGAGAAGCCGATCTCCTTCGTTCCCATTGACTCGACTTTCGCGCCGAGCGTCGCTGCAATCTGCTGCGCGCCCAGGCAGATGCCCAACGTCGGGCGATCAACCGCCAGCCTTGCCTTCAAAAGCCGCTGTTCCTCGACGAGGAAAGGATAGGTATCCGTCTCATAGACCCCGACAGGCCCCCCCAGAACGACAAGCAAGTCGCTAAGCAACGGGTCGAGCGTCCAAAGCTCATGGATGCCTAAGTCGTAGTAGTGGATCCTGTAGCCGGCGGCGCTAAGGACGGCTTCGAAGGTTCCGAGATCCTCGAAATGGATGTGCCGGATGGCGACCGCCGTTTTCAGCATCTCGGAATCTCCGTCGAGATAGCACTCAGCGAAGGGCCGAGAGGTCGGCGCCGTGATTGATGTGATAGACGGCGCCTGCAATCACTAAAGCGGGGACCGACTTGACACCGGCGCGTTCCGCTTCGTCGATACGTTTGCTGTTTTCGCCGAGATGAACGATCTCGACGTCATAACGACTCTTGTCGACTGCGCCCGCAAGGCGTTGCTCCGCATCAACGCACACTGCACATCCGGCGTGATAAAATACTGCTTTCTCAGCCATGCTCCGACCTCTTTGTTCCGGCCAACGCGGGATTGCGATGACATCGTTCTCATGCAATACCTTTTAACCGGCCTAGTGTTGAGGGCCGGTTTTGGAAATATGGATAGGCCGGTTGAACGCACGCCGCGACATCACGATTGAACTCTCGCGCGACGGTAAGCAGCCAATTTTCCTAGACATTGTTGCTTCCATTGTTCGCGAAATCGAGCGCGGCCGCCTAAAGCCGGGCGAAGCGTTGCCAGGAACTCGCGCCCTTGCAAGGAGTCTGAAAGTTCATCGCAATACCGTCGATGCGGCCTATCATGAATTGACCATGCAGGGCTGGCTCGTGGCGGAGCCATCGCGAGGGACGTTCGTCGCTCGCGATCTGCCTGATCTAAGGCCAGCGAACGACGCGGACCGCAAATCTGCGCCAGCGAACGCCGTACGAACAGAAATGAGAGCGCCGTCGCCGCTTCGCGTAACCGATGGTGCGCCAGATTCCAGACTTATGCCTCGCAGCGAGCTGGGACGCGCCTTTCGCCGGGCGCTTTTGGGGCCGGCTTTTCTGTCAGACACTGGTTATGGCGATCCGCGTGGCGCGCTCTCGCTCCGCGAGGCATTATCCGATTATCTGGAGAGTGAACGCGGGCTGATAGCACCGCCTTCCGATTTGCTCGTTACCCGAGGCAGCCAAATGGGCCTGTTCCTCGCGGCCTCTGCGGTCATTGAGCCGGGCGAAGCCATTGCGGTCGAGGACCCGGGATATCCGCTCGCTTGGGCGGCGTTCCGCGCAGCGGGGGCGAAGGTGATCGGCGTGCCCGTCGATGGCCAAGGTATCGACGTCTCCCGCCTGGCGTCCATCGCCGACCGAGAACCACGTCTAAGAGCCATCTATGTGACGCCCCACCACCAGTATCCAACCACAGTGACGCTTGGCGCTGGCCGCAGATTGAAGTTGCTCGACATCGCACGTTACCGCAGTCTGACGATCATCGAAGACGACTACGACCATGAGTATCGCTTCGACGGCCGTCCGGTGCTTCCCTTGGCAGTTAGAGCGGAAGTGGAGTTGCCAGTCATCTATATCGGATCGCTTTCCAAACTGCTCGCCCCCGCCGTGCGCGTAGGATACGTCACGGCGCGTTCGGACATCCTTGCTCGCATGGTGGATCGGCGCGAAGCGATCGACCGGCAGGGCGATCTGCCGCTCGAACAGGCGCTTGCAGGACTGATCGAGGACGGCGCGCTTCGACGGCACGCTCGCAAGGCTCGCCGCATTTACCAAGCAAGGAGAGACCATCTCGCGGAGAGGTTGATCAGTCGCCTGGGTAGCGAAGTAACATTCGAGACCCCCGCTGGCGGCCTTGCTCTTTGGATCAGTCTGCGTTCTGGCCTCAGCGCCGAAACATGGGCATTCAATGCGCATCGCGCGGGCCTGGCGGTCACACCGGGCCTGCGTTTCGCGCTAGACGCTTCGCGCGCCCCCGAGGCATTTCGGGTCGGATATGCCAGTCTCGACCAGAGCGAGCTGTCACGTCTTGTCGATCTGCTCAGCCGAACACGGCCCGACTGAGACATGCCGCGATAGCACAATTCTCCGTGTGCCACGGGTTCATCCGGAACACTCATCGAACTGGCTCCATGCCCGAAGCACGCGATGAGGCGTAAAGCCCGTTCGGCTTACCTTTAACGGCCTTCCTGGACGCCCACGATTGCTTGCCTCGAGTGGTTTGAAGCGTTCGATCGGATGCCGGGTGGAAGGGTGGGATCGCACTCCCTTATGTCCGAGCTACGAAGAGGCCCCTAATCCCTCGCGGCGATCTTCAGCGGCCCGATCTCGTCATCTGAACCCGGCTTGCATCTCGACCACCCAACCATGCCGGTTTCGACGCAACCTCGCCCAAATCTGGGAACCGGCGATCACCGTCATGTTCAAGCGCCAACCGCCAAAATGTCGCAGGCGCATTTTCCATACTTGTTCGTCTCGAATATATATACCAAACTAAAGCGTCTACTAATTAGAGAGTCTCATGGAAAATTTCGTGATCATCGCACTATCGCACCCCCACTTCGCCATCGCAGCCAAGGTGGTCTTGACCTCGCTCTTTTGGATTGCGGGGCTCTTCGGGGTTTTTAAGTTCAACGCCGTCGTGCAAGAGGTCGTGGAGGTTAACTTGCCGTTTCCTCGGCTCTTCGCGGCAGCCACGATCGCTTGTCAGTTGATCGGGTCAGCTCTGCTCATCACCAATTTTGCCGGCCTTGGGTGGTTAGGAGCTGCCGCTCTGGCGGGATTTACGCTGCTCACCATTCCTTACGGTCACGCGTTTTGGCGGTTCGAGGGCCGCAAGAAGGTCAGTGAGCTTCAGATCGCCCTCGAGCACATCACAGTGGTGGGAGGTTTGGCCGTCGCCGCGAGTCTTTCGGTTATTTCGTAAATATCGCACTTGAGGCAGAGGCATCTAATGGTTGAAATGAAGCGCACGCGAGGTAGACCGAAGGACGATGCTAAGAGGACTGCTGTGCTGGAAACGGCGCGCAGCCTCTTCCTTTCGAATGGGCCTGACGTCACATTGGACGAGGTCGCTGCGGCGGCAGGCGTTGCGAAAGCCACCGTCTATGGAAACTTCACGGACAAAGACGGATTGATTGAAGAAATAATCCGACGAGAATCTAATAACACTATTATCGACGAAGACTTCCAAACCATCAAAGAGATGGAGATACCCGACGCGTTACTCGATTTCGGACTGCGCTATGTGAAATTCATCAATAGCCGTGACTTGCTCGGCTGGGATCGGCTTATCGCATCGCTTTCAGACCGCGCGGACGTGGCGCGTCGATTCTTTGACATGGGGCCTGGCCGTGCTCAACGGCTTCTAACGGAACTGATTGTTTATGCCGCTGAATGCGGATCCCTGGACGTTTCGGACGCGGTTCGAGCTGCTGATGAACTCACAGGCCTTTGGCTCGGCTTCGTCAATCTGGAAATCAAGCTAAATGTCCGGAAGCCGTTGACGATTGAAGAAATCGAACAGCGTGTGGTGCGGGGGGTAGCCATCTTTCTCGCTGTTTACGGGCCTGATCCCTAGCAACTCGCTGTATCGCTTATTGAGCTGCCGGTTCCTCGGCCAGCGGCGTCACTACATCTGTTGCCCTTATGCGCGTCGGCTGTCGCGAGGTTGCGCCGTTCACCAATGTCACGATGGGCCTCGAAGCGGACCCCGCCGATTTTTAGCCGCCGCTAACCGCACGCCCTACTACGACCGAATCGACCTTCCAAATGAGGAATCACCACTACATGCTTGTCCATGAGGCACCGTGAAGTGCCGATCATCCGCGAGCAGGATGGTGATCGGGATACTCATCAATAACACGCTTTGCGTTCCTCACCGTCGCACGATCGTAGATCGCTACCGAACAGAGAGGATACATGGCTGAGGAGAAATATCTTACCGCAGAGGAAGTCGCCGAACGCTATCGCAGCGGAATTTCTGTTGGCACACTCCGTAACTGGCGAGCGAAACAGATTGGGCCATCTTTCGTGAAAATCGGCAGAGCGATCCTTTATCCGGTTGTGGACCTTGATGCTTGGGATGAAACGAATAAGATTCGTTGTCGTGCTCCGAGGCATCCCACAGAAAGCGACGATGGTCAGCGATAATGATCAAGACAGGTCACGAGAAGCCTACCACGCAAGGATCCGCGCCTGCTCGCGCACGTCGGCAAGCGCCGCGCACTGGCGGCTAAGGTCGGCGATCGTGATCCTGTCCAATGTCCGTGCGTCAGCTTTCGGCAGCAGCGTCCGGTTGACCTTTTGCCCGGCCGCCATTTTCGCCCAACAGCCGAGCGTTGGGTTGGGGACGCCGTGCCTCTTGCAGATCTTGTGAAGCGCGACATCGGATATCGCGAATTCTTTGGCCAAATGCGTCAGCGGCCTGGACCAGACCATCTCGTAAAATTCTTCGCGCGTAAAAACTCGTGCCACCGCGATCCTCTCGATACTCCCATTGTCTGAGCGCGCCAGGCCAAGGGGCCGCCGCTTGGTCGCCGGGTCCAGGGGCGCAACGGCGGCTCAGGGCCGATCCGCGCGAGATCCCGCCAAGGGTAGATGTCAAACACCCGCCGCGGCAGCTCCCACATGCACTCCACCACAAAATAACCGAAACTCGATCTTCCACTGATCTTTCCGCGACTTCGCCGCTGTGGTTTTGGGCAGGAGGAAGCGTTGTGCATTTAGCACATGCTCGTTACTGATTACCGGTGTTTAAAACCGCAAATGTCACGCCAGATCCCGACCTCAATATTATCGTGGAGACAATGAGAGCGGAAGATCTACGTTGCAGGAGCAGCGTCGATATGGCGCAGATGTGAAGATGGCGAGGGCCTGCTGAGTGAGCAAACCACAGAGCGTAAAAAAGCGTCAGTGCGTCTTTTGTGGTCAGCCGCCCGCCAACAAGAATAGAGAACACATCGTCCCCAAATGGCTCCTCGAGTTGACCGGCGATCCAAGCCGGGTGGTCACGATGGCCATAGATCCTCAGTCGGGCAAGCCGATCAGGTTCTCATGGTCGGCTCTGGTTATGCCTGCGTGCGAGGCATGCAATCTTGAGTACAGCGCTCTTGAAGCAGCCGTGAAGCCGATCGTACTCGCACTGCTGGATCGACAGCCGATAACCTCTAGTGAGGCTTTCGTCCTCCTGGATTGGCTCGACAAAGTTCGCATATGCTTGTGGCTGCATCAGATCATCATGCAAGGGACCACAGAAACCATCGATCCCCATCTCCACGTCGGGAATAGAATCGGCACGAAGGATCGACTGCTTTACCTCTATACGCTCGATGGGAAGGAGAAAGGACTGAACGCCTTCGGCATCGAGAGCCTCATTTTTCAACACCAGCCCAGCTGCTTCGCCCTCAGGGTGAATGACATAATCCTGTTCAACGCCTCCAGTGACTACGCCTTTTCCAGAAGCTGCGGCTTTTGGCATCCAGAACGTGTCGAGAGGTACATCGACGGCGAATTCGCGGGACAGGTGGCCTTCATCGGTTACGCGATGACCAGAAAAATTGCCCATCCGATTCTGGACTATCCTCTTGCGAAGGCTGCCCTCCGTATCGTGCAACCCATCGCCCAGCGCGGCACCGGAGGGGAGTTTTTGGGTCCGTTGCGACAGAACGAGAGCTACCACTTGAGCCACATGTCGGATCGCACGCGGGGAGCCGGAGTCATATTTCAGCAACTCGATGATGAAGTGCGTCCGATCTTCGATCTCGACGCGCCCCTGATTTTTGAAGACGTCGACGCTAGCCACAATGGCAACGCGGGCGACATCGTCGCCCAAGTATACCGTTTGCAGACATACCTCTTCCAAAATGGCGGAACGCCAGTCGGGAGCGAGCCGGCGATCGCCCATGCCAGGTCGATGTCGAACATTATGGAGATGACCAACGAGGCGAGGGCTGTGTTGACAGAAAGAGGACAGACATCCGAAAACGGCGAAGACTTCGTGACAAATGCGTTTCGAGACGCGATGGCCGCGGCGAAGCGTCCATCAAAACCGCAAGGCGATCACGCTTCGCATCCCGAGGCGGGGGATAGCGCGAGTAACGAATAGCGCCGGTGACACTGTGGGGCAGGACGCCGTGGGACTGGCGGGTGATGCGCGTTGGGGCGTCTTTGGTAAAGTCTGGCAAAGGTGTAGTGTATCCCATCAGCGAGCTTGGGGCTTGGGTGAAGAGAATAGAGTGCGGTCAGGTGCTTCGAAACGACCCAGCGAAGACATGTATGATCGGGCGTGATAATCACGGGAAGGCATCTTCTGCATACCCCAATTCACGGCACCATCTCTTCTAAAAAACGATATTTTGATAATTATTTCAACGCATTATACGAACAGTCTGCGTGGTCCATAACCATCCATCCGGCGATCCGACCCCGTCGCGCGCCGATATCGACATGACGAAGCTGATCGTCGAAACGGCAAAGCCCCTGGGGATCGCCGTGCACGATCACATCATCATCGGCAAGGACGGGCACGTCAGTCTAAAAGGCTTACGGCTGTTCTGATCGCGCTGGCCTCCCAGCCATTTCGCGCGGCTGAGCTACCAGCCGGTGGTGACGCCATTCACCTGCAATACGATAGCGAAGGTAATTACCCGAAAAAGCCAGTTGCCACAGACTCGGTCCCCGCCGAGCGAGATTCCTCAACGACCATATGCACGAACTGCAGTTTCGCTACCGCGGCTTTCGACATCACGAAGGGGTAGAAGTCCGGCTGGCCCATGCTGCGCGCCAATTCGTTGAGCACCATCGTCATCTCGATCCAGGAATTCAGCAGCGACAGAAACCCGTCAGCGCCGGTGTCGTCGGGCGCATACAACGCGTCGCGCTCAAACGGCTCGATAATCGCTTCAATATCCTCTGCATCGAGCCCAAACCCCAATGCCGTGCCGAGGCTATCAATCATATGCAGGTAGTGCGCCCAGGTTTCGGCCCAGTCTTCCCAGGGATGTGTGGAAGCATAGGAACTGATGTACCGATCGGCCCAGTCTGCAGGTGGGCCGTTTTCATAGTTCGCCTTCAACGCCGCCGCATAGTCGGCGCGCTCATCGCCGAAGAGCGTGCGAAAGGGCTCCAGCCAAGGGCCGTTGAGAATGAGCCGATTCCAATAGTAGTGGCCGACCTCGTGTCGAAAGTGGCCCAGGAGCGTGCGATAGGGTTCATGCAGTTCGAGCCGCATCTTCTCTCGCTGAACAGAATCCGCTTCTTCGATATTGACCGTAATCAAACCATCGGCGTGTCCGGTCAACACGCGCGGCCCGTTCTCCGGCGAGCGCAGGAAATCGAACATCAAGCCGTGTTTCTCGTCCTCGTCGACCTTGGACTTCACGGGCAGGCCGAGCGCCAGCAATTGCGACACCAGCCTTCGCTTTGCCACCTCGATCAACCCCCAGTGACGAGCATTGTCCTCGCAATCGAGATTCGGAATGGTCCTGTTCAGCCCGCAGGCGATGCAAAGGGACCTCGGCTCGCTCGCCGTCAGCATCCAGTTGCACTGCGCGGCAGTGTCACGGTTGCTGCAATACTTCAGCAATGGCCGCCCGCCACTCGCTTCCCAAGTGTCCGGCTGCGGGCCGGGTTCAAGCGGCATCAGCACGTCTTCACCCGGCAGATATCCGAGAGGTGCCTGGCAGTTGTTGCAAAGGGTGTTGCCGAAAAAGATGTGACTGCCACAGCGGCACACATAGGTGCGCGAATACCGCTTGGTCACGTCGCGGTGCTTCCAGTTCGTACCGATCAGGTCACCAAGCGTTTCCAGAAGGCTCGCCACGACATCCTCCAAGTTCGGAATTGGCAAAGTCGGCCGGTTTGGTACTCAGGGCTAAAGCCATTTCGCGCGGCGGAAGAAGCGGTAGAGCGTACCGCATAGTCCGATAATCACAGCCAGCACGATGAAGTAGCCGTAGCGGAACTTGAGCTCCGGCATGTCGTCGAAGTTCATGCCGTAAATACCGGCGATTGCCGTCGGCACAGCGAGAATCGCGGCCCAGGACGCGAGCTTTCGTGAAATCTCCGTCTGTTCGGACTGCCCGATCATCAGGCTCGCCTCGAAGGTGAAAGCAAGAACCTCGCGCAGGGCATCGATATCCTCCTGGACACGGCGCACATGGTCCGTAACGTCACGGAAGAGTGGCTGCAGCGCGGCATCCATGCCCGGAAGATCGATATGCTCGTGCCGACGACAGACGTCGACAAGAGGCACGACCGCATTGCGCAGTCGCAGGAGATTGCGGCGGAGCAGATAGAGACGTTCGATATCGCGCTTGAGCAGGCGTTCTCGCAACAGGCGGTCTTCGAGCTCCTCGACCTCTTCGTGGATCGCCTCGATGACTGGCATGTAGTTGTCGACGATGAAATCCAGGATCGAATAGAGGATGTAGTTCTCGCCGTGGGCGAGAGCGGCCGGCGACGATTCGCAGCGCTGGCGAACTGCCATGTAAGATGTCGACGCGCCGTGCCTGACGGAGACGACATAGCCTCGCCCGACGAAGAGATGGGTCTCGCCGAAGGCGATTTCGTCGCCGACCATGTGGGCGGTGCGTGCCACGACGAAGATGGAGTCGCCATAAATCTCGAGTTTCGGCCGTTGATGCGCCTTGCAGGCGTCCTCGATCGCCAGATCGTGCAGGTCGAACTCCCGTTGAACCTGATGGAGCAGATCCGCATCGGGCTCATGCAGGCCGATCCAGATCACGGTACCCGGCCGCGACCGCCACATACCGGCATCTTCGATGCGGATATCGCGAACCCTCACGCCGTTCTCGTAGACTGCTGCGGCGACTACACCCGGCCGGTGCTCTGGCGGTGCAGCGAGGACCTCCCCGTCGAGCTGCGGCACGGCTCTGTTCGTAAGCTCCAATCCCATCGTCAGCCTCCCAGGCAAATACGACACCGATGGGCTCGGCATGTCGTAACGAAGCCAAGCATACGCGCATTCCCTTATATTCTCATCCGGTTGCTTCGGCTATGAAAACCACTTCATCAAACCGTGCCTTTGACGGTATAGAACCCTGCGAGCGAGAGTTTTCGCAATGCACAACGATTCTTCCCTTCAAACGGAAATGCCCATGAACCAGTTCGATCTCATCGTCGTCGGAAGCGGGCCTGCGGGTCGCCGCGGTGCCATCCAGGCAGCCAAACTCGGCAAGAAGGTCCTCGTCATCGAACAGGGCAAACGCGTCGGCGGCGTCTCGGTGCATACGGGCACCATCCCCTCCAAGACGCTGCGTGAGACGGCGCTCAATCTTTCCGGCTGGCGCGAGCGGGGCTTCTACGGGCGCGCCTATCGCGTCAAGCAGGAGATCAGCGCCGACGATCTGAGGCAACGGCTGATCATTACCCTCAATCACGAGGTCGAGGTTCTCGAGCACCAGTTTGCCCGCAACCGCGTGCAACAGATGCGCGGCAAGGCAAGCTTCGTCGATCCCACCACGCTCGAGGTCGTCAAGGACGACGGCGAGACCCTGCTTGTTTCAGGCACCAGCATCATGCTTGCCGTCGGCACGAAGCCTTTCCGCCCGGATTACATGCCATTCGACGGCAAAACCGTGCTCGACAGTGACGAACTGCTCGATATCGCAGAACTACCGCGTTCGCTCGTTGTCATCGGCGCCGGCGTCGTCGGCATCGAATATGCGACGATCTTCAGCGCGCTCGACACGCACGTGACGGTGATCGATCCCAAGACGACGATGCTCGATTTCATCGACAAGGAGATCGTCGAGGATTTCACCTACCAACTGCGCGATCGCAACATGAAGCTGCACCTCGGGCAGAAGGCCGACAAGGTCGAACGGCTCGACGATGGTAAGGTTCTGCTGACACTCGACAACGGCCGCAGGATCACCACAGACATGGTGCTCTTCGCAGCCGGGCGCATGGGTGCCACCGACACGCTCAACCTGCCTGCGGCGGGGTTGGAAGCGGACAGCCGCGGGCGGCTCAAGGTCAATCCGGAGACGTTCCAGACCTCGGTTCCGAACATCTATGCCGCCGGCGACGTCGTCGGATTCCCGAGCCTTGCCTCGACCTCCATGGAACAGGGCCGCATCGCGGCGCGCGTTGCCATCGGCGCGATCGCCATGGAGCCGCAGAAATATTTCCCCTACGGCATCTATGCCGTGCCGGAAATCTCCACCTGCGGCCTTTCGGAAGAAGAGGTCAAGGAACGCGGCATTCCCTATGAATGCGGCATCGCCCGTTTTCGCGAGACCTCGCGCGGTCACATCATGGGGCTCGATTCCGGGCTACTGAAGATGATCTTCTCGATGAAGACGCGGCGCCTGCTGGGTGTCCACATCATCGGCGAAGGCGCGACCGAGCTGGTTCACATCGGCCAGGCCGTGTTGAACCTCAAGGGCACAGTGGAATATTTCGTCGAGAACACCTTCAACTACCCGACGCTTGCCGAGGCCTACAAGATTGCCGGCCTCGACGCCTGGAACCGCATGGGCGAGATCAAGCAGGAGTTGCCGAGAGCGTAAGTCGGGAGCGACATATCTGAGCGTTCGTCAGACGTCGAAACGACGTCTCAGAGCCTTGGTCTGTTCGATAGGTGAGTGACGAGAGCAATCCGCTCCGTCACTGTCAGAAGTCTCCGTGCCAGCTTTACATCGGGCCCACAAAGATTGCGCGCATGCCCACAAGACCAGCGAATCGGGTAGTTTTACCGCTCTTGATAGAGAGACATGAACGCCATGCGCATTCTTTCGCTCAATGCCTGGGGTGGCAAGCTCCATTCGCCGTTGATGAAGTATCTCGCGGAGGTCGACGCCGATGTTCTGTGCCTGCAGGAGATCGCACGCTCACCGATGACCGAAGCCGAGTGGCTGATCTATCGCGACGCGGATGTCGAACTGCCGCAACGGGCAAATCTCTTCGACGAGATCGCGGAAGCGCTTTCGGGACATGATGGCTTCTTCTGCCCAACGGCACGCGGCACGCTGCTGGACGACGACCGGCCCGTGGCCTCGGAATTCGGCCTTGCGACCTTTGTCCGGCGAACGCATTCCGTCATCGGCCAGGCGCTCGGCTTTGTCCACGGCAGCTTCTCGTCAGAGGGCTGGGGTCCACATCCGCGCGCGCGCAATGCGCATTGCATCCGCCTTTTCGACCACGATGCCGGCGCGGCAATCACCATCGCTCAAATGCATGGCCTCAGAGAAGTCTCCGGAAAAGGCGACACGCCGGCGCGAAACGCGCAAGCAGACGCGCTGATAAACCTCATCGGCAAAGTCTGGCCGGGCAACGAGCGCCTCGTCGTCTGCGGTGACTTCAACGTGCTCCCGGACAGCGCGACCTTCGAGGCACTTGCCGGGTTGGGGTTGACCGACCTCGTGGTTTCCCGCGGCCACACGGACACCCGGACGTCGCACTATCTGAAGAGCGGCCGCTTTGCCGATTACATGCTGGCGAATCGGGCGGTTGAGGTCACCCGCTTCGATGTCGTCGCTGAGCCGGAAGTATCGGACCACCGCGCCCTACTCCTCGACATCGGTTAAACGATCTCGACGCGCGGGCGAGACGGCGACCTCATCGACGCCCCACAAATGAAAAAGCCCTGCCGCAAGCGGCAGGGCTTTTCGATTCCTAAGGCTTCGGTCCGATTACTCGGCGCTGTCGTCAGCGGCCTTCTTCTTGGCCGGAGCCTTCTTCTTCGGAGCGGCAGCTTCTTCGCCTTCGGCGGCTTCAGCCTTGGCAGCGGCCTTCTTCTTGGCCGGAGCCTTCTTGGCAGCCTTGCCTTCGCCTTCTTCGTCGTCAGCCGTCAGCTCTTCCTTGGAAACCGTCTTGTCGGTTACCGAGATTTCACCGAGCAGGTGGTCGACGACCTTTTCTTCGAACAGCGGAGCGCGCAGCGAAGCGGCGGCGCCGGGGGTGTTCTTGAAGTAGTCGAGGATCTGCTTTTCCTGGCCCGGGAACTGGCGGAGCTGTTCGAACAGCGAACGCTGCAGTTCGTCGTCGCTGACCTGAACGCCGGCCTTTTCGCCGATTTCCGAGAGAACGAGACCGAGGCGGACGCGACGCTCAGCGAGCTTGCGGTATTCGGCGCGGGCTTCTTCTTCGGTGGTTTCTTCGTCAGCGAAAGTCTTGCCGGCCTGCTGCAGGTCGGTGTTGATCTGGCGCCAGATGTTTTCGAATTCGGCTTCGACGAGGCGCTCCGGCGTTTCGAACTGGTAGAGTTCGTCGAGCTGGTCGAGGATCTGACGCTTGACCTTCTGACGGGTCAGGTTGCCGTACTGGCCCTCGATCTGACCGCGGACGATTTCCTTCAGCTTGTCAGCCGATTCGAGGCCGAGCTTGGTGGCCAGTTCGTCGTTGATTTCGATGGCCTGAGCGGCTGCTACGTCCTTGACGGTGATGTCGAAGGTCGCTTCCTTGCCGGCGAGGTTTGCGGCCGGGTAATCAGCGGGGAAGGTGACGGTGATGGTCTTTTCGTCGCCAGCCTTCAGGCCAACGAGCTGCTCTTCAAAGCCCGGGATGAAGCGGTTGGAGCCGAGAACCAGCTCAGCGTCTTCGTCCTTGCCGCCGTCGAAGGCAACGCCGTCGACCTTGCCGAGGTAATCGATGGTGACGCGGTCGCCATCGGCAGCCTTGCCCTTCTTCGATTCGTAGCTGCGAGCGCTTTCGGCGATCTTCAGGATCTGCTCGTTGACTTCGTCTTCAGCGATCTCGACGACTTCGCGCGTCACCTTGATGCCGCTAACGTCCTTGAGTTCGATCGCCGGGATGATTTCGTAGGCAACGGTGAACTCGAGGTCAGCTTCGGCGTTGAGGATCTTGTCGGCTTCGGCCTCGTCCTCGGTCATCGCGATTTCCGGCTGGGTCGCCGACTTTTCGCCACGGCCCGAAAGGATCTCGGTCGGCTTCTCGCGGACGATCTCGTTGACGAGGTCAGCCATGATCGACTTGCCATAGACCTTCTTCAGATGCGCAACCGGCACCTTGCCCGGACGGAAGCCGTTGATCTTCACACGGTCCTTCACTTCGGCCAGGCGCTCGTTCATCCGAGCTTCCATGTCCTTGGCCGGGATAACGACCTTGAGTTCGCGCTTCAGCCCTTGAGCGAGCGTTTCGATAACCTGCATGTTCAAACCTTCATTTCACGTTGACTGTGCTCTTCCCCTTCGAAAGGTCTGGCGAGCACGTGAGCCGATCCATTTGCCGGGAGTGGCTTTACGCAGTTCTGCAACCGTTTTGCAAGCAAAATGGCACTCCAGCCCCCTTCATCCTCGCAGAATCCGGACTTTGGGCGCGATCGCTGATCTGGTGCGGGTAGAGAGACTTGAACTCCCACGCCTTGCGGCACCAGAACCTAAATCTGGCGTGTCTACCAATTTCACCATACCCGCGTTCAGACAATCGCACCGCCTGACCGTATTCCCGCAAGACCAACCAGCGGAATACCGCGGATACAATGGGCATGCTGAAAGTTCAGGGCTTTCCCGAGCGCGGCGTCTCTATATCACTCGTTTTGACGGGATCAAAGGGAAAATGCGGAATTCCACGACGGATCGCAGCGCCCCACGGAGCCTCAGTAAAGGGGCTCTTCATAGACCGGGCTTCCATTGACCGCAATCTCACGGATCTGCGCCCTGCCCTTGCCATCGACGCGGATGTTGACGGAAAGCGCCTCGGCATTTCGCGCCTCCTCCAGCGTGCGGCCTTCGCCCTCCGGCACGTAGAAACGCTCGATGCCGTAGTCCACAGTCAAGGGCAACGACGCCGACGGATAGTAGGAGAATGGCAGCGAACGGAGTACAACGCTGTCGCCGATCAGCGGCAGCGGCTGAAACGACGCTTCCGTCGCCGCCCAGAAACCGTCGGACTGCTTCTCCAGCCGGACATAAAGCACCACCTCGCCCGATTGCGTTGGCAAGGCACCTTTGAACAGTTCCGGCTGCAACCTGGAAATATCGTAGCTCAGAATCACGTAGTCGCCCCTGAGCAGGTCGCGCGGATCGACGGGTACGGTCTTCAGAAGGACGTCCCGCCCGTTTCTGAGGATCGAAGCCCTGCTCTCGATCATGTAGCCAAGGGCCGCCGTCTGTACGCCGGCGACAAGCAGCGCGGCGAGCAGCGGGTTCAGCCAACGTTTACGCGACGTCCCGCCTGTCATCGCGAAGCCTCCGCCTGACGCGTGCGGGCCATGTGCCCCTCGATGCGAATGACCAGCCATGCAATGCACGCCACGACAAGACCCGAAATCAGGAAGAATCCCGATGTGCCAAGCATCGATCCGAGCGTTTCGAAGGCTAGGTAGAGAAGCTCGCCGGCGAAGGCGATGTAGCCGAGATAACGGACTGCGCCGTTCTGCGCACCGGCAAGCGCTATGCCCAGAAGCGCCACCAGCAAGGTGCCTGTTCCGGTCGCAACCTCCGTCGTCAGCCCGACAGCCTCATATTGAAGCCCGGTGAAGCCAAGCAGGGCAAGCGCGAAGGAGTAGAATGCAGGCGCCGACCCTGCATCGATCGCAAGCAGGCGCAGGGGCGATCCTGGGAGCGTCGCCACCAGAAAGGCCGCAAGGCCGAGGACCGCGAGGCCGACCGCAAAAGCAAGTGACGGACTATCCAGATAAAGCCAGCCGAGCCAGGAAAGGACGAGCAGATAGGCCAGATGCCGGGCCCTGCCCGCATCCGTGAAGCGGACCAGGAGAACGACAATCACGGCAAGCACCGGCACCGACCACAAGCGCCAGTCGAACTCCGTGCTGAAATCATTTTCCGTCAACATGGTGCCGAAATAGAAGCAGGCGAGCCCGCCGGCGGTCGCGGACATTGCCGCGGAGCGGAACGCGAGTGCCGAAACGCAGACACCGACGAACCAAAGCAGGGCCGCGTCGGCTGCATCGCCCGACAGATGATACATCTGCCCGATGAGCGCGATACCGCCGCCAAAGGCGGCCGCCCCCAGAACCAGCGCTGCGGCTGCAAATGCCGTCCGCCCGCTCTGGAGCAGCCAGGCGGCAGCAAGATGGAAGCCCCAGACCAGGCCGACGATGCCTGCGACCCGCGCAAGGCGCGGCAACTCCTCCCAGTTCGCCGCAACGAGCAGCAGGATCGACGCGGATAGCAGAAGGGCCGCCAGCATAAGTAGCACGCGCCCCGCCCGGAATGTCGACTCGCGCCCGTCATACTCGGCAATCATGGCGCGCGCCGCGTTCTCCTGCAGCAGCCCCTTGTCGATCCAGTGCTTGAAGTCTCGCTCGAGACGTGCGCGGTACATCCTGCTCTCAGCCTTCAGAATCCGATGCTTGAATTGATCCGGTTGCATCACCAACTAACCACGTATCGACGCGGAAATACAATCGCTCTCTCGCGACTGAGGCCTGCGCCGATTGGGACTGATGAACGGCTTGCGCAAGGCGCATATCTTCCATGCGGATATTGCACTGCACAAATCGATTTAAAGCTCCTATATTCAAAACATCAAAGGCGAACGAAGGCATGAAGCCCGACGGTCGCCAGCGGAAACGGCCACCCGCCTCAGCTTGCTGAGAAAGGCCCGATGGAATTCGGTCGAGCGCACTCCTCCTCCCAGCGCTCCTCCGATCAGATTGGCAACACTCCTCCTCCCAGTTGCCAATCACTTCAAATGACGCTCGCTGGACCTCCTCCCCCAGCGGGCGTTATTGTTTTCAGCCCCTCCTCCCACGTGTTAGCTGCCGCCATCGCGCACTTGCACATTATTCGTGCACGCGACCGCCGTATTCGCGCAACGCTATGCGCGCAGTGCATAGGTGCCATTCTGGATCGGCTCTACACCTCAGGCCAGCTCCATACTATCTTCAACTCATCGATCGGGGCGGCGCACTCCTCCTCCCAGCGCCCCTCGATTTGGATCGGCGACACTCCTCCTCCCGGTTGCCGATCAGAACAAAGCGACGCTCGCTGGATCTCCTCCCTCAGCGGGCGTTGTTTGTTTTCCGGCCCTGGATTTTGGGCAACAACTCCAGCCACCGCCACCCGATTGCGCCATGCGTTTCGGCGCCATGCGCGAGGGTACCGTCGCACAGAGGCTTGCATGCCCTGCATGGGTGCGATGCAGCATTGTCTCTGTAACTTCTGCTCAGAACGATTATATTTCAGAGCATCAGATGACGGCCAGCAAGAGAGATGAGCGCTGGCACACGACCCTAGAAAGGATAGGATCATGAACCTCGCACGTTCTTTCAACAATTGGCGCAAGTATCGTCAGACCTGCAACGAACTCGGCCGCATGAGCGACCGTGAGCTGAGCGACCTCGGCATCGGCCGCGGCGACATCCCTTACGTTGCTCGTCAGGCAGTCAAGTAATTCAGGCTGCAGACCGACCTAACCGTCAGCGCCCTCCGGTTCACTCCGGGGGGCGTTTTCTTTTGCCCGGCCGGCGGCAAACCCGAACGCGCCTTCGCACTTGCGAGACGCCAGCTTACGCTTGGCCAGCATCATCGGCCCAAGCTGCGAGAGCCACGTCCATAGCGCGCCTTCGACCACCCGTATTCTGGTTTAAGTATACCGTTTAAAGACAATACGTTAGCGCAAGGCAGTCGGCATTTTAATCAATCATTAATTGATGCCGACTTTTGCATCGGTGCCCATCTATGTGGCGATGCACTGCACAAATGCATAGCAGCTGCATTTTCTTTGCACTCCACCTTCTAATTAGACAAGCGTATAAGAACTTCAACGACGCAGACAGATGGCTGTCGCGACAAACTGATTTTGAGGAAAAGACCATGAACCCGATTCGTATCGCAAAAAGCTGGATCAACTACCGCCGCACCGTCAGCGAGCTCGGCAACCTGTCGAACCACGCTCTCACCGACATCGGCATCACCCGCTACGACATCCGCAACATTGCGGCTCGTTCCTTCCGTTAATCTCGACGGTTCGAACTGACTTCCAAAACGGCGCCCTTCGGGGCGCCGTTTTCGTTTATAGACGTTGGAACGAAAGGCCGAGGCGTGATAGGAAGCCGGCCATGAGCAAAGACACTTCTTCCCACTCCCCCATTCACGTCATCGGCGGTGGCCTTGCCGGATCGGAGGCCGCCTGGCAGATCGCCCAGGCTGGAGTTCCGGTCATCCTGCACGAGATGCGTGGCGTTCGCGGCACCGATGCGCACAAGACCGACGGCCTTGCCGAACTCGTCTGTTCCAACTCGTTCCGCTCCGATGACGCAACCAGCAATGCGGTCGGCGTGCTGCATGCGGAAATGCGCCTGGCCGGCTCGCTGATCATGAAATCGGCCGACGCCAACCAGGTGCCGGCCGGCGGTGCGCTTGCGGTCGACCGAGACGGATTTTCCGACGCGGTCACCGCGGCGATCGCTGCCCATCCGCTGATCACGGTCGTACGCGAAGAAATCACGGGCCTGCCACCGAGCGAATGGGATCTCGCCGTCATTGCGACCGGCCCGCTGACGGCGCCCGGTCTCGCCGAGGCGATCCGCACGGAAACCGGGGCCGATGCGTTGGCCTTCTTCGATGCCATCGCACCGATCGTCTACACCGAGACGATCGACATGGACGTCTGCTGGTACCAGTCCCGCTACGACAAGGTCGGCCCCGGCGGCACCGGCAAGGACTACATCAACTGCCCGATGACCGAGGAGCAATACAACGCCTTTGTCGACGCGCTCATCGCCGGCGACAAGACGGGCTTCAAGGAATGGGAAGGCACGCCCTATTTCGACGGCTGCCTGCCGATCGAGGTGATGGCGGAGCGCGGCCGCGAGACGCTGCGCCACGGACCGATGAAGCCGATGGGCCTGACCAACGCCCACAACCCCACGGTCAAGCCCTATGCCGTCGTTCAGCTGCGCCAGGACAATGCGCTCGGCACGCTCTACAACATGGTCGGTTTCCAGACCAAGCTGAAGTACGGCGCCCAGGCCGAAGTCTTCCGGATGATCCCCGGCCTGGAGAACGCCGAGTTCGCCCGCCTCGGCGGTTTGCATCGTAACACCTACATCAACTCGCCCACGCTGCTCGACGGCACGCTGGCGCTGAAGTCACGGCCGGGCCTGCGCTTTGCCGGACAGATCACCGGCTGCGAAGGCTATGTCGAAAGCGCGAGCATCGGCCTTCTTGCCGGCCGCTTCGCCGCTGCCGAACGCAAGGGTGAGACTTTGGCTGTGCCGCCGGCGACCACGGCCTTCGGCGCCCTGCTCAACCACATCACCGGCGGTCACATCGTCTCCGACGATGAGCCGGGGAAACGTTCGTTCCAACCGATGAACGTGAATTTCGGCCTGTTCCCGCCACTTGATCCGGGAACGATCACCAAGCCGGAGGGCGCCAAGCGCTTCCGTGGCAAGGAGAAGGCCGCTGCGAAGAAGCAGGCAACGGCGTCGCGCGCGCTCGCCGATTGCGCCGCATGGCTCGGCAAGTCCGCCTGAGAGGGCGAACCAGAGATCAGAACGACGAACGGCCCGCTGGCGATACCGGCGGGCCGTTTTCTTTTAACCGGACTGCTAAACCGTTATTCGCTCGCCTGGGCCGTATGCGGCGAGCCCGTATCGGGCTGCGTGAATTCCGATTTCGGGTTGAAGCTGCCGAGCAGCCACAGAGAAACCTCGGCCGCCTCGCCTGCGTTCTGAAACTCGAAGGCGTTGTCCAGATAGGCAAAATCCGGGAAATGCACGATCAGTCCTCGGCCGGTCTCCGAACTGTTCACCCTGACTTTTCCAGGCTGGATCACGTGGCAGACATAGTGCGTGCCATGCGACTGGATGAAGCCCGCCTTGCCGTCGTGCAGCCGCAGGAAGATCGCCTTCCGATCTGCGGTGGAATGCAGCGCACGGATTGCCTCATCCGGAAAAGCGCGCCCGAATTCAACCATCGCGGAACCGGCATCGGGATTGTCCCAATCCCGCTCGGCGCGGGCATTCATCCACATGTAGAATGCGCCGGCCAGAACAACGACGCCAATGAGTAACAACCAAAGCATCCGCGGGCGCTCCCCTTCGCTCGGCATGACGCCGATAAACCGCTTCTATACCCGACGAGGCTTGCGCCAATTTGGCGTCAGGCACCCCAACGCTGAGCGCACTGGGGTCTTTAATAAGTAGCGCGTCCTTCCTGGCCTTCTAGAAGCGACGGCTCCGGGCGGCGCGCCACATCCACCATTGCCGGCGCCATTGCGCCGGGCGGATCGGCGCCTTCAGAAGTCCGGCGCCAACGGTCTCTGCGCGGTCGAAGATGGGCTCGGCCAAAGCCAGAGGCACAAATGCGGGGAAATTCGACGGCGAGATCGTCGCCATCTGAGCCCGTGCCTTGGTCAGATGATCCCGTCCGAACCCGGCGAAGGCGCGGATCGCCCGGCCGATTCCGTCGCTGTCTTCGCCGGCAATCAATGCTTCGCGGTCGAGCCCTGTGGCACGCAACAGTTCGGCTGGTAGATAGACCTGACCGCGCCTGAGATGCAGCGGCAACAGCATAAGGAGGCCCGCAACAGTCTGCGCGACGCCGGCGTGGCCGGCGGCCTCTGCCGATTTTGCGGCATTCTGCGGGTCCAACACCAGTGACGAGAGCTGGATCAAGGCCGAGGCGGTCTCGCCGGCATAGCCCTCGAGTGCCGAGCGGTCTTCCATGGGGTCGTCATAGAGATCGAAAATCCGGGCATCGATCATGTTCTCCAGCACCGAAACCGGCAGCCTGTGCTCGCGGATGCACTGCAGCAGCGCTTCAGCAAGCGGGTGCCCCTCGCCGGAGGCAGCCTCGTTGCCGATGAGATCGCGCCACCACTGCATGCGGATTTCGCCTGGGATCGGCTCATGCACGAGATCGCGGATTCGCGCGATCTCCGCGTTGAAGGCATAGAGCGCTGCGAGCGGGCGCTGCTTGTCGGCGGGCGCAAGCAGGCAGGCGAGATAACGGTCGCGGTCCGTATCCCTGAGGTCGGCCAGGATCTGAGCGGAAATGTCTTGCACGTCGTCTTCCCCGAATGCCGATCAGACGGCGATCAGCGCGACGGCGACTGCACGCGATTCGGCCAGCATCACATTGTAGGTGCGAACAGCAGCCCCGGTGCTCATCGGATCCGAGGATACGTTGACGGCGCGGAGCGCGGCCTTGAGGTCAGCAGGCAGCGGGCGAATGTCCTTGCCTGTGCCGACCAGCAGCACTTCGATGTCCTTCGCCTCGTCGATGACCCTGTAGAACTTCTCGACCGCCAGGGGATCTCCCTCGGCAACGTCCCACCCATAGACGCCCGAAGGCAGCATCAGGATCGATCCGCGATGCGACATATCCGCGAAGCGAAAGCCGCCGTTGCCATAGGCATCGATCGGTGCGCGGCCCGGAAAATGCGCTTCGCGAATTTCAATACCCTTGGGCATTTCAAACCGTACCCTTTGCCGCGCCGGCAGCACCTGCATCCGCGCCGGACGTGTTTTCGTCCCCCGGAATGTGGTCCGTCCGCTTCCTGAAGAGAATGAGGATCGGGCCGGCGATATAGATGGAGGAGATCGTCCCGACAATGACACCAAACAACATGGTGACGCTGAACGAACGAATGAGGCCGCCGCCGAAGAGATAGAGCGCAGCGAGCGCCAGGATCGTCGTCAGCGCCGTCAGGATCGTCCGTGAGAGCGTCTGGTTGATCGAGGTATCGATCAACACCGAAAGCGGCATGCGCCTGTAGCGGTCTAGATTCTCGCGAATGCGGTCGTAGATGACAACCGTGTCGTTCAGCGAATAGCCGACGATGGTGAGAACAGCGGCAATGCTGCCGAGATTGAACTCGATGCCGGTCAATACCAGGAAGCCGATCGTCAACAGCACGTCGTGTACAGTCGCGATGATCGCACCGACGGCGAAGCGCCATTCGAAACGCAGCCAGACATAAAGCAGGATCGCGACGAAGGAGATTGCGAGCCCCATCGTTCCGGCGCGTGTCAGCTCGCCCGAGACAACGGGGCCAACCACTTCAACGCGGCGGAAGTCGTATTCGTCAGCAAGCTCGGTCCTGATGACGCCGGCGGCGGTCTGTTCGGCGTTGTCGCCCGCCTCTTGAGACGGCACGCGAACGAGCACGTCTTCGCCCGATCCGAGTTGCTGCACCTGGACTTCGCCGAAATTCAACTCGTCGAGACGGGTGCGAAGATCGGCAACGTCGACCGGGCCGCCCTTGGAATGCAGCTCGATGATCGAACCGCCCTTGAAGTCCACACCCAGATTGAGCCCGATCCCCGCAAGCAGCAGCACCGAGGCCGCCGACAAGGCGGCCATCAGGATGAACACCGGATTGCGGATCCGCATGAAGCGGATGTCCAGATTGCTGAAGCGGCCGGTACGGATGCCCTTCGGCAGCCGTTCGGATCTCCACTGCCGAAGCCAACGCTTCACGATCAGTCGGGTGACCGTATAGGCGGTGAAGAGCGTCGTGACACTGCCGATCGCAAGGGTAACGGCGAAACCACGCACAGGGCCGGAACCCAGATAGAACAGGATGGCGCTGGCGATCAGCATCGTCAGGTTGGCATCGAAGATGCTGCTGAAGACGCGGGAGAAAGCATTGTTGATCGTGCGGCGCAACGGCTCGCCACCACGAACCTCCTCACGCAGGCGCTCGTAGATCAGCACGTTCGAGTCGACCGCGACACCGATCGTCAGGATGATGCCGGCGATCCCCGGGAGGGTCAGTGTCGCACCCGACACAGAGAGCACCGCAAGGATCAAGACGATGTTCAGAGCGAGTGCAATGACGGCAAAGACACCGAAAACGCCATAGAAGAAGATCATCGAGGCGGCGACGGCAATCGCCGCGACGAGGCCGGCCTTGAGCCCATCGGTAATCGCGTCAACGCCGACGCCGGGGCCGACCGTCCGCTCCTCAACGAAGGTCAGCTGCGTCGGCAGTGGGCCGGTTCTGATAAGAGCGGCGAGATCCGCAGCCGAGTCGGCCGGAAGCTCGGCCGAAATGCGCGCCGTGTCGCCCTTGACCGCATCGGAAAGTTTCGGCGTTGCGGCAACCTGCCCGTCAAGAATAATCGCTACCTTGGCCTCCGGCTGCTGCGCCGTGGCGGCGGCAACGCGCTGCTGCGAGGCCGCATCGAGCTTGACCACCACCGATGCCGTGTCAGCGGACGGATCTGCCTCAGGCTGCGCGGAGAGGAAGCTCGCGGCACCCAGCAGCGGCTCCTTCTGGACGAGATAGGGAACCGGCGGATCGTCAAAGGAATAGAGGACTTCTGCGCCCACCGGCGCCTGTCCCTCGACGGCCTGCTGTACCGGAACGGCCGTATCGAGCAACCTGAAGGTCAGATGAGCGCTCTGGCTCAACAGGTCCTTCAGTCGCTGCGGGTCGTCGAGCCCCGGGACCTGGACGATCAGACGATCTTCGCCGCGGCGCTGTATGAGCGGCTCCAGAACGCCGACTTCGGCCACACGGCGCCGCACCACATCGATAGACTGAGCAAGGGCCAACGACAGCCGGTAGTCGATGCCTTCGTCGGTCAGCCGCAGCCGGACGAGCTCGTCTTCGTCGGCGCTATCAAAAACGACTTCCGAGACCGCGCCCCTGCCGAACCCGCCGATTTCAACCGGCGCCGTCAGCGTCTTCAGCTTGTCGCGAGCGGCGGAGAGCTGGGCCCTGTCCCGAACCCGGAACGAAATCGACTGGCCTTCGCCGGCAAGGCCGATATAGGCGATATCGGCGTCGCGCAGGGACTTTCCGACTTCGCCGGCGACCGCCTCGAGCCTCGCGGCGACGATGTCGCTGCGCGCGGCTCGCAGCATGAAGTGCGAGCCTCCCTGGAGATCAAGGCCGAGCGCCACCTGGCGATGAGGCATCCAGGACGGAAGACCCGCTGCCTCATCACGGCTCAGAACATTCGGCAAGGCAAAGGCGATGCCGGCGAGAGCCACCAACCAGACGAGGATACGTTTCAACGGCGGGAATCTGCGCATGCCTCAAACGCTCCAGTTGTTCGTCGGGTGGTGACTGTTCGCGTCCCTTATTCTTTCACAGGTTCGCCCTTGACGCGAACTTCAGATACGCCGCTGCGAACGACGCGGATCTTAACGCCATCGGCGATTTCGACTTCGAGTTCATTATCATCGACGACCTTCGTAACCTTGCCGACGATGCCGCCGCCGGTCACCACCTGGTCACCCCGACGGATGTTCTTCAGCAGCTCCTCGCGGCGCTTCATCTGGGCGCGCTGCGGACGGATGATGAGGAAATACATGACAACAAAAATCAGCAGGAACGGCAGGATGGACATAAGGATGTCCGCGCCGCCAGTGGAAGGGGCACCGGCTGTCTGCGCAAAAGCTTCGGTAATGAACATCGATCACTCCTTGAGTTCAAATATCGGCGGTTCCTCCGCACCAAATCGGCCGGAATATAGGGGCGCCCGGCCACTCTGCAAAGCGGCGGCACCCTTACCCGTTCCTGTGCCTCTGACACAATTTGGACAAGAGGAGAACCCCCCGTGGAAGGCTCTGCGGCCTTTTCCAGCGCAAACCTGCGTGCTACCGGGTGTCTGTTAACGGTAGCGTCGCAATTGCGCGGCAATCGCGTGCCGTTAGAGGCGCCCATTTTCGCTGTGGCGTGACCAAATGATTGATTCAGTTGTTGGAGACAGACAGATGCCGGAAGCAAAGATCGACGTTCTGATCAAGGAAATGCAGAAGCTTTCCGCGGCGATCGAGCGCATGGCCGGACCGGCCGCAGCCAGCAATGATTGGGACGCCGCCGAATGCTTTGTGTGGGCTCCGGCCACGCATCATCTGCAACCGGTCGCCAGGCCCAATCGCATCGAACTGTCGCTGATCACCGGCGTCGATCACGTCCGCGATATTCTGCTCGACAACACCTTGCGCTTTGCCGAGGGCTTTCCTGCCAATAACGTGCTCCTCTGGGGCGCGCGTGGCATGGGCAAGTCTTCGTTGGTGAAATCCGTGCATGCGCAGGTCGCTCGCGATACGAGTGTCGCGGTCAAGCTCGTCGAGGTGCATCGCGAGGATATCGCCACCCTGCCCGCCTTGATGGACATCCTCAAGACCGCGCCGGTGCCCGTGATCGTCTTCTGCGACGACTTGTCCTTTGACCATGATGACACGTCCTACAAGTCGCTCAAGGCCGTGCTCGACGGTGGCGTCGAAGGGCGTCCGTCGAACGTGCTGCTCTATGCGACATCGAACCGACGCCACCTGTTGCCGCGCCACATGATGGAAAACGAACAGTCGACCGCCATCAACCCGTCAGAGGCCGTCGAGGAAAAGGTCTCATTGTCCGACCGCTTCGGGCTGTGGCTCGGCTTCCACAAGTGCAGCCAGGAAGACTACCTTGCCATGATCGACGGCTATGCCCAGCACTACGGCTTTGCCGTCGACGCGGAGACCTTGCATGCCGAAGCGCTCGAATGGGCAACCACCCGTGGCGCAAGGTCCGGCCGCGTCGCCTGGCAGTTCATCCAGGATCTCGCCGGACGCATGCGCCATCGGCTGGAGGCTTAACTCCAGCGATCGGATCGCGCGCCATGCCTGCTCGACTAAAGACAAAAAAACCGCCTGCCGGGTTTGGCAGGCGGTTTTTTGATTCTCGCGCTACCTCGATCGAGCCTCGACCAAGGGAATGGCCCGGACCTATTCGAGGAAGGTCGCCGGGTTTACGGCGGTGGCGTTCTTGCGCACCTCGAAGTGCACCTGCGGTTGGCTGGCGCGACCGGTCATGCCGGAAGCCGCAAGCGTCTGGCCGCGCTGAACCTTCTGGCCGCGCTGAACCTTGAGTTCGGAAGCGTTGCCGTAGACCGTGACCGTGCCGTCGTCGTGGCGGACCAGGACAGCGTTGCCCAATTCCTTCAGGCTGCTGCCCGAGTAGATGACGACGCCGTTTTCGGCCGCCTTGATCGGCGTGCCCTCGGGCACGGAGATGTTGATGCCGTCATTGCGGTTGCCGTCGACGTTGGCGCCGTAACCGGCGACCACCGCGCCACGTACCGGCCAGCGGTACTTGCTGATCCCCGTCGACTTCGGCGAGTCCTCATCGACATCCGTCTTGAGCGCAGCAACATCGGTAACGCTCTGCTTGGCGGCCGGCGGCTGGTATTCTGCCGGCTTGTTCTTTTCGAGCGAGGCGACCTGCGGCTGCTCGGTCTTCTTGCTCGGAACCGATGCCGTCTTGACCTGGTCCAGCGCCGCGCCGCCTGCGCCCGGCAGCTGCAGCGTCTGGCCGACGCGGATCGATTCTGCGCTCAGGCCGTTTGCCTGCTTGAGGGCTGCCACAGACACACCCGTGGTCTTGGCGATGCGATTGAGCGAGTCGCCAGCCTTGACCGTATAGGTGCCGCCGCCATTGCCTTCACCGTTCGTCGCCGGCTTGCCGGCAACGACGTCCGTCTTGCCAGCGCTCTTTTCGCGCGACTGGGCGGAACCCGGCAGGATGGCGACGTCGCGCTGGTCGTTCGGCAGCGGCGAAGGTTGACGCTTGTTGCCATCGAGACCAGCGATCGAGTTGGTGGCCGCTGCCTTCGCCGGGCTACCGACCGAGCCGAAGGTCGGGATGACCAGGCGCTGACCGGTTTCAACCTGCGCTGCGGTCTGCAGCCCGTTCGCCTTCAGAATTTCCTTCTCGGGAACACCGAAGCGCTTGGAGAGAGCTGCGACATTGTCGCCGGGGCGGACCATGATCGTCGGGGCATTCTGCGTCGTCCAGCCGCTCTTGCTTGCGGTCTCGTTGACGGCCGCGGGAAGCGTCTGGCGTGTCGCTACGGCCGCCTGCTGGCGAGCAGCAGGGAACGGCTGCGCTTCGGGACTCTGGCGCGTGGTCGCGCTCGGGTCGGCCAAGGTCGTGCGCTGAACGGAGATCGGCGTCGATGCACCACGGGCTGTGGATACCGGAGTGGAAGCGGTGTTCACCGGATCATAGCCGCCCTGCGCGCTTGCAGTCGGATACGGCTGACCGAGCGCACCGTTGCGCGCATCCGCAGGTGACGTCGACGCCATCTGGCCGACGGCTACGTCGCCGCGCGGAACCGGCGTCGCATCGCGCGGAATTGAGCTTGTGGTAATGTTGTCCGACCGGGAGAACAGGCCGTCAAATCGGCTGGCGTCCGAACTGCAGCCCGTTGCGGCGCTTGCTAGCAGAACCGCCACGCACAGGCGGATCGTGGACTTTCCAACCCCGGGAGATACAAACTGACGCATGACGCTTACCCACTCCGAACGCAACTCGATGTGGGATGATTAAAGCTTATTAGAGTTACCGCCCGGTTAAGGTCAGCACCACCAAAGGACTAATTTGACGAAACGCTAACCATAGACCCGGCCCGCCATGTGATGGCGCGGTCGACCTGGTGGCTTGCTGCGGGCTCCGCGCAACGCCTAGAGCGCGCGGAAGCCCCGGGTGCGACGATGGCGAAATCCTAGCTCAGTTCGGAATAGAGGCGCTCGATTTCAGAAACGGAGCGCCGCTCCGCCGGCTGATCTTCATAGCTGATGCTTGTCAGATCCCAGGCGAAGATCGAACGCCCCTCAGGCCGGGCCGGCGCTTCAGACTGGGCGGTCTTGTCTTCTTCGAGCAGGACGCTCACCAGCGTCTGGAACGTGACCTCACCGTCGGCGCCGCTCGCCTGTTCATATTCAAGCGACCGCAGACCCGCGACGGCAGCCTCGCGCGTGCCAAAATAGCGCAAGCTGTCCTGATCTTCCGGGCGGAGGCTGTCGTAATAGTCGATGAAGTTCTTGTAGTAGGCTTGGTGATCCCCGGCGTCGAGAAATTTGCCAAAGGCCTGGTATTCACGCAATGCCAGCTGCGGAGACAGGCGATTGTTCCACTCGTCGCGGCTGAGCTGCGGCTGCCCGTCCGAAGCCTTCTTCGTCTGGCTGAGATAGAGCAGTGCGTCGGCGGAAAGGGAGATGCGCGGAGTGGGGTCGAAGAAGCTCGCCGCGAGCGCCTGTGCGGCCTGCTCGTCCTTGCTTGCAGAATTCGTCTGCCCAGCGCTGCGCCCTGCAAGATTATTCAGCCCGTCGCCCGATGCTGCGGCCGTCAGCCTGTTCGCGATCTGCATTTGCCGTCTCCGTCTATCTCACGATCCGGCAGCAACACCCTGGTCGTGCAAGAGCGACGACTCGCGGGCGAAACCTATCGTGCAGCGGAGACGTATGGCGCGAAGCTTGCGCGAGACTGGATGCAGTTAAGGATTTATTAAGGCGCTCAAAAAGACGTTCGCCAGTGGCCGCATCAAAGAAAAGACGCGAGCTGCTGCACGATCGGAAGGTAAGGCGCGTCGAACAGATCCTCGCGGTCGAAGCGGCTTCCCGTTCGATTGACCCTGACGATCCGGCAATGGGTCTCGCTCATCATGATCGGCACCACCAA
Organism: Ensifer adhaerens; assembly: GCF_020035535.1. Classification (NCBI taxonomy): domain Bacteria; kingdom Pseudomonadati; phylum Pseudomonadota; class Alphaproteobacteria; order Hyphomicrobiales; family Rhizobiaceae; genus Ensifer; species Ensifer adhaerens. The sequence goes on along the minus strand of NZ_CP083349.1, from coordinate 1,341,123 downwards.
GGTTCCGCCGGAAACGAGATGATCGGAAAACATGCGCGGCAGGCTGTTGAAGGCAGCCGTGATCAAGATGCGATCGAAAGTGCCCTCACCCGGCACACCGGCACTGCCATCGGCATGGCGGACAATGACGTTGCGAACGCCTGATTTCTCAAGGTTTTTCTGCGCCGTACCGACGAGCGTCTGGTAGCGATCAATCGTCAGGACCCGTTCGGCCACCCGCCCCATCACCGCAGCGGTAAAGCCGCTGCCGGTGCCGACCTCGAGAACCCGCTGACCTGTTTTCAGGTTCAGACAGTGGAGCAGTCGCACCGCAAAATCGTAGCCTTCCATGAAGGAACCGCAATCGAGCGGAATCGTCCGCTGCGAATAGGCCTCGGCCTGATATTGCGGCGGTGCGAACTGGCCACGCGAGGTCTGCTCGACCGCCTTGAGCAGGTCATGATTGGTAATGCCTGCGGCGCGCAGCCGCAGCACCATCTTGGCAAAACCTTCCTGTTCCGAAACGCGCGCGCTCAATCAATGAGCCCCTTCGTTCAAAGCCCGCATCAGGCGGTCCTGGACGCTATAGTCCGTCAGGTCGAGCTTGAGCGGCGTCACCGAGATATAATTTTCGCGCAGAGCATGAATGTCGGTTCCGGCACGAAAATCGCCGAAACGCTCACCGAAGCGCAGCCAGAAGTAGGGAAAGCCGCGGCCATCCGTACGCTCGTCGATCGACAGGCCGAAATCGAGCTTGCCTTGTGACGTTACCTCTATCCCGGCAACCGTGTCGGCTGAGCAGTTCGGGAAATTGACGTTGAGAAGGGTGCCGTCGGGCAGCTCCACCGCCATCAGCTTGCGGATCAGGCTCGGCGCATGCGTCTCCACCACATCCCAAGGCACAGCCTTGCCGACGGCGTGATGATAAGCCTGGCTGAGCGCAATGGAGCGAATGCCCTGCAACGTGCCCTCGATGGCGCCCGCCACCGTACCTGAGTAGGTCACGTCATCGGCCATGTTGGCGCCGATGTTGACGCCCGAAAGCACGAGATCAGGCTTGCGATCCAGCACCTTGCGCACCGCCATGATGACGCAATCCGTCGGCGTACCCCTGAGCGCAAAGCGCTTCTCGGCGATCTGGCGAAGCCGCAAGGGCTCCGACAGCGTCAGAGAATGCGCCAGACCGCTCTGGTCCGCCTCGGGTGCCACGACCCAGACATCATCCGAAATCGTCCGCGCGACCCTTTCGAGGACCGCCAGACCTTCAGCATGAATACCGTCATCGTTTGTCAGCAGGATCCGCATGGATGCTGTCCTTCCCTTTGACGTTCGTTCAGATGGCCTTTTCGATGCGCGTCTGGCCGCCCATGTAGGGAACCAGCACATCCGGCACCGACACCGATCCGTCGTCGTTCAGATAGTTTTCAATGACGGCGATCAGCGCACGGCCGACGGCGACGCCGGAACCGTTCAGCGAATGAACGAAGCGCGTGCCTTTGTCTTCCTTGGTGCGGTAGCGCGCATTCATCCGGCGCGCCTGGAAATCACCGCACACGGAGCAGGACGAGATCTCGCGATAGGTATCCTGCCCCGGCAGCCAGACTTCGAGATCGTAGGTCTTGCGCGCACCGAAGCCCATGTCGCCGGTGCAGAGCGTCATCACCCGGTAGTGCAGGCCAAGGCGCTTGAGCACCTCTTCGGCACAAGCCGTCATGCGCTCGTGTTCGTCGACCGAGGTTTCGGCATCGGTGATCGAAACCAGTTCGACCTTGTTGAACTGGTGCTGGCGCAGCATGCCGCGGGTGTCGCGACCGGCCGAACCGGCCTCCGAGCGGAAGGATGGCGTCAATGCGGTGAAGCGCAACGGCAGCTTTTCGCCTTCGAGGATCTGTTCGCGAACGATGTTGGTGAGCGGCACTTCCGCCGTCGGGATCAGCCAGCGGCCGTCCGTCGTGCGGAACAGATCTTCGGCAAATTTCGGCAGCTGTCCGGTACCGTACATCGCATCATCGCGCACCAGCAGCGGCGGCTGCACTTCGGTGTAGCCGTGTTCCTGCGTGTGCAGGTCAAGCATGAACTGGCCGAGCGCGCGCTCGAGCCGCGCCAATTGCCCCTTGAGGATCGTGAAGCGCGAACCGGAAATGCGGGCAGCACCCTCGAAATCCATGAGGCCGAGCGCCTCGCCGATTTCGAAATGCTCGCGCGGCTGGTGGTTCCACGTGGGCTTGTTGCCTACCACGCGCTTGACGACGTTGCCGGTCTCATCCTCGCCGACCGGAACATCCTCGAGCGGGATGTTCGGAATGCGGGAGAGTGCATCGTTGAGCTCGGCTTCCACCTTGCGGCTGTCTTCCTCAAGTGCCGGCATGGCGTTCTTGAGTTCGGCGACCTCGGCCTTCAGCTTTTCGGCAAGCTCGGCGTTCTTCTGTGCCATGGCCGCGCCGATATCCTTCGAGGCGGCATTGCGGCGCGACTGCATGTCCTGCAGCGACTGCAGGATCGTGCGGCGGCGCTCGTCGAGGGCGATCAGCGACGCCGACAACGCCTCCGCGCCCCGCTTCGCCAGGGCGGCGTCCAGCATCTCGGCATTTTCACGGATCCATTTGATATCAAGCATTGTCGTTCCACGCGTTGGTCAACTCACGGCGCGAAATTTCGAATGCTCAGCCCTTGGCGGGGCCGACCTCTCCGGAAGATCCTTCCTGCGACTCGGCAGTCTCGCTCTTGAGCGCGTCCGCTGCCCGCTGTCTTTCGACGAGTCGCGCCGTATAGATCGAAATTTCGTAGAGAAGGATGGCGGGCAGTGCAAGGCCGATCTGGGAAACCGGATCGGGCGGCGTCAGCACGGCAGCCACGATGAAAGCGATCACGATCGCGTACTTGCGCTTTTCCGCAAGGCCCTGCGAAGTCACGAAACCGACACGGGCCAGAAGCGTGGTGATTACCGGCAGCTGGAAAACCAGACCGAAGGCAAAGACCAGCGACATGATCAGGCTCAGATATTCCGAAACCTTCGGCAGCAACTGGATGGCCACCTGGCCCTCACCGCCGCCCTGTTCCATCGCCAGGAAGAACCACATCACCATCGGCGTGAAGAAGAAGTAGACCAGGGCGCCGCCGAGCAGAAAGAGAAGCGGCGATGCAATGAGGAACGGCAGGAAAGCGGCTCGCTCGTTCTTATAGAGACCCGGAGCCACGAATTTGTAGATCTGCGCAGCAATCACCGGAAACGCGATGACCAGCGCGCCGAACATCGCAACCTTGATCTGCGTGAAGAAGAATTCCTGCGGAGCCGTATAGATCAGCTCGACATTGCGATGGTTGAGCCCAGCCCAGCCCACTGCCCATTTGAACGGCAGAACAAGGAGATTGAAAAGGCCCTTGGCAAAGTAGAAGCAGACGAGGAACGCAATGAAGAACGCGCCAATGGCCCACATCAGGCGCTTGCGCAGTTCGATCAGATGCTCGATCAGCGGCTGCGGCCGGTCCTCGATATCGCCGCTCATGCTTCACCTTTCTTGCGCGTGCTGGCGCGCGGCTTGGACGTCTTGGCAGCGGGCTCCGCTGAAGCGGGCTTCGACGCCTTCTTCTCGGCCACCGCCTTTGCGGGTGCTTTTGCCGAAGCTTTGGGGGCCACCGCTTTGGGCGCTGCGGTCTTCTTTGCGACCGGCGCCGGATCGGTCTTTGCCCTCGGCGCCCGCTTGGGCTTTTCGGCCGGGACGGCAACCTCGGCGCGTTCCAGTTGGCGCGTGGCCGAGCCTACGGCCGCAGCGGCAACCGGGTCTGCGGGTTTCGTTTCCGCAGCAGCCACCGGAGCGACCGCGATCGGCTCCGCAGCCGCGGGCTCGGTGGTATCCGTTGTGGCGGGCTTGTCGGGCGTTGCAGCCTTCTGCAGGTCCGATTTGATATCGTTGCCCATCTGGCGAAGCGGATTGATCGCATCCCTGAGCGCATTGGCCGGGTTGAGACTTTGCGCATCGCTGATGGTCTTGCGAACCTCATCGAGGTCCGCTTCGCGCAGCGCTTCGTCGAACTGCTGGCGGAACTCCGAGGCCATGCCTCGCATCTTCGCCGTCATGCGGCCAAAAGCCCGCAGCATAGGCGGAAGATCTTTCGGCCCGACAACGACAATCAAAACGATGGCGATGACGACAAGCTCGGTCCAGCCGATATCAAGCATTCGAAATGTCCTGCAAACCCATGAAGGAACTGGTCCGATACCGATACCGGACCGGTTCCATCGACGCCAGACCGTTAGCGAACTTCGTCAGACTTGTGGTCAACGGTCTTGCTGTCGAGCGTCTTGTCGGTCGCGCCTGCTTCCTCGTCGCTCATGCCCTTCTTGAAGTTCTTGATGCCCTTCGCAACATCGCCCATCAGTTCGGGAATCTTGCCACGACCGAACAAGAGCAGCACCACGACCAACACGATCAGCCAGTGCCAAATGCTAAAGGAACCCATGCTCTTACTCCTCTGAGCCTTCCCCGATATAGGCTCTATCACATGTCAATTTTCAGGCGTGCGCTAATCACGCCCTTCGTTGCGACAGAACCTAAGATGCAGAACCATCTTTTTCAAACAGTAATATATCCCGCTCGTTAACTGAAAGCATTACATCGCGCAATCCTTGCGGCAATTGGTCCGCGCGGATACGAGCCCGCACGACATCTTCGCAACGCGGGACGGCCAATTCCAGCAGTTCGACGACACCAATGAACCGGCGGGAGAGGATGCGTGCGGGAATATCGCCACCAGCCTCGCCGACGCGCACGCCGGAAAGCCGGACGGCGACCGAGACTCTTTCCCCTTCGCCGTGACGCCCGGCCGACACGGTGCCGACCGGCGTATCGACGCGACCGCCGCGAACCTGCGCATTGAACACATTGATTTCCGAGAAGAAACCGGCCGCGAAGAGGTTTTTCGGGTGACGGTAGAGTTCGTCTGCCGTCCCCACCTGGACAAGCCGCCCATCCTGCAGAAGCGCAATTCGGTCGGCCATGCGCATCGCTTCTTCCGCATCGTGGGTAACGACGATCGCCGTTGCCCGGGTCTCCCGGAGGATGGCGAGCGTATCGGCGCGGATCGAATCCTTCAGGCGCGAGTCGAGGCCGGAAAACGGTTCATCCATCAAAAGTACGGCGGGTCGCGGTGCAAGGGCGCGCGCAAGTGCCACACGCTGCTGCTCGCCGCCGGAGAGCACATGCGGGTACAGATCAGCGTAATGGGAGAGGCCCACCCGCTCGAGCGCCGCGTCCGCCTGGTTCAACGCTTCCTTCTTTGGCAGCGCCGTCAGACCGAAGCGGACGTTGTCGCGAATGGACATATGCGGGAACAGCGCGAAATCCTGAAACATCAGGCCGACACCGCGTTTTTCCGGCGGCAGGAAGACGGACGGGCCGGAGATTTCCTGACCGTTGAGCAGTAGGCGTCCCGTGCTCTGCTTCTCGATGCCTGCGGCGATACGCAGCAGGGTGGTCTTTCCGGACCCGGACGGACCGAGCAGGCAAAGAACCTCGCCGGCTTTCGCCGCCAGGCTGACGCCCTTGATCGTTTCCTTGGCGTGGTAGCTATGATGAATATCTTCGAAGCTCAGGCTCGCCGCGAAGGATACACCCGCTGTCCGTCGCGTTGTCATGACGGGAGCGTCCTGCGGATCTGAAACCATGCTTGCATTCCTTGACACCAGTCGCACCCGCTGAAACTGCCGGCGCCGGGGAAAGCCGATATCCCCATTCAGGTTTTAATCGGCTTCTTCGCCCTTCGGTGTCAAGAGCCCCAGTTCTTCAAGGTCGAGCTGGGTGATTGGGTCTTCGTTCTCGGCAAGCTCATCTTCGCCCACGGGAACGGGAATATTGAGGTTCGACGGCACGCGGCCGGAAAGCAGCCCTGCCCCCTTCAGCTCCTCGATACCCGGCAGGTCGCGCAGTTCCTCAAGACCGAAGTGGTCGAGAAAATCGCGGGTGGTGCCGAAGGTAACGGGACGGCCCGGCGTGCGTCGACGCCCGCGGAACCGAACCCAGCCGGCCTCCATCAGCACGTCAAGCGTACCCTTCGACGTCTGCACGCCGCGAATATCCTCGATCTCCGCTCTGGTCACCGGCTGATGGTACGCAATGATGGCAAGCACTTCGAGCGCGGCGCGCGAGAGCTTGCGGACTTCCTGCTCATCGGTCTGCACGACGAAAGAGAGATCGGCCGCCGTGCGGAAAGCCCAATGGTCGGCGACCTGAACAAGATTGACGCCCCGCGTCGCGTAGAGCGCCTTCAGGCGCATCATGATCCGGGCGACATCGGCGCCACGCGGCAAGCGGCTTTCGATATAGGCTTCCGACACAGGCTGCGCCGACGCAAAGACCAGGGCTTCGGCAATCCGCTCGGCCTCCTGCTCCAACCGAGGGTCAAGTGATGACGTCGCGTCGATCTCATCGTCCTCGTCGGATGCTTCCGGCAAGTATTTTTGGGCTTCAGCCACGGGCTGCCTCCATTTCGGCAAGCGTCTCCGCATCGATCGGATTCGGTCCGCGCCGGAGATAGATCGGCGCAAACGCCTCTTCCTGACGGATCTCCAACCGGCCCTCGCGGACCATTTCGAGCGAGGCGGCAAAAGAACTGGCGATTGCGGTTGCCCGTTCCTTCGGCGTCGTCATGTAGCGGATCAGAAAATGATCGAGCGCGGTCCAATCGTCGAGACCGCCGATCATCCGTGCCAGGATCAGGCGCGCATCGGCCAGAGACCATACGTGGCGCTTCTCGATCGTCACCTGGGTGATTGCCTGACGCTGGCGCAGGCTCGCATAGGCACTCAACAGATCGTAGAGTGAAGCGTCGAAACCGGATTTCTTCTCCGTGACGATATGCTCCGGCGCACCACGAACGAACACATCCCGGCCGAGCCGGTTCCTGTTGATCAGCCGCGTTGCCGCCTCACGCATCGCCTCCAGGCGTTTCAGCCGGAAGGCCAGAGCCGAGGCCATTTCCTCACCCGTCGGACCATCGTCCTTGGCCTGTTGCGGGATCAGCAGTCGCGACTTCAGGTAAGCAAGCCATGCCGCCATGACGAGGTAGTCGGCGGCAAGCTCGATACGGATGCTGCGCGCCCGCTCGACGAAAGCGATGTACTGTTCGGCCAGCGCAAGCACGGAGATGCGCGAAAGATCGACGCGTTGGCTACGGGCGAGATGCAGCAGGAGATCGAGTGGGCCTTCGAACCCGGCAAGATCGACCACCAGCGCTTCTTCATGCAAGCCGCGCTCTTCGGTCTCTTCCTGCCACAGGGGCTCCATCGGCGCCTTCGACGCAGGCTTGCCATGTCTTTCGCCCGCATTGCTCACTGACAGTCCGATCCTTTCCTGCTGGCTACGTCTGTCCTACACCGTCGCGAACAGGCCGTTGAACTCGGTCCGCAAATCGCTTTCGTTCCCATCGTCAGGCGCCCGGAAAGCCGCCTCCGCCACCTTTGCGCGCCGCAGGCTTTCGCCAGCGAGAACCGGCACGACGTCGGCGACGGCCTTCATTTCTTCCATTATGCCATGACAATGCAAGACGAGATCAAGCCCTGCGGCAATGATGTTGCGCGCGCGCGTCGACATATCGCCCGCAAGCGCGTTCATCGAGACGTCATCCGACATCAAGAGGCCATCGAAACCGATGTGACCGCGGATGACCTCGCGGACGACCTTCGCGGAGGTGGTCGCAGGATTATCCGGATCGATGGTCGTGAAGACCATGTGCGCCGACATCGCCATCACCTCGTCCTTCATCGCGACGAAAGGCAGGAAATCACTGGCGGCGAGTTCATCGAAAGTGGCGCTGACCACGGGCAGATTGTGATGCGAGTCGACAAAGGTGCGGCCGTGGCCGGGCATGTGCTTCATGACCGGCAGCATGCCGCCAGCCTTCAGTCCCTCGCCCATCGCCCGGCCGATCGCCGTGACGCTCTCTGGATCATGGCCGTAGGCACGGTTGCCGATGACATCGTGGCTGCCGGGAATCGGCACGTCCAGCACCGGCAGGCAATCAACGGTGATGCCGAAGCGCATCAGGTCGAACGAATGCAGGCGTCCCATGAGCCAGGCTGCGCGCAGGCCGAGCTCCCGGTCGCGGCGGTAGATTTCGCCAATCGCCGCACCATTCGGGTATTGCTGGACGAGCGGTGGTCGAATGCGCTGCACGCGCCCACCTTCCTGGTCGATCAGCACAGGCGCATTCGGATTGCCAATACTGTCGCGAAGCGCCGCCACCAGATCGCAGATCTGCTGCTCTTCGCCGATATTGCGCCCGAACAGGATGAAGCCCCATGGCCGCTCGCCGGCAAAGAACTGGCGTTCGTCTTCGTTGAGAGAAAGGCCCTTGCAGCCCGAGATAAATGCTTTTGATTCGCTCATTGCAAGAGCATAGAGCGGGTACCGCCCGACGCGAAGCCACAAAGACGAGGGCCCGTCGCTCATACACAGGGCCATGCGGCGGTCAAAGCCCTGAAAATACGAAGGGCGCGACTCACGAGCCGCGCCCTCCTCAACTCTATCCGTTTGCCCGGCTTACTTGGTGACCAGGCAGCTTCCGCCTGCACCCTTATACTTGGAGCACAGGGCGTTTGCCTCTTCCTTGGAGCCGGCCGGGATGCGGACGCGATAGTAGGTGCCCTTGCCGGCGATCTCCGCCTTGCGGATATCGACCCCGCGACCGCCGATGACGTTGCCGAACTTGCTGGAAAGGCTGTTGTAGGATTTCTGCGCCTCAGCTTCGGACGGCAGGGACGCGACCTGGATGAAGTATCCGCCGGCCGGAACTGATGCCGTTGCGACCTGCTGCGCTGGCTGCGCTTCTGCCGCCGCAGCCACCGCCTGCTCGTCAGCCGGACGAGCATTGCCGCGATCTGCGGGTGCCGCGGCCACGTTAGCCTGCTGCTCGGCCGGACGCGTCTGTGGCTTCGGCGCCTTGTCACCGGTTGCCGTGGTCGTCACGTTGCGGACCGGAACCTGTTCGATGTTGGCATTGCCCGTTGCAGCGAGCGCCACCTGGTCGACACTAGCCGATGCCTGACCGGCCGCGGTCACATCAGCCGACGCGACTTCCTTCGAGGGCGCTTCCGGCAGCGGCTGCGTCGTGCCGGCGACATCGGTCGCCGGTGCGGCAGCCGGCTCTTCACGAGCGACCAGCGTACCGTCCGGCTTGACGATCATCGTGCGCACCTTGCGCGGTGCGACGGCCGGTGCCTTGTCTTCTTCCTGAGCGGCAGTCTGGGCGCCACCGTCCGGCAGCAGACGAGCGCCATCCTCGTCGTCGGCCGGCAGGTTTGCCTGCAGGCCATCTGAGTCGTCGCTGCCCTCGAGCGGCAGCGTTTCCGGCGTCAGCGTCTTCTGAACGACGTCCATCGGTTCTTCAGTCGAAGAAACCAATGCATCCTGCTGCGGCGCACCGGCCTGTGCTCCAGCGACGCGATCGTAAACCGCCTTGTCCTGGTTCGGCACGGTCTTGCCGCCCTTTTCTTCCGGCACGACCTTTACCGGTCCCTTGTCGGCGAGAATGATCTTGGGGCCTTCGGCAGTGGTTGCCGCATCGCTGCCGCCCATCCAGGCGTAGACAGCCGCGCCGCCGAGAATGATGACGCCGGCAACGCTTGCTGCAAGCAGCATCGTACGCTGCGACCGCCGGCCCGAGCCGTAGTCGCGATAGTCGCCCGCATCTTCCTCGCGCTGCGCGGCGGAAACCCGCTCGGCATCACGCGCCGGGGACTGACGCTCGGTCATGGAGCGGCGGAAATCCTCTTCCATCGCTTTTTCGAAAGCGTCGAAATCGTCTAGGCCGCCGGTGCCAAATGAAGGATTTGCGCTTGCCGCCGGAACCGGACGAGCCGCCTCGACCTTTTCAACCGCAACCGGCCGGACATCCTTGGCAGCCGGAGCCGGCGTGCCGAACAGCTGCGCCATTTCAGCGTCGATATCGAGATCGTAGTCTGCCGGATAGGCGACCGGCTTTTCCGTTTCGATGACCGGCAGCTGCGGCACGTCCATGTCGGCGATCGGCGCCACGCCGTTCTCTGCTTCTGCGATCATCGAGGGATCGAAGGGCAGCGTGCTTTCTGGCTGTGCGTCCTGCTGCTCTACCGGGGCCTCAGCCATGAAGGTTTCGACAGAACGTTCCGGTTCGCGCTGCGGAGCGGCCGCCTCCATGACGGGCGCCTCAATGACCGGCTGCGCGACGGCTTGCGGCACGACGGCAGGCGCGACGGCAACCGGTTCGGTCGGGCCGAGGTCGGCAAGATCGAGCTTCAGCGCGGCGTCGGAGAGCTCCATTTCGAAGTTCTCGATGTCGAAGCCCGGCTCATTTTCTGGTTCCGCTACGACCTGGGCGGGTCGAACCGGCTGGAGAGCCTCCACCACCGGCGTAGCGGCCGGTGTGACGACCGCTGCAATTGCAGGTGCGGCGACCGGAGCGGCCTGCGACACCAGCGGACCGGCAAAGGCGCGCTGCTGGCTGGCGCCCGTAGCCGAAGCGACGGGCGTCGCCCGGCTGAAGGTTGGTGTAAAGGGATAGGGGCTCTTCTTCAGCGGCGCTGCAACCGTATTGACCGGGGCAGCGGCGGGCTGTTCCGTCGCATGAAGCGCCGGATGCGACTGCACGGCAGCGGCAACTACGGCAGCCACTGGCGGAACCGGGAACCGCTCCACATCCGCAAGAAGATCGTCGCCGGCGGCGTCATGTCCAGCGCCGTCTACCGCGACTGTCTCGTTCGCATATACCGCATCATCCGCGTGCGCCTCGGGAGCAACGTCAAAGGTCGGCCCGGCATAGTCTGGCGTGGGCTCGACGTAGACCGGTGCCGGTTCGGCATAGAGCACCGGGGCCGGTTCGACATATACCGGGGTCGGCTCGACAACAGGAGCAGGCTCGGCCCAAGCCGTAGACAGCTCTGCGGCCGGAGCCTGCCAGTCGTCGACGACCTCTTCTCTTGCCTCGGATGCCGGCTCGTCTTCGAACGGCAGCAGATCGGCTTCGCCGAGCGACAGTTCGAGCTCACGCTCCAGATCGAATGCCGGCTCATCGGCGGCAAATTCCGCGCTATCGGCCTCGACAAGCTGAGGAGCGGGCGAGAACGAGTGGACCTCGACGACCGGTTCCGGCTCGTCTTCGACGACGGCGGCCGGCGCTGCGACCGGTTCAGGCTGACGGAAGATCGGGGCTTCATACTCTTCCGCGAGCTCGGCTACCGGCTCGATCCGAGCCTCTTCGGCCGGCTGTGGCGCAGAAACCGGCTCGACAGCAGGCTGCTCCGCAGCGCGGGGCGCATCATAGCTATCGAAAGCGCGAAGGAGTTCGTCTTCGAGATCGAAGGTGGGATCCTGACGGACCGCCTCCTGATGTCGTTGCAACTCTTGCAATTGCTGTACGGCCGGCCGGGCATCGTAACCGACGATCCGGGCGAGTTCGGCCAACGGATCATCGTCTGCCAATACATCGAATTCAGCCGGCCCGCTTCGTGCGAATTGTTTGTCTGCCATGCTCTCCACTCACAATTGCCTGTATTTATGTGCCAGTGCATTGTGGGAAAATGGTGACAATACTTATCGCATTTCCTCCGGCGCGGAGGTGCCTGTAATAGACAGGCCGGACTTCAATACCGAAGCGACAGCATGCACCAGCCCGAGTCTGGCAGTACTTAATTCTCTATTTTTATCGTTAACAAAACGTAATTCCGGATTCTCTTTACCTTTGTTCCAATGTCCGTGGAAGGCAGCGGCAAGATCATACAGGTAAAACGCGATGCGATGCGGCTCCTGAGCCAGTGCCGCAGCCTCGATCACGCGCGGATATTCTGCGAGCTTGGCGACGAGCTGAAGCTCTGTCGGATCAACGATGTGCCCCTGAATGGCACCGGCGAAATCAAGCGATTCGATATCCAGGTCCGGGAAAGCTTCTGCCGCCTGACGGAACACCGACCGGCAACGTGCATGGGCATATTGCACGTAAAAGACCGGATTATCCTTGGACTGTTCTGTGACCTTGGCAAAGTCGAAGTCGAGCGGTTCGGAATTCTTCCGATAGATCATCATGAAACGAACCGGATCGCGACCGACTTCATCGACGACGTCGCGCAGCGTGACGAAATCGCCGGAGCGCTTCGACATCTTGACCGGTTCGCCGTCACGGAAGAGCTTGACCAGCTGGCACAACAGAACCGTAAGCTTCGACGAACCGCCGGATACGGCGCGCGCCAGAGCCTCGAGCCGCTTGACGTAACCGCCATGGTCGGCACCCAGCACATAGATCATCTCGTCGAAGCCGCGGTCGAACTTGTCCTTGAAGTAGGCAACGTCGGCGGCGAAGTAGGTGTAGCTTCCGTCCGACTTGATCAGCGGGCGGTCGATATCGTCACCGACCTCCGTCGAGCGGAACAGCGTCTGCTCGCGATCTTCCCAGTCCTCCGGAAGCTGCCCCTTCGGTGGCGGCAACGTGCCCTTGTAGACGTGCCCCTTGAAGGTCAGGTCGTTGATGGCGGTACGAATCGCCGCCGCACCGTTGGCGTGAAGCGTCCGTTCGGAGAAGAAGACATCATGGTTGACGTTCAACGCCGCGAGATCTTCGCGGATCATCACCATCATCGCATCGATCGTCCGGTCCTTGACGAGCGGCATCCACTTGTCTTCGGGCATCAGGCGCAGGCTCGTGCCGAATTCGTCGGCAAGCGCCTCGCCAACCGGAACGAGGTAATCACCCGGATAGAGGCCCGCCGGGATTTCGCCAATCTCTTCGCCAAGCGCCTGGCGATAGCGCAGGAAGGCGGAGCGCGCGAGAACGTCGATCTGCGACCCTGCATCGTTGATGTAGTATTCCTTGGTCACCTGATAACCGGCAAAGGCCAGCAGGTTGGCAAGCGCATCGCCGACAACGGCGCCGCGGCAATGGCCGACATGCATCGGTCCGGTTGGGTTGGCCGAGACATACTCGACGTTGACCTTGCGGCCAGAACCGACGGTGCTGCGGCCATAGTCGAGGCCGGTGCGCACCATGTTCGACAGCAGCTTCTGCCAATAGGATACCGAAAGCCGGACGTTGATGAAGCCCGGGCCGGCAACGGTCACTTCGGTGACTTCCGGATCCTGCCTCAGTTTTTCAACGATAAGTTCGGCGAGCGCGCGCGGGTTCATGCCAAGCGGCTTCGCCAGCACCATGGCGGCGTTGGTCGCGACATCGCCGTGGCTCGGATCGCGCGGCGGTTCGACATTGACACGGCCGAAGTCAAGTTCGGATCGCTTTTCTCGAACGCTATCAAGCGTTTCGAGAATGTCCTTAATTCTTGATTCGAAGTCCGTGAAGAGATTCATCTGATCCGTCCGCTTTTCCCGACCAACATGTGGTCGGCGCAAAACTCAAAAAGGAGGCCCGGTTCGATTGAACCGCAAGCCTCCGGGCGGGGCGTCCCTACCGCAAATCCGGCGTATGGTCAAACAAGCGCTTGTGCACGCTGATCGCGAAGGTATCGGTCATGCCGGCGAGGTAATCGCCGACGTGACGGGCCCGCACCGGTTCGGCCATGCCGGCAATCTGGTCGATCCAATAGTGCTCCCGCATCAATTGCGGGTCATCCATGAAGGCGTGATAGAGATCGCAGACGATCGATGCCGCCCCCTCCCGCACCCGCATCACTTCAGGATGACGGTAGATGCGGGTCATCAGCAGACGCTTGATCTGCTTGTCGGTCTCGCTCATTTCCTCGGAGAACGTCGCCATGACCGTACCCGCCTGGCGTACGTCGGCAGCGCTCTCAGGGCGAATGTCCGCGATGCATTGCTGGGCGACGCCAATGACGTCCTCGACCATCGCCGTGATCTGACGGCGCATGATTTCGTGCGTGAAGCGGCTGCTTTCAAGACCGGGATAACGGTCGTGAACTTCGCGCATCAGACGGGCAAGGAACGGCACGTCCTCCAGCATCTCGAATGTCAGATAGCCAGCCCGCAGACCGTCGTCGATATCGTGTGTGTTGTAGGCGATGTCGTCCGCGATGGCGGCGACCTGCGCTTCCATGCTCGCGAAAGTCGCCAGTTCCAGATCATGAACGGCACAATAGTCCAGGATGGGCTGCGGCACCGGTCCACGCGTGCCCTGTCCATCAGGAGTCAGCAGCGGCCCATTGTGCTTGACCAACCCCTCCAGGCTCTCCCAGGTCAGGTTGAGCCCGTCGAACTCGGCGTAGCGCCGCTCGAGCTTGGTGACGATGCGCAGCGACTGGGCATTGTGATCGAAGCCCCCATACGGCTTCAACATTTCGTGCAGGGCGTCCTCGCCGGTGTGCCCGAATGGCGTGTGGCCGAAATCGTGAACCAGCGCGACCCCTTCTGCAAGATCCTCGTCAAGCTTGAGGGCGCGCGCCAGGGCGCGGGCGATCTGCGCCACCTCGATCGTGTGCGTCAGCCGCGTCCGGTAGTGATCGCCGTCGGCTGCGATGAAGACCTGTGTCTTGTGTTTCAGCCGGCGAAACGCCGTCGTGTGGACAATACGGTCGCGGTCGCGCTGGAAATCCGAACGTGTTGCGCTCGAAGCTTCCAGATAGAGCCTGCCACGCGTCGCCCAGGGGTTCGACGCGAACGGAGCGTGTTCGCCATAACCGAAGCCCAGCGCATTTTTGTCGAATGTCATTTTCCACCCAAATCGTCATCCCATTGACGGGACATTGAAGCCTTCATACCTATAGTGAAAGCCACGGAAACGCGTCGCGCAAGCATCGACCGATTCCGCAAGTGAAAGCAACGGCTTGGCCAGGGAGGTTAAAACGGCCTTCGACGTTGGCTGAGACGATGCTGCAACAACAAGCAAATCTCTCCGGTTCTTGACCCCGGCAGGAGGCAGATATGACGCAAGACACCGTGACCCTTTCGGACGCCGCTGCAAAGCGGATCGCCACGATCCTTCGTTCGGACAGTCACAACAATGCGATGCGGGTGTCCGTCGAAGGCGGCGGCTGCTCGGGATTCTCCTATAAGTTCGACTTGGTCGACAGTGCCAATGACGACGATCTGGTACTGGAGAAGAACGAGGCCAAGGTTTTGATCGACAGCCTGTCGCTCGTCTACATGGGTGGCTCGGAGATCGACTTCGTCGACAACCTGCTCGGCCAGTCGTTTCAGATCAAGAATCCGAATGCGGTCGCAAGCTGCGGATGTGGAACGAGTTTTTCCATCTGACACGGCCAGAAGGCCCGGCCCAAGTCGCCGTCAAAGATACGGCGACCCCAGCCAGAGCACACGATTTGCCAGCCGGTCGAAGAGTGGCTTGGCACGCAGGGCCTCGAGCGTGACCGGTTCGGCCGAGGCCAGGACATCCGATATCATGCCGCTGATCGTATGGGCGAAACCATCGTCCAGCACTTCGAGGTCGAACTCGAAGTTGAGCCGCAAGGAGCGCGGATCGAGGTTGGTCGATCCGACATAGGCCCAGCGCTCGTCCACGACCAGAAGCTTCGAGTGGTTGAACGCACCCTCGGCGCGCCAGACCCGACAATGCCCCTTCAACACCTGATCAAACTGCGCGGTCATTGCGCGATCGACCAGAAGCAGGTTGTTGACCGCAGGCACGATGATGTCGACCTCGACGCCCCGGCGCGCTGCCGTCACCAACGCGCTGATCAACTCACGGTCCGGAAGAAAATAGGGCGACATCACGCGGATGTTCTTTCGCGCTACCGAAAACGCACCCATCAACATCTTGTGATTGGTTTCGTTCGTTGCGTCCGGCCCTGAAGGTATGGCGCGCATCAACACGGACGGCGTTTCTGCCGGCAACGGCATTTCTTCGAGTGCCCAGGCGGCGCCTGCCAGCATCTCACCGCTGGAAAACTGCCAGTCTTCGGCCGCGACCTGAAAGATGTCGGCGACAACCGGCCCCGTCACCCGAAAATGGGTGTCGAGGGACGGCACCTCGCCGGCGATCTCACTCGTAAAGCCGGCGCGGATATTCATGCCGCCGGCGAAGGCGACGCAGCCATCGACCACCAGGATCTTCCGGTGTGTGCGGAGATTGGCATAGGGCAGCCTCAGCCCCATGATGATATTGCCGTTGAAGACTGCGGTCGGAATACCGGCCGTTTTCAGGTGACCGACAATGCTGGGGACCGAATAGCGTGCCCCGACTGCGTCGATCAGCACACGCACTTCGACGCCCCGTGCGACCGCGGCGATCAGGGCATCGGCGAAGCGCAGGCCGATGACATCGCGATCGAAGATATAGCTCTCGATCAGGATGCTGCGCTGCGCTGCGGCGATTGCCGTCAGCATGGCCGCATAGGCAGCGTCTCCACCTGCCAACACATCGATGCTGTTGCCTGAGCACATGCGATGCCTGGAAACGCGGTCCCCGAGTATCTTCATCGCGGCGAAACGATTGCCGAAACGTCCACTGATGTCCGTTTCGGAGATATCGAATCGGCCGAATTGATCGGGGCCGTGCCCGCGCAGCAGCGCGCGCTGCGAGCCGATGGAGGAGCGGCGGATACGGTTGATGCCGGCAACGGCATACAGCAGCGCCCCGACGATCGGCGAGAGCAGAACGACACCGACCCAGCCCGCGGCGGCGCGTACGTCGTCTTTGGTCATGGCCGCGTGAATGGCGGCCGGGATACCGAGCGCGAAGGACAGCAGCGCCAGGATATGCGGCCAGTAGTTCTGCAAGAGATCGATCATGCGCCGGACTATAGCCGGCCATGGACCGGAATCAATTCGAGCGTCCGCACCTATACCGTATAAACCGCGCACGGCGCCGCACGCCGTCGTTGCAGCTCAGCCATAAGGCCCGATTGCCCGCAGGTATCGGATTTGTCAAAAGAATCCGGAGCAGCTAGAAGAGTCCGGCCGCAAGGACTCACCTGTATGGAAGGGCGTTTCGAGCCATGAAGATTGCCACCTGGAACATCAATGGCGTCAAGGCGCGAATCGACAGCCTCCTGGCATGGCTCAAGGAAGCCAATCCGGATATCGTCTGCCTTCAGGAGATCAAGTCCGTCGACGACGGATTTCCGCGTCTGGAGATCGAGGCGCTCGGCTACCATGTCGAGACCCACGGCCAGAAGGGCTTCAACGGCGTCGCCCTCCTCTCCAAGCTGCGCCCAGACGAAGTCAACCGCGGCCTGCCCGGAGACGATTCGGACGAACAATCGCGCTTCATCGAAGGCGTGTTCTCGGTTGAAGGCGGCGTAATCCGCGTCTGCTCGCTCTACCTGCCGAACGGCAATCCCGTCGATAGCGAGAAGTACCCCTACAAGCTCGCCTGGATGCGCCGGCTTACCGCTTACGCCGAGCAGCGCCTTCTGCTCGAAGAACCCTTCATCCTGGCCGGCGACTACAACGTCATCCCGGAGGAGCACGACTGCTGGGACATCAAGGTCTGGCAGAACGACGCCCTCTTCCTGCCGGAAACCCGCGCCGCGTTTCGGCGCCTGCGCAATCTCGGCTTCATCGATGCTGTCCGGGCGACCTCGGACGCGGTCCCGCTCTATACGTTCTGGGATTATCAGGCCGGCTGCTGGCCCAAGAATTTCGGCATTCGCATCGATCATCTGATGCTTTCGCCGGAAGCGGCCGATCGTCTGGTTTCGACGTCGATCGACAAACATGTCCGCGCCTGGGAAAAGCCCTCGGACCATGTTCCTGTTATCGGTGAGTTTGCCTTCGCCGCTGCCTGAGGCGCGGAACTGCAGCTTGTCGCTTATCCTAGCCGTGCTGGCTTAAGGCTTGCCGCGCGCAGGTCTCAGTCGTCATCGCCTTGCATGTGCAGGTTTTGCGACAGAGCGATTGCCGTGCGCCGGTCGTCCTCGCTCGCCAGCGAAAATGCCTGCTCCTGCATTGACTGCATCCAGGGCCGATCCTTCGGCGAACACTGGTCGAGTGCGGCCGTCATAAAGGCGAGACCGCGAATGGTCTGGCCTTCCTGGAAAATTACGTTGCCGAAGACACCCATGGCACCGGCATGTCCGCTTTTACGGGCTCGGTTCAACCACTTCTTTGCCTGCTGAACGTTGACACTGCCGCCCTCGCCCGAGAGCAGCATGCGCGCGAGCTGGAACTGCGCCTCAGCAACGCCAAAGGTCGACGCCGCCTGGAAATAGAGTTGCCGCGCCTGGGCCATATCCGACTTGATCGGGCTGTCGGGAATGCCTCGCCGGTAGTAGCCGGCAAGAGAAATCAACGCGTTGACGAAATAGCCGGTATCTTCGGAGCCCGGCTCCACACCCTGCTGGGCGATCTCGCTGTAGATCTTGAAGGCTTCGAGGTCGTTTTCGGCGACACCGTCGCCATAGGCATACATATTGGCCAGAGCCCAGCGGGATCCGGTATGCCCCTTCTCCGCTGCGTATTTGTAGGCTTCGATGGCCTCGTCCTTGCGGCCGTTCTTGTAGGCCGAGAAGCCGAATTTGAAGAGCGCAAAGGGACCGGATTCTTTCGAGACGCCCGCCCCCGGATCAAAGGCATGGGCCGGCATGGCGATGGTCCCGCAGACCGCCAGCGACACGCCGAGTATCGCAACCTTCAGTGACTTTAGTTCACCCGCAAGCATCACAGTCTAATTCTTCCGTTCCAGCCGGCCACGCCGAACTCATCACCGCTGCAAACACAAACGCCCGGACGACCCGCCGTCGTCCAAAACTTCACCAATTCCGCCGACGACATCGACGCACCCATTCCAAAACGAAACTTCGACAACTGCGCCGAAAAGACCATTTCATTCGACCACTTGCACAAGGGTGCCGGAGGCCACATCTGACATGAACATCGACAGTCCGAGTTTCACTTCACACCAAACACCGCAGGTCTCGTTTTCACGGTTGCAGGTCTGTCCCTACTATCGCTGCTCCCTGTTTGTGGCGGGAAATGGACATAGCCGGGACGAGTCCGATGCTAGCAAACTCTAGCATTAAATGTGTTGCTGAATCGTCACATTGGCGAACGGTGCAGGAGCTTGGTTAAATGGCTCCACACCAAAAGAAAGGCCCGGGTGAAACCGGGCCCCTTTAACAGTCAGATCAACGAAGGATCAGAACTTAACCTTGAGCGAAGTCGAGATCGCTCCGACAAAATCGTCACCGAAATCGTAGGAGACGTCGTCGCCAATGACGTCACCTTGAAAATTAACTGCGCCCGAACTGCCGCCTGTCAGAATACCAACTGCGCCAGCAAGACGGAACTCGACATGCTCGGTCGGTGTGTAGGATACGCCGGTGCCCAGCATCCATGTGTCGGTTTGCGTTCCGTAACCGTGACTAGTACCGCGATCCCAGGTCAGGCTGACGGCACCGCTCCATTGATCATTGAACTTGTGACCGATACCGCCGCTGATGGTCCAGCCATCGCGATAGAGCAGATCAAGACTTGTGCACGGTGTGGTGCGCGATACAGTCGCCGGGCAGAACTTCAAAACCTGAAGCTGGCTCCAGTCCGTCCACTTGATCGAGCCGAATGCCGCCCAGTCCGGAGCGATGCCGCTCTGGAGCTTGAGTTCCAGCGAATCCGGCATCGAGGCCGAGCCATTTACATCGTACTTCGTGCCGGTCACAACGCCTACGCCTGGAACGACGAAGCCCAACTGACGGAGGTCGATAAAACCGGAAAGGTTGTCGAGGTCTACGGAGCTGTTGTAAACGAGGCTGGCCCGAACGGCATACTCAGGAATTTCGTAGGCAGCACCCGCGCGCCAACCCCAGCCATTTCCTTCGAGCTCAAGCCTGCCGATACCTGAAAATACACCCGCAAACGGGGTACCGGTATAATCTTGTACCAGCCGCTCCTTGAAACCGCTGACCTCCTGGTAGAAAACACCACCGATAATGCGGAACTGGCCCGGACCCATGTCCCATTTGTAGGAGCAAGTAGCAGCGTAGTTGTCGCTATCCACCTTCGTTTCGATATTGTTGTTGGCGCCGGCCCAGTTCTGGCCGGGATTAGTATGCGCGCCCCACGGCTGAGAATAGTCCGCCATACAGTCAAAGGCGTCGCCGAGCGATGCCTTGATACCGACGCGAGGCACCCAATAGCCCTCCGTGTCGTCGGCCGAGTTCGGACGGTAATTCAAGTTGCCGCCGCCAAACGTTCCGCCAATGATGTCAGTGTTTGCGGTGTCTGTATCGCGGACGTTCTTCAACTCTCGCTGCGGATTGACATAGGTTGCCGAAGCTTCACCAGCATAGTCCGACGGGTCGAACAGCAGGTCGATGTTGTAACCACCGCGCTCAAGACCGCCGGCGTGGGCCGCTGACGCAAGCAGCAAACCAGCCGCCACGGTCAGGACACCACGCTTAAAATTCATGTGAGCCATTAAGCTCCTCCCCTGCACTGCAATCTGCGGCATTCCACCTCATGCCGCGTGTGGCGAAAGTATTCTCACGAACATGTGAAATCGCAAATGCCAGGGGCAGAGGTGGTGCGGCACTATGCGTCACGTAATTTACGTAAGATTCTCATGATTTAGACACATTCGCACATTTCCGAAATGATATTCCGAGAAATAGGTAAATAAGCCAATAAAATAGGATAAACTTCCAACACTCGCGAAAGCTGTGTCGCGGAGACAACAATATTGGTTTTTGCTGGAGATCAACAAAAATGGCCGTTGAAACTCCGCTTGCGCATGCCAAGCGATTTCATGAGCGGCCAACAGTATTCAGCTCAGCGATTCGATCGCCAAGCTCGCGCACGCAAGTATATCCAATGATACTAAAATACAAAATCCGCGACATTGCTGTCGCGGATTTTTGATTTCCTTGGCCGTTCAAGCCCTGCGCCGATGCACCCTTAGCGTGCTTCCTAGCCCGCTTCCGCTACGCGGGTAAGAGCAACGCCGAGCGATTCTTTCTGAAGATCGAGCTCCACCAAGCGCTCGCGCTCGGCTTCCACCAGTTCCGGCTTGGCGTTCGCGACGAACTTTTCATTGGCCAGCTTGCCAAGAATACGCTCGCGCTCTGCGTCCACCTTGGCGATCGCCTTCTCCAGGCGCGACTTCTCGGCGGAAAGGTCGATCAGGTTGCCAAGCGGCAGGCACGCGGTCGCCTCGCCCACGACGATCTGGGCGCTGCCGCGCGGAGCGACAGTCGCATAGTCGATGTGTTCGACACGTGCCAGGCGCGCGATTGCCGGGGCATGCTGCTGCAGGCGTTCGCGTGTCAGGCTATTCGCGCCGACGACGATCAGCGGCGCGGTCGCGGCCGGCGGAACGTTCATCTCGGAACGAACGGAGCGGATACCCGACACGAGATCAATCAGCCAGTTGATCTCATCTGCCGCCGCGTCATCGGCGTAGGAGGCCGCCGGCCATTCGGCGTGGCATAGCAGCGTCTCACGCTCGCGGCCCTCGCCGGTCGTCTGCGCCCAGAGCTCTTCGGTCATGAACGGCATGAACGGATGCAGCAGCTTGTAGATCTCATCGAGAACATAGGCGACGCAGGCCTGCGACTCGCGCTTGGCTGCCTCGTCCTCGCCGTTGAAGACCGGCTTCAGCAGCTCAAGGTACCAGTCGCAGAACTGATTCCAGACGAAACGGTAGAGGCTGCCGGCCGCCTCGTTGAACCGATAGGCCTCGATCGCCTCGGTGACGTCACGGATGGTGCGCGAGAGTTCCGTGAGGATCCAGCGATTGATGGTGAGCGAAGCGGCCTCGGGGATGAAGCCTTCGCTGTCGACCACACCGTTCATCTGGGCAAAACGCGTCGCGTTCCAGAGCTTCGTGCCGAAGTTGCGGTAGCCGGCGATACGAGCAGGGTCGAGCTTCACGTCGCGGCCCTGGGCAGCCATGATCGCCAGCGTGAAGCGCAGCGCGTCAGCTCCATACTCGTCGATGAGTTCGAGCGGATCGATGACGTTGCCCTTCGACTTCGACATCTTCTGGCCGTTCTTGTCGCGAACGAGCGCATGGACGTAGACCGTATGGAACGGCTCGACCGGGGTGCCGTCGGCATCCTTCATGAAGTGCAGGCCCATCATCATCATGCGGGCGACCCAGAAGAAGATGATGTCGAAGCCGGTTACCAGAACGTCGGTCTGATAGTACTTCTCAAGCTCCGGCGTCTCGTTCGGCCAGCCGAGCGTGGAGAACGGCCAGAGTGCCGACGAGAACCAAGTGTCAAGCACGTCCTCGTCGCGTGTCAGGATTTCGCCCGGCTTGAAGTTCTCAAGCAGGTCCTCGACATAGGCCTTCATCGGACCTTCATGGGCGATATAGTGTTGGATCGCCGCGTGCAGCGCCTCTTCCTCGGTCTTCTCGACGAAGACCTGACCGTCCGGGCCGTACCAGGCCGGGATCTGGTGCCCCCACCAGAGCTGGCGTGAGACGCACCAGGGCTGGATGTTCTCCATCCACTCGAAGTAGGTCTTCTCCCAGTTCTTCGGAACGAAGTTCGTGCGGCCTTCCTTGACCGCGGCAATCGCGGGCTTCGCGAGCGTCTTGGCGTCGACGTACCATTGTTCCGTCAGGCGCGGCTCGATCGGCACGCCGCCACGGTCGCCATGGGGGACCATGTGCTTGTGCGGCTCGATCTTGTCCAGCAGGCCAGCCTCTTCGAAGATCCTGACGACGATCTTGCGCGCCTCGAACCGGTCCTTGCCGTCGAGTTCGTCCCACGCACCATGGAGAGCAGCGGGGTCGGAAAGCCCTTCAAGGAACTCCTCGTTGTCCTTGATGGTGACGCGACCGTCGATCGTCATGATGTTGATCGCGCGCAGACCTGCACGCTTGCCAACCTCGAAGTCGTTGAAGTCGTGCGCAGGCGTGATCTTGACCGCACCAGTGCCGGCCGTCGGATCCGCATAGCTGTCGGCGACGACGGGTATGCGCCGGCCGACGATCGGCAGGATGACATGCTTGCCGAGGAGCGGCCTGTAGCGCTCGTCGTCCGGGTTGACGGCAATACCGCTGTCTCCGAGCATCGTTTCCGGACGGGTGGTGGCGACGACGAGATAGTCGCGCTTCTCCCATTCGGTCGCCTTGCCTTCCTCATCGAAGGCAACCGGATGTTCATAGGTAACACCTGGCTCGAGCGGATAGCGCAGATACCAGAGATTGCCGTTGATCTCGTGCTGTTCGACCTCAAGATCGGAAATCGCCGTCAAGAGCTTCGGGTCCCAGTTGACCAGGCGCTTGTCCTTGTAGATCAGCCCTTCCTTGTAGAGCGAGACAAAGACCTCCAGGACGGCTTCCGAGAGGCCATCGTCCATGGTGAAGCGCTCACGCGACCAGTCGCAGGATGCGCCAAGCCGCTTCAACTGGTTGAAGATCAAACCGCCGGATTCGGCCTTCCACTCCCAGACTTTTTCAATGAAGGCCTCGCGCCCCATCTGCCGACGGTGCTGCTGGGTTTCCATCAGCCTGCGCTCGACGACCATCTGGGTCGCGATACCGGCATGGTCCATGCCCGGTTGCCACAGCACGTCCTTGCCGCGCATGCGTTCGAAGCGAACCATGACGTCCTGAAGCGTATTGTTGAGCGCGTGGCCCATGTGCAGCGAACCGGTCACGTTCGGCGGCGGGATCACGATGCAGAAGCTATCGGCGCCGGGCTTGGCACCCGCACCTGCACGAAACGCGTTTTCTTCGTCCCACTTCTTGGCGATACGCGGGTCGACGGATGCGGAATCGTAGGTCTTATCAAGCATTTTGGAGCCAATTTTGGAGAGTGATGTCTGTGTCTTGTAAACCGGAACGGCCGGTGCAAGTCAACACGAACGCAAAAAGCCGCGACGGTCGTCGCGGCCTCCTGCATCAAAAGACCCGAATTTCAGCGACGCGGCCCGCGGGCAACGCGCTCGATTTCCTCGCGAACCAGCCGTTCGACGAGTGTCGGCAGATTGTCGTCCAGCCATTCCTGCAACATAGGCCGCAACATTTCCTGAGCAATATCGTCAAACGAACGCCTTGCACCCTGATCGACCGCGAGGGCGAGATTGTCGAAGGACTGCGCGACCTTCCGGCCGACCTCCGGAGAAACGATCGCGGCGATCGCCTTCTCGGGCGCCACCGTTTCGATCACCGGTACTTCGGCCGGCGCGGGCGATTCGACGCTGTCGCGGATCTCCACTGGCTCGGAGGCAGCGACGGCTTCCACCGCCTCGTGTACTTCCGGGGCCGTAACCGGTTGCGCGGCCGGAGCCCTGGGCGCCGAGACGGCGGCCATGCGCGACGTGACAACCGGACTGTCCTGAACCGCCGAAGCCGGCGCGACCGGCTGGCCCTCACGCGGGGCAAGGCCCGTGGAGTGCCGCTCCGAAGCCGCGCGAACGCGTGCTGCGACATCGGCCAGCGAAAGCGGCGGCTGCGCCGCCACCGTGCTCGTCTCGGACGAAACGATGGAAAGCTCCACGGCCGGCGCCGCCGGAGTAGGCCTCGATGTTTCGATCGGCTCTTCGCGCTGGGCGAAAGCGAGTGTCTCGATCTCGCTGTCGATCGTCAGCTCGATCTCGTCGCCCGGTTCGTCCTCGAAACGCTCCTGCGGCGATAGCCCGGCCTGGCCAGGCTCGTTGCTCTCGATGATCTTGCGAATGGATGCCAGGATCTCATCCATCGAAGGTTCACGCGCGACATTGAGCTGTGCCATTTCTATCCCCGTTTGACGCGGCCGGCATGTGTTTCAAAACAGGACATGCGCCGATTTCCGAGAAACCTTATGTGAGTTCGCGGACGAAACATACGCCACGAATCAGCCACCCAGATTCTTGCACAGATTTGTTTTCAGGGCCAAAAATAGAAACGCCCCGGGGAGACCGGGGCGTTTTCTTTAGCGACCGTCGACGGTTCGAAGACCGAACCATTTGTCCTTGACGGCCTCGTAATGTTCTTCGGAGCGATATTCGGCCACCTGCAAACCCTGGCTCTTCACGGTCAGCCTCGCCGAAGCTGCAAGCAAGGTATAGCTCGCGACGACCGCATCGCGCTGCGCAAGCGCCAGGAGTTCCTGCGCTTGCAGCACGTCCTGCTGCGAATCGAGAACGTCGAGGGTCGTGCGCTGGCCGACCTTGCGCTCTTCAATGACGCCATCCAATGCCAGCTTGGCGGCAGAGATCTGCGCCTTGTTGGCGGAAATGCGTGCGATCGCCGCCTCAAGCTGAGCATATGCCGAGACAATCGTTTCCTGAATCGATGCTCGGGCCGAATCAACCAAAATGCGCTGTTGTCCGAGGCGTTCCTTCGCCTGCCGGATCTGACCGTACTCGAGGCCACCCTGATAGATCGGCACCTCGAGGCGAGCCGTAATGCTCGACGTATTGTTGTCTTCGGTAACATTGCCGGCCGTGCGGCCGACCTGCCCCTGAAGCGTCACGCCGGGCAGCATCGTTCCCTCTGCCGACTTCACCTGGTATCCGGCCGAATCAACCGAGTACTGTGCTGCGAGGATGGTCGGATGATCACGCAGGCCACTTGCGACGGCCTGATCGAGCGTGCGCGGCAGGTTCTTGGATGCCGGAGACGCCTGCTTGATGGCCTTCGGCAAGTCGCCGACGATCCGAACATAAGTCGCTTCACTCTGCTTCAACTGCGCCACGGCAACGATGAGCTGCGATTGCGCGTTGGCAAGCGAGGCCTCGGCAAGGCTCACGTCCGTGCGGGTGCCTTCACCTACGTCAAGGCGCGCCTTGGCGGCGTTCACCTGCTCCTGCAGGAAGGCGATGTTCTGCTTGCGGATCGAGACCAGCTGCTGATCGCGCGCGATATTGGAGTAGATGGTCGCTGCCGAGAGCAAGATCTGCATCTCGTTGGCAAGCAGCGATTCGCGGGTGGCAAACACGTTCGACTCGGCCGCGCGAACATTGTTCAGCGTCTGAAAGCCATCAAAGACCATCTGCGTTATGGATACGCCGACCTGTCCCTGATGGAGATCCCGAGATCCGTCCGCCCGGTCGATGGTCGAAAGCGTCCCATTGGCGAAAGCCGCGACTTGGGGGCGAAAGCCAGACTTGGCGATCGGCACGCTCTCGTCGGTTGCGCGCAGACCCGCACGTGCAGCGTTCAGATCCGGGTTGTTTGCGTAGGCTTTGGCCATTGCACCGAAGATCGTCTCGGCCAGTACTGCGTGCGGGGCAACCAGTACACTCGTCGAAACGGCGGCCCACAGGGCCGCTTTGCGGACAATCGACACCATTACTTCTCTCTCCGATCGGGGCGGCAGAGCCTGCCCTCTATTTCCCGCAGCGCTGTCCTCGTTACAAAACGGCACTGCCTAGACACGGCGATGAAGCGCTCACACCGCCCACAGGTGAGCAAATCACTACCACAGCACTCTTTGAAACCCGGATTCCAGATTCCGACAACTGCGCAACCCTACTCTGCGCAGGCATTTCAAAAAGAAACAAGTGCCCCGTTGCGAATTGGCAACATTGTTATTTTAGCGGTGAATTCAAATGTTGATATCCCTCAATAAGCGGGACCTCAAAAAACAAATTCCTGCGCGCGGCGGAAACCGGGAAGCGGTTTCACCGCAGTGTTGAAGTCGGCACGCTCGGAGGTTTTTCCGTGCTCGTGCACATAGAGTTTAGCGCGAGAAGCGTTGCCAAATCCTTCGACCACGACGAGACGTCCTCCATCGCGCAACTGCTGGAAAAGACCCGCAGGCAAGACCTCCACTGCACCGTGAACGAAGATGACATCGTAAGGCGCTTCGGCGGCGTAACCCTTCTCGAGTTCGCCAGTGACAACCGCGATATTGTCATAGCCGAGACGCGCCAGCGTTTCGGTCGCGGTGGCGGCAAGACCCTCATCGCTTTCGAGCGCGACGACCGAGCCGGCGACCAGCGACAGGATCGCCGAAGCGTAGCCGGTGCCACAGCCGATCTCGAGCACGACGTCGGACTTGGCGATCTCGGCCAGCTGCAGCAGCTTGGCGAGCGGCGACGGTTCCATCAGGAAGCGCGGCGCTCCGCCGTTCGTGCCGTCAAGCGCGATGTCGGTGTCGATATAGGCGAGTTCCTTCATCTTCGCGGGCACGAATTCCTCGCGCGGCACGGTGAGGAAGGCGGACAAGATCGAGTGGGACGTCACATCCGTCGTCCGGATCTGGTTGTCCACCATCTTGGTGCGCGCTGCTTCGAAATTCATGCTAGTGCCCTCGTATCCGGATAGGCGCGGCGCCGCTTTTCGGAGAAGCCCGCGCGATCGTCTTGTGGCTCTCAACGGAAAGCCTTTAACGTAAGCTCTTAAATCGCCGCCCCGCGGGTTTCAAGCGACAGCGGCAAATTGCGCCGGAAAATCGGGGAAGAAGAGCCTTGATCGATCAAGGTGGCGGCGCGCGGTCCCGGCGCGACGCATTGCGCTGACATGGGCCGCGGGCGACGTCAGCGCCCGGGTGCGCCTTCCAGGCCCACGAGGGCGATCTTGGTATAGCCGGCATTCTGGATGAGGTTCATGACCGTCATCAGTTCGCCGTAGTCCACGGCCTTGTCGGCCCGAAGCAGAACGCGCGTCTCGGTATTGCCCTCGGTCAGACGCTTCAATTCGTCGGCGAAGGCCTCACGGGCCGTTTCTTCATTGCCGATCGCCAGCGCCAGATCGGCCTTCAAGGTCACGAAGACCGGCTTTTCGTCGCGCGGCGCAGGTTTTGCCGCCGATTGCGGCAGGTCCACTTTCATGTCCACCGTGGCGAGCGGCGCCGCCACCATGAATATGATCAGCAGCACGAGCATGACGTCGATGAAGGGCGTGACGTTGATTTCACTGTTCTCGTCGAGATCGCCGCCGCCTTGGCTGACTTTTCCGGCCATGGGTCACCCGATCCTTGCGATGGTCGTTTCCGCATGGACGAAGCCTTCCTGTCGGCGGGGCTGCGCCTTGCGGACCAGACGATGGTCGAGGTCACGGCTGACGAGCCGTTCCACAGCGGCGGCAGCATCGGCCAGGACCACCTTGTAGCCACCAACGGCGCGGGCAAAATAGTTATAGATGATGACTGCGGGAATGGCCGCCACAAGGCCGATGGCGGTTGCCAGCAGCGCTTCGGCAATACCGGGCGCGACGATCGCGAGATTCGTCGTCTGCGCCTTGCTGATGCCGATGAAGGAATTCATGATCCCCCATACCGTGCCGAACAGGCCTACGAACGGACCGACCGAACCGATCGAGGCCAGAATGCCGGTGCCACCAGTCATGCGCTTTCCGGCGCGGACCTCGATGCGGGTCAACAGCGAAGACACGCGCTCCTTGATGCCGCTTGCAGGCGCATGGTCGACGACGGCCTCCGAACGTACCATTTCGTCGATCGCCGCAGCCACCATCTCCGGTGCCGGGCCCGACTTCCCATCGAATGCGTTCTTGACGTCAGCAAGGCCGTTGGCGGCGGACAGGAGGCGGACCGCCCGCGTGAGGCGCGCCTTGGCGCCAAGGAGTTCAAGCGCCTTCACCAGGAAGATCGCCCAGGTGGCAACGGACGCCAACGCAAGGCCAACCATCACGCTTTTGACGACCAGGTCGGCCGCCATGAACATGCCGATCGGCGACAGGTCGTGCGGCAGCACCGGGTTCGCCGCACCGTCAGTCGAAGCGCCGTCGACAGAAACGGGGGTGGCCTCAGGAGAGGCTGCCTGTGTTGCGGGCTGCACCTGCGTGATCGGGGGCGCCTGGTTTACCGGTGCGCTGCCGACCGTCTGGCCTTCAGCGACCGGCGCCGGCGATCCTGTGACCGTGACCTGAGTGCCACTCGTGACCGGGGCTGACGATGCGCCTTCACTTGCGGACTGAGCGAACGCAACCGCAGGCAAAGCAGCCGATGACAGGCCCAGCATTGCGGCGGCCAGCAGATTGATCGTCGATCGGGCTCGGTTCGGCATCTTCTTCCTCACGTACTGATCCGTTTCGTCAATTGAGAGCGAAGGGATTTGTCGTCACCCACCACATCCCTAACGTGCTTTTTCGGCTGTTTACGCAAAGGGGAGCGCAATGACAAGGATTTGTGGAGTTTATCAATCAAGAATTATTTCGCAACCCGTCTGCGCCGGGGGAGGCGCGCCGCGACCGCTGTCAAAGGGCTGGCTGACCTTCCGCGAAACTACCGGTCCGCCAGTCATAGGCGCGGTGGCGTTCCCATGGACGGGAAAGCGCGGTGAAAGACGTTCTAAATTGCATTCCGGCCGCCGTTTGTCCCGCATCCGGCTGCGCTCGAACTTCGATTGCACCGGTGCGACGCAACGTCTGCGCGTTCACGATCCGGGCGCGAGCGGTCGGGCATTTCGCGCTGTCGACCCGGGCTGCGGTCACCACAAGATCTGCTTGGTCACACAAGGCCGGAAAAAGGCGCGGGTTCTCGAGCGCAACGATCGTCCAGCCGTAAGCGTTACGCGCCGCACACCATTGTTTTTCCCGGCAGACGAAGACCCCTGCAGCGCTCGCCTCGATCGCCGAGGACAGATCCGCACGGATCGCAGTCACTTTTTCCTGGTCGAGCGGCGGAGCACTCTTCCCGGCCGGCTCCGTAGCCGGATAAGGATCGCCTGCCTCCGGCAGCGGAAGCATCGCCGGCTTGAGGTGGTTTTCCACCGCGAGAGCCCGTTGCCATTGCGAGAACACGAAATCCGACGGGCGCACCCTGTTGGTCGCGATCGCATCGTTCGCGACGAGGCCGATGAGGCGGCCATCCTCGGAAATCATAACATCGGGCAGATGGTCGCGCTCCAGCGGGAGGCTGACGAGGCCAGCGAAGATCAGGACGGCGCCCGACAGGGCCAGCCAACTCCGCAATACACAGATGAGGACCCCACCTGCGGCAATCAGCACGAAGCCGAGATGCCCGATACGACCCGTGACGATCTCGCCATCGAGAGTGACCACGAAGCGGGCGATGTCGAGCATCCGGTCGAGGCCCCACGCCATGGCCAACAATGGATAATGCTCAAGCCCGAAGGGCATCAGGAGCATTGCGAACAGGCCGAACGGCATGATCACGATGCTGATCACGGGCATGGTGAGAACGTTGGCGAGCAGACCGTATGCCGGCAACCGGTGGAAATAGGCGATCGAATAGACCGACGTCGCCAAACCACCGATCAGCGAGGTGATGACGACACCGGCGATCACGCCGGTGACCAAGCCCCTTCCCTTGCGCTGCCTCTCCGCCGCCGGCATCGCTGTCTCCCGTCGCTCGCGCCAGCGCGCATAGCCGGCAACGAGCGCAAGGGTCGCCGCAAACGACATCTGGAAACCCGGCCCGGCAACCGCAGACGGCGTTATGGCGACGATGATGATCGCCGCCAGTGCGACGTTGCGCAGGCTGATCGACATGCGGTCGAAAAACACGGCCATGAGCATGATGGAAATCATGATCCAGGCGCGCAATGCCGACACGGCGCCACCGGAGATAAGAATGTAGGTACAGACCATCAGCAGCGCGCCGCTCGCCGCGAGCTTCTTGATCGCCACACGATGCGCCAGGCCAGGGATCATGCTGAGCACAGTGCGCGCGCCGATCAGGAAGGTTCCGGCGGCAAGTGCCATGTTGAGGCCGGAGATCGCCAGCACATGCGCCAGCCCGGACTGCCGCAATACCTCGACGGTCTCACGGCTGATGGCTCGCTCTTCCGCGGTGACCAGCGCTGCCGCAAGCGCCCCGGTGTCGCCGCCGATCGCGGCACGGATGCGTTCTCCGACGGCCTCGCGCATTGAGGCGATCCTGGTTGCCAAGGACGAGGGAGAACTCGCCTTCGTCTCGCCCGTCGCAAGGGCTTCCCCGCCCTTCGGCGCGCCGTAGAAGAACCCGACTGCACCGATACCTTTGAAGTAGCTGTCAAACGCGAAGTCGTTCAAACCCGGTAGCGCCGGGCCGGACGGCGGCGACAACCGCGCCCTGCCCTCAATGGTCGCACCTATCGGCAGCGGATCTTCGCGCCCGCGCGCCACCAGCGTGACCTTCGTCGGCTGTCGGCGCAAGCGCGGCTCGGTCGTCTGTTGAACATCAACCCCATAGCGCCATTGACCTTTGTCGTCCTGTTCGCGTGAGAACACCACGCCGCGCACATTTGTCGTCACCGGTGCATCGAGGACGACCGTGTCGGTGCGGACGGTGTCGACCGCGATCAGCAGCATTCCTGCGGTAAACAGTGCCGCCGCGATCAACGGCGCCCGTAGCCGTGCAAATTTTCCGATACATACCACTGCTGCCATGCTGAAAATGCAAAGCAGCAGTGCAAGTTTGACAATTCCGACATCAAACGGGAGCGACAGCCAGGTAAGGACCCCGAAGATGAGCAGCACCGGGATCAACACAAATCCGTGACCATATGCGCGTTCTTCTTCGATTGCCGAGGCGATCGATGCCTTGATGGTGCGCGGGCTGAGATGCGCCGAGAGCCTGGAGATACCGCGGCGCACCTGTGTCGACATCAGGCTGCGCGGCACATTGGGAGCAAAGACCGCAACGGCGGTGGCAGCATCGGAGCCGGGCAACATGAAGCTGCCGCGCTCCGCGTCGTGCGAAGCCTGCCGCGTATCAGTATCGCTCATTGCGTCAGCGCTCTTTCCCCCGAATACGCGCTCGATCATGCAACCAAAGGCACATAACCGCAACCGAGGCGCTATCTGCTGAAAAAAGCGGCAATCCTATATAGAATGGTACCGCACCATCATCCGACGAGATTGTTGATCTCCTTGGACTTATTGCCGTAACATGCCATTGTTGCGTCGCCGTATGCACATTTTCGCATCGCACAATTTGCCTTTCGTACAGCTTGGCAGTCGAAAATAAATCATATAGCAAATTCGCAACGTTCATTTTCGTGGCACGTTTCGGTGCCACGTTGCCATAAGACGGAGGGTCCGATGACTGAAAAAACCGCGGTTGTAACACTCGATGGAAAGTCTGCGGATCTTCCGGTGCGATCGGGGTCCATCGGCCCTGACGTCGTGGACATCGGCTCGCTCTACAAGCAGACGAAGATGTTCACCTACGACCCGGGCTTCACGTCCACGGCGTCGTGCGAATCGAAGATCACCTATATCGACGGCGACGAAGGCGTGCTGCTCCACCGCGGCTATCCGATCGAACAGCTCGCCGAGCACGGCGACTTCCTGGAAGTCTGCTATCTGCTGCTCTACGGCGAACTGCCGACGAAGGCACAGAAGGCCGACTTCGACTATCGCGTCACCCACCACACCATGGTGCACGAGCAGATGTCGCGCTTCTTCACCGGCTTCCGTCGCGACGCACACCCGATGGCCGTCATGTGCGGCTGCGTCGGCGCGCTTTCGGCCTTCTATCACGACTCGACCGACATCACCGATCCGCACCAGCGCATGGTTGCGTCGCTGCGCATGATCGCCAAGATGCCGACGATTGCGGCGATGGCCTACAAGTACCACATCGGCCAGCCCTTCGTTTACCCGAAGAACGACCTCGACTACGCCTCGAACTTCCTGCGCATGTGCTTCGCCGTTCCCTGCGAAGAATATGTCGTCAACCCGGTTCTGTCGCGCGCCATGGACCGTATCTTCATCCTGCACGCCGACCACGAGCAGAACGCTTCGACCTCGACCGTTCGCCTTGCCGGCTCGTCGGGTGCCAACCCGTTCGCCTGCATCGCGGCCGGCATCGCCTGCCTCTGGGGCCCCGCCCACGGCGGTGCAAACGAAGCGGCGCTCAACATGCTTGCCGAAATCGGCACGGCCGACCGTATTCCGGAATTCATCGCCCGCGCCAAGGACAAGAATGACCCGTTCCGCCTGATGGGCTTCGGTCACCGCGTCTACAAGAACTACGATCCGCGCGCCAAGATCATGCAGAAGACCACGCATGAAGTGCTCGCCGAGCTCGGCCACAAAGACGATCCGCTCCTCGAAGTGGCGATGGAACTCGAACGCATCGCGCTCACCGACGAGTACTTCATCGAGAAGAAGCTCTACCCGAACATCGACTTCTACTCCGGCATTACGCTGAAGGCTCTCGGCTTCCCCACCACCATGTTCACCGTTCTCTTCGCGCTCGCCCGCACTGTCGGCTGGATCGCCCAGTGGAACGAGATGATCGAAGATCCGGAACAGCGCATCGGTCGTCCGCGCCAGCTCTATGTCGGCGCTCCGCAGCGCGACTACGTGCCGGTCTCCAAGCGCTAAGACTGACAATCAGCAGAGACAACAAAGCCCGGTCAGCGATGACCGGGCTTTTGTTTTTGCAGGGTAGGATCGACGTTTCGTACCGGTTGTGGCCATTTTTGTAATAGCAGCAACACAACCACCCGAGCGCACGCTGTGCGCCAGGTTCGTCTTCAGTGAAGCGTTGAGGCAATCGCGCGCTCGGGCGTAAGTCTTACGGCTTGCTCTTATTGAGATAGCCGAGAACGATTTCGGCCGCCATCTCGCCCGGCGGATGATCGGTCGCCATGCGCTGTTGCACCAGCGCGTAACCGTCGAGCATCGAGGCCCGCTGCGCCGTTGCGCCCGAAAGCCGCTCCATCCAGCGCGTCAACGCGCCGGGGCGGATCGATTCGCCGAAATATTCCGGGACGATCGGGAAATCCGCGATCAGGTTCGGCAGTGCGCCACTCCAGATGCGGATGCGCTTGTGCAGGAACTTCACCAGGAAATCCGGCGCATAGGTTGAAACCACAGGCACGCCAGCCAAAGCGAGTTCCAGAATGACCGTACCCGAAGCAGCAATCGCCGCATCAGCTCGATCGAAAGCCGCCCATTTGTCGGCCGCACCGACCGAGATTTCCGGCTGGATCGTCCAGGATGCGGTAATTTCCCGCACCAGCTTCTCCTGGCGCGGGACGGTCGGAAGCAGGAAGCGAATGCCCGGATGGCGGGCTTCGAGTTCCTCGACTGTCGCGCGGAAGATCGGCAGCAGGCGACCGACCTCGCTGGAGCGCGAGCCCGGCAATAGAAGGCATGTCGCAACACGCCCGTCCTTGGCGCCCGCAAGGCGCGGCTGGCGGCTTACGCGAACGGCGAGCACATTGGCGTCGCTTGCAAGGCGATGGCCGACATAAGTGGTCGGGGGGCCTTGCAGCCGCTCCATCGCCTCCGGCTCGAAAGGCAAGACGGCGAGCACGTGATCGACGTAGGCGCGCATGCGCGGCGCCCGCTCCGGCTTCCAGGCCCAGACGCTCGGACAGACGTAGTTGATCACTGGCACATCCGGCAGCGCCGCACGGACCTTCCGCGCCACGCGGTGGGTAAAGTCCGGGCTGTCGATGATCAGAAGCGCATCGGGGCGCGCGGCGATGATCGCCTTCGCTGTCTGGCGTATGCGCATGATCAGTTTCGGAAGGCGCGCCAGCACCTGGGTGAATCCCATGATCGATAGCTCGGAATAATCGAACAACGACCGGAGACCCTCGGCCTCCAGCGCTTCGCCGCCGACGCCGACGAGCTCGATCGTGCTGCCGCTTTGCGCCCGAAGTGCCCGGACGAGATCGGCACCCAGGAGATCGCCGGAAACTTCGCCCGCAATGACTGCGAGCTTGTAGCTCGGTGCGCTCATCGTTCGGCTCCCTTGGCCGAGCGCTCCACCCCGGCAACAAACAGGCCGGCGCGATTGGCGACCTCGATCACGTCGGCACGTTCCAGCACCAGAGCCCTGCCCGCCTCGACCGCGATGCCGGCCAGGCCGGCCCTTTCTGCAAGCGCGACGGTCGACGGCCCGATCGACGGCAGGTCGGCGCGAAGATCCTGACCGGGTTTGCAAAGCTTGACGAGAACGCCCCGCCGGCGAGATGAGACACGCCCTTCCGCCTTCAACGCGACGACACGCTCCAGCATGGCGTCGGTGCCTTCGGCACCCTCCAGCGCCACCACACGTCCGCCGACGGCTACAGCACCCTGCCCCACATCGAGCGCGCCGAGCGCGTTGGCGGCGGCGATACCCGCCTCTATGTCGCGGCGGTCGTCTGCATCGGGTGCGACCGCACCAATCGGGCCTGGATCTGCCAGGAGATTGGGCACCACTTCATGGACGCCGATCACGTGGGCGCCGCTTGCTTCGATCAGGGCCATAGCCATGCGCAGGACGGCGTCGTCTCCACCGGAGACCAGCGTCTTCAGAACAGCCGGGATCTTTGCGAGCGTTCTTAACGTTGGGCGAATGTCACGCCATTCTGGCCGGCGGCGAACCCAGCCCGACAGAACGACGCGGTCAATCCCCTCTTCCTTGAAGGTACGGCTGATATTGGCGAAGTCACCGATCCCGAGGACGGAATGATCGAAGCCGACCCAATCGGCTTCTTCCGCCTCACGCGACAACGCGATAATGAAAGGATCTTCGCCGCGCGCCCTGACGGCTTCGGCCACGTGATGCGGCAGCGCGCCACCGCCAGCAATGATTGCAAGCCGGCCGCCGGTCGCTGCGTGGCCCGCAGCAGCCGACATCACCCTCACGCCTTGCCGCGAGACGGCGAGGATAGTGCCCGGTCGCTTTCGGCCGCGATGAAATCGAGGATTTCCACGACCGGCGCGCAGTCCGCATATTCTTCGCGAATCGCCGCCGCATTGGCACGGATCGACTCCGGGCCTTCGAAGATCTGCTTGTAGGCGCGGCGAACGACGTGGATCGTGGCGCGGTCGATCCCGGCTCTCGTCATGCCGACGACGTTCAGGCCGCTGAGGATGCCTGGATTGCCGTTGAGCATGCCGTACGGGATGACATCGTAGCTGACGGCCGACAGGCCGCCGACGAACGCCTGACGGCCGACACGGGTAAACTGATGCACGGCGCAGCCGCCGCCAAGAATGGCGCGGTCCTCGACCGTGACATGGCCCGCCAGCATCACGTTGTTCGACAGGATGATGTGATCGCCGAGGCGGCAATCATGCGCCACATGCGAATAGGCCAGGAAGAGATTGTTATTGCCGACGACTGTCTGCCCGCCATGCTCGACGGTGCCCGTATTCATCGTCACACCTTCGCGGATCGTGCAGTTCGTGCCAATCAGCAATTCGGTATCGACGGCGCTGTGATGAACACTCTGCGAATCGGCGCCGATGACGGCCTGCGGAAAAACCTTGGTTCCCTTGCCGATCGTCGTGCGGCCGGTGACCACGACATGACTGTGAAGCTCGATATCATCGCCGAGAACGACTTTCGGCCCTACGTGGCAAAATGGACCAATCTTGACGTTTTCGCCGATTACAGCGCCGTCTTCGATAACCGAGGACGGGTGAATCTTCGCTGTTGCTGCAATCATGTTCAGGCGTCTTCCTTGCTGACGATCATCGCGCCGATATCAGCTTCTGCGACCAGTTGCCCGTCAACTTTTGCATCACAGTGAAATTTCCAGATATTGCCGCGCTGCTTCTGCTTCACGACATGGAATTCGACGCGATCGCCGGGCACGACCGGCTTGCGGAAACGGGCATTGTCGATGGTCATGAAATAGACCAGGTTCGTGCCGGTTCCGACCTTGCGGGCACAGATCGCGCCGGCTGTCTGTGCCATGCCCTCGACGAGCAGAACGCCCGGCATGATCGGCTGCTCGGGGAAGTGACCGGTGAAATGCGGCTCGTTCGCCGAAACGTTTTTGATGCCGATCGCCGAATTGTCGCCGTCGATCTCAATGATGCGATCGACGAGCAGAAATGGGTAGCGATGGGGCAGCAGTTTCAGGATTTCCTGAATATCCGCCGTACCGAGAACCGTTGCTGCTTCACTCATTCGCGCCGCCCTTCTTCTTTTTTTGTCTTTCCTCTGCCCGCATGGCCATTTCCGCGACGTCGCGCAGGAAATCACGCATCGGGCGCGCCGGAATACCACCGTACCGCTCGCCGGCGGGAACATCGGCCGCCACGCCACTCATGGCGGCGATCTGGACGCCATCACCGACCGTGATGTGGCCGTTGACGCCGCTGCCGCCGCCAATCATGACGCCATCGCCGATCTTCGTGCTACCGGCAATGCCGACCCCACTGACAATGCCGCAATAGCGACCGATGCGGACGTTGTGACCGATCTGAACGAGATTGTCGATCTTGGTGCCCTCGCCGATCACCGTGTCGTCCATGGTGCCACGATCGATCGTCGTATTCGCGCCGATTTCCACATGATCCTGAATGATCACGCGTCCGACCTGAACGATCTTGATCATTCCCCCCTTCGGCCCCGGCGCGTAGCCGAACCCATCCTGGCCGATACGGGCGCCGGGGTGAATGATCACGCTGTTGCCGACGAGAGCGCAGAGCACGCTAGCGCCCGCGGCAATCGTGCAATCACGGCCGATGCGCACGCCCGGCCCGATAACGGCGCCAGCGGCAATGCGGGTACCGCTTCCGATTTCCGCACCGGCTCCCACGACCGCCATCGGCTCGATTTCGACGTCGCCTTCAAGACGTGCCGTCGGATCCACGAAGGCACCAGGCGACACGCCGCTAAGGCTGGTGTTGCGCGCGGGCCGCATCGCAATCTCGTGCAACAACGTGCCGGCAAGTGCAAAGGCAGTGTGCGGCCGAGCTGTCAACAGCACGGGGATATGCGCAGGCACCAGGCTGGAAATCGTCTTGTCGCAGATGATCGCGGACGCCTGACACGTATCAAGCTCCGCACGGCTCTTGCGAGACAGCATGTAGCAAACGTCGCCAGGCTTGGCCCGATAGACCGGCGCTACAGATTTGATGGCACGATCAGCGACCGCACCATCATTCAACTCCGCCCCAATATGATCCGCCAGGTCACCCAGGCGAATCCCATCATGGGGCGGAAAAAACCAGTTCTGTTCCATGGACACTCCAGAACGATCTTTTCTGGCAGTTCTGGACTGCTTCTTATCAGAACGACGAGGAAATACCGAACTTCAAGTTCTGTACCCGGTCGAAATCTTCCTTGGCAACCGGCCAGGCGTAGTCGACACGCAGCGGACCGAACGGCGAAGCCCAGATCAAGCCAACACCGACCGAGGCGCGCAGAGACGAGTCGTTGCCCTGTACCGTTTCGCCCGGAGCCATCGTCACCTTGCTGCTGTAGAGCGTACCGGCATCGGCGAAGACCGCACCACGGAAGCCGCTGTCACGCGGAATGCCCGGAAGCGGGAACGTCGCTTCAGCCGAAGCCGTGAAGTAGGTCGTGCCGCCGAGCGCATCGCCCGTAGCCTTGTCGCGCGGGCCGATACCGTTACGTTCGAAGCCACGGATATCGTTGGAACCAAGCTGGAATTGGTCGAAGACCTGCAGATCACTACCGGTTTCGAAGACATGACCGGCGCTACCACCGAGCGACGCGATGATGTCCGCCTCGTCGTTGACCGTGTAGTACCACTTGGCCTTACCGGTCATCTTGTAGAAGTCGGAGTCGCCACCAAGGCCTGCAAACTCGTGCGTGAAGGTCGCCAGGATGCCGTCATGCGGCAGCTGGGCATCGTCGAGCGTGTTGTAGGTGATCGACTGCGAGACCGACGAACGGACCCAGTTGCCACCCTCAACCGCGCGAACGTAAGGCGACGACAGCTTCGCGACGTTACCGCTATAGTCGAACTGCGTGAAGTTGTAACGCAGCGTGGTCGACAGGTTTTCGGTGATCGGCGCCGTTACGCGCAGGCTGAAGCCCTGATCTTCGTAGCTGTAGTTGTCGTCGTCGAAGTCGTTCTCGTTCTTGAAGACGTCAAAGCCGGCGGCCAGACGATAGCCAAGGAAGTACGGCTCGGTGAACGAGACGTTGTAGGTCCGGCTCTCGTCACCGCGACCGGCGGCAACGCGGATATACTGGCCACGACCCAGGAAGTTCTTTTCTTCGATCGAAGCTTCGACGAGGAAGCCGCCGCCGCTACCGGCCGAGTAACCAGCACCGATACCGAACGAACCGGTCGACTGATCCTGCACGTCGACGATGACGACGACGCGGTCGGCAGCACTGCCCGGCGCAGTCGAGATATTGACGGCGGAGAAGTAGCCGAGAGCTTCGAGGCGACGCTTGGCACGGGCGACCATTTCCTGGTTGAAGGCGTCGCCTTCACCCATGTCGAATTCGCGACGGATAACGTAGTCACGCGTGCGGGTGTTGCCGCGAATCTCGATGCGCTCGACGTAGGCACGCTCGCCCTGGTCGACGAGGTAGTCGACCGCGATCGTGTGATTGGCGAGGTCGCGGTTACCGCGCGGCGTTACGCGCGCAAAGGGATAACCGGCCGAAGCGACACGCTTCGAAATCTCGCTCATCGTCGCCTGAACGTCCTTGGCCTTATAGACCGAACCTTCGCGGCTCAGCACGAGCCCCTTCAGCTCTTCGGCATTAACGCCCTCGACCGTCGATTCGACATTGACCGAACCGAAGTCATAACGTGGACCTTCTTCGACGGTGATCGTCACCGTGTACTCGTTGGTCGCCTCGTTGAGCGTCGCGTCCGAAGAAACGACCTGGAAGTCCGCATAACCGCGGTTGTAGTAGAACTGGCGCAGCAGCTCTTCATCGGCGCGAAGCTTGTCCGGGTTATAGACGTCCTTGCGCGTAATGAACGAGAAGATGCCCGATTCCTTCGTCGCGATGACCGACTGAAGGCGACCGTCGCTATAGGCCTCGTTGCCAACGAAGTTGATCTGCGAAATCTTGGTGCGCTCACCTTCATTGATCACGAAGGCAAGGTTGACACGCCCTTCGGCAACCGGGACGACCTGGGTCGTCACCGTGATGTCGCTACGACCGATGGCGGCATAGGCGTCCTTGATGGACTGAATATCGGATTCGACCGTTGCTTCGCTGTACGGACCGAGCGGCTGCGTGCGAACGACGCCCTGCAGCTTGTCGTCCTTGATCTTGCGGTTGCCGTTGAAGACGACCTGGTTGACCAGCTGGTTCTCGCTCACGCTTACGACGAGCGTACCGCCAGCGATATTGATGCTGACGTCTGAGAAGTAGCCGGTAGCATAGAGGCGCTTCACGGAAGCGTCGATGTCGCTGTTGCTGAAGGCCTTGCCCGGAACGATCGTGATGTTCGCGCGAACCGTCTCAGCGCTGACGCGCGTTGCCCCGCGCACTTCGACACGATTGATGACCGCAGCTTCTGCGACAGACGTGCCTGCGAGCAACCCAACACCAGCGCCGGAAACAACAATGCTTGTTGACAGCGCAGCCGCCGACACCGCGTTCAAAAACCTTGAACCAGCTTTCATGTTCAAATCTTACCTTTTCCAAACGTCGCGCGGCAATTTCGTGCCGACTCCGGTCACGGTTGCCGTTTTAACCGCTTTTCCCATACAAGCAAGCCAGCTCGTTAATTTCTGTTTACTTCAATTCGAACCGTGGCTTAACGGCCACTACAGCCTCGAGTTATCGTAAACAAAACCTTTCTTCGCAAGCCGTTGAAAACCAATCGTTCACAGTATCCGCCGAATTCCCCTCGCCGTTTCCCCGACCGAACGCTAGCCGAAGAACATCGATATGTCGTTCCAGGTGGCAAAGACCATGAGCATCAGCACCATGGCAAAGCCGATCCGATAGGCGACATCCTGCGCGGCAGGGCCGACCGGCTTCCCGCGCAACGCCTCAACCGCATAGAACATCAGATGACCGCCATCAAGCACCGGTACGGGCATGAGGTTAAGCAATCCTATGGAAACTGACAGGATCGCAGCGATATTCAGCAGGAATGGAATGCCGAGCGCAGCCATCTGGCCCGAGACCTTCGCCACGCGGATTGGACCGCCGATCTGGTCCGCCTTCATCCGCCCGGTCAGTACGTTGCCAAGATAATCGAACGTGCCCGTAATCACGTGCCAGCTCTGCAATACGCCCTGCCCCACGGCCTCGACCGGACCATAGGTGACCGTGCGGAAATTGCCGGCTTCCTGGTCGGTCAGGATGCCGATGACGCCGATCTCCATCTTGTTGCCGAACTGATCGGTGAGCTCCGTCCGCTGCGGCACCATCGGCAACTCGAGGATCGCGCCGCCACGTTCGATTCGAATCGTGATTTTCAGCTCAGGCCGCACGCTGACATAACGGCGAACGTCGTCGAAGGTTGTCACCGGCTCGCCATCGATCGAGATCAGGCGGTCGCCCGGAACAACGCCCGCCTGTGCCGCCGCGCTGTTTTCGTTCACGCGTGCAACCACCGGATCGGCGACCTGACGTCCGTAGACCGAGAACAGAACCGCGAAGATGGCAACGGCAAGGATAAAGTTGGCGATCGGCCCGGCAGCAACCGTAGCCGCCCGCTTCCAGAGCTTGGCGCCGAGGAAGGTCTTGCCACGCTCTTCCGGCGCGATTGCCTCCAGACGCTTGTGGTCCGGCACGCTCGCCGCATCTTCGTCGCCAAAGAATTTGACGTAGCCGCCAAGCGGGATCGCCGACAGTTTCCAGCGAGTACCGTGCCGATCGGTCCAGCCGCAAAGCTCGGGACCGAAACCGATCGAAAAGGCCAGGATACGTATTCCCGACCAGCGACCGACGAGGTAGTGCCCCATCTCGTGCACGAAGACCAGCAAGGTCAGCACGACGAGGAAAGGAATGATGTAGCCGGTCAGAAGCTGAAAGGCATCAAGGAGATATGTCATGAACGTTCCTCAAGTCCCTGCGGACGGCATCAAGGGCCAAGCAGGACCGAACCGAAGGCGATCTGGCGCCCATCGCTGACGAAATACTGAATCATGACCAGAATCAACGCCGCGACGCAGGCAAATATCAAACCGTCGACCCGATCCATGACACCGCCGTGCCCCGGAATGAGACGGCTCGAATCCTTTACGCCAAAGCGCCGCTTGATGAAGGACTCGAACAAGTCCCCAACCTGGCTGGCGACCGAAAGCACCAGGGCAATGATCGGGATCCGAAGATCTTGCAGCGAAAAATAAGCCATAAAAACGGCAACACCGGCGAGGATGCCGCAAATCGTACCACCGATGGCGCCGGACCATGTTTTGCCGGGCGATATGCGCGGCGCAAGCTTGGGGCCACCGATCGCACGGCCGGTAAAGTAGGCGAAGATGTCGGTTGCCCAGACCACTGCGAAGACGAACAGCGTCGCGATCAGTCCGAGATCATCGGCACCACGAAGCGCTGCCAGCGATATGCCGGTGAGGCCCGCATAGGCAATGCCCCCTGGCAGCCACCAGCTTGTCTTTTGAACAAAAACCCACAGCATCGCCGCACCGACGCCGAACGCCAGGAACGGGAGGCTGTAACCGATGTATCCGGAAACGACGAGAGCCGCGATCACCGCCATCGAGAGCCAGCCGAAGGCATTGCCCTGGAAATCGCGTTCAACAAGGCCGGTGATCGTCGACCATTCGTAGTAGACGAGAAGCGCGATCAGGACTGAAAGAAACTGGAAAGCGAGACCGCCGAACCAGGTCGCAGCGAGAGCAACCGCCGCGAGCACCACTCCCGAAGCGATGCGAAGCTTAAGTTCAGTCTGCATCAGGAACCAACCGCCCGCGTCGGCTCAGCCAGGCCGCCAAAGCGACGTTCCCGGCACGCATACTTCTCGAGCGCCGCCAGGAAAGTCTCGCGCGTGAAATCCGGCCACAGCTCGGGAACGAAGATCAGTTCGGAATAGGCGCCCTGCCAGAGCAGGAAATTCGACAGACGCTCTTCGCCGCTCGTACGGATGATCAAGTCCGGATCGGGGATGTCAGATGTGTCGAGCGTCGCCGCAATACGTTCCTGGTTGATGTCCTCAGGGCGCAATCGCCCTTCGGCGACATCGACTGCAAGTCGACGCATTGCCCGGCTCAGCTCGTCGCGCGCACCATAGTTGAATGCGATCACAAGGGTAATTCCGGTGTTCGCCCGTGTCGTTTCCTCGGCCTCTATCAGCAGCGGCAGAACATCGCCACGCAGGTTCGACCGATCGCCGATGACGCGGATGCGGACGTTCTCGCGGTGCAGGTCGGCAAGATCCCGGCGGATGAAGGTCTTGAGCAACCCCATGAGGTCGCTCACCTCCGGCTCCGGCCGGCTCCAGTTTTCAGAAGAGAACGCAAAGAGCGTGAGATAGCGAATACCCAACTGGGCGGCCGTCTTGACGGTGTCGCGAACGGTCTCGACGCCCTTGCGATGCCCCATGGTACGCGGTAGCCCACGCGCGTTCGCCCAACGTCCGTTGCCATCCATGATGATGGCAACATGTTCCGGAACGGTCGTGGAGATGAGGTTTTGCATAAGGCGTCCGCGAAAGGAGACTCAGATCACGAGCAGATCAGACCTGCATGATTTCCTTTTCCTTCTCGACGAGCAAGCGGTCGATCTCGGAAATCGTTTCGTCGGTCATCTTTTGCACGCGCTCGGACTGAGAACGGCTGATATCCTGACCGATGTCGCCATCCTTTTCGGCTTTTTTCAGGTCATCCATACCGTCACGGCGCACGTGGCGCACTGCAACCTTGGCTTTTTCCGCATAGTCGTGGGCGACCTTGACCAGCGACTTGCGGCGCTCCTCGTTGAGCTCGGGCAGCGGAATGCGCAGGTTCTGACCGTCGATGATCGGATTGAGGCCGAGGTTCGATTCGCGGATGCCGCGATCGACGGCGCCAACCATCTGCTTGTCCCATACCGAAACGGAAAGCATGCGCGGCTCGGGAACCGTGATGTTGGCGACCTGATTGAGGGGCACACGCGAGCCGTAGGCTTCAACGGTCACCGGATCGAGAACGTTCGCCGACGCGCGGCCGGTACGAAGCGACGCGATATCGCTCTTGAATGCGGAAATGGCGCCGTCCATGCGACGCTTCAGTTCCTTCAGTTCAACACCTTCACTCATGGTCGAAACTCCCGTTCTATCATTCGCCGGCCCGAGGGCCGTTCTGCGGCGTTCTTAGTTGTCTGTGACGATGGTAGCCCGACCACCGCCAGTCAATATCTCTGTGAAGCCGCCCTTTTCGTGGATCGAGAAGACGACAATCGGAATGGCATTTTCGCGTGCAAGCGCAACGGCGGCAACATCCATGACGGCCAGGCCCTTTTCAAGAACCTCGCTGTGGGTCAGGCGATCGAAGCGGGTTGCG
The DNA here is from genome assembly GCF_020035535.1 of Ensifer adhaerens. Classification (NCBI taxonomy): domain Bacteria; kingdom Pseudomonadati; phylum Pseudomonadota; class Alphaproteobacteria; order Hyphomicrobiales; family Rhizobiaceae; genus Ensifer; species Ensifer adhaerens. The sequence goes on along the minus strand of NZ_CP083349.1, from coordinate 1,297,278 downwards.
GTCGGATCCTTCTTCGGATCGGCAGAATAGATGCCGTCGACCTGCGTGCCCTTGAAGATCGCCTGTGCGCCCATTTCGGCCGCGCGCAGAGCGGCTGCGGAATCGGTCGTGAAGAACGGGTTGCCGGTGCCGCCGGCAAAAATCACCACGCGCCCGAGCGACAGGTGATGGAGCGTCGCGCGCTGCGAAAAGCTTTCGCAGATCTCCGGCATCGCGATTGCCGAAAGCACGACCGTATCGATGTCAAGCTTGCGCAAGGAGGTGGCAAGCGCCAGCGCGTTGATGACGGTTGCCAGCATGCCCATGTGGTCGCCGGTGACCCGATCTCCACCCTTTGAGGCCACGGCGACACCGCGGAAGATGTTGCCGCCACCGACGACGACGCCGACTTCGACGCCCATGGCGCGCGCTTCGGCAATGTCGGCTGCGATGCGGTCGGCGACCGCTACGTCGATACCGAAGCCTTGGCTTCCCATCAGGGCTTCACCAGAGGCTTTGAGGAGAACACGCTTGTAGATTGGTTCGGCCGGCATCATCGCTCCTGATCAGATCGGTTGCGCGTGCGCACAACGACGGCGCACAGCGCATAAGGACATATTGCGCTCCCCGGTTTCAACCGCTGCGAAGTAGATTCCAGCGGGTCCGGCGCATTGACGAAGCCCGATACACGAAGGGCACCGCGTTGTCACGCGATGCCCTGAGGTTTTCCCAATATGGGTGAAGAAATCAGCCCTTGGCGACGGCCGCAACTTCTGCGGCGAAGTCGGACTCTTCCTTCTCGACGCCTTCGCCGAGCAGCAGGCGAGCCATGCCGGTCACTTCGATCGGGGCGCCAGCGAGCTTTTCAGCATCCTTGACAGCCTGACCGACAGTGATTTCCGGGTTCATGACGAAGGCCTGCGACAGCAGGGCGACTTCTTCGAAGAACTTGCGCATGCGGCCTTCAACCATCTTTTCGATGATGTTGTCCGGCTTGCCCGAGGCGCGCGACTGTTCGATGAAGACGTTGCGTTCGCGCTCGGCGACAGCTGCGTCAACTTCGTCAGCGCGAATGGCGAGCGGGTTGGTGGCAGCGATGTGCATGGCGATCTGGCGACCGACCGAGAACAGAACTTCCTTATCGCCAACCGACTTCAGCGCGACGAGAACGCCGAGCTTGCCGATGCCGTCGCCGGCAGCGTTGTGGATGTAGGTGGCAACGACGCCGTCTTCGACCTTGAGCAGAGCTGCGCGGCGCAGCGTCATGTTCTCGCCGATGGTAGCAATCGCGTCCTTGATCGTCTCGTCGACCGACTTGCCGGTTGCCGGGTAGTTGGCGTTGGCAATGGCTTCGACAGAACCGTCGGTGCCGAGCGCAACGTTGGCAACGCCGCGAACGAGCTCCTGGAAGGCTTCGTTACGGGCAACGAAGTCGGTCTCGGAGTTGATTTCGACGACAACAGCCTTGACGCCACCGCTGACAATACCGATGAGGCCTTCAGCAGCCGTGCGGCCCGACTTCTTGTCGGCCTTGGCGATGCCCTTGGCGCGCAGCCAGTCGATCGCAGCTTCCATGTCGCCGTTGGTTTCGGCGAGCGCCTTCTTGCAATCCATCATGCCTGCGCCGGTCTTTTCGCGCAGTTCCTTCACCATTGCTGCAGTTACACTCATCTTATTGCCTCTTTGTCTGTTTGGCTGGCGCGCTGCCCGCAAGTGGCGCGGTACCAGGAGGTGTGGCAGGGAAATGGCTTGCGTATGTGACACCGTGATGAACGCGCCCATCGCTGTCGTGTCCAGGGCGCGGATCGCCTGCCCAAGCCGCTTCATCCCTCGCTGAAAAGAACAAGGCCGTTCAGACTTTTCATCACAAACGGCCTCGCCCCGATAATAGATTGGTGCGGCGGTGATAGCCCGCCGCGCCGTCCGATCAGGCTTCGGAGGCTTCGTCGAGCGCCGGCTCGACCATAGCTTCAGCCGATGCGCCGAGATCACGGCCCGATGCGCCCTGCTGACGGGCGATGCCGTCGATAGCTGCACGAGCGATCAGGTCGCAGTAGAGAGCGATCGCACGCGAGGCGTCGTCGTTGCCCGGGATCGGGTAGTCGATCTGGTCCGGATCGCAGTTGGAGTCGATAACGGCAACAACCGGGATGCCAAGGCGCTTGGCTTCGTCGATCGCAATCGATTCCTTGTTGGTGTCGATGATGAACATCAGGTCCGGTGTGCCGCCCATATCGCGGATACCGCCGAGAGCGCGGTTGAGCTTTTCGCGTTCGCGCTCAAGGTTCAGGCGTTCCTTCTTCGTGAAGCCCGAAGCTTCCGAAGCGAGGATTTCGTCGAGCTTGCGCAGGCGCTGGATCGAGTTCGAAATCGTCTTCCAGTTGGTCATCATGCCGCCGAGCCAGCGAGCATTGACGTAGTACTGGGCCGAACGCTTGGCAGCGTCAGCGATGATTTCCGAAGCCTGGCGCTTGGTGCCGACGAACAGGACGCGGCCGCCGTTGGCGACGGTGTCGCTAACGATCTGCAGGGCGCGCGACAGCATCGGAACGGTCTGTGCGAGGTCGATGATGTGAACGTTGTTACGATCGCCGAAGATGTAGGGCTTCATCTTCGGGTTCCAGCGGTGCGTCTGGTGGCCGAAGTGAACACCAGCTTCAAGCAGCTGGCGCATGCTAAAATCAGGCAATGCCATGCCTTTTCTCCTTTTCCGGTTGAACCTCCGCGAGACGTCGAGCTCTTCTTTCGAAAACGCCCACCGGCGGAACGATCCGGATTTCTCCCGGAACATCCCATGCCTCACGTGTGGAATGGGCAGCCCCTTAACGGCTGCTGCCCAGAAAATCAAGTCGCGAAAGCCGCTTTTTGGCGGGATCTACTATTTACAGTCCTCGGATTTGAATACTTCAAGGTCTGCGAGCTTGCCGGTCAGCACGAAATCGCCGTAGTCCATCGTCAGGTCGCGAGTGATCCCGTTTTCGTAGAGTTTGAACGACATGCGGTAGATCGGCAGCGCGTCGCCGCTCTTGTCATCGTTGAAATAGGAGATCGTTACCGGCCAATAGGCTTCGCTGCCGAACTTGCCCGCCTTGCCGGCATCCGGCTCATCGGCGGTAGGTTTGCGCGATTTACCAACGAAGGTCGAGGTAATCAGCGTCTTGTCGCCCGAATCGGAGCCATCGAAGATGCGTGCTTCGAACAGGCTTTCTCCCTTCTTCGCCCGCGAGATCACTTCCATCATATGGGCGGTCGGGAAGCGGCTGGCCGCAAGCTCCACTTCGCGCTTGTCGGGCGCGGTCAGCTCCACCTTGACGCCGGACTTTTCCTCATGCGCGGTTCCGCGAACTTCCTTGTCCAGTTTCTCGTCGGTGAAGGAGCGCGTCAGGAAGCGGAAATTGCCGTTCTTCAGGTCTTCGTAGGTGGTCGTCTGCTGGTCGGTGAGGCGCACCTCCTCACCGGTGTCGACCTGGGTGACGAATCGGAAGCTGACCGTATACCCCTCGCAGGCGGACCCATTAAATTCATAGACCATGCGGCCATACATTCCGGCAATGCCCGAACGATCCGACGCATCCTTGAGCTCAAGATCATAGACGGCGCGATGCGGCACGAGGACATTCGCACTCGCCGCCGTAGCGCCTGACGCCGTCATGACGGCGAAACAAACGCTGCGCAGAGTGACGAGACCGAAGCCTTTATGAAACATCCGTTTCCTCCTGTTGGACTCGCCGGCAATGCTATAAACAAGCGTTCGGCAGAAGCGAGGCGGTGTTTGCAGGAAAAAGCCGGTGCCCGCCGCGATCCGGCCTGAATGCAGGATTTTAACACAAAAGACAACAATGGAGCTTTCCATGTCTGCAGAGATCGAAACGCGCCTCAAGGACCTCGGCGTCACCCTTCCCCAGGCTGCGACGCCGGTCGCGAACTACGTGCCGTACGTCATCAGCGGCTCGACGCTCTATATCTCGGGACAGCTTCCGATGGAGGACGGGAAGGTCGCCGTGACAGGCATTGTCGGCAAGGACGTCGACGTCGCCCGTGCGCAACGCGCTGCCGAACTCTGCTCGATCAACATCCTCGCCCAGGCAAAATCGGCGCTCGGTGGCGACCTTGGCCGCATCCGTCGTCTGGTGAAGATCAACGGCTTCGTCGCCTCGACGCCGGAATTCGTGGAGCAGCATCTCGTCATCAACGGCGCCTCCAATCTGCTCGCCACCGCGCTCGGTGAAGCCGGCAAGCATGCCCGCGCCGCTGTCGGTATGGCCTCGCTGCCCTTCAATGCCGCCGTCGAGATCGACGCCGTTATAGAGATCGCCTGATTAAGGTCCCCACCATGGCTGATATTTCCTGGCTGAAGGCCCAACCGATCGCTCATCGCGGCTATCACGACATGAACAAGCAAGTGTGGGAGAACACGCTTTCGGCATTCTCCCGCGCCGTCGATGCCGGCTTCGCCATCGAGTGCGACCTCCAGTACACCGCCGACAGTGTCCCGGTGGTTTTCCATGACGACGACACCCAGCGGCTTTGCGGCATCAAGGGCGACGTTCGATCACGCACGGCCGGCGAGCTCGGCCTAATGGCGATCGGCGGGACGAAGGACAAGGTGCCGACGCTGACGCAGATGCTGCGCCTGGTCAACGGCAAGGTGCCCCTCGTTATCGAACTCAAGGGCCGCAAGGACGACGACGAGGGCTTTGCAGCCGCGGTGCTGGAGACGCTGGAAGGTTACAAGGGCCACGTCGCCCTGATGAGCTTCGATCACTGGCTGCTCAAGGACCTGAAGGCGCTCGACGCGCCCTACCCGCTGGGCCTGACCGCGGAAGGCGCCAATCCGGAGACCTTCTTCGTGCATGAGGAAGCGATGCAGCTCGGGCTCGACTTCATCTCCTACCACTACGGCCACCTGCCGAACTCGTTCATCACCAAGGAGCGGACACTCGGCAAGACGATCATCACCTGGACCGTGCGCGACCGGCAGGCCGAGGCCTATACTTTCGCCCACGCGGACCAGATGACCTTCGAGGGTTTCGACCCGCGGGAGGCTCTGGTTTCCTGAGCTGATGTCAGACGCCGTCACCATCCGCATAGCCCAGTCCTTCGCCGATGTGCCGGCAGCACGCTGGAACGTGCTTTCCGGTGCATCGAAGGCGTTTCCCGGCGGCGTCTACAATCCCTTCCTTTCGCATGCCTATCTCTCCGCCCTCGAGGAGTCCGGCTCGGCGACGGCCAAGACGGGCTGGCTCGGCCAGCACCTGCTTCTGGAAGGATCGGACGGGCATCTGCGCGGCGGCCTTGTCTGCTACCTGAAGAACCACAGCCAGGGCGAATATGTCTTCGACCATGGCTGGGCCGACGCTTTCGAGCGGGCGGGCGGGCACTATTACCCGAAACTGCAAAGCTCCATCCCTTTCACGCCGGCCACCGGACCGAGACTGCTTGCCGCGCCAGGTGAAAATCAGGGCGCCGTTCAGGATGCACTTGCCGCGGGCCTGAAGGAGCTTGCGCGCAGACACGACGTTTCCTCGGCGCATGTGACCTTCGTGCCAGAAGCCGAGATGCCGGCCCTCGAGCGCGCCGGGTTCCTGCACCGCACCGACCAGCAGTTCCATTTCACCAACGAAGGCTTCGGATCGCACGCCGATTTCCTGGAAACCCTTGCCTCACGCAAGCGCAAGGCACTCAAAAAGGAACGCCGGGCTGCGGTCGAAAACGGCATCTCGATCGACTGGCTGACCGGCAGCGACCTGACGGAAGCGATCTGGGACCAGTTCTTCGCCTTCTACATGGACACTGGCGGCCGCAAATGGGGGCGTCCCTATCTGACGCGCGCCTTCTATTCGCTGATCGGCGAACGCATGGCGGACGATATCCTGCTGGTGATGGCTCGCCGCAACGGCCGCTACATTGCCGGCGCGATCAACTTCATCGGCGGCGATGCGCTCTATGGCCGCCACTGGGGTTGCATCGAGGACCATCCGTTCCTGCATTTCGAGGTTTGCTACCACCAGGCGATCGACTTCGCGATCGCCAAAGGGTTGAAACGGGTCGAGGCCGGTGCCCAGGGTGAGCACAAGCTTGCGCGCGGCTACATGCCCATCACCACGCATTCCGCGCATTTCATTACGCATCCAGGGCTCGCCCGCGCGGTTGCCGACTATCTTCAACGCGAGCGCAGGGATGTGGAGGAAACGGGCGAGATTCTTGCAGAACACGGCCCTTTCCGCAAAGGTGAGCGGCAAGACGACTGAACGACTTTTCAGTCGAGGCCTGCCCGCGCCAATTCACGAGGAACAACAATGAGCTACGACGACAACAACATCTTCGCCAAGATCCTGCGCGGCGAAATCCCCTCGCACCGCGTCTACGAGGATGATGCGACGATCGCGTTCATGGATGTCATGCCGCAGGCCGAAGGCCACCTGCTCGTCGTTCCGAAGGCGCCCTCGCGCAACCTGCTCGATGCCGATGCGGCGACGCTGCCGGCGCTGATCGCGACGGTGCAGAAACTGGCGGTCGCAGCGAAGGACGCCTTCGACGCCGATGGCGTGACGGTCATGCAGTTCAACGAAGCCCCCGCCGGACAGTCTGTCTTCCATCTGCACTTCCACGTCATTCCGCGGCGCGCAGGCGTGCCGCTGAAGCCGCATTCCGGCACGATGGAAGATGGCGCGGTACTTGCGGCCAATGCCGAAAAGGTTCGGCAGGCGCTCTGATCGCGCCTCCAATCTGGTTTGGAAATGTTTATCGCCGGGTCGGCTTCACGGCTCGGCGGATGACTTTCTCGGTCCACCGGCCTTCGGCCCAGGTGAGCGCTTAGAAGCCGAGCGACCAGAGCCCCACGGCCAGCCCTGCGATGGCGGTCGCGATCCCGATTGCCGGCTTTCGCCCGAACAGGAAGAAGGCAGCAGCCCCTAGTGCGACGGCACCTACACGCAGCCAGAGCGGAGATTGTTCGAGTACGCCTGTCGGATAAAGGATGAGCTTTGCGATGACCGCCGCGACAAGCGCGGTCGCGACCGCCCTCACCCAATTCAACGCCTCGGAATCATCCCGCAGCTTGTTGCCGGCGATAACGCCAAGCCAGCGCCAGATGTCGGTTGCCAACCAGCCGGCGATCGCGATGAAGGCATAGGCCCACCAACCGTCCTGCCACGTCATGCGCTCACCTCCTTGTGGCGACGCCAGAGGCGCTCGGCCAGCCAGGCGAGCGTGCCACCGACGATGCCGGCGAGCAGGATGTCGAACTCCGGCAACAGCCAATAGAACAGCGGCCCGCCGGCAAGGCCGAAGAGCAGCGCGACGTACACCACCGGGTGACGCGCCGAATGCCAGATCGAGGCGAGGAAGTAGACCGGCGTCAGGAAGAACAGGCAGCCGGCAGCGATCGGCGGGAAATCGGCGACGAAGTGATAGACAACGGCGACGAGCAGCATGTTGGCCGCAACCAACGTGATGCCGAAGCCGGCAAAGAAGGCAACGCGCCGCTCACGCGGCACCTTCGGTACCTTCTCCATCGCGAACACCCAGGCGGTGATCGCGACGAAATGCGACAGGAACAGGAGCAGCCAGGTCGGCGTCCGCGATGTCCGCAGTTCCGGAACGAGCGCCGCAACCATCGGCATCAGCCGGACGGAGGAGAGCGAGACCGCGAGGAAGGCGGCCGCCAGGTTCGCGCCGCTCATCATCGAACTGACGAGGATGACCTTGGCCGGCAGCGCCCAGACCATGCCGACCATGAAAACGACCTGCTCCACCGGAATACCGGCCTGGGCCGTCAGCGAACAGAAGCCGACGAAGGACAGCATCAGGATGAAGGCCGGCAGGCTGAAGATGCCGCGCATACCCTTTCCGAACCAGGCGAGCGATGATTGCTCGTCTTCTTCCTTCTTCATCGGCCATTCCGGATTATCTTGGATTCAGAAAAACGGTGCCGGATGGCTTGCATCCGGCACCGTCGAACATCTCTTGCGAGGGCCTATTTCTTGCGCGGCACCTTCGGCACCGTGCGGCCCTTTCTTGGAGCCGCGTCGCCGGCCCCGGCTTCGCCATCGGACGATGCCTTGGCGGTCGCCTTCTTCGGCTTGGACTTCGGTGCCGACTCGGCGCCCACTTCTTCCTTGTCCTCGGCCTTCTTCGGCTTCGTCGCCTTCATCGCCGGGCGGGAAACCTCCGCCTTCGGCTTGATCGGCGTTGTCTCCGGAACCGCATCGAGCAGCAGGCCCTTGGTGCCGTCGGCCTTGGTGCCGATCGTCACCTTGACGACGCCGCCCTTCTTGAGCTTGCCGAAGAGGATCTCATCGGCAAGCGGCTTCTTGATGTTTTCCTGGATGACCCGGGCCAGCGGCCGGGCACCCATCTTCTCGTCGTAACCCTTCTCGGCGAGCCAGGCGATTGCCTCGGGCGCGAGGTCGAAGGTGACGTTGCGCTCGGCAAGCTGCGTCTCCAGCTGCATGACGAACTTCTGCACCACCTGGTGGATGACCGGGGTCGGCAGCGAAGCAAACGGAATGACAGCATCCAGACGGTTGCGGAATTCCGGCGTGAACAGGCGGTTCAACGCCTCTTCGTCTTCGCCCGTACGCTTGGAAGAACCGAAGCCGATGGCGGCCCGGGCCATTTCCGATGCGCCGGCATTGGTCGTCATGATCAGGATGACGTTACGGAAGTCGATCTTCTTGCCGTTGTGATCGGTCAGCGAGCCGTGATCCATGACCTGCAACAGGATGTTGAACAGGTCCGGATGGGCCTTTTCGATTTCGTCGAGCAACAGCACGCAATGCGGATGCTGGTCGACGCCATCGGTCAGGAGGCCGCCCTGGTCGAAGCCGACATAGCCGGGAGGTGCACCGAGCAGACGCGAAACCGTATGCCGCTCCATGTATTCCGACATGTCGAAGCGCAGGAGTTCGACGCCGAGCGACGTGGCAAGCTGCTTGGCGACTTCCGTCTTGCCGACGCCGGTTGGGCCGGAGAAGACGTAGCAGCCGATAGGCTTGTTCGGTTCACGCAGGCCGGCCCGCGCCAGCTTGATCGACGAAGCGAGTGCTTCGATCGCCAGGTCCTGGCCATAAACGACCGATCGCAGCTCCCGCTCGAGGTTGGCAAGAACAGCCTCGTCGTCCTTGGAAACCGTCTTCGGCGGAATACGCGCCATCGTCGCGATCGTTGCTTCGATTTCCTTCTCGGTGATCAGCTTGCGCCGCTTGCCGGCGGGCAAAAGCATCTGTGCCGCACCGGATTCGTCGATCACGTCGATCGCCTTGTCGGGCAGCTTGCGGTCGTTGATGTAACGGGCCGAAAGCTCGACGGCGGCCTTGATCGCCTCGTTCGAGTATTTCAGATGGTGATATTCCTCGAAGTAAGGCTTCAGCCCCTTCATGATTTCGATCGCGTCCGCAATCGTCGGTTCGTTCACGTCGATCTTCTGGAAGCGGCGGACGAGCGCCCGATCCTTCTCGAAGAACTGGCGGTACTCCTTGTAGGTGGTCGAACCGATGCAACGGATCGCACCGGAAGACAGTGCCGGCTTCAGGAGGTTGGACGCATCCATCGCGCCACCGGACGTGGCACCAGCACCGATGACGGTGTGGATCTCGTCGATGAAGAGGACAGCGCCCGGGTAGTCCTCGAGTTCCTTGACGACCTGCTTCAGGCGCTCTTCGAAATCGCCGCGGTAGCGGGTCCCGGCGAGCAACGTGCCCATGTCCAGCGAGAAGATGGTCGCATCCTGCAGTGCTTCCGGAACCTTCTTTTCAACGATCCGCTTGGCAAGACCTTCGGCAATCGCCGTCTTGCCGACGCCGGGGTCGCCGACATAGAGCGGATTGTTCTTCGAGCGGCGGCACAGCACCTGGATGGTACGGTTCACCTCGGCGTGACGACCGATCAACGGGTCGATCTTGCCGGACTTCGCCTTTTCATTGAGGTTGACGCAATAGGCAGTCAGGGCGTCCTGCTGCTTCTTGGCGCTGCTCTCTTCGTTGTCGCGCGCAGGTTTCTGCTCGGACTCGTGGTCGTCCGAGCCGCGCACAGGCCGGGATTCCGAACTGCCGGGCCGCTTGCCGATCCCATGCGAAATGAAGTTGACGGCGTCGTAACGCGTCATCTCCTGCTCCTGCAGGAAGTAGGCGGCATGGCTCTCGCGCTCGGCGAAGATGGCGACCAGCACGTTGGCGCCGGTTACTTCCTCGCGCCCGGAGGACTGGACGTGGATGACCGCGCGCTGGATGACACGCTGGAAGCCCGCCGTCGGCTTGGAATCTTCGTCGTAGCCGGTCACGAGATTGGAAAGCTCGTTGTCGACATAATCCGTCACGGTCTTGCGCAGCGTCTCAAGATTGACGTTGCAGGCGCCCATCACGGCCGCCGCGTCGGCATCATCGATCAATGCCAGAAGCAGATGCTCGAGCGTGGCGTATTCATGGTGGCGCTCGTTGGCAAAAGTCAGTGCCTGGTGTAGCGCCTTTTCGAGACTGGGCGAAAATGTTGGCACGTTAGTTCCTCATTTCTTTTCCATGACGCATTGCAACGGATGCTGATGCTGCCGGGCAAAATCCATCACCTGCGTCACCTTGGTTTCGGCGACCTCATAGGTGAAGACGCCGCACTCTCCCACGCCATGATTGTGGACGTGAAGCATGATGCGGGTCGCCTCTTCCGGGTTCTTCTGAAAGAAGCGCTCCAGGATATGGATGACAAATTCCATCGGCGTGTAATCGTCATTCAAAAGCAGAACGCGATACAAACTCGGCTTTTTGGTCTTCGGCTTGGTACGCGTGATGACGGACGTGCTGCGGTTGTTGCCGTTTCCCTCGTCATCGCTACCTTGCTGCATCCGGACCGGCATGGCGATCATTCTTGTCAGTTCCTTGTACAGCAGCGACCCCACTGAACTTGGCCGCAGCGTGCTTGCCCTTTATCTAATGGTTCGTTTCCAGATTTTAAGACCGAACCAACGCACTGCAATCATAATCGCACGACCGCGCGCAAGATTGATCAACTTTCTTCGGGCTGCTCACAGCTAAAGCGAGAAAACAAAAGGGCCGGTCGCAATCGCTGCGACCGGCCCTTGAGAAACTTGCTCTGTATCCAGCGATCAGGCGGCGGCAGCGGCGGCCTTGACTGCTGCCGTTGCCTTGGCAACCGGCGCCTCGTAGGGCTTGTAAGCATCCTTGGCGAGATCGGCGTACATTTCGCCGATCTTCGTTGCCTCGGCGACGAAGCCTTCGTAGCTCGCCTTGATGAAATTGGTCTGCAGTTCGAATGCAGCTTCGACACTCTTGATGCTCGAGAGCTTCTCGACGTGCGCTACGCCGTCTTCGAAGGACTTCTTGGAAAAATCAGCAGCTTCAGTCGCGATAGCCTGGAGACCCTTGGTCCAAGCGGAGTAGCTCTTTACAGCCACGTCAATGGCTTCTTTGCTCTTCTTGTTTGCATCATCGAAGTTGAACATCCGGTGTCTCCTTAGTGACGGCCTGATCTGGAGGCTTCAGTTTATGTGCACTGCACAAAAAGTCAAGACGAGTGTGCAACGCAATAAAATACAACAGATGCAACAACTTGATGAAAAAACGCGGGGAAGCGCAAAACTTCTATCGATCCTTGCTGAATAGGCAAGATGAAATCCGCGAGCAATTGCCCAGCACCGCAGCAACGCTTCGCCGAAAACAATAAGCCCCGAAAATCGCTGGGATTTTCGGGGCTCGCTACTTTGTCGTCCGTCGTCAGGACTTAGAGGTCGATGTCGAGGATCGCCATGGAGAAGTTGTAGGAAAGCTCACCGTCTTCCTCATCGCGGAAAACAACACCGAGGAACTCGTCACCGAGATAGACTTCAGCGGACTCGTCCTTCTTCGGGCGAGCCTTGACGACCATCTGCTGATTGAAGGTGCGCTTGAAATAGGCTTCAAGCTTGCGGATTTCTTCGGGCTTCAAAACACGTCTCCGTAGCCGTTTATCTGTGCGGCGCTTCTCGCACGCTGCATCGCCGGGTGTAAACCCCTCGAAAGAGGCTTACGCACCGGTTCCCGTATGTTCAGATATCGAAGCTGCTCAGGATCTGGTCCATCTGACGCGACGGCTCGGAGCAACCGGCCTCGCCCACCACCTTGGCCGGTACGCCTGCCACCGTCGACTTCGGCGGCACCGGCTTCAACACGACCGAGCCGGCAGCGATGCGCGAGCAGTGGCCGATGTGGATATTGCCAAGGATCTTGGCGCCGGCACCGATCAGGACGCCGTCGGCGATCTTCGGGTGGCGATCGCTGCCTTCCTTGCCCGTGCCGCCGAGCGTCACGCCGTGTAGGATGGAGACGTTGTCACCGATCACAGCCGTCTCACCGGCGACCAGGCCGGTAGCGTGGTCAAGGAAGATGCCGCGCCCGATGCGGGCGGCCGGGTTGATGTCCGTCTGGAAGACGCTCGAAGCGCGGCTCTGCAGGTAGAACGCAAAGTCCCGGCGGCCGCGCTTCAACAGCCAATGGGCCAGACGGTGCGTCTGGATGGCATGGAAACCCTTGAAGTAGAGCACCGGCTCGATGAAGCGGGTGCAGGCGGGATCGCGGTCATACACGGCCTGGATGTCGACGCGCAGAATGGTGCCCCATTCCGGCCAATCCTCAAGCATCTCCGAGAAAGTCTGCCGCAACAGGTTGGCCTGAAGATCGGGATGATCGAGCCTTTCGCAGATGCGATAGATCACGCTTTCTTCGAGCGAATGCTGGTTGACCACCGTCGAATACAGGAAGGCCGCGAGCATCGGGTCCTGCTCGGCCGCCACGCGGGCTTCCTCACGCAGGCTGTTCCAGATCGGGTCCATCACCTTCAGCGCTTCCGTCTGGCGAAGTTCGGTCTTGGCGACCATCGTCGCTCTCCTTCCTGTCCGTCCTACAGTTACTATAGGGGAAATCCGGCATGACTTAAATGGCCCGCCATCAGTTCCACCCTCGGTCGAGCAGCCCAGAAGCGGGCAAGCGCCGGGTGCTCCCGGCGTTCGTCACGCTCGATGGTCTAGGCGCGCCCTACTTCCTCGAGGAACTCGAGCACGGCCTTCTTGAAAACGCGATCACCCACGGCGAGCATATGGTCCCGGCCCGGAATATCAAGCGCGCGGGCATTCGGCATCAATTCCGCCAGTTCCTGCGGCGAGCCGGCAATGTCGTCCTTGGTCCCGACACCGATGAGGGTCGGCACGTCGATGCGTGCCATGTCTTCGGCGGTCAATAGATCGCGGGATGTCGAGATACAGGCCGCGAGCGCCTGCCTGTCGCTTTTGGTCTGGTCGGCAAAGGCGCGGAACATGCGGCCGCGCGCGTGGGTTACAACATCAAGAGAAGGCGCCGCCAAGGCTTCGGCGATCGGGTCCCAATCCCCTACCCCCGTCACCATGCCGATGCCCAGGCCGCCAAAGACCAGCGAGCGCACGCGATGAGGGTGTGCAAGCGCCAGGAAGGCAGAGATGCGCGCACCCATCGAGTAGCCCATCACATGCGCCTCGGCAATGCCGAGATGCCCGAGCAACGCTACGGCGTCGCCCGCCATCTGCTGCGGGTGATAGAGTGCTGAATCGTAGGGCTTGCTGCTCTTGCCGTGGCCGCGGTTGTCGAGCGCTATCACACGATAGCCGGCGTCGCCGAGCGTCTTCAGCCAGCCCGGAAAAACCCAGTTGACGTTGGCGCTCGAGGCAAACCCATGGATGAGAAGGATGGGCGCGCCGGCGGGATCGCCCTCGTCGAAAAAGGCGATCTCCAGGCCTTCATGGGAAAAGCGGGAAAACGGCGGCGGGGTGAGATCCATCTTTATCATCCTAGGGGGTATCGATGCGGCGCAACCTAGTTCGTCGCCAGGACGAGTGAAACCCCGCCCCGGCAAAAACCACAGCTGCGGCGTGTTTGCCGCTACACTTTTGCAGCAAAGCTCACTATGGTGCGCCAACTTTAGAGACTAGCATTCATCGGAGCATGACATGGCCGGCCACAGCATCCCGCACTTCCAGAACGACGGCGGACATCAGGCAATCGAAATCGGCGTCAAGGAATTCATGTGCACCGGCGCGTCCATTCCGTACGATCACCCGCATATCTTCATCGATATGGGCGACGACAACGAGAAGGTCTGCTCCTACTGCTCCACGCTCTACCGCTACAATCCGAAGCTGAAGGCGACGGAAACCAACCCGCCCGGCTGCCTCTTCGCCCACAAAGCCGCCTGATAGGCCACGATGTCGCGCCCCGTCGCGATCGTCGGTGCCGGTATCGGTGGGCTCACGGCCGCCTTGTGCCTCGCCCGTCGAGGCTTTGAAGTCGACATTATCGAGCGGGCAACAGCGCTGACCGAGGTCGGCGCCGGTCTGCAATTGTCGCCGAATGCCTCACGCATCCTCATCAAGCTCGGCCTTCTCCCGGCGCTCGAATTCTACTGGAGCGAGCCCGAACGCATCGGCCTAGTTGACGGCGTATCGCTAAGCCCCCTCGCCAGCGTATCGGCTGGCGCGTTCGCGCGGCGTCGCTGGCAGGCGCCCTATGCCGTCATGCACCGCGCGAGCCTGCAGAAAGTCCTGCTTTCCGCCGTCGAGGCCGAGCCTCGCTGCCGCCTGCAGCTTGGATGCCATATCGACAACCCTGATGAGCAGACAATCATAAAGCTGATGGGGCGCCGCCCGGAGGTCATGATCGGTGCCGACGGGATCTGGTCACGGTTGCGCAACAACGTCCCCGGGGCCGGCCGCGTGCGGTTTTCAGGCAATGTCGCCTGGCGCATGACGGTCGCTCGCGACACGGCCGCCGGCCTTCTCAAGCCGAACCAAGTCACGGCATTCCTCGGCGCTCGCGCCCATCTCGTCGCCTATCCGTTGCGGGAATTTCACGGCTTCAATCTCGTCGCGATCATCGAGGGCAAGGAGACCGACGGCGTCTGGGCCGGCAAGGATTCGGACAAGCGCCGCCAGGATTACCTGAACGCTTTCTCCGGCTGGAACGCCGGCATCCGCTCGCTGCTCGAAAAGGCCGAAGCGCCCACCTATTGGCCCTTGTGCACCGTGGACGACGGAGCCTGGCAGGACGGGCGAAAGACCGTGCTGATCGGCGATGCGGCCCATGCGATGACGCCATTTGCGGCGCAGGGTGCAGCGATGGCGATCGAGGATGCCTTCGAACTTTCGGATTGCCTGGCGACCGGCACCGATGTCCCGAAGGCGCTGGCAGCATTCGAAGCGAAGCGCCGACCGCGCATCGCCCGGGTCCGCCGCCGTGCAGCATTCAATCACTTCGCTTACCACGTCCGGGGGCCGCTGCGCCTCGGTCGCGACATTGTCCTGAAACTCAAGGGACCGGACGCGCTCGCGGCCGACCTCGACTGGCTCTACGGCTACGGCGCCCAGCGCTGAGCGCGGGCGCGAAAATGTCCAGATATCAATGGTCAACGGATGGAGGCGCCGCGAATGTTCGCGGCGCCTCCATCCGTCAAACGGCGTTGGCCGCCGCCAATCCCGCTTCGATGTCGCGGCGGATATCCGGCACGTCCTCAAGGCCGATCTGCAGGCGGATGACTGGCCCCTCGGTCGGCGCCAAGGCAACCTTACGGTCTGATAGACCGACCTGGAGCGCAAGGCTTTCGAAGCCACCCCAGGAGTAGCCGAGACCGAACAGCTTCAGCGCGTCCAGGAAGGCATGCGCCTTGGCCTTGAACCGATCTGGGGTTTCCGCTTTCAGGACGAAGGAGAAGATGCCGCTTGCGCCCGTAAAGTCGCGCTTCCAGAGTTCGTGGCCCGGGAAACTCGGCAGTGCCGGATGCAGAACATGCGCAACTTCGTCCCGCGTTTCGAGCCACCGCGCCAATGTCAGGGCGCTTTCCTGATGGCGTTCCAGACGGATACCCATGGTTCTGAGGCCGCGCAGGATCTGGTAGCTGTCGTCCGGAGAGACACAGACGCCAAG
The DNA here is from genome assembly GCF_020035535.1 of Ensifer adhaerens. Classification (NCBI taxonomy): domain Bacteria; kingdom Pseudomonadati; phylum Pseudomonadota; class Alphaproteobacteria; order Hyphomicrobiales; family Rhizobiaceae; genus Ensifer; species Ensifer adhaerens. The sequence continues at coordinate 1,281,364 of NZ_CP083349.1, read as the reverse complement.
CGTCACCATAGCCTCCGTCAATTCCGGCCAATGGGCGGCATTCGCCGACACTGTGCCGAAGAGGACGTCCGAATGACCGGATGGATACTTGGTGGCCGCATGGATCGATACGTCGACACCATGGTCGAGCGGCTTGAAGTAAACCGGCGTCGCCCAGGTGTTGTCCATGGTGACGACGCAGCCATGGCGATGCGCGGCATCCGCAATGGCGCGAATATCCTGCATTTCAAAAGTATTCGATCCCGGAGCCTCGGTGTGCACCAGGCGCGTATTCGGGCGGATGAGGTTTTCGATACCGGCACCGATCATCGGATCGTAGTATTCAACGGTGACGCCAAGGCGCTTCAGCATCGTGTCGCAGAAGTGGCGCGTCGGGAAATACACTGAATCGACAATCAGCGCGTGATCACCCGCCGAAAGATAGGCAAGGAACGGCACCGTCACCGCAGCCAGACCCGAGGGGACAAGGATCGTGCCGGCAGAACCTTCGAGCTCGTTGATCGCGTCGCAGAGCGCATCCGTGGTCGGCGTTCCGCGCGTCCCGTAGGTGTATTTCTGGGCACGCGTCTCCATCGTCTTCGCGTCGGGAAACAGCACGGTGGACGCATGCACCACCGGCGGATTGACGAAGCCGAAGTAATCGGAGGGATTGTTGCCGCTATGAGCGAGACGGGTGTTGATGCCCGTCTTGCCATTCACACTGCCACTGTCTGCCATTGCATGTTCCGCTTCTGATTTCGAAAGAGGAACTCTTCGAATGAGCTACAACCGCGGTCAAGTGGCAAAAATCAAGGAGTGCGATTTTGGCCGCTGCCGAGCCGCTTCTGGTGATTTTTCGCCCAGAGTGTGCCCGGTACCCCCCAAATCTGCCTAACTTTCTGGCTTGTTTCGGGTTTTTCACATGCAAAACCAGAAAATCGGCGCCCTCTCTTGACCCTCATGGAATTTGAGCATGAGATAGTCTGTACTCGCGCCAGGAGGGTGGCCGAGACTGCACGCGCCAGGAGAGGCGCCGGTGCAGACTGGAACTAACGACAACAGAAAAAGGTTCTAAAAATGGCAAGAAGAATTCTGACAGCTCTCGTTGGCGCCGCTGTCTTGGGGATTGGCACACAGGCGGCTTCGGGCGCTACCCTTGATGACGTAAAGGCCAAGGGCTTTGTCCAGTGCGGCGTGAACACCGGCCTTGCCGGCTTCGCGGCACCGGATGCTTCGGGCAACTGGAGCGGTTTCGACGTTGACTACTGCAAGGCAATCGCCGCCGCGATCTTCGCGGATGGCAGCAAGGTAAAGTACACGCCCACTTCGGCCAAGGAACGCTTCCCGGCACTGCAGTCCGGTGAGGTCGACGTTCTGGCCCGCAACACCACCTGGACGATCAACCGCGACACCGCGCTCGGCTTCAACTTCCGCCCGGTCAACTATTATGACGGCCAGGGCTTCATGGTTCGCAAGAGCCTGAACGTCAAGTCGGCCCTGGAACTTTCGGGCGCGGCCGTCTGCGTACAGACCGGCACCACCACCGAACTCAACCTTGCCGACTACTTCAAGGCAAACAACCTCCAGTACAATCCGGTGGTCTTCGAAAAGCTCGAAGAAGTGAACGCCGCCTATGACGCCGGTCGTTGCGACGTCTACACCACCGACCAGTCGGGCCTCTATTCGCTGCGCCTGACGCTGTCGAAGCCCGACGATCACATGATCCTGCCGGAAATCATCTCGAAGGAGCCGCTTGGTCCGGCCGTTCGCCAGGGCGACGACCAGTGGTTCGATATCGTCAGCTGGGTGCACTACGCGCTGATCCAGGCCGAAGAATTCGGCATCACCCAGGCAAATGTCGAAGAAATGAAGAAGTCCACCAACCCGGACGTTCAGCGCTTCCTCGGCGTCGAAGCTGACTCCAAGATCGGCACCGACCTCGGCCTCACCAACGAATGGGCCGTGAACATCATCAAGGCCGTCGGCAACTACGGCGAAGTCTTCGATCGCAACATCGGCGCCGGCAGCCCGCTCAAGATCGAGCGCGGCCTCAATGCGCTGTGGAACAAGGGCGGCATCCAGTATGCCCCGCCGGTCCGCTAAGACGATCTGACACGACTGGGGGAAGCGGGCCACCGCTTCCCCTTCCCAACTATAAAAACACCCAAAAGGGTGAAAAGGGGAAAGAGGCATTGCATGGCGATTGGCGTCACAACTACGCCTGAGAAAAGCAAACCGTCGGGGTCGATCATCAACGATCCACAGGTCCGCGGCATCTTTTATCAGGTCATCACCCTCATCGTTCTCGCAGCCTTCGTCTACTGGGTTGCCGACAACACGATGGAAAACCTCAAGCGGGCGAATATTGCTTCCGGCTACGACTTCCTAAGGGGACGCGCCGGGTTCGACGTCGGACAGTCTCTGATCGCATACACCAGCGATTCCACCTACCAGCGTGCCCTGCTCGTCGGTTTGCTCAACACGCTGCTCGTCGCGGTTTGCGGGATTTTCACCGCAACAATCATCGGCTTTGCGGTCGGTATCGGCCGCCTGTCGCACAATTGGCTGATCGCCAAGCTGTCGCTCGCCTATGTCGAAGTGTTCCGCAACATCCCGCCGCTGCTCGTCATCTTCTTCTGGTACAGCGGCGTTCTGGCGATCCTGCCGCAACCGCGTGAATCGGCGGTGCTTCCGTTCAACATGTTCCTCAACAACCGCGGGCTCGCCTTCCCCAAACCGATTTTCGGTGACGGCTCGCAGTTCACGCTGTTCGCATTCGTCGTCGCGATCGTCATCAGCTTTGCCGTGGCACGCTACGCGCACAAGAAACAGGACGCCACCGGACAGCGCTTCCCGCTGCTGTGGACCGTGCTTGGGCTCGTGATCGGCCTGCCGCTGTTGACGTTCCTTGCGACCGGATCGCCGATCACCTTCGACGTTCCCGTCGCCGGAAAGTTCAACCTCACGGGCGGCTCGGTGATCGGTCCGGAATTCCTGTCACTGTTCCTGGCGCTCTCGTTCTACAGCGCGGCCTTCATTGCCGAGATCGTACGCGCCGGCATTCGCGGCGTGTCCAAGGGGCAGACAGAGGCGGCCCATGCGCTCGGCGTCCGTCCGGGACTCACCACCCGTCTCGTGGTCATTCCGCAGGCGCTGCGGATCATCATTCCGCCGCTCACCAGCCAGTATCTGAACCTGACCAAGAACTCGTCGCTCGCTGTCGCGATCGGCTATGCGGATCTGGTGGCCGTCGGCGGCACGATCCTCAACCAGACCGGTCAGTCGATCGAAGTCGTCACAATCTGGATCATCGTCTACCTGTCGCTGAGCCTCACGACGTCGCTGTTCATGAACTGGTTCAATGCCCGCATGGCCCTGGTGGAGAGATAAGATCATGAACACACACCAGGGAATTTTCGTCCGCGGCTCGATGATCGAGGCGTCCTCACCGCCGGCAGCGGAAGGCGGCGTCGTCCACTGGCTGCGCGAAAACCTTTTCGCAACGCCAAAGGATGCGGTGCTCACCATTATCAGCGCGCTTGCGCTTGCTTGGCTCCTGCCGCCGGCAATCCAGTGGCTCTTTCTCGACGCCGCCTGGACCGGTGGTGGCCGCGGCGTCTGCGCGACGGTTGCGCAGGGCGGCACGCAACCGGAAGGCTGGAGCGGTGCTTGCTGGGCCTTCGTCAACGCAAAGATCGATCAGTTCGTCTATGGACGCTACCCGCTCGATGAGCGTTGGCGGCCAACGTTGGTCGGCATCCTCTTCGTGCTTTTCCTCGTGCCTATGGCGATGCCGAAGGTTCCTTACAAAAGCATCAACGCCGTGCTGTTGTTCGCGGTGTTGCCGGTTATCGCCCTGATCCTGCTTCCAGGCGGGTGGTTTGGCCTGACCTACGTCGAGACCCCGCTTTGGGGCGGCCTGATGGTGACACTGATTCTGTCCTTCGTCGGGATTACGGTGTCGCTACCCCTAGGGATCCTTCTGGCGCTGGGCCGACGATCGCACATGCCTGTGATCAAGATGCTCTGCACCGCCTTCATCGAACTGGTGCGCGGCATTCCGCTGATTACCGTCCTGTTCATGGCAAGCGTCATGCTGCCCCTGTTCCTGCCGCAGGGTGTCACCTTCGACAAGTTCCTGCGTGCTCTCATCGGCGTCTCGCTCTTCGCCTCGGCCTACATGGCCGAAGTGGTGCGCGGCGGGCTCCAGGCCATCCCGAAGGGGCAGTATGAAGGCGCGGACTCGCTCGGCCTCAGCTACTGGCAGAAGATGAACCTCATCGTCCTGCCGCAGGCGCTGAAGCTCGTGATCCCGGGCATCGTAAATACCTTTATCGGCCTCTTCAAGGACACTTCGCTGGTTTCGATTATCGGCATGTTCGACCTGCTCGGCATCGTTCGCTTCAACTTCACCGATGCGAACTGGGCCTCAGCGGTCACGCCGATCTCAGGGCTAATTTTCGCTGGCTTCATATTCTGGCTTTTCTGCTTCGGTATGTCGCGCTATTCAGGCTTCATGGAACGCGTGCTCGACACGGCCCATAAACGATAAAATGAGGGGAGGATCGCATGGCAAACACAGCCACTGCTTCCAAAATGACTGTTTCTGCGACGGATGTTGCTGTCGAAATCACCGGAATGAACAAATGGTACGGGGACTTCCACGTCCTTCGTGACATCAACCTGAAGGTCATGAAGGGCGAGCGCATCGTCATTGCCGGCCCGTCGGGCTCCGGCAAGTCCACGATGATCCGCTGCATCAACCGGCTGGAAGAACACCAGAAGGGCAAGATCGTCGTCGACGGCATCGAACTCACCAACGATCTGAAGAAGATCGACGAAGTGCGTCGCGAAGTCGGCATGGTGTTCCAGCACTTCAACCTGTTCCCACACCTGACAATCCTGGAAAACTGCACGCTTGCACCGATCTGGGTGCGCAAGATGCCGAAGAAGCAGGCCGAAGAAATCGCGATGCACTTCCTGAAGCGCGTCAAGATCCCGGAGCAGGCGAACAAGTACCCGGGCCAGCTCTCCGGCGGTCAGCAGCAGCGCGTGGCAATCGCCCGCTCGCTGTGCATGAAGCCGAAGATCCTGCTATTCGATGAGCCGACCTCGGCACTCGACCCGGAAATGGTCAAGGAAGTGCTCGACACCATGGTGAGCCTCGCCGAAGAGGGCATGACCATGCTGTGCGTGACCCACGAAATGGGCTTCGCGCGCCAGGTTGCCAACCGTGTGATCTTCATGGACCAGGGCCAAATCGTCGAGCAGAACTCGCCGGCCGAGTTCTTCGACAATCCGCAGCACGAGCGCACCAAGCTCTTCCTCAGCCAGATCCTGCACTAGGTTCGGCCAACAGCTTTCACGAAAAAGCCCGCCTCATCGAGGCGGGCTTTTTCTTTTCCGATGGCCCGGTTCGTTCTACTCCACGCGATAGCGCAGCGTCCCGACGGACCAGCTTACACCTCTTCTGTCGAGATCAACGGCCCAGGCCCTCTGAAGCCGCGCGACGATCTCGCTCAGGGTCTCGCGCGCATTCAGCTCAACCTTCAGCCCGCGGCTCTTCGGCGCCGCGTCGCTCAAATCAACGGCGTCGCTAACGACGAGTGCCACGAAGACGCTCTCACCCTCGCCCGAGGCCTCGAAATCGAAGCCATAATATTCGTCCGGCAACGTCAGGGGCACGCCCGGCGCAAGCGGCGTGATCTTCTGCGCAAACTCGTTCGGGAAGATCTGCGTCGCCTTGCCCTGACTGCTCACGTCGAAAAGCAGCAGATCACCGCTCGTCCGGCTGATGACCGTCAGCTTGAAAACGTCGCCGGGCTTCATGGTAGTGGGACGGTCCATGGTGAGCTCGACGTCGCCGGTTTCGCTCTTGCCGATGATGTCACCGACTGCGTTGACCGCATCGGCATCCTGATAGGTCGTCGGCATGGCACTTGGATCGTTGGTTTGCTGGTACGCCCCCTGCCCGTTGCCACCTGCACCGAGCGCGCGGGGTGCGACTGCACTATCGCCAAGGGCCTGCGCCTTGCTCTCCAGTTGCGGGTCGAGATTGCCGCATTTGTCCTGCAAGGCACAGTAAGAGGCCGACTGAGCTTTTACGAATTCAAGCAGTTCGGCATTGCTCGTCAAACCGTTGCCATTGACGTCGGCCGCATCGCCCATCTGGCCGGCGACGAAAGCTGCCGTGAACACGCCGTGCCGATCCTCGATGGGAGGCCGCACGTCGTCCCAGGCAATCTGGTAGGGGGCTGCGGCGCTCCAGGCGGTCACGCCCGCTTCCACCAGCTTCGGCCTGTCGAGAACGCCAAGATCGATCCGGAGGCCGCGCGTCATTGCCTGCTCGACTGGCTGGGCGTGAGGCCGCGGCAGGAAACGGGCGCCCTCGATGCCCGACGAGACGTCATCGGAGAGCGAACGCGAGATCGTACCGGAATGGCAGGCGTCGATCACCATCGTCACCGCCCGCCCCTGCAACCGCTCCAGGACCTGGTCGATCTCGTCATCGAGGATTGCGCCCTGCCAGTCCGTTTCGCCGGAGGAGATATCGACGGGCGCCAGCGCTTCGTCCAGTCCATCCTCCTCGTCGCCATCTTCGTCTTTCACCTGCACCCCGTGGCCGGAAAAATAGATGTAGACGCGATCGCCAGACCCGGTCGCTTCGACAAGCCACGTGTTCATGGACGAAAGAATCTCCGCCCGCGTCGCTTGTTCGTCCTTCAACACGCGGATCGAGGACGGATCGAAGCCGAGTTTTTCCGTCAGCAGGCCCTGCATCGCCACCAGATCGTTCTTCGGCCCCTGCAGCGCGAACTTTGGCGGCACGTTCGGATAATTGCCGACACCGATGAGTAGCGCCCGGTCGCCGGCCGCGGCAGGAGCCGCAAGCAGGACGAACCCTGCCACCGCAGCAAACCTCATACACCATGACGTGCCACGCGCGCTCATTGGCCTCGGTCCCTCGTGTAAAGCGGCTGGATGGCGACGGTGCTTTGGCTACCCTCCAAGCGTGTCTCAAGCAGGCGCAGAAGCGCTGCTGCATCGAGCTTTGAATTGGAGAAGGCCGCCACGATGGCGTCGATGGGCGCATTGGTCGAGATGACGACCAGATGATCGGCACCGAAGGGTCTGACCACCTCCAGACCCTGAAGCTGGAACGCATGGCTGCCGCTGCCGGCAATCTGCGCATCGAGAAGCTGTGCCTCCCCTGTATTCGCCAGATTGAAAACCAGCATGTTGGCGTAATCGCCCTGCGCGGCCTTGAAGTTCAGCCGGTCCCCTACCGTGTAGATATCCTTCGACGGCGTGAGCGAGACGCTGCCAGGGCTCTGTGTCGCCAGAGCCTTCAGGAAATCGACCAGGATGAACTTGTCCACGGCACCCTGGAGCATCTCCGGCACGATATGTTCGCCGGCGACATCGCCGTTCGGTGTGTAGAACACGCCGGTTGCCGCATCCCAGCGGTAGGGCACGCCACTGCCGCCGAGGTTATTGAGCGGCGGGGCCGTGCCGGTGACGCTGAGCGCCAGTTTCCCGGTCCAGCCCATGCCCCGAGGCGACTTCAATTTCGATCCGGCATCACCTGTCGTACCCGCGCCGATGGTCGCGCTGCGCGGCAGGGACAGCACAATCTCCTTGTCGGAGCGCGGCACCTGCGGCGTGAAGTTCGGCACCTGGAGCGCTTCCGACTGCAGTTTGACGTTGGAGAACACATAGTCCTCGAGCTCGATGCGCGAAATGCGGCCATCGCCGTCACGATCGGCAGCTCCCTCGATCGCGCGAGCGAAGCTCCAGCTCAGAGCCCCGCGCGGCTCGCCGCCGATCACCACTTCCGGCGTTGGCTGGCTTTCGAGCGAGGCGGCGAGAATCGTCACCCGCGACAATTCGACGTCCTTCATCTTCGCACCCCTGAGCGCTTCTTCTGATGGTGGCGGCACCTTCGCTCGCACGATCGGTGCAAGCCGTGTCTTGCCCGAAATGGAACGGTTCATGCCGCCGGAGAAGCAACTGTCCGACACGAACAGCACCTGGAGGCCCTTGGCCTCCGCTTCCGCGAACCAGGCACTCAACTCGTTGTCGACAATGATTTCCTTGCGCGTTTCCTCCACTCGGCTCCTGTCGAAGCCAGGCAGTTCCAGGAACTCGTCCAGACCGTCCTCTTCGCTGCCCGCGATCAATTCAGGCATTTGCGCGCCATGCCCGGCATAGGTGAAGACGATGGTATCGCCGCGCGCAGCACCCGCGACCAGGTCGGTCCAGGCGGAGCGTATGGCGTCCTTCGTCGCCTGCTCATTGATGAACTGGCGGATCGTGCCGACATTGGCCGCCTTCAGCGCCTGCGCGACATCGCGTGCGTCCTTGACCGCGCCGTCGAGGCTCACCTCATGCGGATAAACGTCCACTCCGACGACAAGCGCCGATGTGGCCGCGAAGGCCGGTGAAAACGGCAGGACGACCAGCGCCGTCGAAAGCAGGACCCTCTCCAGCACCGCTAGTTCCCCACGTCCACTTCCACCCGCCGATCGAGCTGGTGCAGCATCGCCTCGTCATAGGCGCTCGGGTCATCCGGCTTGAAGGGTTCCTCTTCTCCCTTGCCGACGACGGTCCAACTACCCGGATATCCGGCATCTACGAGGTAGTGCGCCAAGGCCTCGGCGCGGGCAATCGACAATGCCTTGTTCGCCTCGGTCGTGCCCACCGGGTCCGTGTGGCCAATCAGCGTGATTGCAGCCGGCTTCGCCGACTTCAGGCATTCGAAAAGGTCCTTTGCCGACTGCAACCCTTCGGGCGTGAATTCGGCGGTGCCGAAGACGTAGCGCACCGGCGTCGCCTTCTTCTTGATGGACACGCCACGATAGGAGAACTTGCAGGCACCACGCGCGGCAAGCTTGACGGGCTTGGTGGCGGCCAGGCGCATTTCGGAAGCCAGCCTGTCCAGACGCAGGATATAGTCCTTGTCCGGTGCCATCCAATCGGGCGTCAGTTCCTCGTTTGCCGCATCTTCCAACGCCTGCTGGTAGGAGGTCGCCGCCGCGTCGTAATCCTTGCGTTCGCGCTTGATGTCTCCGAGCGCATCAAGGATCTGCCAGGGGCCGCCGGCGTCGCGGCTGGCGGCCGTCAGTTCCGCTTCGAAGGTCTCCAGCTTCGCGCCCTGTCCCACGGCTGCTGCAATCCGATTGAAGGTTGCAAGCGCCGCGACGCGCCGGGTCAACGCTATCTCGGTCGCCGAGCAACCCTCCATGTTCACGGAATCGGCCGCCACCTTGGTGCCGGCTTCGTCGGCGCGGTTCAGCGCCTCGGAGGCCAGGCGAAGACCGTCGCAGGCCATGCTCGGCGCAGTGAAGACCGCCAAAGCCGCCGAAGCGAGGAGAAATGCCCGTAGCTGCACCATGGTTCGCCCGTCAATCCTTGATCTCGAAGGTCACCATCTGAACACTGCTGGCGCCGGCATCGCCTTGCGCCCGCTTGGCGAGGTTGATTGCCAGCCCCCGCGTCGGCGGCAAGCGCGACTTCGAGACGTATTCGCGTGCCTTCTCCACCGTGAGCTTCTGGTCACCGAGGCCGCCGGCACGGCAGAACGCCAACATCGACTCGGCCGGCGCCGGCGTATCGAAGGTGAGCGTGCCGGTACCTGGCTGCGGGATCAGGCGTCGTTCGCCGGGTTGCAGCGTGGTGTTGCCGATCATCACGTCCGGGATGACCTCGACATTGCCATTCTCCTCGACATAGAGGATCTGCAGCTCGCAGGCCTGGTTGGCGCTGAGCTCGAAGGAAAGCTGGTCGCCGACTTTCGCCGTCGTCGACTTCACGTTGAGCGCCAATTCGAGCTTGTTGCCTGTCGCCAGATCCTGCTTGCGATAATCAGGCACGGCAGACGCAATCGACTGCGGCTTGGCGTCCGGCGGCGCTTGCTCGGCACCGGCAACGACGATCGCTGCAGTATCCAAGGGGCGACGCTGGAGCAGCGGCTGCAGCAGCAAGGCATATTGCTGCTCGACCTCGTTGCGCGGAATGGTTCCGCCCGCTTCCAGCGTCGTCACCCAGTCGAGACCCAGGCGCAGCACATCTGTGTTCGTCACCCGCTTGATCGCATCGGAGAACTGCTTCGGCGTCATGTCGAACTCTGCCGCCAGGGCGTCGAAATCGAGCTCGTCCTCGTACTTGTCGGCAAAGTAAGTGATGATCTCGGCGTCGCCCGGCGCGTGCATGCTCTGGAGACCGCCGTCGGGCGTGGGCTCAGTGACGCCCAGTGCCTTCAGCGCTTTGACGAAGCGTTCGCGATCCTTGCGATAGGTCTCGTCTAGATCCTCCTGCTTCACATACATGGCGAGCAGCACGTCCTGCTGATCCTTGCTGAACAAGGTCGATGTCTCGATCTGCTCGCGCAACTGATCGCGCTTCGACAGGATCCCGTCCGCATGACAATCGACGCAGGAACGCGCGTTGATGATCTCCACGCCCTTGCCGATCGGGCGTTTGCGGAACGAGACGATCGTCGTCGGGCCGACATCGAGCTGTTTGCCCGAGGAGGTCGAGAGGTAATAGCCCTGCAATCCGTTCGGGAGCGAGAAGATCATCTCGCCGCCGTCATGTTCGAAAGGCACGAGGCCGGCGTCGAGCGGCGCAAGTTCCTTCGGCCCATGGGGAAAGCGCTTCAGCACCTGCTTGCCGAGATCGCCACCGAAATCATAGGACTTCCAGTAGTAGCCGCCGAAGGGCATGTCGTGCCGCTCCAGCATGCGATTGTGGTCGGACACCCCAGATGATCCGTCGGCGAAACCGGCACGCAGCACGTTGCGCCGGCGAATATTGTCGGCCACGTCGATCTTGAAGCGCGTTTCCAATTCGCCAATGTGGGTCGGCAGCTTCATCAATCGGTTGTAGATTTCCGGCCGGGCACCATTGCTCATGAACCAGTCGATCCGCATGATCGGCAGCGGCGTCGCCGTTTCCTTGGCGAGTGCAGCCAGCGAAGCATCGCTCTCTGGAGCCATTCCGTAGAAATAGCGGCTGGCGAGGAAATCATAGTCTGCAGCACCCCATTGCAGCTCGCGAAGATCGACGCGCACGAGCAGCCCGTTGGTGCCATCGACTTCAGTCGGCAGAACCAGCTTCGGGCCGTAGGAGAGCGAATTCAGCAGCTTCTTGAAGCCGCCGGCGAGCACGTCCATACGCTTCATGAAGGTCTGGTCGTCCTCGCAGCCCATCATGCCATTGTACTGGTCGCGATAGGAGAAGTAGCGCATGAACGGCCGATCGAGTGTGCCGACCGTCTCGATGTCCTTCAGCGCTGCCTCGACGAATTGTCCGTAGGCTAAAATCGGTCGCGAGCGCTCTGGCTTGGCCGCCGCGGTCTGCGGCAGGCTCTTTTCGTTCAGGGAATTGACCCAGTCCTCCAGCACCTTGATCTCTTCTGTCGACGGCCGCTTGCCGAGCGGCATGCGGCCGCTAACGACGGTCGAAAAGAGGCGTGATTTCGATGCGTCACCCGGCGTCACGAAATTGGCGTCGGCTGCAATCGATGCGAGGTCACCGGCGGGGTAGCTCCCTTGCGAACTTTCACCCGGCCCGTGGCAATTGCGACAGTATTTGCCGATGAAGGCATCCGCCTGCTGTGCCAGTGCCGCGTTTTCGCCGCCAAGCACATCCGCCGCCGTATTCTCCTTGCAGACGGCCGTCACCGACTGGGCCACCGGCGCCGGTGCCTTCACCTCGCGATCAGCGAGAAAGGCATAGATCGCCCTGCGGTCGTCCTCCGCCAGCACGGCCATGCCCTTGGCGATGCGCCGCATGACGGGATCGGCGACCGGTACGCCCGAGAGTTTCTTACCGTCGTCGATCAAACCCTTGGTGAAGACTTGCGGCGAGGCAAGCCCGGCCATCTTCGCCTTGCTGATGTCGGGCGCGACCGCGCCGGTCAGGTCCTTTTCGCCCTGATAGGCGCGTTCCTGGTCCAGGCCATAGGTGGTCGTGCGTGGAGTGTGGCAGTCGCCGCAGGCGCCGACATTCTCGACAAGGTAGCGGCCGCGCTCGGCTTGCGTCTCTTCGCGCGGTTGATAGCCCGGCACCGTGAAGTGGCTGCGCTTCCAGAGCGTAATCGTCGTCTGGCGGCTGAAGGGGAAGGCAATCTCGTGTTCCTTCGAGGCGGCGTCAGACTGCGGCAGCGTCTCGATATAGGCCTTGATGTCGAGCGCGTCCTCCGGCTTCATCCCGCCATAGGATGTATAGGGCATGACCGGATAGAGATTGTCGCCGTCCCGGTCGAGACCGACCAGCACGGCGTTCAGAAACTGTGCATTGCTCCAGCCGCCGATGCCGTTTACGTGCGATGAGATGTTCGGCGCAAAGAAAGTGCCGATTGCCGTGTTCATCTCCATGCCGCCGGAGAGCAGCTCGGTATTATCGCCGGAGCCATGACAGGCACCGCAGCCTGCGGCATTGAACATGTATTTGCCGTTGTCGACATTCGCCTTGTAGGTCGAAAACGCGTCATCGGCGAAGGCGTCGCGCGCTTCTGCGAGGTTCGGACAGACCGTGATGGCGAGCAGCACCGACGCCGCCAATGATCCCGTGCCAAGGCCGGCTTTTCGCGAGACGCTCTCCCGCCCTCTCCGCAGACCACGCATGAAACCCTCTCCTCAATAAAAAAGTCGCTATTGAAATCTGCTGCTATCGAAACTGAAACTGCTCGAACTCGACCCGTCGCGGCCCTTTGCCGAGCTCCTTCAACCCCTTGACGATTGCCTCTCTCAGCGGCGGCGGACCGCAGAACCAAAGGTCCGCCTCAGCCGGATCGATCGCGCTTCCGGTTGCCAGCTTGGCCGCGTCCAGGCGTCCATCCATGGAAGAATCATGCAGGACGAAGCTGAAGTTCCCGAGTTTTTCGGCTTGCGCCTCGAAGGTTTCCAGGCCGATCGCTTCGCGCCTGTCGCGCACGCAGTAGACCATATGGATCTCCTGCCCTTCATCGCCCTTCAGGTGCCGCGCCATAGCCAGAAACGGCGTGACGCCGATGCCTCCGGCGAGCCAGATCTGCTTCTTGCTGCCGCGGCGATGATTGAAGCGGCCATAGCCGCCTTCGAGCTTCAGCCGGTCACCGACAGCGACGTCATCACGCAGTGCCTGCGTATAGTCACCGAGCGGTTTGATCGCGAAGCGCAGGACGCCGTCGGCATCGATGCCGGCAATCGTAAACGGATGCGGTTCGCGCAGACCCGGCTTCATCACGCGCAGGAAACCGAACTGCCCCGGCTTCGCGCGGAGGCGCCGCCCCATGGGCCGTGCCACAATTACCGTCGCGCCCTCGTGCTTCGCCACTTCGAAAACTTCGTAGCCGCGCGTCCTGAGCCACGGCAACAACTGGGTATAGGCGTAACTCAATATGCCAACTGCCGCGAAGATGTTCAGGTAGACCGCCAACAGCGCCGTCCCGTCATAGGGGCGCTTGATGAACATCTGATGGAAGGCGACCAGGACGAAGAGCAGACCGATCAGGCGGTGCGTGTAGCGCCAGAGATGATAGGGGATCTCGATCTTCGTCCTTGGGATGACTTTGACGATGCTCAGGACGAACAGGACCACGAACCCATAGAAGGCGTACTTTCCGGCGGAGGCCGCCAGCTGGTTCAGGCCGCTCGTCAGGGCCAGCCCCTTGAAATCCGGTTTCAGGAAGTAGTGGACCAAGATGAGGAGCAGCACGGAGATGCCGATCTTGCGGTGGAAGTGATAGGCGCGGTCGAGGCCGCCGAACAAGGCTTCGACGAACGGTGGGCGCGCGGCCATGAACTGGGCGATCGCCATGCCGACGAAGGCGGCGGAAGAGGCCATTAAAGAGAATGTCGTCAAGCCATTGGTGTGGCTGACTGCCGGCACGGCCAGCAGCCCCGCAATCACCATCAACGACCAGACCAGAAACGCGCCCACTTGCATCTTGCGCCCCTCAACGCCGACGTCAGACGGTTGTTGCCAAGGAAAGACTGACAAGCCCCTTACCATTCGTCAACATCAATCCCCTTGGAAACGGCTGGTGAGCTTCCTTTATTCATGCCTTTGAAATTTTGTACTTTTGAGCATTCGCTTATTTATCATCCTCAAGGCTCACGTCAGCCTCACAGACGATATCGGGACGCGATGTTCGCCTTGCTTGCCTCCTTGTGAAAAAATGTGCAAGCTCCTGATATATCAGAAGCAAAGGAACGGCATGTCCCTGCAATCCCATGCGCACCTCGCCTACCTCGCGCTCGAACGCCTCATCGTCACGCTGAAGCTCGAGCCTGGCGCCCTGGTTACCGAGAGACAGTTGATCGAACTGGCGGGGCTTGGAAGGACGCCGGTTCGAGAGGCGATCCAGAAGCTCGCCTGGCAGGGCCTCATGGAGGTCAGACCGCGCGTCGGCCTGCAGATCACCACGATCCGCCCGGACGACCAGGTGCATGTCATGCAGACGCGGCAGCAGCTGGAGCCGCTTGCCGCAGCCCTGGTCGCAACGCACGCAAGCGCTGATGACCGAGGGGCGATGAAAGCCTGCGGCGCGGAGATGACCGCATGCCTCGGCGCGGGCGACATGGAAGGTTTCCTCGTGGCCGACAAAGTCTTCGACGAACTGATGGAAGAGGCCTGTCCCAACCGCTTCCTCACTGCCGCGCTCGCCCCCTTGCAGACGCATGCACGCCGCATCTGGTTTGCATCGTCCTCACCGGAGAAGATGGCCGGATCGGTTCGCCGCCATGTCGTCGTCATCGATGCGATCGAAAAAGCCGACGCTCCCGCTGCGTCGGCGGCCATGGCGGAGTTGATGAGCTATCTGTCAGACGCCTGAAGACGCATTCGAGATGACCCAAAGAAATCGCTGCAAGCATTTGCTTTTACAGCGATTTCATTCCCACTCCACCCTTCAGGTCACACATCACTTTGCCGGCAGCATGCTTCCGGTTTTCAGCCGGCGCACATGCCAATCGAAAGCCTCTTCGAGAATATGAGGCGTCTGGCCGCCGCGCGTTTCGACGGCCCGTCTGAAGTAATCCGAGAGCAATTCGCGATAGGCCGGGTGGCAACAGTTGTTGATGACGACAGGCGCCCGCTCCCGCGGCGCCAGGCCGCGAAGGTCGGCAAGGCCATGCTCCGTCACCAGGATATCGACGTCGTGCTCCGTGTGGTCAACATGGGAGACCATCGGGACCACGGATGAAATGGCCCCGCCCTTGGCAACCGACTTGGCGACGAAGATCGACAGGAAGGCATTGCGGGCGAAATCCCCGGAACCACCGATGCCGTTCATCATGTCGGTGCCACCCACATGGGTCGAGTTGACGTTGCCGTAGATATCGAATTCCAACGCCGTGTTGATGCCGATCACGCCCAGGCGACGGATGATCTCCGGGTGGTTGCTCACCTCCTGCGGACGGAGCACCAATTTGTCCTTGTAGGCGCCGATGTTGCGGAACACCCGATCGGCCCAGACGCTGGAAAGCGTCATCGACGATGCCGAAGCAAAGCTCAGCTTGCCCGCCTCAAAAAGCTCGAACGTGCTGTCCTGCAGGACCTCGCTATACATGCGCAGATCATGGAACGGGCTATCGACAAGGCCGCTCAAGACCGAATTGGCGATGACGCCGATGCCGGCCTGCAGCGGGTTGAGCGTCATGTCGAGCCGTCCCTTACGCACCTCCTCCTGCAGGAAGCCGATCAGATGGCCGGCAATCGCCGTCGTCTCCGCATCCGGCGGTGAGATCCGTGCGGCACTGTCTTCTTTCTCGGTGACGACTATGGCGATAATCTTCTCGGGATCGACAGGGATAGAGGGCGAGCCCGCACGGCTGTCGCAGGCGACGACTGGGATCGGCGTTCGGCTCGGGCGCTTCGCCGGGATGTAGATGTCGTGCAAGCCCTCGAGCTCGGGGCTATGGCTGAGATTGAGTTCGACGATCACCTTCTTCGCCAGGATCGCGAAGCTCGCGGAGTTGCCGACCGACGTCGACGGCACGATGCCGCCATCCTCGGTGATCGCCACCGCCTCGACCACCGCATAGTCGATCGGGCTGATCTGCCCGGAGCGCAACTGTTCGACGGTCTCCGAGAGATGCTGGTCGATGAACATCACCTCGCCGCGGTTGATCGCGGCCCTCAACACCGGATCCGACTGAAACGGCAGGCGGCGGGCAAGGACGCCTGCTTCCGTCAGCGTCTTGTCGATATCGTGACCGAGCGACGCGCCGGTCAAAAGCGTGATGCGAAATTTCTCCTTTGCGGCGCGCTCGGCCATCGCAAGCGGCACTGCCTTGGCATCACCCGCCTTGGTGAAGCCGCTCATGCCGATCGTCATGCCATCCTTGATGAGCGCGGCCGCCGCTTCCGGCGTCGCGATACGATCACGCAGCGGCTTGCAGCGAATCCTGGTCTCGATATTTGTTCGGGTATTTCGGCTCATCGGGCCCTCCCTGCAGAGCCCGCGGGGCTCTCATCAGGACGGCGCGGGCTTGGTTTTTGGTGCGCTGAATCTGCATGGCTGCACGCACACGTTATGAAGTTTTGCGGCAGCACGATAGCCCTTGGCGACGCCGCGCGATACGCAGAATGAACAGGGCCGAGCTACCGCAAACGCATAGCTCCACGCCGCATCGCCACAAACGACAAAGGGCGCACCCCAGGTGCGCCCCTCGAACTGCAAGACTGCACAAAAAAGGATCAGCCGACGAAGGCCCGCTCGATCACGAATTCGGCCGGTTTGTTGTTGGCGCCCTCGGTCAGGCCGGCGGCCTCGAGAATCTCCTTGGTGTCCTTCAGCATCGCGGTCGAGCCGCAGATCATGCCGCGATCGACAGCCGGATCGAGCGGTGGCAGGCCGAGATCGGAGAAGAACTTGCCGTTGACCATCAGGTCGGTTACGCGCCCCTTGAACGGGAAGTCCTCGCGGGTCACCGTCGCATAGTGGCGCAGCTTGTCGCCGACGATCTCGTTCAGGAATTCGTGGTTGCGGATTTCCTCAACGAGATCGAAGCCGTATTTCAGTTCGGCAACGTCGCGGCAGGTGTGCGTGAGAATTACTTCCTCGAACTTCTCATAGGTCTCGGGATCGCGGATCAGGCTCGCGAAGGGCGCAATGCCGGTGCCGGTCGAGAACATGTAGAGACGGCGGCCGGGAACCAGCGCATCGAGCACCAGCGTGCCGGTCGGCTTCTTGCGCATCAGCACCTTGTCGCCCGGCTTGATCCCCTGCAGGTGTGAGGTCAGCGGGCCATCCGGCACCTTGATCGAGAAGAATTCGAGCTCTTCGTCCCAGGCGGGGCTGGCGATCGAATAGGCGCGGTAGACTGGCTTGTCGCCGATCATCAGGCCGATCATCGCGAATTCGCCCGAGCGGAAGCGGAATTCGGCAGGGCGGGTCATGCGGAAGCGGAAGAGCCGATCCGTATAGTGCTCAACGCTCGTCACCGTCTCGACATATACGCCTGCCGGTGCCTGGATCGCGAAATCTTCCGTTTTTGCCGGAGCATTCATCTGGCTAAAGTCCTGTAATGATGACCCTGTTTATCAACAAAGAGCGGATATTCCAAGCCGCACGCAAAGGGAAGGAAATCCCTTCCAAATATAGTCGCTTTCGGGGATTTCAGCGTGCTTCACACTGTCGCGGCCCTAATGATGTCAGGAGACCCGCCGCCAGCTGTAGGATTTGGCGTCGGTCGAGGCCTTTGCCGTCGGCTGGTAGTGCACGGCGATGCCCGGTAGGCGCCCTTCCGAAAGGCGCTTTAGAGCCGTTGCATTGCTGACCGCAAAGCTTTCGACACCACAGCGCAGCATCAGCGGAATCTGGTCAATCAACACATCGCCAACCGCCCTCACCTCGCCGCCAAAGCCGAGGCGCGCGCGCAGCAGCGAGGCATGGCTGAAGGCGCGGCCGTCGTTGAAGGCCGGGAACGCGACTGCAACCAGCGCAAGGCGATCGAGATGGGGCGCGAGCTTCGTCACGTCATCCGCCGGCGCAATCACCACGCCAAGGCCGGTTTCGTCGCTGTCTCCGACCTTGGCCAGGAACGCGTCGAGGCCAACGATCGCCTTCTCGTTCGAACCTGCCTTCGTCTCTTCCGTTTCGATGACCCAGGGATCATCGCCCACGAAGCCGGTTTCCTTCCAGATTTTCGTCATGTCTGCTCCTCAGCGCCTCAGGCAGCTTCCTGCGCACTGCCGTAGAGCGCGTCCTTGAAGGGTTGCGGGCCGACGCGGCGATAGGCTTCGAGGAAGGTCTCTTTGCCGTCGCGGCGCAGTCCCAGATAGGTGTCGACGATCGTCTCCACGGCGTCGGTCACCTTCTCCGGCTCGAAGCCGCGGCCGATGATCTCGCCGATCGAGGTATTCTCGTCGCCGGAACCGCCGAGCGTGATCTGATAGAGTTCAGCACCCTTCTTCTCAACGCCGAGCAGGCCGATATGGCCGACATGGTGATGACCGCAGGCATTGATGCAGCCGGAGATCTTGATCTTCAACTCGCCGATCTCGGCCTGGCGCTCCGGCGAACCGAAGCGGTTCGAAATCTCCTGCGCCACCGGAATGGAGCGCGCATTGGCAAGCGCGCAGTAGTCCAACCCGGGACAGGCGATGATATCCGTGATCAGGCCGGCATTGGCGGTGGCAAGGCCCGAAGCGACCAGAGCGCGGTAGACCGGTTCGAGATCGGCCAGCGCCACATGTGGCAGGATCAGGTTCTGTTCGTGGCTGACGCGGATTTCGTCGAAGGCATATTCCTCGGCGATATCGGCAACGGCATCCATCTGCGCGTCGCTGGCGTCGCCCGGAATGCCGCCGATCGGCTTCAGCGAGATCGTCACCATGCCGTAGTCAGGGTGCTGGTGCGGCTGCACGTTCTGCTGCACCCAGCGCGCAAACTCGGGATCAGTCTTCTTCCAGCGTGCGAGGCTCTCCCAGCCTTCGGCGCGATTTTCGAGAGCCGGCGGCGCGAAATAGGTGGAGATCGCCTGGATGTCCGTCTCGGGCAGCTTCAGCTCGGTGTCCTTGAGGGCCGCGAATTCGACCTCGACCTGACGCGACAATTCTTCGGCGCCGGTCTCGTGCACGAGGATCTTGATGCGGGCCTTGTACTTGTTGTCGCGGCGACCGTGCAGATTGTAGACGCGCATGATTGCCGTCGTGTACGACAGCAGGTCCTCCTCCGGCAGGAAGTCGCGGATCTTTTTGGCGACCATCGGCGTACGGCCCTGGCCACCGCCGACATAGACGGCAAAGCCTATGCGACCGTTCTGGTCCTTCTTCAGATGCAGGCCGATGTCATGGACCTGGATCGCGGCGCGGTCGCGCTCAGCGCCCGTGACGGCGATCTTGAACTTGCGCGGCAGGAACGAGAATTCCGGATGGACGCTCGACCACTGTCTCAAAATTTCGGCGTAAGGCCTTGGATCTGCTACCTCATCGCCAGCAGCCCCGGCGAAGTGGTCAGCCGTGACGTTGCGAATGCAATTGCCCGAGGTCTGGAGCGCATGCATCTCGACGCTTGCCAGTTCCTGCAGGATATCCGGCGTGTCGGAGAGGCGCGGCCAGTTGTACTGGATGTTCTGGCGCGTGGTGAAGTGACCGTAGCCGCGGTCATACTTGCGCGCGATATGGGCGAGCATGCGCATCTGGCGGCTCGACAAGGTGCCATAGGGAATGGCGACGCGCAGCATATAGGCGTGAAGCTGCAGATAGACGCCGTTCATCAGGCGCAGCGGCTTGAAGGCGTCTTCCGCAAGCTCGCCGCTCAGACGGCGCTCGACCTGATCGCGGAACTGTTCGACGCGGGAGGAAACGAAGGCGTGGTCGAATTCATCGTAACGGTACATCGGGTATCGGTTCCTCAGGCAGCGTGTTTCGGGCCGGAAAGGCCATTGTAGCCGGCGGCATAGGGGATCGACGGGCCCTCAGCGCGGATGCGCTCGCGCATGCGCAGCGGACGAAGCGTGCCGTTGACCTCTTCGACGTCGACGACATTGGCGTCGACGACCTTGTTGTCGTCAAACGCCTGCTTGCCCGTGACTTCGAGCGCCGTCACGGCCTCGGCATGGCGGGCAATGAAGGCATCCTGAAGCGATTCGACCCAGTTGCCGGCGGCATCCAGCCAAACGGAAATGCCGTCCGAAAGTCGATTAGCCGTCAAAACCTTGCTCACCATGACCTCTTCCTCAGTTCAAAATCTGTTCGTTGCGCCCGAAGGCGACTTCAACGGCTTTCTTCTCACCACGCGACTTGCCGGCAACGAGCGGTTCGGACCGTTCGAAATTGGCGCCGGCGACCGCATCGCCAATGATGACCATGACCGGGCCCAAAAGCTCGCTGCGATTTTCCAAATCCGGAAGGTCCTTCAGCGTGCCATGCAGCAGGCGGCGATCCGCGCGGCTGGCGTTCTCGATCACGGCG
Source organism: Ensifer adhaerens (assembly GCF_020035535.1). NCBI lineage: Bacteria > Pseudomonadati > Pseudomonadota > Alphaproteobacteria > Hyphomicrobiales > Rhizobiaceae > Ensifer > Ensifer adhaerens. The sequence continues at coordinate 1,260,979 of NZ_CP083349.1, read as the reverse complement.
ACCGTCGTTTCTGGCGGAAGGCCCGCCTGCATCAGACGACCGGCGACGGAAGCGGCAACAGTCCGACCCATATAGACTGCGATCGTCGCACCCGAGACCGCAAGCCGTGCCCAATCGGGCAGAACCTCTCCGGTCAGGTCATGACCCGTCGTGAAGACCAGCGAAGATGCGACACCACGAAGCGTTAGCGGCAGCTCGAAATCAGCCGCTGCAGCGAAGGCCGAGGTGATGCCCGGGACGATCTCATAGCTGATACCGGCTTCGCGAAGCGCCGCCATCTCTTCGCCGGCCCGGCCGTATACCAGCGGATCGCCCGACTTCAGACGAACGACGCGCTTGCCTTCGGCAGCCAACGTCACCAGCAACTGGTTGATCTCGTCTTGGGACTTCGTATGGCAGCCCTTGCGCTTGCCGACCGACAGGCGCTCGGCGTCGCGGCGGCCCATATCGACAATCGCCTGCGGCACCAGTGCGTCATAAACGATCGCGTCGGCCTCCATCATCACGCGCTGGGCGCGGAGCGTCAGCAGGTCTTCCGCGCCCGGACCGGCGCCGACAAGCCAGACATGACCCAGCGCCTTCTCGGGCGCATCGAGCAGACGCGAAGCCTCGCGGCGGGCGGCAGCCAGATCGCCGCCAGCGACCTTGTCGGCGACCGAACCCTGGAAAAAGCGACGCCAGAACAGGCGGCGAGCCACGCCGCGCGGCACCAGACGATCAACCGTCTCGCGATAGCTCGCAGCAAGCGACGCGACGACACCGAGCGAGGGTGAAAGGAGCTGATCGATCTGCGCTCGGATCATCTGGGCAAGCACTGGCCCAGCCCCTTCGGTGCCGATCGCAACCGCTACGGGCGCGCGATTGACAAGCGCCGGTGTAAAGAAATCGCAGAAGTCGGGCTGGTCGACGGCATTGGCCGGGATCTTGCGTTCGCGCGCCGCGACGACGATGTGCTGATCCTCTGCGGCATTGCCGGTCGCCGCAAAAACGAGAATGGCGCCCTCGAGCTGCTCGCGCGCGAATGTGGCGGCGACATGTTCGATACCGCGCTCGCGAAGATAGTCAGCGAATTCCGTTTCCGGCTGATCACCAAAGACGACGATCGACGCTTCTGTGTTCAGCAGCAGCCGCACCTTGGCAAAGGCCTCATCGCCATTGCCGAAAACCGCCACGCGCTTTTGCGCGACGCGAAAGAATGCGGGGAAAACGGCGAGCTGCTGCGACATGTCTGCCAAACGGTTCCTTCTACAGGCTGCGCCGAATATCCCGCATGAAGCACGACAATTGAAGGAACAGAAATTTCAAAGCCTTTCCGGGCACGTATTGTTTTGCTCGGTGGTGCATCATTTTGAGCAAATATCTCCGGGCTCGCTGAAGCACCGGTCATTCCCCGGCCATTGCGCCGCGGGGGCAACCTCCGTTAAATGCGCTCACTGACCTGCCGGAGATGCATGACATGACCCAAGCGGAACTCGCCGAACGGCTTTTGACGGTAATCGAGCAGGACATCCTGCCACTCACCGAAAAGGGTGTTGCCGCCGGCAACAAGGTGTTCGGCGCCGCCATCCTGCGCAAGTCCGACCTATCGCTGGTGCTGGCCGAAACCAACAACGAGACGGAAAATCCGCTGTGGCACGGCGAGGTCCATACGCTGAAACGCTTCTACGAGATGGCTGAAAAGCCCGATACCCGCGACCTCATCTTCCTGTCGACCCACGAGCCCTGCTCCATGTGCCTCTCTGCGATCACCTGGGCCGGTTTCGACAATTTCTATTATTTCTTCAGCCATGAAGATTCGCGCGACAGCTTCGCGATCCCGCATGATCTGAAGATCCTGAAGGAAGTCTTCCGGCTGGAGCCAGGCGGCTATGCCAAGGATAATACCTTCTGGCATTCGGCTTCCATCGCTGCGCTTTCGATAGACGCCGACCCTGCAACCCAGTCCCGTCTCGGCGCCCAGGATGCCCGCATCCGTGCCCGCTACCAGAGCCTTTCCGACAGCTATCAGTCGGGCAAGGACGACAACGCCATTCCGCTGAACTGAGATCCATGGAACCTTCACGCGACATAAAGCGCCTGCTCGACATCATGGCGGCGCTCCGCCAACCCGAGACCGGCTGCCCCTGGGACATCGTCCAGACCTTCGAGACGATCAAGCCCTATACGATCGAAGAGGCCTATGAGGTGGCCGACGCCATCGAGCGCGGAGACATGCACGACCTCTGCGACGAGCTCGGCGATCTGCTGCTGCAGGTGGTCTTTCACGCGCGCATGGCGGAGGAAGCGGGCGACTTCGCCTTCGGCGACGTCGTCGAGGCGGTGACGCGCAAGATGATCCGCCGGCATCCGCATGTGTTTGCCCGTTCCGATGCCGACACGCCCGAGGCGGTCAAGCTGCAATGGGACCAGATCAAGCAGGCCGAGAAGGCAGAGCGACAGGCGCGACGGACAAAGCGCGGCCTCGCCCCGGACGCCGCCGCAAGCCATCTCGGCTCTGTTCAGCGCTCGTTTCCGGCACTCGTCGAAGCACTGAAGCTGCAGGAACGCGCTGCAAAGGTCGGGTTCGACTGGTCGGAACCGGAACCGATCCTCGACAAGATCGAAGAAGAAATCGGGGAGCTGCGCCAGGCGCTGCGCGAACAGGATCGCGCCAAAGTCAGCGACGAACTGGGCGATCTGATTTTCGCGGTGGTCAATATCGGCCGCCATGTCGGCACCGATCCGGAGATGGCGCTTCGCGGAACCAACACCAAGTTCCGCCGCCGCTTCGCCCATATCGAGCGGGAACTCGAGGCCGACGGCGAAACACTGGATGGAGCAACGCTGGAGCGGATGGAAGAGCTTTGGCAGGCGGCCAAGGCAATCGAGCGGCAACTCGGCTAAGGCCTTCAGGACGCATGTTCGCAACATGCGTCCACAAAGACAGACCTAACGAAAACAACAGGGAACGGATCCGGGCAAGCGGCTCGGGCTTACCAGTCTTCCACGACAGGCTTCGGCCCATTTCCGAGACGACGCTCCAGATCGGAGGCCTCGTTTTCGGTCAACCGGAGATCGAGGCTGACACGCCCGTCTTCCAGATCCTCACGGCCATCGACGATGGCGTGCTGATAGATCCAGGGCAGAAGCTGCAGCTGATCGATGCCGAGCACGACGGTGCATTCGGTCAGGACGCCCGACAGGCGCCGACCGATTTCCGCGAGCAGCTCATCGACGCCTTCGCCCGATATCGCGGAGACGGCGACCGTATTGCCTGACGTCGCTGCCTTGCTCTGCAGCGCCTCTCGGGATTCAGCGTCGAGCCGGTCGATCTTGTTCCAGACCTCGATCAGCCGTTCGGAGGCTTCCTTTTCGTCGATACCGAGATCGGTGAGAATACGAAGCACATCGCTCGCCTGCGCCTGGTTGTCCGGATCGGAAAGATCGCGAACATGCAGGATCAGGTCCGCTTCCAGCACCTCTTCAAGCGTCGCACGGAACGCTGCGACCAAGTGCGTCGGCAGGTCGGAAATGAAACCGACGGTGTCGGAAAGGATGACCATGCGGCCGTGCGGCAGCTTCAGGCGCCGCAGTGTCGGATCGAGCGTCGCAAACAGCATGTCCTCGGCAAGCACGCCTGCCCCGGTCATGCGGTTGAAGAGCGTGGACTTGCCGGCGTTGGTGTAGCCGACAAGCGCGACGATCGGATGCGGCACCTTCTTGCGCTTGGAACGGTGCAGCTGCCGGGTGCGGCGGACCTGCTCCAGCTCGCGCTCGAGCTTGACGATGCGGTCCTGCAGCAAACGGCGGTCCGCTTCGATCTGGGTTTCACCCGGACCGCCCATGAAGCCACCACCACCACGCTGACGCTCAAGGTGGGTCCAGCTTCGGACCAGGCGGCCCTTCTGGTAATTGAGATGCGCAAGATCGACCTGTAGCGTGCCTTCCTTGGTGGAAGCACGGCGGCCGAAAATCTCAAGGATGAGGCCCGTACGGTCGATGACCTTGGCGTTCCATTCCTTCTCGAGGTTGCGCTGCTGCACCGGCGTCAAAGGATGGTCGACGATGACAAGACCGGCATCCTGTTCGACGAGGATGTGGCCGATCTCTTCGATCTTGCCGGTGCCGAGCAAGGTGCCGGGCTTCGGCTGCGCCACCGGAACGATGGCGCCGTGCACGACTTCGAGATCAATCGCCAACGCCAGCCCGGTCGCCTCGTCGAGGCGACTTTCATCCGAGCGTGTCGTCGTGTTCGAAAGAACGTCTGCGGACTGTCGTCCGGTCTTCTTCAAGACCGGAACGATGACGACCGCGCGCATGTCGTCGCGGAGCTTCTCGAGCTCCGGAATGATCGACGACGATTTTGAATCCCGCTTGGTAATGTGCCTAACGTCCCGTCAGGATGCGGCTTCTTCGTTCTCGAACATCTGCAGCGGCTGGCCGGGCATGATGGTCGAGATCGCGTGCTTATAGACCAGTTGCGAATGGCCGTCACGACGCAACAGGACGCAGAAATTGTCAAAAGACGTCACGACACCGGTGAGCTTGACACCGTTGATAAGGAAAATTGTCAATGAAATCTTTTGCTTGCGGACCGTGTTGAGAAAAAGATCCTGCAAGTTTTGAGAACGTTCCGCCATCGCGCCGCTTCTTTCTTATTTGCCGGCGTTTCGCGCCGGTGCATTTTTGTCGATATCTGCAATCAGAGGCGCCACAAGTACCTTCCCCGACACCTCTTTAAGTTTGGTATCAAATCAATGTCTTTTCCGCAACGCCGAAAAAGGCTTCACGAATATTCTGTGCTATGCTTCCGGGATGGCCATTGCCGATCGGCCTGCCATCCACCGAAACGACCGGAAAGCAGATGCTGGTAGCGGCGGTTATGAAGACCTCGCGCGCCGCGAGCATCTCCTCGACCGAGAACGCTTTCTCCTCAATCCTGAGCCCAAGCGGACCTGCCACATCCATCAGGGTGGTGCGGGTGATTCCCTTCAGGATTCCGTGCTCCGCCGGTCGTGTGCGCAGGGTACCGTCGCGGTCGACGATCCAGACATTGGTCGCGGCGCCCTCTTTGACCGTGCCATCGACATCCACGAAAATCGCCTCCTGCGCGCCCTCCTCCTTCGCCTTCTGGCGAGCAAGCACGTTGGGAAGAAGCCCGACGGACTTGATGTCGACCCGGTCCCATCGGTTTTCCGGAACGGTAATCGCCGAAATCCCAAGCGTCGCTTTCTTGGCAATGGCTTCGGTATCGGTGCGCTTCGCTGTTACCACGATCGTCGGCATGGTCTCCTTGGCCGGAAACACGTGGTCGCGGCGCGCCACGCCGCGGGTCACCTGCATGTAGAACAGGCCATTGCGGACCCGGTTGCGCCGGATCACTTCCCTGATCACATGAACCAGCGCCGCCCGGCTCATCGGCCAGTCGATGCGCAATTCACGGAGCGAGCGGTCGAGGCGATCGAGATGGCGGGTGAGATCGACGATATAGCCGTGGCGCACCTCGCAGACTTCGTAGACACCGTCCGCAAATTGATAACCCCGGTCCTCGGTATGGACGCCGGCGTCGGCATGCGGCACGTAGGCGCCGTTGACATAGGCAATTCTCGGCATGGACCTCAACCCTAGAAGTACTGAATGCTGACGCGGAAAAGCTGCTCGACATGCCGCACGGCAGCGGCAGTGGCGAAGAGCACGACACGATCCTTCGCCTTGATCTTGGTATTGCCGTCCGGGCGAATGAACGTCTTGTCGCGATAGAGCGCACCGATGCGGATGCCTTCGGGAAGCTCGAGGTCACGCAGCGCCCTGCCGACCAGCGGCGACGTTTCCAGCGCTTCGGCCTCGATCACCTCGGCCATGCCCTTCTGCACCGCATAGACCGAGCGGATGCGCCCCTTGCGGACATGCTGCAACACACGCGAGATGGTCACGGCCCGTGGGTTCACATAGGCGTCGACGCCGGCCGTGGCGGCAAAATCCTGATAGGACGGTTCGTTGATGAGAACGAGCGTGGATTTGGCGCCCAGATGCTTCGCCATCATGCTGCCGAGGATGTTGATCTGGTCGTTGTTGGTGAGCGCAACGACGAGATCGGCGTCCTGAACGTCCGCCTGCGCCAATATCCGCTGATCCATGGCCGAACCGTTGAGCACCACGGTATTGTTGAGCTTGTCGGCCATCATCACTGCACGATCGCGATCGCTCTCGATCAGCTTTACCCGCGTCCGTGGCTGGTGATCCTCGATGGCCTTGGCAACGAAATAGCCGACATTGCCGCCACCGAAGATGATGATGCGCCGCGCTTCCTGCTCCTCATGACCGAAGAGCGCCAGGGTGCGGCGAGCGTGGTCGCGGTCACAGACGAGATAGGCGATATCGCCGGCCTGCAGCTGATCGTCCGAATGCGGCACCATGACCTTGCCGTTGCGGAAAATGCCGGTCACGGTCGCAAGCAGGTCAGGGAACAGCTCGCTCAACTGCTGCAGCGGCGTGCCGACGACCGGGCAATCTTCCAGGCACTCGAAGGCGACCATGGCAATGCGATCCTCAGCGAAGCGCACGACGTCGATGGCGCCAGGAAAGGATATGCGTCGCAGCACCAGCCGCCCGACTTCAACTTCCGGAGAGATGGTGACGTCGATCGGCACGTTCTCACGAGAGAAGAGGTTCGAATATTCGGGCGCGAGATAGCTTTGCGCCCGGATGCGCGCGACCTTCGTCGGCACGTTGAAAATCGCATGCGCCACTTCACAGGCGACGATGTTGACCTCGTCGGAGAGCGTGACGGCAATCAGCATGTCGGCCTGATCGGCACCGGCCTTGGCCAGCACATCCGGGTGCGCACCGTGGCCGACATAGCCGCGCACATCGAGGCTTTCGGTGATGTTGGCGATCAATGCTGCCGACGTATCGATCACCGATACGTCGTTATCTTCCTGCGCCAGCCGCTCGGCGATGCCGTACCCGACCTGGCCCGCACCACAAATGACTACCTTCATGTCGTTCTTTCACCTGCCGCGTGTTTCCTTGGACCGTATCCGATTCAGGCAAAAAAACATGCAGCAATTCACAGTGCGGCAGCGATGTTCGCGCGCCTGATCAGGCGCGCGCCACTACAGGAGCGCTGATGTAAAGGCCAGACGCCAATCGGCTCAGACGCCCAGCGACTTCAGCTTGCGATGCAGCGCCGACCGCTCCATTCCGACAAATTCCGCCGTGCGGGAGATGTTGCCGCCGAATCTGTTGATCTGCGCGATCAGATAATCACGCTCGAACATTTCGCGCGCCTCGCGCAGCGGCAACGTCATGATGTGCTGATCGCCCTGCGCCGAGATCTTGGGCAGTGTGTCGCCCACCTCCGTCGGCAGCATGTCGGCGGAAATCGGCGTGTCCGGACCGTCGCTGCGCGCAAGGATCATCAGGCGCTCGATATTGTTGCGAAGCTGGCGGATGTTGCCGGGCCAGTCATGGGCCTGGAGCACGGCCAACGCATCGTCGCCGATCTTTCGCGGGCGGATACCCGCCTGCTCGCTGACCTGACGCATGAACATGTCGACCAGGAACGGAATGTCCTCGCGTCGCTCGGCGAGCGCCGGAACCCGCACCGGGATCACGGCGAGCCGATGGAACAGGTCTTCGCGGAACAGACCTTCGGAGATCATGTTTTCGAGGTTGTAGGCGGTCGAGGAGATGATGCGGACATCGACCTTGACGCGCTTGGTGCCCCCGACACGTTCGAACTGCTGGTCGACCAGCACCCGCAGGATCTTGTTCTGCGTCTCGCGCGGCATTTCGCCGATTTCGTCGAGATAAAGGATACCGCCATGGGCCTCTTCGAGCGCACCGGTGCGACGCGGCTGGCCAGGCGTGCCTTCGGTGCCGAAAAGTGCGATCTCCATGCGATCCGGCGTAATTGCCGCAGCGTTCAGGGCCACGAAGGGACCGGCAGAACGCGTCGATTTGCGGTGGATCATCCGCGCGACCAGTTCCTTGCCCGACCCGGATGGACCCTGGATCATGATGCGGCTGTTGGTCGGCGAGACCTTCTCGATCGTCTGACGAAGCTGCGACACGGCAACCGACGTCCCGATCAGTTCCACGGGGTCGCCGGACTTCTTCTTCAACTCCGAAACCTCCCGCTTGAGTTTGGAGTTTTCGAGCGCGCGCTCGGCGATCAGAATCAGCCGGTCCGCCTTGAAAGGTTTCTCGATGAAATCGTAGGCGCCACGCTTGATGGCGTTTACTGCGGTCTCGATGTTGCCGTGGCCGGAAATCATCACGACGGGGAGGTCCGGATAGCGTCCCTTGATCTCGTCGAGCAGTGCCAGACCGTCGAGGCGGCTTCCCTGCATCCAGATATCGAGGAAGACCAGACGCGGCACACGATCGCTGATCGCTGCCAGCGCGCTGTCGCTGTCGAAGGCGGTGCGGGTTTCGTGCCCTTCGTCAGAGAGGATACCGGATACGATCTCGCGGATATCTTCCTCATCGTCAACAACTAGAATATCAGCGGCCATCGCTCGCACCCTTATCCTTCAAACTGTCTTCGCCCGCGGCTTCTCCAGCAGGCGGCAGGATCACGCGGATCATCGCCCCGACACCGCCGTCAAAATCGGCCGGCGCGTCGTGCAATTCCAATTGTCCGCCATGGTCCTCAATGATCTTCTTGACGATGGCGAGGCCGAGGCCCGTGCCCTTCTCGCGCATCGTCATGTATGGCTCCAGAATCCTGTGCCGGTTCTCCGTCGGCAGGCCCTTGCCGTTGTCGATGATGTCGACGATAAAGCGGCCCGTGGCTGTGTCGGTTCGCGCCCGCGCGACGATCATCGGATGGCCGCGTACGGCATCCGCGGGCACCGCCTCGATCGATTCGACGGCGTTCTTGACGATGTTACCGAAGGCCTGGCCGAGCATGCGCCCATCGAACAGCCCCTCAAGCGGCTCTTCGCCGAGGTCCCGTACGAAATCGATGTGATTGTTGCCCATCTCGCGCAAGAACATCGCATCCTTCAGTATCCCGCGGAGATCTGCCTTTTCCTTCGTCGGCTTCGGCATGCGCGCAAAGGAGGAGAACTCGTCAACCATGCGGCCGATGTCTTCCACCTGGCGCACGATCGTATCGGTGCACTGGTCGAAAACGGCCTTGTCTTCCTGATTGATCTGCTTGCCGTAGCGCCGCTTCAGCCGCTCGGCAGAAAGCTGGATCGGGGTCAGCGGGTTCTTGATCTCGTGCGCGATGCGGCGCGCGACATCTGCCCATGCGGTCGAACGCTGCGCGATGACGAGGTCGGTAATGTCGTCGATAGTGATGACGTAGGACTCGTTCGACTCGCCGCCCTCTTCGCGTGTCACCTGAACGTTCAGCGTCCGCTCGGTTCCGCCGCGCATGATGTTGATCTGCTTGCGGTAGTCGTTGCGATGGCGGCTTTCGGCCTCCACCAGGACCTCTTCGATCTCCGGTGCCACGGCACGCAGGTCTGCACCGAGGAGCTCCGGCGCCGTCTTCTTCAGGAACTCTTCAGAAGACGAGTTGGCGATGGTGATCTGCCGATCTCGACCGACACCGATCACCGCTGCGGTCACGCCCGAGAGCACTGCCTCGATGAAGCGGCTGCGATGATCGACCTCGTCCTTGGCTTCCAGGATCTGTTCCTGCTGGCTGCGGATCTCCGAAACCATCTTGTTGAAGGTGCGCGACAGGTTGCCGACGTCGCCGTCGACGGCGCGGACCGGAACGACGACATCAAGGTTGCCCGAGGCGACGCTGTCGGCGGCGCCGATCAACTGACGAATGGGCCTGACGATCCGGTCGGCGACAGCGATCGCGGTCCAGATTGCGGCGAGGAGAACGATGAGCGCAAAGCCGATGTAGAGAACGCCAAAGGCGATCTGCGTGAAGGTCCGTCCGGCCTCGAGCATCTTGTATTCGGCCGTATTCTCTTCCATCAGCCGCAGCGAGCGCATCACTTCCGGATCGACGTTGCGAACCGTGTAGAGATAGGTGCCCGGGATGTCATCGAGCGGAATCACGGCACCAACGAGGTTGGTGACCCCTGGCGGGATCAGGGTCGGCTGGCCGGATACCGAGCTTTTCAGCGCGTCCGGCGGAATGGAGGGCAGCGGACGGTCCGTGGAGATGTTGGCCTGAATGATGGGACTGCCATCTGCACGAACCAGGAATGCGCCAAGCATACCGCGGCCACGTGCCTGGCGGGTCATCAGTTCCGTGAAGCCGGTGCGATCGAGGCTATAGAGCTGCCGGTTGCGTTCGAGGTCGTTGGCCATCGACACGGTCTGGCCCTGCAGATAGCTGGCATTCTCGAGCACATAGGCCTGGGCGACGTTGATCGACGAGCGGACGATCGCCTGGGTTCGAAGCGAAAACCAGCGATCGAGGCCGACATCGAGGGTGATGCTGGCAAAGATCGCGACGAGCACCGCCGGCGTGATCGCCACGATCGAAAACAGCGCAACGATACGCACATGCAGGCGCGCAGCAGCGCGGCCCTTGCTGCGGGCCCGCAGCAGCCGCAGGATTTCGCGGGCGATCAGGTAGATCAGACCGACGACGAACAGGCTGTTGATGGCGGCGCAGGCGATGACGACATTTCGTTCCAGCCGTATCGGCGTCAATCCGAGAAGGATGATCAACGAGACGGTGGCACAGACCAGGGCCCCGGTCGCCAGCATCAGCCCCGGCAGGGCAAAGGACGCGCGCCGGTCCTGCGCCGCGAGTCCCTCATCTGTGCCCAGCGGCAAGGCCATTGCATCCACCATGAAAAGCGTTCCCCCAACCGGCGCCTGCTGGCGACGGCATCTCTTGCTAGCATTCTCTGGTCAAAGGTTGACCTCACCGCCCAAACGGGCTGCGGCGTTGCGCCCCCACTCAATCAATTGGGTCAAATCGATTGAACGAGACGGCAACGACACGCGATTCGGCGATCGTCACACGTTCAAGCAACGCATTGTGGCGAAAATGCAACGGTGGCTGTGATCAAGTCAAGCGCTGCGTGAGCTGCGATAGACCGAAACGCCAAGTTCGCGGATTTTCTTGCGCAGCGTGTTACGGTTGAGGCCGAGCAAATCGGCCGCCTTGATCTGGTTACCACGGGTTGCGGTGAGCGCCGCAAGGATCAACGGATACTCCATTTCGGCAAGCACCCGATCATAGAGGCCGACCGGCGGTAAAGCATCGCCGAAGCTTGCAAAATATTGGCGCATGTTCTCTTCGACGGCCTGGGAGATGGTGAGTGAGCCAGGCCGCGCTGCGGTCTTTTCGATCGGGCTGTCCGGTATCTCCGAACGCAGCTCGTTTTCGATGATTTCGCGGGTGATCACGTCCTGTGGATAAAGCGCCGTCAGGCGGCGCACCAGGTTTTCCAGTTCGCGCACGTTTCCCGGCCAGGCGTGCGCCTTCATCAATTCCAACGCTTCGTGGTCGAAACGTTTGACGTCGAGCCCTTCCTTTTCCGCCTGCTGGACGAAGTGGCGCACGAGGTCCGGAATATCCTCGGCGCGGTCACGCAGCGGCGGCAGACGCAACGGCACGACGTTGAGGCGATAGTAAAGATCTTCGCGGAACAGGCCCTGATTGATCGATTGCTTCAGGTCCTTGTTGGTCGCCGCCACGATGCGCACGTCCGAGCGAATCGGCGTGCGGCCGCCAACGGTCGTGTATTCGCCCTGTTGCAGCACCCGCAAAAGACGGGTCTGTGCGTCCATCGGCATGTCGCCGATCTCGTCGAGAAAGAGCGTGCCGCCCTCGGCCTGCTCGAAACGGCCGGTCGAGCGCACCTGAGCACCGGTGAAGGCGCCTTTCTCGTGACCGAAAAGCTCCGATTCGATCAGATCGCGCGGGATCGCCGCCATGTTGATCGCCACGAACGGACCGTTGCGCCGCTTGCCATAATCATGCAGCGCGCGGGCGACGAGCTCCTTGCCGGTGCCGGACTCGCCGGTGATCATCAGCGTCAGATCCGTCTGCATCAGGCGCGCCAGCACCCGGTAGATTTCCTGCATCGCCGCCGAACGGCCGACCAGCGGCATACCGTCCTGGGTGTCGTCGTCGAGCTTCGCCGGGCGACGCTTGGGCTCAGACAGCGCCCGGCCGATAATGCCGATCAGTTCGGTCAGGTCGAAGGGCTTCGGCAGATAGTCGTAGGCACCCTTCTCCGAAGCCTTGATCGCCGTCATGAAGGTGTTCTGCGCGCTCATGACCAGCACCGGCAGATCGGGCCGCGCCTTTTTGATGCGTGGCAGCAGATCGAAGGCATTCTCGTCTGGCATCACCACGTCGGTCACGACGAGATCGCCGTCGCCTGCCGCGATCCAGCGCCACAGGGTTGCCGCATTGGAGGTGATGCGGACATCGTAGCCGGCGCGGCTCAGCGCCTGGTTCAGCACGGTGCGAATGGCTGCGTCGTCATCCGCGACGAGGATCGTGGCACCCGTCATGCAAGGTTTCCTTTTGTCATCGGCATGTCGTCTTCATCCGCTGCCTGGCCCTTGGAGGCAGGCATCAGGACACGAAAGGTGGTACGGTTCTGCTGGCTGTCGCATTCGACGATCCCGCCATGGGCGCCGATGATCTTGGCAACCAGCGCGAGCCCCAGGCCGGAGCCGTTGGTCTTGGTGGTGATGAAAGGATCGAAGAGCAGCGGCAGCAGATCCGACGGCACGCCCGGTCCATTGTCGTGCACGCAGAACTCCAGCGGCAGCGAGATTTTCTCGCGCGTTCCGGCGACCGACAGACGAATGCCCGGCCTGTAGGCCGTCGTCAGCACGATCTCGCCATCGCTGCGATCGCCGATCGCCTCAGCCGCGTTCTTGATCAGGTTGAGGAACACCTGAACCAGTTGATCGCGGTTGGCATAGACGGGTGGCAAGGACGGATCGTAGTTTTCCGCAAACTTGATGTGGCGGGCAAAGCCGGCCTTGGCGATCGCCTTCACATGGTCGAGCACCGAATGGATGTTCAGCGGCACGCGATCCACCGGACGCTCGTCTGAAAACACCTCCATGCGGTCGACCAGCGAGACGATCCGGTCTGTCTCATCACAGATGAGGCGTGTCAGTGCCCTGTCTTCATCATTGACCGAGGTTTCGAGCAGCTGCGCAGCACCGCGGATGCCCGAAAGCGGGTTCTTGATTTCGTGCGCGAGCATCGAGGCAAGCCCGGTCACCGAGCGCGCGGCACCGCGATGCGTGAGCTGCCTGTCGATCTTGTCGGCCATCGAGCGTTCCTGGAAGACGACGACGACTGCGCCTTGCTCGGAAAGAACCGGGGCAACATAGAGATCGACGAGCTTGTCGGCACCGAGACGCGGCGAGCTCAGGTCGACACGGTATTCATTCACCGGCGCCTTCCGTTCGCGCACCTGTTCGATCAGCGTCAGCAACGGACTGCCGAAGGGTATGAAGGCGCTGATGTTGTGACGCGCCAAGTGATTGGCGCTGGCGCCAAAAAATGATTCGGCCTCCCAGTTCGCAAAGGCGACCAGCCCACTGGCATCGACCAAGATTACCGGATTCTGAATGGCATTCAGAACCGCCATCGACAGACCGCTCGCGGCCGCTTCAGAAACGCCCGGTTTCTCACTCATGCGGCAATTCCTTCTGCGAGCGCCTCACCTTCCGACTTGGCCGGAGCGGCATCCAGCATCGCGGCGCGTGCCCGGTCGCGGACAAAGCGCACATCGGTCGACGTCAGGATTGCTGCCTTTTCCGTGCCTGGCATGGCAGGGGCAGCGCGATCGAGATACCAGGCGACATGCTTGCGCGCGTGCCGCAGGCCAACCTCGACGCCATAGAATTCGAGCATCATTTCGTAGTGCTCCGCAAAGATATCGGCGACCTCCGCCTGAGACGGGTGCCCAACGGCACCGGCGAGAAAGCCGATGTGCCAAGGACGGCCCTGCGACGAGCGGCCGGCCATGACCGCATCTGCGCCCGAGCGACGGAGGATCTCTTCGACGTCGGCGATCGTCTCCACGTCGCCATTGGCGACCAGCGGGACAGTAATGACCTGACGGACCGGGCGGATGGCATCCCAGTCCGCCTTGCCGTTGTAGAACTGCATGCGTGTGCGGCCGTGCACGGTGATCGCCTTGACGCCCGCTGCTTCGGCACGCTTCGCAATCAGCGGCGCGTTGATCGAGTTCTCGTCCCAGCCGAGCCGCATCTTCAGCGTCACCGGCACATCGACCGCGTTCACGGTCGCCTCGACCAGCGATAATGCGTGATCGGGATCGCGCATGAGCGCCGAGCCGGAGTAGCCGCCCGTTACCTTCTTGGCCGGGCATCCCATGTTGATGTCGATGATATCCGCACCATTGTCAGCGGCGATCTTGGCGGCTTCCGCCATCCAGTGCGCCTCACGACCGGCAAGCTGAACGATGTGCGGCTTGATGCCGGAATTCTTCAGCCGCGCCCAGGACTCCTGGGCATTACCGACCAGTTCGCGGCTCGCAACCATTTCGGTCACGACAAAGCCGGCGCCATAACGCCAGGCAAGCCGCCGGAACGGCAGATCGGTGACGCCGGACATGGGGGCGAGCGCCACCCGGTTACGGATTTCGATGGTCCCGATCCGAAGAGGTGACGAGAGAGCCGGAATTGGCAAATGCATATCTTTCAGGCACATGTTGGTACTGCACTATTTTTAGACATTGTTCTCGGGCTTGCCAAGCGATTTCGGCGCCTTGCGCAAAATTCCAGGCTTGCAGCGCCGCGAGCCACTCAAGACGCGCCAAGGTCCCTGCAAGTTCGACCTAAGGAATTATGCAGTGCTGGCAAAGCACGCCCCTTCGCGGTACATCACGGCGAAGATTGGCGAATGCGGGACCTCATACAGAAGATGCAGCCTCAAGAACAGCTTAAGTGCGGCGTGGTGATCGTTGCAGCCGGACGCGGCGAACGTGCCGGACAATCTGCCGAAGGCCCGAAGCAGTATCGAACCATCGGTGGCCGGCCCGTTATCGCCCATACGCTTGACACTTTCGCGACATGGCCGGCCGTCGGCCCAATCGTCGTCGTCATTCACCCGGATGACGAGGCGCTGTTCGATGCCGCACGCAAACGGTCGGTGGCAAGTGCCGTCACTGTCGTCCACGGTGGCGCGACCCGACAGATGTCCGTGCTCGCCGGCCTCGAAACCCTCGCAGAGATCGGCGCTCACCATGTGATGATCCACGATGCGGTGCGCCCTTTCGCCGATCATGCGCTGCTTTCGCGCTGTGCAGCGGCACTTCGCGACGACGTCAAGGCCGTGCTGCCCGCAGTCGCAGTTGCAGACACTCTGAAGCGCGCGGGCAAGGGTAGTGTCGTGCTTGAGACTGTGCCGCGCGACGGTCTCTACGGCGCACAGACGCCACAAACATTCGATCTTCAGGCCATTCTTGCTGCGCACCGGGATGCAACCAAGAGCGGCCGCACCGATTTTACCGACGATGCCTCGATCGCCGAATGGGCGGGCCTCAAGGTCGTCCTCGTCGAGGGCACGGTCGACAACGTCAAGCTTACGCTGAGAAGGGATATCGCCATGGCCGACGAGAAACTCAATCGGACCGCCCTGCCCGATGTACGCACGGGCAACGGTTACGACGTGCACCAGTTGATCGAAGGCGACGGCGTCACGCTCTGCGGCGTCTTCATCCCGCACACGAAGAAACTTTCCGGCCATTCCGATGCCGATGTGGCGTTGCACGCGCTGACCGACGCTCTCCTCGCCACCTGCGGCGCCGGCGACATCGGCGATCATTTCCCGCCGTCCGACCCACAATGGAAGGGCGCGCCATCGCGCATTTTCCTGGAGCATGCGGCCAAGATCGTGCGCGAGCGCGGCGGCATCATTACCAATGCTGACATCTCGCTGATAGCCGAAGCACCGAAGGTCGGCCCGCATCGGCTGACGATGCGCGAAAAGCTCTCGGAGATGCTAGGGATTTCGCTCGACCGCTGTTCGGTCAAGGCAACGACCAATGAGCGCTTGGGTTTTGTCGGCCGTGATGAGGGCATCGCCGCCATTGCCACGGCCACCGTGGTTTACGGGAACCTTTCGTGATGTGGCCCGCCGATATCGAAGTCAAAGCCGGTGAAATCATCGCCAAGTTCACCGCACGCGGCCTCAAGGTCGCGACCGCCGAATCCTGCACCGGCGGCCTGATCGCAGGTTCCTTGACCGAGATTCCCGGTTCGTCCGCCGTCGTCGATCGTGGGTTCGTCACCTACTCCAACGAAGCGAAGGTCGCGATGCTTGGTGTCGAGGCCGACATACTTGCCGCCCACGGCGCGGTATCGCGAGAGACCGCGATCGAGATGGCACGCGGCGCCGTCTCGCATTCGGCGGCGGATTTCGCGGTTGCAGTCACAGGCGTTGCCGGCCCCAGCGGCGGCTCGGCCGAAAAGCCCGTCGGCCTCGTGCACCTTGCTGCGTCCGGGCGAAACGGCGAGATCCTGCATCGGGAGATGCGCTATGGCGACATCGGCCGCAGCCGCATCCGGCTTGCCACCGTCCGCACCGCGCTCGACATGCTCTCGGAAATCGCTCAGGCGGAATAGATTTTGTCGGCGCGCTTTTCGAACGCGTCGGAGAACATTCGGAAGGCACGGTCGAACATCGAACCCATCAGAGCGCCGAGAATGCGGCTCTTGAACTCGTAGTCGATGTAGAAATGCACGATCGACTGCCCCTCGCCGGACGGCTCGAAGCGCCAGCGGTTGTCGAGATACTTGAACGGTCCATCGATGTATTTGACGTCGATGACGCGCTCGGCCTTGTTCAACAGCACCTGCGTCGTGAAAGTCTCGCGGATCGCCTTGTAGCCGACGGTCATGTCGGCCAACAGCAACACCTTGCCGTCGCGCTCCTTGCGCGAGCGCACGGTCAGCGCTTCGCAGAGCGGCAGGAACTCGGGATAGTGTTCGACATCGGCGACGAGATCGAACATCTGGTCGGCACTGTGCTTGACGACGTGGTTGGTTTCGAAATGCGGCATGATCGAGAGCTAGTCGCCCCGCTTTATCTTAGCAAGTAGGAACGCCGTTTCCGCGTGCGATTTCAACACGAGAACCGGCAGGTTTGAATGACCGGCCAGTTGCGTCTCTATCTCAACCGCATCCCTGCGCTCGAAGTTCCAGATGTAGCGCAGGAAATCGAGATCGACCTTCTCCGGACAATCGTCAGCCATGTCCGGCCGGGTCTTCTTCCAATAGGTGAACCAGCGCCAGAACACCCCGCGCAGCGACACCCAGCGCGGCAGCCGCGTCCAGATCACCACATGGGTGCGTGGCAGGCGGAGCGGCAGGGTCTTCGGGCTGGTGCCATCCATGATCCAGCACTCGCCGGCGGCGGCCTTCGAGATCAGCGCGAGCATTTCCTGCCGCGGCCGAATTTTCCATCCCGGCAACCAGAAGAACTCCCGGTCCATCGCCAGGTGCGGCAGGCCGAGCCGTTCGGACAGTTGAGCGGATAGCGTGCTCTTGCCGCTGCCGGAGCAGCCGACCACCAGAATGCGTTGCGCGCTTGCAAGATGCGCCGCCGCCTCGTCCCAGTTGTTCAGATATCGCGGCATCGGCTCGCCTCCTCCAGAGACAGCCGTTAGGCGATCGGACCCAATGATGCAAGCTTTGCGCGAACGGCCGGTTGTCGCCCCATACACTTCGCCAAAACAAAAACTCCGGCGCAAGCGCCGGAGTCCATGGTTCTCAAGGACCTTGCTCCGCTTTACTCAGCGGCCTGCAGCTTCTTCTCGCGCGCGGCCCTCAGGCGGGCGAAGTCGTCGCCGGCATGGTGCGACGAGCGCGTCAGCGGGCTCGAGGAAACCATGAGGAAGCCCTTGGTGTAGGCGACGGTCTCGTAGGACTTGAACTCCTCGGGGGTCACGAACGCTTCGACCTTGTGGTGCTTGCGCGTCGGCTGCAGGTATTGGCCGATCGTCAGGAAGTCGACATCCGCGGTTCTGAGGTCGTCCATCAGTTGCAGCACTTCGTTACGCTCTTCGCCGAGGCCGACCATGATGCCGGACTTGGTGAACATGGTCGGGTCCAGTTCCTTCACGCGCTGCAACAGGCGGACGGAGTGGAAATAGCGCGCACCTGGACGGACCGTCAAGTAATTGCCCGGTACGGTTTCCATGTTGTGGTTGAAGACGTCGGGCTTGGCGGCAACGACGCGTTCCAGCGCACCCGGCTTCTTCAGAAAGTCCGGCGTCAGGATTTCGATCGTCGTCGCCGGCGACGCTTCGCGGATCGCCCAGATCACCTTCTCGAAGTGCTCGGCGCCACCATCTTCCAGATCGTCGCGGTCGACCGAGGTGATGACCACGTGGCTGAGGCCCATCTGCTTGACGGCCTTGGCGATGTTGGCCGGCTCTTCCATGTCGAGCGCATTCGGCTTGCCGGTGGCGACATTGCAGAAGGCGCAGGCGCGGGTACAGATCTCGCCCATGATCATGAAGGTGGCGTGCTTCTTGTCCCAGCACTCGCCGATGTTCGGGCAGCCCGCTTCTTCACAGACCGTGACGAGCTTGTGCGAACGCACCAGCTCTCGCGTCTCCTGGTAGCCCTTGGACATCGGCGCCTTGACGCGGATCCACTCCGGCTTGCGCATAACTTCCGTATCGGGCTTGTGCGCCTTTTCCGGATGGCGGACGCGTTGCGCCCGGTCAGAGACGGCATCGAACACCGTTACCATACTGTCTTCCTCGTCGCGGTGGGCCGGCATCAGGCCGGTTGACCCATTTTCGCTCTATATAGACGGCCCGACCAGAAATGTCAGGCCGTCTTAAGCACATGCCCGACGGAAGCGCAGATGGCCCGGCAGACTATCGTTTTACGACCCGACCAGCGGCGATCAACAGGCATGCGCCGATGAAGCCGATGATCAGGTAGGCGACCCAGCCGGCATAGGCCATGCCGAAGGCCGCCAGGACAAAATTCAGCACCACCGCACCGATGATGCCGAGCACTATGTTCATGATCAGCCCCATGCTGCTGCCCATGAACTTCTCCGCGAGCCACCCGGCCAAACCGCCGACGATGATCGCAGCCAAGATACCGACGCCGTTCACGCTCATTTTGGTCTCCGTGCATTGAAAATGTGCCCATTAGCAATGCCAAAAATACACCAAAAACGCGGCCGCCGAAACTATCAGGCGTTGAGCGCGCGGCCGTATGCGTCGAGCACACTTTCTTTCATCGTCTCCGAGATCGTCGGATGCGGGAAGATCGTGTGCATCAGGTCTTCTTCGGTCGTCTCGAGGTTCATCGCGACGACAAAGCCCTGGATGAGCTCGGTGACTTCGGCGCCGACCATGTGGGCACCGAGCAGTTCGCCGGTCTTCTTGTCGAAGATCGTCTTGACCAGGCCCTGGTCCTCGCCGAGCGCGATCGCCTTGCCGTTTGCGACGAAGGGGAAGCGGCCGACGCGGATGTCACGGCCGAGTTCCTTTGCCTTGGCTTCTGTGAGACCGACGGAAGCGACCTGCGGGTGGCAATAGGTGCAGCCTGGGATCTTCAGCTTGTCCATCGGGTGGACGTTCGGAAGGCCTGCGATCTTTTCGACGCAGATGACGGCCTCATGTTCGGCCTTGTGGGCGAGCATCGGCGGGCCGGCAACGTCTCCGATCGCATAAACGCCGGGAACATTGGTCTTGCCGTAGCCGTCGATGACGATGCATCCGCGGTCGGTCTTCACGCCGAGCGTTTCGAGGCCGAGGTTCTCGATATTGCCCTGGACGCCGACAGCCGAGATCATGCGATCGGCAGTGATCTTCTCGACCTTGCCATCCTTCATCTCGACATGGGCGGTCACCGAGTTGGCAGCCTTCTCGACCTTCGTTACCTTGGCCTGAAGGTGGATCTTCATGCCCTGCTTTTCGAACTGCTTCTTGGCAATGCCCGAGATCTCGGCGTCTTCGACCGGCATGACGGTCGGCATGACTTCGACAACGGTCACGTCGACGCCCATGGTGCGATAGAAGGAGGCGAATTCGATGCCGATCGCGCCTGAGCCCATGACCAGCAGCGACTTCGGCATTTCCTCGGGCTTCATCGCCTCGAAATAGGTCCAGATGAGCTTGCCATCGGGCTCGATGCCCGGCAGCGCGCGAGGACGGGCGCCGGTCGCGATGATGATATGCTTGGCGGTGTAGGTGCCTTCGCCCTTGGTGTTCTTCGGCAGCGGCGCCTGCGGCTGGACCACCGGCTTCGTCGCCTTGCCGACGACGATCTCGCCTGGCTTCGTCAGCTTGGCTTCGCCCCAGATCACGTCGACCTTGTTCTTCTTCATCAGGAAGCCGACGCCGCCGTTCATGCGCTCGGCGATGCCGCGCGAACGGGCGACGATCGCCTTCAGGTCCGGCGTCACCGTGCCTTCGATCTTCACGCCATAGGCGCCCGGATGCTGGGCGTAGTGGAGAACTTCGGCGGAGCGCAGCAGCGCCTTGGTCGGGATACAGCCCCAGTTGGAGCAAATTCCGGCCAGATGCTCGCGCTCGACGACCGCGGTCTTCAAACCAAGCTGTGCCGCACGGATGGCGGCGATATAGCCCCCCGGACCCGAACCGATGACGATGACGTCGTAATTCTCAGCCATGTGTTTCCTGCCTTTGTCTCAAGCGACCTTGCGGGTGAACAGCACCCAGTCGTGTTTCTTGCTTTCCTCAAAGAGCGGAACCGCCTCGGCGCGCGCTGCCTCGCCGAAACCGTTTGCCCTGTATAGTGCCTGAGCCCTGTCATTGTGGCTCTCGGTGATCAGGCTCACCGGCGCCGATCCGGCGCGTTCGAATTCCCTTGCCAGGAGCGCTTTGCCGACCCCGCGGCCGCGCTGATGGCGATAGACGCCGAGGCTCTCGATGAACCAGTGGCCGACAACCTGCCTCTGCAGCTCCAGCAAGGGTTCCAAAGCCGGGTGCTTGGCGACGATCTCCAGCACTTCCGGGCCGATCGCATAGCCGACCGTCAGACCGGCAACCTCATCATCGATTTCGCCGACCAGAGCGTCGCGCCAGTTCCCCGGTCCTGGCTCTTCCCGCAGCTTGTTGCGGCCACGCTCGAAAGCCGTGTCCGCCACTCCATGGAGGACGGCGCCGTACCAGAGCCAGGAGGCAAAGCCATGCGCGGCAATATCGACGAGGATGGCAAGCTCCGCCGCCTCACGCCTTTCCGCCGGACGTATGGTGACGCCCCCCGCCATCCCTAGACCCCGAGCATCATCCGCACGACCGGCTCGAGGCCGCGGCCGATCGCACGCGTGTTCTCTGCATCAAGATGCACGCCATCGAGCGGCGTGGTCTGAGCAACCGATCCGGCATCGAAGAAACCGCAATCAAGCTCGTCCGCGAGATCGCGATAAAGCGGCGCGAGCATCGCCGACTGCTCGACCCCGCCGGCAAACATCGCAGCAAACCCGGCATCGGCGGTTTCGCAAAGCGTCGGCGGCGCGACGATCAAAATCTCCGGGCCATCTTCGCTCTCGACAGGCCAGTCATGCCTGCGAATGAGTTTGACCAGTCGCTGGACGCCCTTCACGGCGCCGAAGGCGGTTCCGTGGATCACCGGCTTCATGTCGTTGGTGCCGAGCAGCAGGATGATGAGATCGAGCGGGGCGTGACTGTGAAGGACGGTTGGCAGCACCTTCGCGCCATTGCGATCGCAATCGGCGAGATGGTCGTCATAGGCCGTGGTGCGGCCGTTCAGCCCCTCGGCAATAACCTGGACGTCGGATCCCAGGGCCTTCTGCAAAACGCTCGGCCAGCGATCGGTAAGCGCGTGGCGACCACCATCCGCGGCATCGTAGCCCCAGGTCAGACTGTCGCCATAGCAGAGAACTGTTTTCATCGTCAGGGCCCGCCTTCGGCTGCGCGAAAAGGAACGGACCGGCCCGAAGGCCGGTCCCTATCCAACTCAGACCAGCATGCCCATCGGGTTTTCGATGTAGCGCTTGAAGGCTCCGAGCAGTTCGGCGCCGAGCGCACCATCGACGCAGCGATGGTCGGTCGAGAGCGTGACGGTCATGACATTGGCGATGACCATCTGCTTGTTCTTGACGACGACGCGCTCCTCGCCCGCACCGACCGCGAGGATCGTTGCATGCGGCGGGTTGACGACGGCGGCGAAGTTCTTGACGCCCATCATGCCCATGTTGGAGACCGCCGTGGTGCCGCCCTGGTATTCCTCGGGCTTCAGCTTGCGGTCCTTGGCGCGCTGACCGAGGTCCTTCATCTCGTTGGAGATGGCCGACAGGCTCTTCAGCTCCGCCTGGCGAATGATCGGGGTGATCAGGCCGCCCGGGATCGACACGGCAACGCCGACGTCGGCGTGCTTGTGCTTGACCATGTTGCTCTCGGTCCAGGAGACGTTCGCGTTCGGAACGTCACGCAGTGCCAGCGCCAGAGCCTTGATGACCATGTCATTGACGGAGAGCTTGTAGACCGGCTTGCCACCTTGCTCGGGCGCAGCGGCATTGAGCTGGGCACGCAGCGCCAGCAGCGCATCGAGTTCGCAATCGACCGACACGTAGAAGTGCGGGATCGTCTGCTTGGATTCGACGAGACGCTTGGCGATCGTCTTGCGCATGCCATCATGCGGCACGAGTTCGTAGGAACCCGGCTCGAACAGCTTGAGAACCGCGTCGTCCGACGGGACCTTGGCAAGCGGTGCGGCTGCAGGAGCAGCAGCGCCGGCGGCCGGTGCGGCGGCGGGCTTGGCAGCACCACCGGAAACGGCGGCTTCGACGTCCTTCTTGACGACGCGGCCGTGCGGACCGGTGCCGGCCACTGCCGACAGGTCGATACCCGCGTCCTTGGCCAGACGGCGTGCGAGCGGCGAGGAAAAGACGCGTGCGCCGCCCTCGGCCTTGGCCGGCTGGGCTGCAGCCGGCGCAGCGGCGGGAGCCGCTGCCGGGGCGCTCGGCGTTGCCGGCGCAGGCGCTTCCGCCTTGGCGGCAGGTGCCGGTGCTGCCGCGCCATTGCCACCCTTGGCGGCCGTGGCGACATCCTCGCCATCGGCGGCGAGCACAGCGATCAGCGCATTGACCTTGACGCCATCGGTGCCGGCGGGGACGACGATCTTGGCAACGGTGCCTTCGTCGACGGCTTCGACTTCCATCGTCGCCTTGTCGGTCTCGATCTCGGCAATCACGTCGCCGGACTTGACCTTATCGCCTTCCTTGACCAGCCACTTGGCCAGATTGCCTTCTTCCATTGTTGGGGAGAGGGCAGGCATTGTGATGTTGATAGGCATCGAAGGGCCCTCCCCTTATTTGTAGCAAACGGCTTTCACCGCATCGACAACCTCTGCGACGTTCGGAAGCGCGAGCTTCTCGAGGTTCGCGGCGTAAGGCATCGGCACATCCTTGCCGGCGATCGTCAGGATCGGGGCGTCAAGGTAGTCGAAGGCCTGCTGCATGACGCGGGTCGCGATTTCGGTGCCGACAGACGACTGCGGGTAGCCTTCTTCGACCGTGACGAGGCGGCCCGTCTTCTTGACGGATTCGATGACCGTCGGCAGGTCCATCGGGCGGATCGTACGCAGGTCGATCAGCTCGACGTCGATGCCCTGGGCTTCAAGTTCGGCAACTGCCTTGACGGCGTAGGTCATGCCGATACCGAAGGAGACGATCGTTGCGTCCTTGCCGACCTTGTGGATACGAGCCTTGCCGATCGGCAGCACGAAATCGTCAAGCTTCGGCACTTCGAAGGAGTGACCGTAGAGGATTTCGTTTTCGAGGAAGATGACCGGGTTCGGATCGCGGATCGCGGCCTTGAGCAGACCCTTGGCGTCAGCAGCCGTGTAGGGCATGACGACCTTGAGGCCGGGGATATGGCTGTACCAGGCGGCGTAGCACTGCGAGTGCTGTGCGGCCACGCGGGCCGCGGCACCGCTCGGGCCGCGGAAGACGATCGGCGCGCCCATCTGGCCGCCGGACATGTAGAGCGTCTTGGCAGCGGAGTTGATGATCTGGTCGATCGCCTGCATGGCGAAGTTGAAGGTCATGAACTCGACGATCGGGCGAAGGCCGGTCATGGCAGCGCCGACGCCGACGCCGGCAAAGCCGTGCTCGGTGATCGGGGTATCGATGACACGGCGGGCGCCGAATTCCTGCAGCAGGCCTTGCGTGATCTTGTAGGCGCCCTGGTATTCGGCGACTTCTTCACCCATGACGAAGACATCGTCGCTGGCGCGCATTTCTTCGGCCATGGCGTCGCGAAGCGCTTCGCGGACGGTCATCGTCACCATTTCGGTGCCGGCCGGGATGGCCGGATCGGCAGCGACCTCGACCTTCGGCTGGGCAGCGACCGGAGCCGATGCGGCAGCAGCCGGGGCTTCGGCGTCGGCGGCCTTTGGAGCTTCGGCCTTCGGAGCGGCGATGTCGCCAGCGCCTTCGCCATCCTGCAGCAGCACGGCGATCGGCGTGTTGACCTTGACGCCTTCGGTGCCGGCGGCGATCAGCAGCTTGCCGATCGTGCCTTCATCGACGGCTTCGACTTCCATCGTTGCCTTGTCGGTCTCGATCTCGGCGATGACATCGCCGGAGGACACTTTGTCCCCCTCGTTCTTCAGCCATTTCGAGAGCGTGCCTTCCTCCATGGTCGGGGAAAGGGCGGGCATAAGAATTTCTACTGGCATGTTTGTCCCTCCCCGGATCAAAGCAGGATGTCGGTGTAGAGCTCGGATGCATCCGGCTCCGGATCGGCCTGGGCAAAATCGGCGCTGTCGGCAACAATGTCGCGGACGTCCTTGTCGATCTGCTTCAGCTCGTCCTCGTTCGCCCAACCCTTTTCGGTCAGACGTGCCTTCACCTGCTCGATCGGGTCATGCTCCGAGCGCATCTTCTGCACTTCGTCCTTCGAACGGTACTTCGCCGGGTCGGACATCGAGTGGCCGCGATAGCGGTAGGTCTGCATCTCAAGGATGATCGGACCCTTGCCCGAGCGGCAATGCTCAACCGCCTCGTCGCCGGCGGCCTTGACCGCACGCACGTCCATGCCGTCGACCTGGAAGCCCGGAATGTTGAAGGAGACGCCGCGCTGCGAGAAGTCGGTCTGGGCAGAAGCTCGCGAAACGGAAGTACCCATGGCATAACGGTTGTTCTCGATCACGTAGATCACCGGCAGCTTCCAGAGCTGCGCCATGTTGAAGCTTTCGTAGACCTGGCCCTGGTTGGCCGCGCCGTCACCGAAGTAGGCAACGGACACATTGTCGTTGCCGCGATAGCGGTTAGCGAAGGCAAGACCGGTGCCGAGCGACACCTGGGCGCCGACGATGCCGTGACCGCCGTAGAAGTGCTTTTCCTTGGAGAACATGTGCATCGAGCCGCCCTTCCCCTTGGAAAGACCGCTGCGACGACCGGTGAGTTCGGCCATGACGCCGCGGGCGCTCATGCCGCAGGCCAGCATGTGGCCATGGTCACGATAGGCGGTAATGACCTGATCGCCCTCTTTCAGCGCCATCTGCATGCCGACGACGACGGCTTCCTGGCCGATATAGAGGTGACAGAAACCGCCGATGAAGCCCATGCCGTAGAGCTGGCCAGCCTTTTCCTCGAAACGCCGGATCAGCAGCATCTCGCGGTAGGCTTTCAGATCTTCTTCCTTGGAGAAGTCGGCGAAGGTGCCGCCGTTGAAATCTTTCTTGGCCGGCTTTGCGGCACTCTTGCGGCTGGAAACGGACGCGGATTTTCGCGGAGCCATTCGTTCCTCCCAATGGTTAGCCTTTTGCGGTTACCATAGGGAAAGAACGCGGCCACAGCAATGCCATATTTGCATGGCTCGCATTCCACGCAAGTAATTGAATTTACTTCACAAATTTCAATTAACTGAATTCAGGTTAATTCGCGGACCGGTGGAAAATAACAATCTCATCACTTCGCGACATGTTGAGCGCGAGGCGAGCTTTTTCATCCAACATGTCCCGTTCCAGCGCCCCATCACTCATCAACTGAACCTCTTTTTCGAGGATCATTCGCTGCTTCGTGAGCTTATCCAGCCGCGCCTGCCGCTCGACGATCTGGCGATCGAATTGCTCGGTCGCCTTCAGGCCATAGCCGCCGTGGATGGAATGATAGCCGAAGTAAGAGAGAAAGGCGACCGCGATCAGCGGCATCACCAGCCGACCCAGTTTCCGTTTCTTATGATGCCGTGTCCACATCCATTCACGCCCTGATACGCAATACGGAGTCAGATTAGCGGCGATTGATTAACCGACCGTTGACCATGAATGGCAGGAAAACAGAAACCCGCCCACGCGAGAACGTGAGCGGGTTTCGTTTATCAGAGGCAGTGGGCCTTGCGCGCCTGACAAGACGCACTGCGCTTTAGCAAGTTAGAGCGGGACGCGAGCGGAATACCGCACACATTTTTCCCTACCCCGCTCCGGGATCAGCCGCGCAGAATCGAACGGCCGGCGTACTTCGCCTGCAGGCCGAGCTGCTCTTCGATGCGGATCAGCTGGTTGTACTTGGCGAGCCGGTCCGAACGGGCAAGCGAGCCGGTCTTGATCTGGCCGCAGTTGGTGGCAACCGCGAGATCGGCGATCGTCGCATCTTCGGTCTCACCCGAGCGGTGCGACATGACGGCGGTGTAGCGCGCCTTGTGTGCGGTTTCGACGGCGTCGAGCGTCTCCGAGAGCGAACCGATCTGGTTGACCTTGACGAGGATCGAATTGGCAACGCCCATCTTGATACCGTCGCGCAGGCGGGCCGAGTTGGTGACGAACAGGTCGTCGCCGACGAGCTGGCACTTGTTGCCGATGAGGTCGGTCACGGCCTTCCAGCCATCCCAGTCGTCTTCCGCCATGCCGTCTTCGATCGAGAAGATCGGGTACTTGGCAGCGAGTTCCGCCAGGTATTCGGCCATGGCGCCCGGCTCCAGCGTGCGGCCTTCACCTTCGAGCACGTACTTGCCGTCCTTGAAGAATTCGGTTGCGGCGCAGTCGAGTGCGATGAACATGTCTTCGCCCGGTTTGTAACCGGCCTTCTCGATCGACTTCATGATGAAGTCGAGCGCTGCCGGAGCGGAAGCGAGACCCGGAGCGAAGCCGCCTTCGTCGCCGACGTTGGTGTTGTGGCCGTCGGCGGCAAGCTGCTTCTTCAGCGTGTGGAACACTTCCGAACCCATGCGGACCGCATCGCGCATCGTGTCGGCGCCGACAGGAACGATCATGAATTCCTGGAAATCGATCGGGTTGTCGGCATGGGCGCCGCCGTTGATGATGTTCATCATCGGAACCGGGAGCACGTGGGCGTTCGGGCCGCCGACGTAACGGTAGAGCGGCAGGCCGGCAGCTTCGGCCGCAGCCTTGGCAACGGCAAGTGACACGCCGAGGATGGCGTTGGCGCCGAGGCGCGACTTGTTGGCCGTGCCGTCGAGCTCGATCATCGTCTTGTCGATCTGGATCTGGTTCTCGGCATCGAGGCCGCCGATCGCTTCGAAGATCTCGCCGTTGACGGATTCGACAGCGCGCTCGACGCCCTTGCCGAGGTAACGCGTACCACCATCGCGCAACTCGACAGCCTCATGCGCACCGGTCGAGGCGCCCGACGGGACCGCCGCACGGCCGAAGCTTCCGTCTTCCAGGTACACGTCGACCTCGACGGTCGGGTTGCCGCGGCTGTCCAGAATTTCTCGGCCGATGATGTCGATGATTGCAGTCATGATCTCTTCCCTGCTTGAGGACGGTGGGTGGTCGGGGCCTGTCATACGCCAAGGCCTCGAAATTACAATGGCGCGCAATATGCAAAACCGTTCGCGCCATTGCGGTTCATGAAAATTTCACGAAGCGTTGCGCCGGCTCAGCCCTTGGCGATCGCGTCGAAGGCCAGCAGCTTTTCCAGCAGCCGTGGCATGTCCTTCAGATGCACCATGTTCGGACCGTCCGACGGAGCATTGTCCGGGTCCTCGTGTGTCTCGACGAACACGCCTGCAACGCCGACGGCAACGGCCGCGCGCGCCAGGGTCTCGACGAATTCACGCTGGCCGCCCGAGGAGCCGCCCTGCCCGCCCGGCTGCTGCACGGAATGGGTTGCATCGAAGACGACGGGCGCGCCGAGCGATGCCATGATCGGCAGCGAGCGCATGTCGGAGACCAGCGTGTTGTAGCCGAAGGAAGCGCCGCGTTCGCAAAGCATGACGTTCGGATTGCCGCTTTCGGTGAACTTCGCCAGGACGTTTTTCATGTCCCAGGGCGCGAGGAACTGGCCCTTCTTGACGTTGATCGCGCGGCCGGTCTTGGCAGCGGCGACCAGAAGATCGGTCTGGCGCGACAGAAACGCGGGGATCTGCAGGATGTCGATCGTCGGAGCGACCAGAGCGCATTGCTCTTCGGTGTGGACGTCGGTCAGAACCGGAAAGCCGAACTCCTTCTTGAGGTCGGCAAAGATCTCCATGGCCTTGTCGAGGCCGATGCCGCGCTTGCCCGAAAGCGAGGTACGGTTCGCCTTGTCGAAGGAGGACTTGTAGACGAGGCCGAGGCCCAGCTTCTTGCAGAGTTCGGAAAGCGCACCCGCCATCATGAAGGCATGTTCGCGGCTCTCCATCTGGCAGGGGCCGGCGATCAGCGACAGCTTATCGGTTTGCGCGAAAGCGACCTGGTGGGCGCCGTTGCCGACTACTACTCTGGCATTGGTTTTCATCATCAAGCTCCAAAAGCGAAGATCACCCCTTGCCCCGGCATTTCGGGAACAATGAGGCGTCCGCCCATTTCTGCAAATTCGATATCGTTGTCAGCAAAGAGCGCGCGTGTCGCCTCGAGGTCGGCGACGCGGAAGACCACGGCGCGTCCACGCAGGCCGCGTTCGGCTTCGCGGACCGAGCGACCGAAGAAGGCTTCCATGCCGGCTGCATTCAGCACCGAAATCTTGGCGTTGGTGGCCGAGATATCCATGCCGAAGGAGTGCGCAGCGACTTCGCGTTCGTCGACTGCCTCCTGCAGGAGATACTGAAAATCGGTCGGGTTGGCTTCCGAGAGAACCACTTCGGCAATGCCGGTCACGCCGTTTTGGTGCCACTCCAGCGCTGCCCGGTCCGTGGGCAGGGCCCGGACGCGCTGACAGTTGAACAGGAAGAAATCCGGCGAGCGCAGATCCGCCGCGAAGGCAAGGCGGAAGGAACCCAATCCTTCTCGGCCATCCGGCAGCTTCATCGGCCGGGAGAACTCCAGCATGTCGCCGCCCGAGACGCCTTGCGCACGGAAGCGAATGTGATCGCTTGCCGCATCCTCGGTGCCGAAGACCAGGGCCGAAAGACCTTCTGGTCCCTGACGAAAGCGGAAGGCCAGATCGCGGGCGACAAAGGCATTGCCATCGAGGGCGGCGGCTTCGCATTCCTCGCGGGAAGCGACGGCCAATGGTTCGAGATAGGTGCCATCGGAAAAGAAGACGCAGGCATTCTCAGTGCCAAAAGGATGGCGCGCATCCTCAGCGACGGTGAAGCCGAGATCGGAAAAACGGCGCCGCGCCTGGGTAAGCGTATCCACCGGCAGCACGAGGTGATCGAGCGGGCGGGTGGTGCGCTTGGAGAGGCTCATGGCGTTTTCCCTGATGGTTCGCCGCTGTTTGCAACTTTTGGCCGGCGAATGCAAGCCGAGTCGCGGCCAGGGAGCCGATTGGCCGTGTGAGCCCGAACACGGGCCGCAGACAAGAACACTCCGCGCTGGGCCGCGCCAGTCGCGGAATTATGCTTGCCCGCTGGTGTCGGGCTGCCCGAGCCTTAGTAGTAGCCCGGAGCCGCCGTGGCGTTGGCCGTATTTCCCGCGCCGAGACCGGGGGCGAACGTTTGGGGCTGCGCGTAGGTCGTATTGCTCGAGGACGTGGTGGAGGCACAGCCCGAAAGCCCCAGCACGATCGCCAACGGCATAACCAACAAAGCGATGAAGCGCATGCGTATTGACCCTTTCCAGTTTCGCTGACGAACATAAAAGAATGAAACCAGCGGTTTGGCGAGTACGTAACAGTAACGCGACGTAACAAGCCACCATGATCGGCGTGCAGCCTGCCCGAAAACGCAACCGCGGGTCATCGCAGACGCCGCGATTGCTCTGTTCCTCTTGCGCACGCCACAAGACGCGCACAGTTCGCGGCGCCCCTATGTCAAAGGCCGAGATCGCACTTGATGGCGCAGGTGGCGATGAAGGTCGGCACGAACCTGTCGATCAGAAAACGGGGCGATGGCTGCCAATCTTCGTGAAAGCCGGCAAGCATGAAGCCTGCTTGCAATTGCCCGTCAATCTGCGCGGCAAGGCTGTGCCCGAACACCAGCGCTTCACCGCGACCGATCTTGGCTTGCACCGCATCGGCAGCCAGATGTTCGGCTTCCGCAAAGGGCAGCGCATAGACGGGGCGAATGAGGCCCTTCTCCGCATAGCCCGGGTCCCGGTCGCCAACGAAAACAATCGGGTTGTAGAAGCTCGCGAGCAGGCGTCCACCGGTCTTGAGCACGCGATTGCATTCCCGCCAAACCGGCTGGAGAGCCGGAACGTAGAGATTCGATATCGGGTGAAAGACAATGTCAAAGGCTTCATCCGCAAAGCCCGCGAGGTCGCGCATGTCCCCCTGTACCGCTGCCAGCGACAGACCCTCGCGTTCGGCCACAAGCCGGTCCTGGGCGAGCTGCCCCTCGGAGATGTCGAAGACGGTGACCTCGGCACCTGCCGCCGCCAGAATTGGCCCCTGCTGGCCGCCCGCCGAGGCCAGGCACAGGATCTTCTTGCCGCGGATGTCGGGTAGCCAACCCTTCGGCAGATCGCCAGGCGTCAGCCGCGCCTGCCATTGCCCGGCACGGGCCGCAGCGATCATCTCCGGCGTCACCGGCCGCGACCACTCGCAGTGTTCACTCGCTTGCCTGTCCCAGGCCTGGCGGTTGTGATCGATGATATCGAGATTGGATTTACCTTGCATGTTCGGTCCCTGGAAACGTGTCCAAATGTGACCGCTCACGAACGGGGGGCGCAAGCACAAAATGCCTCGGCGTCTGACCGCCAATACGGGTCTAGCAATGCCATCATCCATCCCCTTCGCGAGCGAAGTTGAGGCGAATTCGGTTTTCACCGGGCATTACTGGCGCATTGGACGAGGCTCCTCATGTTGCAACCGCAGGCTAGCGGCAGGGTTGCAGTTGGTCAATGTCGGCTCTGCGACCGACGGATGTGGCGAGGCGTCGCATCGTCTTGCGTTCGATCCCTTTCGCAACGACGGCGAATATCCGGAGCGCCTGGTCCGTTATCACCTTGCTTGTGATTTCAACCGCTTGAGAAGCGGACGCAATCGCGTAATGTTGGTCGATGCAGCCTGGGGGTACGCCGGGCGCAGGCTGAGGGGCAGCGCTTGATCTTATTGTTGCAAGGCATGATACCCGTACGGACATGGCCCACACGCTCCGCAGGGTGCGTCGGAGCGACGACCTGTTTCCAATCCGGGCACGAATTCGCATGATCCGCGAGATCATGGCCAAGCTGGCCTCCATCGCCATCATGATGTTTGCGCGCGCAATGACCGCGGCGCGCGCCATCTGGCATGAGACCGGCCTGCCGCCGAAACAGAGCATCTACTTCGCCAATCATTCCAGCCACGGCGATTTCGTCCTGATCTGGGCGGTTTTGCCGCCCTGGCTGCGGGAGCGCACGCGGCCGGTGGCCGGGGCAGAATATTGGCTGAAATCGAAGCTCTCGGCCTTCATCGGCCGTGACGTGTTCGACGCGGTGCTGATCGAGCGCGACGCAACGGCCCGCACCCAGGATCCGGTCGAGCAAATGACGGCCGTCCTCAACGACGGCTCGTCGCTGATTCTCTTTCCCGAGGGAACGCGCAACCAGACCGATGCGCGCCTGTTGCCTTTCAAGAGCGGGCTCTATCACCTCGCATGCAAGCGGCCGGATGTGCCGCTCGTCCCCGTCTGGATCAACAATCTCAACCGCGTGATGCCGAAGGGGGAGTTCGTGCCGATCCCGCTCATCTGTACCGTAACCTTCGGCGAGCCGATGCGACTCAAGGCGCAGGAGACCATGGACGAATTCATCGCCCGCGCCGAGGTCGCCCTGCTCGCGCTCGCTCCCTCTTCAACGGAAGACAATGCATGAGCGCGGCAAGCCTGGACATGCTCAAACTGCTTCTCGGTGTCGGCGGCATTCTCGTGCTCGCGTCGAGCATCGGCTACGTGCTCAAGCAGAAGCTTTCGCCGGACGGATCGAACGGCGCAATCGAGAACCTCAACGCTCGCATCAAGGCGTGGTGGGCGATGGTGGTACTCATCGCTATCGCCTTCGTCGCCGGTCGGGTCGGCGTGCTCCTGCTCTTTGCCTTCTGCTCATTCGCGGCACTGCGCGAATTCATCACGCTCATAAATACGCGACGTGGCGACCACTGGGCGATCGCCGCCGCCTTCTTCGTCGTGCTGCCGATCAACTACTTCCTGCTGTGGGCCGAGCAATACGGCATCTATTCGATCTTCGTACCGGTCTATGCTTTCCTGCTGATGCCGATCGTCGCGGTTCTGCGCGGTGATACGCGTGATTTCCTTCTGCGGATCTCCGAGGTGCAATGGGCGCTGATGATCTGCGTCTTCTGCGCCTCGCACGTGCCGGCGTTGCTGACGTTGCAGATCCCGGGCTATGACGGTCGCAACGTTCTCTTGATCGCCTTCCTGGTCATCGTCGTTCAGTCTAGCGACGTGTTGCAATATGTCTGGGGCAAACTCTTCGGACGAACCAAGATCGCTCCGACCCTTTCGCCCTCGAAGACCGTCGAAGGCTTTGTCGGCGGGGTCGCAAGCGCCACCCTGATCGGCGCATCGCTCTGGTGGATTACGCCGTTTACGCCGATGCAAGCGGCTGTGATGTCGCTCATCATCACCTTGATGGGCTTCTTCGGCGGGCTCGTGATGTCGGCGATCAAGCGCGACCGCGGCGTCAAGGACTGGGGTCACCTGATCGAGGGCCATGGCGGACTGATCGACCGGCTGGATTCCGTCGTCTTTTCGGCGCCGATCTTCTTCCATCTGACGCGTTACTGGTGGTCACTGACATGACCGCGAAGCTGAGGGGATTGGCATCAAGCGGCGTGGTGCATGTGGCATTTGCGTTTGTCGCCATGGGCGGCTGGGCGTTTTTCGCCAATCGCCATCATCCGATGCCGAAGCCGCTCGTTGCCGGCGTCGTCCAGGGTACGCTTTCGGCCCTGCTCACGCTCTATCTCAAGACGGCGATCGACGTGCTTTCCAGTCGGTTCAGCGGCGCGACGCGGTTGGTCCTGCCGCCACTCCTCGCCTGCGTTGGTTCGTCAGCAGTCCTCATCGCAATCCACACAGCAAGCGGCACGCCCGAGATCCTGAAAACGATCGCGCTGCCGCTCACGGTTTCGACCACCTACGCCGCCATCTACAACTATTCCTTTAGC
This sequence comes from Ensifer adhaerens, assembly GCF_020035535.1. Taxonomy (NCBI): domain Bacteria; kingdom Pseudomonadati; phylum Pseudomonadota; class Alphaproteobacteria; order Hyphomicrobiales; family Rhizobiaceae; genus Ensifer; species Ensifer adhaerens. Next base: position 1,227,612 of record NZ_CP083349.1, on the reverse strand, counting down.
CGAGGCGAACATGACCGGGACCGGTGACCGCAGGCCACTCGCAAGCCGCAACACCCGCTGGGCGCAGGCGATCGCGCGGCGCCTGGCCTCGATGAACGTCACGCCCAACCAGATCTCGCAGGCCAGCATGCTGGCCGCGGCCTTGGCCGGGCTTGCCTTCTGGCTGACGGGGGAAACGCAGGATGGGGCAAGAGTCGCGCTGTTCATCGCTGCCGCCCTCTTCTGCCAGGGGCGCCTTCTCTGTAATCTCTTCGATGGCATGGTCGCCGTCGAGGGTGGCAAAGGCGAAGCCGATGGTCCTTTCTGGAACGAATTTCCGGACCGTGTCGCCGATGTCTTCATCTTCGTCGGCGCCGGCTTCGGGATCGGCGTGCCTGCCCTCGGTTTCGCTGCAGCTACTTTCGCCGTACTGACTGCCTATGTGCGCGAACTTGGCCGCGCCAATGGCGCTCCGAGCGATTTCTCCGGCCCGATGGCCAAGCAACACCGCATGGCGACAATGACGCTGGCTGCGGTTCTTTCGTCGCTTGAAGGCCTCTGGCTTGGCGACGGCGAAATCCTCTGGGCCGCGCTGCTGTTGATCTCGATCGGCGCTGCACTCACCGCACTCCTGCGTGCCCGCCGCCAAATCGCCTGGCTCCGACAGAACACCAGCCACAAAGGCTGATCGTTCCCTATCACAGCAACTGAGCCACACCCGCGCATTCGCCGCAGGTGCCTCTTGACGTCTCATTGCTCCATTTATTAGATTGACTAGTCGATTTAATAAATAAGACACTCGACAAGCAGAGCGGGGTTCCCCTGTCCCTGCTGGCGATTGAGACGTTCATTTTCACAAAATGGCGCTGTTTCAACTAGTTATGGCGCACGCTTCCAGCGTCTGACGCCACGGAGAACTCGAATGACCACCCCGGATCGCATCGATGATGTCGACGCATTGCGCGGCTTCGCACTGCTCGGAATCCTTATCGTCAACACCATGGCTTTCGCCTCCGCGTTCTATGGACTGGAGCTCGCCGACCCCGCCTTCGGCGGCATCGCCGACCGCACCGTCCATCTCGTGATCGCGCTATTCTTCGAGATGAAGTTCTACCTCTTGTTCTCGTTCCTGTTCGGCTACAGCTTCACTCTGCAGATGCGCTCGGCGGAAAAATCCGGCGAAGCCTTCGTCCCCCGGCTCTTGCGACGGCAGACCGGCCTTTGGCTGATCGGTATTGCCCATGCGGTTCTGCTCTTCCATGGCGACATTCTCACCACCTATGCCGTGCTCGGTGTCGTACTGCTGACACTACGGAACCGAAGCGATGCCGCCCTCTTCCGCCTGGCGAAGTGGCTGATCATTCTCATTGCTGTAGCATGGGGTGCGCTCGGCATGCTCGCTACACTGGCGCCAATGCCGCTCGACCGGTCCGCGATCCTCGCTGCGGCCGAGGCGACTAAACTTGCCTTTCGAGGCGACTGGCAAGCTATCATCGGCCAGCACCTGACGGAACTCTCGTCAGTCTGGGTAATACTTGGCCTGCTGCAGGCGCCGTGTGCGCTTGCCATGTTCGTGCTCGGTCTGATCGCCGGGCGCCGCAAGACGCTGGCACGGCCGGAGGAAAACCGCGCACTCTTCCAACGGCTGCTTCGCGCTGGCCTGTGGATCGGACTGCCAGGCGCCATCGTCTATGCCTATGCCAGCGTCGAGCTGATCGATTCGCCTGTCGCCATCATCGGGCTTTCGATCGGTCTGATCACCGGCCCGTTCCTGACCGGCGCCTATGTCGGCGGCATGATGCTGTTCTTCGGAACGACAGTGGGGCAGCGCCTGCGCACCCTGCTGGCGCCCGCCGGCCGTATGGCGCTTTCCAACTACCTCATACAGTCACTGGTCGCGGCTCTGATCTTCCATGGCTACGGCCTTGGCGTCATCGGCAAAGTCTCGCCCTTGGCAACGGTGTTGATTGCGCTTGCCATCTTCACGGCCCAGCTTTTCACCAGCCGCTGGTGGATGGCGCGCTACGCTTACGGCCCGCTCGAATGGGTACTGCGCTTCATCACCATCTGGCGGGCGCCGCAATGGCGCAAGCCGGTCGAGGCGCGCTGAGCACTCTCTGGCTGGTCGCACGAGGAACTCCGCGCACCAGCACATATGAAAAAGGCCGGTCTCACGACCGGCCTTTCTTGTTTGATGCAATCTCGCCTTAGACGAGACGGGACTGTTCCAGCGCCGCTTCGATGAAGCTCGCAAACAGCGGATGCGGGTCGAGCGGGCGCGACTTCAGCTCCGGATGGTACTGGACGCCGATGAACCACGGATGATCCGGGTACTCGACCGTCTCCGGCAGCACGCCGTCCGGCGACATGCCCGAGAAGACGAGGCCGCAGGATTCCAGGCGATCCTTGTAGTCGACATTGACTTCATAGCGGTGACGGTGACGCTCGAAAATATCGGTCGAACCGTAGATCTCGGCAATCTTCGTGTTGCTCTTGAGCGACGCACGGTAGGCGCCGAGGCGCATGGTACCGCCGAGATTGCCGGACGCCGAACGCTTCTCGAGTTCGTTGCCCTTCACCCACTCAGTCATGAGGCCGACAACCGGCTCCTTGGTCGGGCCGAATTCGGTGGACGACGCCTTCTCGATGCCGGCGAGATTGCGGGCAGCTTCCACGACCGCCATCTGCATGCCGAAGCAGATGCCGAAGTAAGGCACCTTGCGCTCGCGGGCAAAGCGCGCCGCGTTGATCTTGCCCTCGGAGCCACGCTCGCCGAAACCGCCGGGAACGAGGATGCCATGGACCTTTTCGAGATAGGGTGCGGGATCTTCCTTCTCGAAGACTTCCGATTCGATCCACTCGAGCTTGACCTTCACCCGGTTGGCGATGCCACCGTGGTAGAGCGCTTCAATCAGCGACTTGTAGGCATCCTTGAGACCCGTGTACTTGCCGACGATCGCGATCGTGACTTCGCCTTCCGGCGTACGGATCCGATCTGCAACGCGTTCCCAGGCTTCCATGCGCGGCTTCGGCGCCGGCTCGATGCCGAAGGCTGCCAGCACTTCGTTGTCGAGGCCTTCCTTGTGGTAAGCGATCGGAACGTCATAGATCGAGGCAACGTCGAGCGCCTGGATAACCGCCGACTGGCGGACGTTGCAGAACAGCGAGAGCTTGCGGCGCTCGGCTTCCGGAATTTCGCGGTCCGCGCGAACGAGCAGGATATCGGGATGAATGCCAAGCGCCTGCAGTTCCTTGACCGAATGCTGCGTCGGCTTGGTCTTCAGTTCGCCTGCCGCAGGAATATACGGCATCAGCGTCAGGTGAACGTAGACGGCGGTGCCGCGCGGCAGGTCGTTGCCGAGCTGGCGGATCGCCTCCATGAACGGCATCGCCTCGATATCGCCGACCGTGCCGCCGATTTCGCAGAGAACGAAGTCGTAGTCGTCGTTACCTTCGGTGACGAAGTTCTTGATTTCGTTGGTAACGTGCGGGATCACCTGAACGGTTGCGCCGAGATAGTCGCCGCGCCGTTCCTTGTCGATGATGTTCTTGTAGATCCGGCCCGTGGTGATGTTGTCGGTTTTCGTCGCCGAACGCCCCGTGAAGCGTTCATAGTGGCCGAGATCGAGATCGGTCTCCGCGCCATCGTCGGTTACGAAAACCTCACCGTGCTGGGTCGGGCTCATGGTGCCCGGGTCAACGTTGAGGTAGGGGTCGAGCTTGCGCAGTCTCACCCGGTAGCCACGCGCCTGCAGCAGTGCTCCGAGAGCCGCTGCAGCGATGCCTTTTCCGAGGGAGGAAACCACGCCGCCAGTGATGAATACATATCGCGCCATGGGAGTCACCGGATACCTTTTCACAAATGATTCCGCCACCGAAAAATTCATGTTCCAGAACTTTTCGTCTTTGGATGGAGGCAGATTTCACACAAAACAAAACCGGCGGATGAAACATCCGCCGGCGGGTTCTTCTGAATTGCGACCTTATTGGCCGCTGGGAACTTGCGATCCCGAGTTGTTGTTGGCGGGCGTCTCAGTCGTTGCGCCGCCTGCCGGAGCTTCGCCGGATGTTGCCGGTGCGGCTGAGGGAACGCCGTTGCCGGTCGCTGCGCCATTGCCGGCTGCCGGGGCAGTTGCGGGCTGCTGCTGCGTGGCGCCACCGGCCGGGGCCTGGGTGTTGCCGCCGCCGAGCGAATCGAGAACTCCGCCGCCGTTCGAGCTGGTGCCCGGGATCCGGTCGAGGATATCGGTTGCCTGCGGCTGGTAGCGCGCCAGAATGCCCATGGCAATCGCGAGGACGAAGAACAGCGCGGCAAGGATTGCCGTCGTGCGGGTCAGCGCATTGGCCGTGCCACGCGCGGACATGAAGCCCGAGCCGCCGCCGATGCCGAGGCCGCCGCCTTCGGAGCGCTGAATGAGTACGACGCCGATCAGGGCGACGACGACCATGAGATAGATGACGAGTAGTACGGTCTGCATCAGCTTCCAGTCCTGCCCCTTGGGCACACGAATCAATCCATGCGCAAACTCAGCATGGCCGGGCGCAATTTTCGCGCCTCTTTATACCATGCCGTGCGTCATTCCAAGCCCCTGCCCGGTGCTCCGTGCAATCAGGCCGTCAATTCTTCATAAGCCCGGTAGATGGCGAGGAAGTCTTCCGCTTTCAAGCTCGCACCACCGATCAGCGCGCCATCGACATTGGCCACACCCATCAGTTCCTTTGCATTGGAAGGCTTGACCGAGCCGCCATAGAGGATGCGCATCTTGGCGCCAGGGTCTGCAAAGCGCGAAACGAGCTCCTTGCGCATGAAGGCATGAGCTTCCTCGACGTCGGCCACCGTCGGGGTCAGGCCCGTGCCGATCGCCCAGACGGGCTCGTAGGCAATGACCGTATTTTCGGCAGTCGCGGCATCCGGCAGGCTCTCGGCGAGCTGGCGCTTCAGAACGTCCAGCGTCTTGCCTGCCTTGCGCTCGTCACCGGTTTCGCCGATGCAGACGACGGCCACGAGATCGGCGGCATGGGCCGCTTCGGTCTTCGCGCGAACCAGCGCATCGCTTTCAGCGTGGTCGGTACGACGCTCGGAGTGACCAACTATGACGTGGGTGCCGAAGCAATCGGCGATCATTTCGGCTGAAACGTCGCCGGTGTGTGCGCCCGACTGCTTCTGATGGCAATCCTGCGCGCCGATCATCAGCGGGCTGTCGTCGCAAAGCGCCGTTGCCACGTAGAGCAGGGTTGTCGGCGGGCAGATCAGCGTCTCGACCTTGGCGGAAAGTTCGCCCTTGACCCCTTCGGCCATCGCCTTGATCTGGTCCAGCGAGGCGCGGGTTCCGTTCATCTTCCAGTTGCCGGCGACGAGCGGGCGGATATCGGGCGTCATGCAATTTCCTCCGGATACTTTTCTCCGGAAGCGGCCTAGCAAATGCGGCCGGCAAATAAAAGCGCTGCCGGTGATTATTCCCTGGCAGCGGGACAAGTTGCCCTGCCCCGCTGCGAGCAATTGTCAGGCGTTGCGCACCATGTCGATCACCGCAAACGGCAATCCTTCGTCGTCAGTCTCCTTGCGCGTGGTTTCGACGAAACCGCGGCGATGGTAGAAGTCGACGGCAGCTTGATTGTCCGCATAGACGCTGACTTCGAGCTGCCCGAGGCGGGACGCCGCATCCTCGACAAGGGCGCGACCTATGCCCGAACCGCGGATATCTGGATCGACGAACAGCCCGCCGATGAAGCTCTCGATCAGCCCGATGAAGCCCACGACCTTGCCGTCGATCTCGGCGACCCAGTTGTCGGCCATCGGCAAATAGGTGTCCCGCACCACCTGCTGTTGCTCGACAAGGCGGGCTTCTCCGAGAAACGGATGACCGATGCGCGAAGCGGCGAGCCAGATTGCGAGCAGCCGGTCGCCCTCCTCCGGGCGCCAGGGCCGAATGGTCATGGGCGTGGTGCCCGCCGCTGCCCTGCCTCCTGTCTCCGGGCCTGGCTTCGACGCCGCAATCGCATACATCAAGGGCAGGCTTGGCATGGTCGCAGGCGGCGCCATGCGTCGGCCACCGAGATCACGCATGCCTTCGAAGCCGACCCAGCCGTTGGAGTAGGGATACTCCGTCAAGCGCTCGATCCTGAGCCCGGCATCGATGAGCGCCTGGATAACATCCGCAATCCCCCAGTTGAACTCGAAGGATGGATGGGGATTGGTGAAGCCCACCACACCCTGCTGATAGCCGGCAGCGGCAAGACCAGCGCCGGAATCCGCGACATAGTCGCCGACGCCAGCCTCTGCGACCGGTTCCTTCGGCGCATAGTCATAGTGCGGCTGCCAACTCGGGTCGAAAACCATCGCGAACGGATGGAACTCGATGAAGGCGAAACGACCGCCCGGCCTCAGCACGTCGGTTATGCCCCGCGCCCAGATGCCGAGATCCGAAAGCCAGCAGATGGTGCCGTAGGACGCAAAGACCCGGTCGAACCGACGCCCGTTCGCCCGAGCGCCGTCGAACCACTGGAACAGGTCGGCGCGCTCGAAGCTGGCCGCTATCCCGCTTTCCTCGGAGAGCCGGGTTGCAAAGGCGATCGCTTCGTCCGAGATATCGACGCCGGTGACCCTGGCGCCGAGACGCGCAAGGCTCAGGCTGTCCTGGCCGGAGTTGCATTGAAGATGCAGGAGGTCCAGCCCGGTCATATCGCCGAGCAGCCCGATTTCTTCCGGATAGAGCGTCGAGCCACCGGCGCGAAAGAAGGCTGCCTGATCGCCCTTGTGGCTGTTGTGTGCAACCGTCGCAGCATTCCAGGAGAGGCGGTTGGCCTCGTGTAGATCATTACTCATAATCATACTCATGAACATCGTGTCGGCAGACATGAAGCCGGCGCCCATGTCTGCACTGTCTTAAAATTTCAGTACGGCCTCAAGCTCGTCGTCATAGTGCTCGCCCGTCGGCACGAAGCCGAGGCCACGATAAAATCCTTCGGGACTGCCGGGGCCCTGTCCGTAACTCGTGTAGAGTTCGTGAAGACCACGCGCTTTCAGGTCGCGCACGACAAGGGCGATCGCCTGCTTGCCAAACCCCTTGCCCTGGAACGGGCGGGCGATCATGAACCGCCAGAGGTAGACACCGGGGCAATCGATACCGTCGTCCCAGTCGGATCCTTCGTGTAGCATGATGAAGCCGACGAGCGTTTCCTCCGCGTAGATCGCGCGGAACCAGGCGTTCTCGGAAAAATGCGCCTCGGCGATCGAGGTACCGTTGTCCGCCACCATGTTGCGTTGCTCGTCGCTCAGCGTTTCGCTGAGCTCGCAAACGTCGCAGACGGTCAGGGCTGAAATGCGCCGAAGGGTAATTTCGGCATCAGACGGCAATACGGTTTCACTCATTGGAAACTCCTAAGAAAAATCAAAATGTAAAAAAGAGCCGGAACCAGAACGGTCGACTTCGAATCACCCGCCAAAGGGGCAATCGGCACCTAAAATGAAATCATGGCGAGAAAACGCCTGACCGTTCGCGATCGCGAGCGCCGTTATATTCCGGTTTGCGGTTGGTCCTGGCCCTGGCCTCGGAACCCAACGTCACTTCGGTCGGTCGGCGGAAGGCCGCGTTCCGCCGTTTTCCAGGCCGGCGATCGCCGCGTGGACGTCCGCCTCAAGATCTTCGTCGAATTGTTCGAAGATGGCATCGCCGATCAAGCCGTGAACCTCGCGGAGATAAGGGGCGGCCGCCTCGCCTTCGCCAAGCGCGAGATACGAGCGCGCGATCGATAGCGACGAGAGCGGTTGGCGCCGCTCCAGCGTCCACTCTCGAGACATGAGCGAGACGGCAATACTCTCCCGATACTGCCCGGCATCGCAAAGCGCCGCGCCGTAACCGCTCTTGATCCAGTAATACATGTCCGTGAACGCGAGGTGGGCATCGGACGTGTCGGATGCCAGACGCCAGGCATCGATCGCCTCGCCATATTTGCCTTCGGTTCCAAGGCGGATACCCGTGCGAGCCTGCTCATAAGCCTCCCGCTCGTGCGGACTCATTGGTGTCGTTTTTTTCTTCGTCATGTACGCCAGCCCAACTGCTCCCGGGAACAACCCCTCCGTGTCCCCTTCCACCGCAAGTGGACCACAGCTTGCCGACATCAACAAGATCGCAGTGCAATTTTACGGTATTATCGGCGAATAAAAGCATGGGCTCATGGGTCTCACCGCCGTGACCGAGTTGTAGCCACCGGGCTGGCGACCACGGAGACGATCATGTTGCGCAATGACAAGGCCGGGTTTGGCTGGGTCACCATCGTTCTTCATTGGACGATTGCGGCGATCATCCTTAGCTTGCTTGCCCTCGGCGTCATCATGCGCCGGCTACCGATCGATCCGGCGCTTCAGTTTTCGCTGTACCAATGGCACAAATCGCTGGGCTTCACCGCGCTTGGCCTCGCGGCCGTCCGCGTGCTCTGGCACATGGTTGAGCTTCGTCCGAAACCGCCAGAAGGTCTAAGCGCACTCGAACAGCGCGCCGGCAGCCTCACCCATATCGTGCTCATGGGGCTCGCGCTCGCTGTCCCGCTTGCCGGCTGGGGGGTCGCATCGACCTCGACGCTGAACATCCCAAGCTTCTATTTCGACTGGTTCGTCATACCACATCTGCCGATGGCGAAATCGGCACAGGCCGAGGACTTCTGGACGCTCGTCCATATGACGCTCGCCTATCTGCTCCTCGCCTTCGTCACGCTTCACGTATTGGCCGCGCTCTACCACCACTTTGCGCGGCGGGACGACGTCCTCGTCCGCATGCTGCCAGCCGGTTCGCGCCGCCATAAACGCTCCCAAGCGGCGAGCGCCGATCCGGTCATCGCTGGAAGGAAGAAACCATGACACCGCGCCTGCAACCATCACCCAGAGCACTTGCACTCGCCCTGCTTGCGGCCATGTCCGTCAGCCCATCGCTCGCTGTGGGCGCCGCACCCGACCTTGCGGATGCCGCCGGCAACTATGGCATTACGTCCGCTTCCCGCATCCACTTTACGGTGGCACAAGCAGGCGGTGGAGGGATCGTCGGCGACTTCGGCAAATTTTCCGGCAACTTCCGTATTGACCGCAACGATATCGACCACTCGACGGTCGAGTTCACGCTCTATCCGGAAAGCGTAAAAACGGGAGAGAAACGGATCGAGGATTTCCTGAAGTCGAGCGCCGTCTTCGACACCGCGAACTTCAGCACCGTCACCTTCCGGTCGACGAATGTGAAACAGACCGGCCCGGATACGGCCGCGGTCGAGGGAACGTTGACGGCACGCGGCACTTCGCGAAAGGAACGTTTTTCGGTGACGCTGCTTGACTGGAATCGCGGTTCGATTGCTTTCAACATCCGCGGCAACATCCACCGCTCACCCTACGGCATGGATGTCGGCACGCCGATCTACTCCAATGTCGTCGAATTTGACATGAACATCAAAGGGCAGAGGCACTAGGCGCCCCTGCCCCTTGCAAGACGACAGGCTCGTTGCTCAGCCGATCTGGCTTCCGACGAAATCCTTGACGATCCGCACGATGCCGCGGCCGAGCAGGCCGTCTAGGGCAGCGATGAACTGGTCGACATGGGCGCGCTCGCAGATCAGCGGCGGCTCAAGCCGGATAACGTTGCGATTGTATTCGGTGAAGGCGACCAGCACGTCGTAGTCGCGCAAAAGCAACGCGCCGATGAAGCCGGACAGCGAGCCCTTGAGCTTGTCGTCGAGCATCGAGACAACAGGACGCAGGACCATCGGCAACGTCTGGCTGAAGTCCTGGAACTCCAGACCAACCATCAAGCCCTTGCCGCGCACGTCCTTGATGATCTTCGGGTACTTGTCCTTCAGCGCCTGCAGACGCTCGAGCAGGTAATCGCCACTGTCAGCGGCGCGGTCGATCAGGTGCTCGTCGTAGAGCACGTTGATACCTTCGATCGCCGTCACGCAGGCCTCGCCCATGCCGCCAAACGTCGCCATCGCGTGGATCATCGCGGTCTTCGGCGTGCCATAGGCCTTCATGTAGACTTCGCGGCGCGCGATCATCGCTCCGACGGCCGCCTTGCCAGCACCGAGCGACTTGGCGAGCGCGGTGACGTCAGGCACAACGCCGTAGTGCTCGAAGGCATAGAAGCGGCCGGAGCGGCCGAAACCGCACTGCACTTCGTCGGCGACCCAAAGCACGCCGTACTTGTCGCAGAGCGCGCGCAGCTTGTGCCAGTATTCGGCCGGCGCCTGGATGATGCCGCCGCCGCCCTGGATGGTTTCCAAGACGATGACGCCGATTTCCGGGTCGGATTTAAAGGCGTTCTCCACCGCGTCGATATCGGCGAAGGGCACGCGCACCGTGTTGTCTGCCACCTTGAAGTCGGCGCGGTAAAGCTGGCCGTCGGTGATGGCGAGCACGCCCTTGGTCTTGCCGTGGAATGAATTCTCGGCATAGACGACCTTCGGCCGCTTCGGGCCGGCGGCACGCTCGGCAAGCTTGACCGCAGCCTCCATCGCTTCCGAACCGGACGAGCCGAGGAAGACCATGTCGAGGTCGCCGGGCGAGCAGGCGGCGATGTTCTTGGCGAGCGCCGCCGCGTATTGCGACATGAAGGCGATGGCGATCTCGTGGCGCTTTTCGTCCTGGAATTTCAGCCGTGCATCAAGAATGCGCGGATGGTTGTGGCCAAAGGCGAGCGAGCCGAAGCCGCCGAAGAAATCGAGGATCTGGCGACCGTTCTGGTCGGTGTAGAACATACCCTCGGCGCTCTCGATCTTCACCTTGTGGAAGCCGAGAAGCTTCATGAAGTGGAGTTGGCCGGGGTTCAGGTGCTCCTTGAAAGCCGTCGTGATGTCGCCGATCGACATGGCCTTGGCCTGTTCGACGGTGATCAGTTCCGGCCTTGCAACGCCGCCATCTAGCGAAGGGGCGGCAACGGCGATACGGTTCGGTCTGTCCAGCATGGTGTCTCCCCTCATTCGGCCGGCACGGCGACAGCTGCAGGAGCTGCGGCGCCCATCTTCTTGGCCCGATATTCGTCATAGGCGGCGATCAGCATGTCGCCGTCGTTGTATTCCGCGCGCCATCCGAGCTCACGCTTCAGCTTGCCGGTTTCACGCACGCACATTTCGTCAGCGATCAGATACTGCTCCGGATCCATGATCGGCTTGTTGATCAAGTCGAAGAAGGCCAGCGTCTGTTTGACGGCGAAGGCGGGCGTGGGCAGCAGGAAGGATTTCGAGCCGGCATGCTTGATCAGGTTGCCGAGCAGATCACGCACGGAAGGCGGATTGTCGGAACCGAGATTGTAGGCTTCGTTCGGCACGCCGCCCTTCCAGGCAAGGCGCGCGGCTTCCGCACAATCGAACACCGAAATGAACTGGTAGGGCACCTTGCCCCAGCCGATCATCGGCACCGGCAGGTTCATGTCGATCAGCTTGAACAGTTTCTCGAGAATGCCGAGACGACCGGGGCCAATGATCAGGCGCGGGCGGAAGATCGAGATGCTCATGCCCTGTTTGCGCCACTGCACGGCCAGTTGTTCGGTCGCCCATTTCGACTTGCCGTATTCGCCGAGAGGCTTTGCCGGGTGGTCTTCGGTCTGCGGCGACTGCACCGTGTGGCCGTAGATCATGTCGGTCGTGAACTGCACCAGACGCGATGCGCGGGCTGCGTCCATGGCCTTCATGATGTTCTCGGCGCCGTAATAGTTGACGGGCCAGAAGAATTGCCAGCGCTTCGAACGGATCTGCAGCGGCGACAGCATCTTCGCCGCCATGTTGTAGACCATGTCATCGGGACCGATGCCGACCTTCTGAACAGATTCCAGATCGGTGACGTCGCAATGGACGAAGCGGGCGCGGCCGTAATGCGGCAGGTCGGACTTGACGATATCGGCGATCACCACGTCTTCGCCGTCCTTGACGAGACGCTCCGCCAGGTGACGGCCCACGAAGCCGTCGCCACCAAAGATGATGTGTTTCATGACTTGCTCCCGAATTCTGCGGTGCTCACCCCGGCAGCGGCCTCAGCCGGCCTGTCATCGGCATGGGATGAGATGCCCGACTGGGCGATAAGAACGGTTCCCGCGCAGATCAGCGCGATGCCGGCGATGCGCCAGGCATTGAGGTCTTCGCGGAAAACGAAGTAGGCAAAGACAGCGACGGCAACGTAAGCGAGGCTCAGGAACGGATAGGCAAAGGAAAGCTCGACCTTCGACAGCACATAGAGATGCGACGCCATCGAAATGACGAAGGTCACAAGGCCGGCAAAGACCCATGGGTTGAAGACGATCTGGAACAGACGCACGATTGCCGTTTCGGCGGTCATCGAAATCGGTCCGAGTGTCATCATGCCCTGCTTCAGCATGAGCTGAGCGGCAGCATTGGTAAAAACCGTAAAGAGAATGAATGGAATATATTTCATTGTTTTACTCCCAGTCCCGCAAATGTACTTACGGGCAAGAGACGGATTTTCCGTGAAGTTTGAAAGTTTATTTGAATAAAATTGTCTGCATTCTCATTCTGGCAAGGCCAGAGCCGTGCGCTTCCAGAAGTTCGAAACGAGTGCAGGATCGCGCAACGCCTCGATTTTCTTCCAGGAAGGAAAAGATTTTTCAAAGACTTGCGGGCTCATGCGCGCGTCCTTGTACGGATTGATCGCACCGCCTGCCTCCACCACGATGCGATCGAGCGCATCCAGGAGCTTTACTGTCCATTCACCTTGATTGGCGAAGTCCAATGTCAAAGTAAAACCGGGCCGCGGGAAGGACAGGACGCCGCGCGAACCGATGTCGCCGAACCGCTTCAGAACCGTGAGAAACGATGCGTGACCGGCCTTGCGGGCCGTCTCCATGAGTTGCGCGGTGATCTCCGGCGCGCGCTCGGCGGGATAGACGCTTTGATGTTGGTAAAGCCCGCGTGGACCGTAAAGCCGGTTCCAGGCGCCGATCGCGTCCAGCGGATAGAAATAGGAAGTCCAGGGAACCGTGGTCACGGTTTCACCGGGCTTCTCCTTGCGGAAGTAATATTCGTTGAAAACCTTGAGCGTTGTCCGGTTCAGAAGATTGAAGGGCGGCGCGAAGGGCACCGAAAGCTTCAATCCCTTGGGGATATCGGGCAGCTCGCAGGAACCATCGGCGTGATCGCCGGCCAACAGCACGCCCCGGCCCGTGCGGGCTCCGGTTGCGAGTTGGTCGATCCAGGCAACGGAATATTCGTGTTCCTCATCGACGCGATCGACGAGGGCGAAGTATCGGTCGAGATTATCAAAGCGGATCGCATGTTGTTGCACATGCGGCGACGGCACCTTCATCAGCCTGATATCCACGGCCAGGATAAGCCCGGTCAGGCCCATGCCACCAATGGTGGCGGCATAGAGTTCGGCGTTTTCGCCAGGCGAACAGATCAACCGCTCGCCGTTCGAGCGCAGGAGCGTGAAACCTGTCACGTGATTGCCGAAGGTGCCGCGTGCATGGTGGTTCTTGCCGTGCACGTCGTTGGCAAGTGCGCCGCCAACTGTCACAAAGGCGGTGCCCGGGGTGACCGGCAGAAAGAAGCGATGTTCGATCGCGCGTTCGAGCACCTCGCGCAAAGTCACGCCAGCCTCGCAAGTCATCATGCCGGTGCCGGGATCGAACGCCAGTATGCGGCCGTGCCTGCGACTTTCGATCAGCGTGCCCCGATCGTTGTGGCAACTGTCGCCGTAGCTGCGGCCGTTGCCGAAGGGCAAGTAGCCTTCGGCCTCCAGGCTGCCGAGGCGATCTTCATAGTCGTCAGGCGAAATGGCCGGCCGCGCGCGATTGTCGAGCCGACCCCAGCTTTCATGATCTTGCAAACTCATTGCGGCCCGATGGCTCCAAAAAGGATCAGCAGCGCGCCGACCAACATGGTCAATTGGCTGCGCCAGTCACGCATGATGAAGACGACAGGGTCTTCGTGCAGCATGCCGCGACGCGCGAGCATCCAGATGCGCAACAACATATAGAGCACCAGCGGGCAAAGCGGCCAGAGAGCCCAGGGCGTCGTATACATTTCCTGGAGTTCCTTGCTATGCACATAGAGCGCAAGGACCAGGGCGGCGGTGAAGGCGGAAGCAACGCCAGCCTGCCCCACCATCTCGAAATCGGCGGCAAGATAGCCGCGGCCGGGGACATTGCCGCCATCCTTGTCCTCGAACTCGTGCAATTCGACATAACGCTTCACCAGCGCGAGGCTGAGGAAGAAGAAGATGGCGAAGGACACGAGCCAGAACGATAGCTCCGTGCCCGTTGCCGCGGCACCGGCAACGATACGGGTGGTGTAGAGGCCAGCGAGCGTGAAGACGTCGACCAGGAGCTTGCGCTTCAGCACGAAGGTGTAGGCGGTTGTCGCGAAGGCATAGAACGCCAGCACCCCGGCGAATTTCCACGGCAACAACAAGGTCAGCGACAGCGATGCGAGAACTAGGCAGCCGGCGAGAGTGAGCGCCGTCGGCACCGACATCTGGCCGCTGGCGAGCGGTCGGTGGCGCTTCTTTGCATGGCGGCGGTCGTTCGAAAGATCCGAAAGGTCGTTGACGACGTAGACCGCCGAAGCAAGGAAGCTGAACGCGAAAAAGGCAATGATGACGCTGACGATCGCGTCGAAATGCAGGACCTCGTGATTGAGGATCATCGGCACGCCGATCAGCACGTTCTTTGCCCACTGATGCACCCGGATGGATTTCAGCGGTGCCAGCACGCTCACCTTGCCGGTATCAAGGCACTCGGCATCATGGTTGCGGCGCCATTTTTCGGCAGCGGCATCAGGCGCAACCACGATCGCGCGGCGCGCCGCCTCGAAGACGGCGATGTCGTCGCGGCTGTTGCCCATGTAGTCGAACGCGCCGTCGCCGAAACGATCGACCAGCGCCTGGCGCTTACGGCTGCTCGTCAGATTGAGCGCATCGGTCGAATGCATGACAGAGGAAAAGAGGCCGACGTGATCGGCAATATCCCTGGCAACCGACGGCGCCGCACCGGTGACGAGCACCAGTTCGCGGCCCGTCTTTTTCTCCTCGGTGAGCCGGTCGATGACGGCCTGCCGGTAGGGCCAGTCCTGCGCCCTGCGCCCGGAACGCAGGGCCACCTCGTGCTTCAACCGCGCCTTGCCCTTTGCCAGCCAGAACAGCATGGGAAAAAGCATCAGGGGGTTGCGCAACAGGATGATCGCCGCACCTTCCCACAGTGTATCGGCGGCCAACAGAGTACCGTCCAGATCCACACACAGCGGAATGTGCCGTGTCTCGGTGCGCGCGTCCATGATTTCCATCCCAGCCATAATTGCCGGCATGATGGCGTCTTCAACTTTCCAGAGTGGAAACACGGGCCACAATCTCGCCCGGAAACTGTCGGCCTGGTTAACAAATGTCGGCAGCGCGGACAAAGGTCAGTGGCGGCCGATCCAGTTCAACGCATCACGCCAGTCAGTCATGCGCACCGGGGTGCCGTGTGAGCCGCTTTCGAACAGGACGAAGCGCGTCGGATAGCCTTGAGCCTTCAGCGTGCGATAGAGCGCCTTCTGGCTCTCGGCCGGATAAACGCTGTCGCGGCTGCCATGGCTGAAGTACATGGGCAACTTCGCCTTGAAGGCGGCGCTCTTCGTAAAATCGGGGTCGCTCACGCCACCCATCACCATCATGCCGCTGAGAGCTGCGACAGCGGAGGGATCGCGCGAAACGCCCCAGCAGATGAAGCTGCCCATCGAGGCGCAGGCCAGCACCACGGGCCGGCCGCCCGAGCGCTCTGAGACCTGCCTGACCAGGCCGGCAATATCCGCGGCACCTGACGTGTCGAAGGAACGGACGCTTGGTGCGTAATAGACGCCACCATTGGCGACAGCGAGGTTTTTCAGCCGATTGAAGTTGCCGCCGAAGGAAAAGTCGTTGGTGCCGAGCCGTCGGTCGCCACCGCGACCGTGGATGAAGATCACCGTGAAGGCAGCGCCGCGGTCCGGACCGACGCGGGTCACGTCAAGCGAACGGCCCCCGATGTCGAGTGTCTCGTTGACCTGCTCGCTTTTCACGCCCAGAGAAACATAGGCGCGCTTCACCCGGCGTTCCGGGATTTCGTCCCGTTCGTTGATATCGCGCAGTTCTTGATAGTCGACAGTCAGGTCATCACCGTCATCATTTTGCTGCAGCACCTTGCCATAGGAGAAGAGCTCGTCCTTGAAGGGCTTCAGTGCCTGAGCCTGGGCGACGGAAGCTGCGGAAAAAAAGGCAACGGCCAGCAGAAGCCGACGAAACGGAAAAACAATTGTGGACACGGCCAATGACGGGCTCCCTTGTTCGCCGAACAGCCTTGCCATCGCCCGGACGTCAAAGCAACACTTGCGCCATGACACGGCCGCGAAGGCGGCATTTCGCCAAGGCCGATGCCGGCATTCTCCTTTTGTTCGCGTATCCTGTGAGAGTCTGGCAGAATTCAGGTGATTCGACCGCCGGGGGATGGCGGCAAAGCCGAGGTCTTGCTATGGCCTCAGGCATCCCCATACGACAGGAACGATCCGAACGGCCCCATGGACGACAACAGCGACCTCTTTTCAATGCCCGAGCAACCGAAGCCCGTACAGCCGAGCGCCAAACCGGCTGTGCCAGCGGCACCCATCGTGCGCGAAGAGCCGCGCCCTGCCCCGAAAGGCAGTGATGGCAGTGATTATGATGCGTCGGCAATCGAGGTGCTCGAAGGCCTGGAGCCGGTCCGCCGTCGTCCGGGCATGTATATCGGCGGCACGGACGAGAAGGCGCTGCACCATCTCTTCGCCGAAGTCATCGACAACTCGATGGACGAAGCGGTGGCCGGCCATGCCAACTTCATCGAAGTGCACCTCGACGCAGATGGCTTCCTGACCGTCACCGACAACGGTCGTGGCATCCCAGTCGAGAACCATCCAAAATTCCCGGGCAAGTCGACGCTCGAAGTCGTCATGACGGTTCTGCATGCCGGCGGCAAGTTCGACGGCAAGGCCTATGAGACCTCCGGCGGTTTGCATGGTGTGGGCGTTTCCGTCGTCAACGCGCTGTCCGACGCGCTCGAAGTCGAGGTCGCGCGCAACCGCAAGCTCTATCGCCAGCGCTTCTCCCGCGGCATTCCGCAGGGCGGGCTTGAAGAACTCGGCGACGTGCACAACCGCCGCGGCACCCGCGTTCGCTTCCATCCGGACCCGGATATTTTCGGGCCGCACGCGCATTTCGAGCCCGGTCGCCTGTTCCGCATGGCGCGCTCGAAGGCCTATCTCTTCGGCGGCGTCGAGATCCGCTGGTCCTGCGATCCCTCGCTGCTGCAGGAAGGCTCGGAGATCCCGGACAAGGCTGTCTTCCACTTCCCGGGCGGCCTGAAGGACTATCTCGCCGCAACACTCGGTAAGGAATTCACCGTCACCCGTGAGATCTTCGCCGGCAAGTCGGAGAAGGCAAACGGGCACGGCTCGCTCGAATGGGCCGTCACCTGGTACGGCGGCGACCAGCAGGTCCATTCCTACTGTAATACCATCCCGACGCCCGAGGGCGGCACGCACGAGGCGGGCTTCCGCATCGCGCTGACCAAGGGCTTGAAGAACTATGCCGAGCTGACGCAGAACAAGCGGGCGGCGATCATCACCACGGACGACGTGATGATTTCGGCAGCAGGCATGCTCTCGGTCTTCATTCGCGAACCGGAATTCGTCGGCCAGACCAAGGACAAGCTTGCGACGGTCGAAGCCCAGCGCATCGTCGAAAACGCACTGCGCGACCCATTCGACCACTACCTTGCCGACAATCCGGGCGAAGCCGCCAAGCTGCTCGACTGGGTCGTCGAGCGTGCAGAAGAACGCGTGCGCCGACGCAAGGAAAAGGAAGTCAACCGCAAGACGGCAGTGCGCAAGCTGCGTCTGCCGGGCAAGCTCGCGGACTGCTCGCAGAACACCGCAGAAGGCGCCGAACTCTTCATCGTCGAAGGGGACTCTGCAGGCGGATCGGCAAAGCAGGCACGCAACCGCGCCAACCAGGCGATCCTGCCGTTGCGCGGCAAGATCCTCAACGTTGCAAGCGCCGGCCGCGAAAAGCTGAGCGCCAACCAGCAGATCACCGATCTCGTCCAGGCGCTTGGCTGCGGCACCCGCAGCAAATACCGCGAAGAGGACCTGCGCTACGAGCGCATCGTCGTCATGACCGACGCCGACGTCGACGGCGCGCACATCGCCTCGCTGCTGATCACCTTCTTCTATCAGGAAATGCCTGAGCTGATCCGCGGCGGTCATCTCTATCTCGCCGTGCCGCCGCTCTATCGCATCAGCCAGGGCTCGAAGACGCTTTATGCGCGCGACGATGCGCATCGAGAAGAATTGATGCGCACCGAGTTTTCCGGTCGCGGCAAAGTCGAGATCGGTCGCTTCAAGGGTTTGGGCGAGATGCTGCCGGCGCAGCTCAAGGAAACGACGATGGACCCGAGGTTCCGCACGTTGCTCAAGGTCGAGATCGACGAGATCGATTTCGAAGGCACGCGCGAGGCGGTGGACAATCTCATGGGTACCAAGGCCGATGCCCGCTTCCGCTTCATCCAGGAGCGCGCCGTATTTGCCGAGAACTTGGACATCTGATCCGGAACTGTTGCGAAAATGCGCACGCTTCTTGTGCGCCCTGAGCCATCAAGATCGAAAGCGGCGGCCCGAGGCCGCCGTTTCCGTTTTCAAGTCCTTGCGGTAAGCGGGCGAAGAGAGATCATGCCGTCTTGCGAACTGGCTTTTCCATGAACAGGCTCAGCGGATCCGGCTGGTAGTCTCCGAAAGGTGAACGCTCGACATAGCCGGCCGCCTTGTAAAGCCCGATCGCCTCGGGCTGATAGATGCCGGTTTCGAGGCGAATTGCCGTGTAGCCAAGTTCACCCGCACGTGCCTCCACGGCCTGCAACAACAACTTGCCGACTTTCAGGCCCCTCGCCTCAG
Source organism: Ensifer adhaerens (assembly GCF_020035535.1). Classification (NCBI taxonomy): domain Bacteria; kingdom Pseudomonadati; phylum Pseudomonadota; class Alphaproteobacteria; order Hyphomicrobiales; family Rhizobiaceae; genus Ensifer; species Ensifer adhaerens. The sequence goes on along the minus strand of NZ_CP083349.1, from coordinate 1,208,712 downwards.
GATCGACGAACATGCGCTTGATCTCGGCCGTGCCGTCACCGGCTTCCACGAGCGCGCAGCAGCCGACGATGTCATCCTCACGGCGCGCCACCAGGAACGAGACCCCGGCCTGCTCCAGGCTCGACAGGTCGACCATGTGATTGCTTTCGGCAGGATAGAGCGAAGCGGCATAAGCGTCGGAGAGTTCCAGCAGACGCACGACCGTGGCTTGGCGTGGCGACTCCAGGGCTATGGTTACGGCAGGCAATGATTTCGTCCTTCTCGGCTTCAGCGATTTGCGCCGGAGGTTAGTGCTACTCGTACAGCCCGCCAATACGTCAAATGACGCAGGCTCCCGGTACTCGCCCTATCAATCCGGCTAACAGGCTGAAACAATTTGTTCCGTGTCGGCGACAACACTGCCCTATTTCGGGGAGAATCGTGCAGGCATAGGTTGATCCGACCACAACCTCCAGGGACCGGAACACCATGCAAGCGGCGCTGATTGTCATGACCATTCTCGGCTGCGACCACGACGTCAGCCAATGCCAGTACATCTCGACGGTCAATGGTACATGGCCGTCGATCGCCCAATGCGACACGGATTCGCAGGCGCAATTGCCGAAGTTCTCGAATGCCAACTATCCGATCGTCGTCGCGATGTGCGAGAGTTCCGGTCCGGCCCTCGCCGACCTCACCCCGCCACCGGCCGGTTCTCAACAGAGCCAGACACCACCTCTACAAGCGGCCGAGCCGGTGTCGGAACCAAACCTGCCGAAACGGACACTGGCCTTCCTCTCAGGCGCCATCCCGGACCGGGAGAAGCTCAAGACGATCGTTACAAAGCCGGTGCATTATATCGAAGACGGCTATTCCTGGGTCGCCCGCCGCTTCACCAAATAGCGGTCTCGCTCAAACCAGACCGGCAGCAATCAGGCATTCGGCGCTGGCTGCTACCGCCGCTTCTGCGGTTCGCGGCTGCCACCCCAGAACGCGACGTGCCTTTTCGTTGGAAATACGGGAGTCGCGCCCCAACTCCCGCACGATCAGCCGCAAGCCGGCATCAAAGGGCGCAGCCAAGCCTGCCAGCCAATTCGGCAGAACGAATTTTGGCAGCCTGGCGGCATGCTCCGGAAAGTGCCGACGGAGGACCGACACCATATCGGCAAGTGACAACGTCTCAACTCGAGCCCGTTTTCGGCCGCATAATCCCAGGCCACGCGCTCCGCAAAGGTCTTTGAGCGGTAGTAGGGCGTAGCCAGCGGTGATTGCGGGTCGGTCCAGTCGGTCTCCGTGAAAGGAGCGCGGCCAGCCCCGTAGATGACGGCGGCGACAGAAGAGGTGAGAACGACGCGGCGGACGCCGGCCAAATGAGCGGCCTGAAGAACACGCAACGTGCCGTCCCGCGCCGGGCCGATCAGATCGGCTTTATCGGCAGGTAGTCGCCCCGGGAACGGCGATGCCGTATGCAGGACGTGGGAAACACCGACGAAGGCGTCAACCCAGCCTCGTTCCCCCAGGAGATCCGCTTCGACGAAGGCCAGCTTTCTTCCTTCCGTACCGCCGGCAGCGCGGATCGATCCTTCGATCTCCTCCTTACGCGCCAGATCACGAACGGTGCCGCGTACGTCGTAGCCCTGCCGCAACAAGAGAAGCGCGACATGACGCCCGACAAAGCCGCCTATGCCGGTTACAGCGACGGTTGCGTCGGCCATCGCGTTCATGCGTCAACTCCTCACTGGCCGCGAGCCCGCATCGGGCTGCCGGCAGAATTGGGTGGAGAGGTCGCGGGATGCAAGCGGCCGCGACGGAAGTCAGGCGGCCTGGCGCGCTGCAAGTTCCGCATAGGTGCGGGCCGACTGGCGTTCCTCGGCAAATGCCAGCCGCTCGAGCAGGTCGATCATCGCGGTATTGACCGGCGACGACGAGCGCTCGTTCCTTAGCCGCGCGAGCAGCGCCTTGGAAACGGACGCCGTGCCGTCGTGTCCGGCTGCAGTATCCTGGCGCCAGAGAAGCACAGCCGCCGCAAAGGTTTCGCTGACATCGTGGCCGAGGCCGGCGCTCTCGAACAGGGCACGGATCGAGTGAACGCGCCCGCCGGACAGGATGGAGCGCACGCGCTTCTCGCAGACACCAGAGAGATCAACGATCGCCGCCGAGAAGAATTCCGCGCGGCCGGTGACGAGCGCGTGGAGCAGGAAGGCGGGGGTCAGGCGGCCGGTCTCGCGCAGATGCGACACGAGACCAGGCAATTCCTCAACCGCCAGTGTGCCTGCCATGCCGACGGCGGCGATGTCGCAGGCTTCCCGCGTGATCCGTTGAACCCGGGCTTCGCCGATCGCCATCTGCACAAGGCCGAAAGCGGCCAGAGCCGCCCCCACCTCTTCCACCAGCGCATGACGGGCATCGCTTGGCAGGTCCGGCCGCGCAAGCAACAGATCGCGTACGGCCGCCGAGCAGCCGAGACGCTCGGCGATGCGTTTCAACGAGCGGCGCGACAGGTTGGCGCCGGCATTTTCCAGGAGGATGAGCACCTCTTCCTCACCGCCGATTTCAGCGATGGCGGCGCACACGGCGCGGGAGACGAAGCTGCGCGCCGCGATCAGCGCGCGCGTTTCGAACGTACCTCTGGCAGCGAGATCGACCAGATCCTCGTCAGTCAAGACAGGCGAGCGGGATATGACGACATAGGCAATTTCAGGCTGATCTTCGGCAAGGCCGAGAATGATAGCCCGTGGAACCGACGAGCAGCCACAAAGCGCATCGGCGAGTGCGCGCCGAACCTTTGGCGACGGATCGTCGAGCAGGAACGTCATCGCCATCTCCGCCGCGCGGCGGTCGAGGCCATTCATCTCAGCGTCGACGTAGGCGCGACCGAGCGCGCTGGCAGCGCGGGTTCGTTCGCCCGTTCTCGCCGTTTCCACCCAGCGAAGAAATGCTTGTATGATCACCTACGCCCCACTAGACCACGCCAATGCCATCGATGTTCAAACCCTAGCCGGCAAAGGTTTAAGATTGGTTCACCATGTCTGTTAACCGCTCCCAAACCATGAATCCGCTGCTGATCACCGATGGCACGCCTCCGACCATGGACGTCCTTGCGCTCAATGCGTTCTCTGGCGTGATCACGGATATCGGTTGCGACGCAGAAATACTGCGTGGCTGGGCGCGGTTGGCAGGCCGAAGCTTCGACCTTCTCGCGCGCGTCGAACCGCTGGAACGGCTGGACGAAGAGGCATTGAACCGGATAATTAAGTGCGGTGTGGAGGGTATCGTTCTTTCCGGATGCCGCGGGCGCGCCGACATACAACAGCTCGACGTGATGCTGCGGGTGGCGGAAGCCACCAATGGCAGCGCTCCCAACCGGATCCGGATCTATGCAGAATACGGCGGCTCGCCGGAGGGCCTGTTGTCGCCCTATCCGCTGACAGATGCGTCGCCCCGCCTGGAAGCGCTGGTCTTCAACGGTACGGCGCTGGCAAGATCGCTTGGCTGCCTTGAGCCGACCAGCGCGCGCCACCAGCGCGTCGCAACACCTATCCTTGCAGGACGATCCTATGTGGTCCTGAAGGCGGCCGAAGCCGGTGCGCCTGCCTATGAGGTGTTGCCCGCCTGCGCCGATGAAGCCGCGACACGGTGGGCGCAATCGCTGAGCCGCGACAACGGCTTTGCCTCGGTCGTTTGCAGTTCGATCGAGCAGGCAATCGCCGTAAGCGTCGCGTGACCTTTCCGGCGCGCAACGTCGCTGATCTCAACGGGTCGGGCGCGTCATCTGGAAGACATCGCCGCCATCGCAATAATCCATGTAGCCAAGACGGGCCAGCGGCCTGACCGTCGCCATGTCGAAGCGGCCATCGCGAATTGCTTCCTCGCGGATATGAATTCCGACAACTTGGCCGATGACGACATAGTTGTCGGACACTTCGCTATCCAGACCCTTCGGCTGAAACATTTCCGTCGTCCGGCACTCGAGCGCAGCAAAGGCCTCGGCAACGAATGGCGCCTTCACCAGGGTGCCGTCAACCGGCGTGAGCCCGGCGATCTCGAATTCGCTCTCGCCGTGCGGCGCCGGTATCGACGTCTTGTTCACGGCCTCGGCGAGACTGCGGCTGGCGAAGCTCGCCGTGAACTCGCCGGTTGCTTCGATGTTGCGGACCGAATCCTTGTATCCGCTCGACGAGAACATCACGAGTTTCGGCCGGTCGGCGATGACATTGAAGAAGGAATAGGGCGCGAGGTTCAGCGAGCCGTCAGCCGACCGCGTGCCGATCCAACCGATCGGCCGCGGCGATACGATGGCCTTGAAGGGGTCATGCGGCATGCCGTGACGATTCGAGGCCGTATCGTAGAACATCAGGCGCCCTCACCGACCCAGGTGACGATCTCTGCGAGTTCCGGCCTCGGCCGTTCCGTCGGCGGCACCATCGCGGTACCGATGTGAATGAAGCCAGCTAGCTTCTCACCCGGCTTGACGCCCAGCAAGGGATAAACGCGCTCGTCGAAGGCGAACCATTCGGTCAGCCAGTTGGAGGCATAGCCGAGGGCGTTTGCGGCCATCAGCAGATTGAGGCATACGGCGCCGGCAGACATCAACTGCTCCCATTCCGGGATCTTGAAGTGCGGCGCAGCCGTGCTGACCACGGCGACCACGACCGGCGCGCGCGTCAGCCGCGTTTCCTCGACCTTGATCATTTCTTCCGAGAGATCGGGCTTCGTTGCAAGCGCCATCGCCTTCAGCTCCGCGCTGATGCGCGCCCTCTCCTCGCCGCGATAGACGATGAAGCGCCAGGGGGCGAGCTTGCCATGGTCCGGCACGCGCGAGGCGAGCTTCAGCATCTCCTCGACCTCGGCCTTGCTGGGACCGGGTTCGGCCATCTGGAATGCAGGGATCGAGCGACGGGACGCGAGATAATCAACAAGCTTAATTTCGGTTTTCATGTCGGATGAATTCCACTAATTTGCCGCAGCATCGGCAGCCACGAAAATGCCATATCGGCGTCCCAAGTGGAGTCACTCAGTCAGGAAGTCAACTGCTCTCATGCGTGCATGCTCTCGTATTTTCCTCAGAACCGGCCTCGCGATCCTTATCGCCGGCGCTGCTGCAGGAAGCGTGCTTGCTGAGGATGCGACCCAAGCCTTCGAGAGTTTTCCCTCGATCGCCGGCCCGCGCAAGATGCCGAAGCTTACGGGCTTCAGCCCGATGACATCAGATCCAATCGCCGACGGCACCTTGAAGGATGTCAAGCTCGAAGCACTACTCACCGAGAAAGGCGCCCCTGTCGAGGCCGGCCTGACGTGGCGCGTGTTCAGCCCGATCCCCGGAAGCGACGGAAAGCTGCCGCTTCTCGCCACCTCGGAAGGCGGATCGACCGCGTTCAACGTCGTGCCGGGTGACTATTTCGTCAATGTGTCCTTCGGACGCGCCTCCGCAACACGCAAGATCCGCGTTCCCCAGGAAGGCACACTTGAGAAACAGGTTCTGGTTCTCGATGCAGGCGGCATCAAGCTCAACGCCGTCTCCGGCAGTGATGTGCGCATACCTCCGGCCGAACTCAGCTTCTCCGTCTATTCCGCCGACACCAAGAGCGACGGCGAACGGGCGCTTATCATGTCGGATGTGAAGCCGAATACGGTGATCCGGCTCGGCGCCGGAACCTATCATGTGACATCGAGCTACGGCGCCACCAACGCCTCGACCGCCGCCGACATCCAGGTCGAAGCCGGCAAGCTGACGGAAGCGACCATCCAGCATCGCGCCGCCAAGCTGACGCTCAAGCTGGTCTCAGAGCCCGGCGGCGAAGCAATCGCCAACACCGCATGGACGATCCTGACCTCCGCCGGCGACACGGTGGACGAAGAAAATGGCGCCTTCCCGACGCTGGTCCTGCTCGAAGGCAGCTATTCTGCTGTCGCGCGGTACAAGGACAAGATCTACGAACGTGACTTCACGGTGAAGGCGGGCGTCAACACGGACGTGGAAGTGCTGCTCAGCAGCGGTGGCAACGATGCGAATACCAACCCGGGCGTCGTCTCCGACGCACAGGACTAGTCTCAACGCAGCGACAAGCGGTTGACGTTGCGTCAGCCCGCGCGCCGCATGAACCGCCTACGCGGCGGCGCCATGGAGAAGACCGCGTCATAGATGCGGGCCAGCAGGTCCTTGCGATCACCACAGGCACCGAGGTCCTCGGGCGTCAGCACACGGCCGATGCGCGCCGCAATCGTCGTGCCGGACAGGCGTCGGAACTCGCGGATCAGCAGCGAAAGCCTCAGCGTCAGTGAGATCTTGCTCGCCAGATGGAACATGGGACCGTTCTGGCCTTCGAAATAGATCGGGATGACGCTTGCCCGCGCGGCCTGGATCAATTTCGCGGGAAAGATCTTCCAGGGCAGGTCTTCGGCGCGGCCGAAGCCCTTGGGGGCTGTCGCGACGCCGCCGGCGGGAAAGATCACGATGGTCACACCTTCCTTCAACAGGCGCAGCGCTTCATGGCGCGTCGCCATGTTGACGGCCAGCGCTTCCTTCGTCTCCTCGAACGACACCGGCAGCGAGTAAGGCGCCATTTCCGGCACCTTCAGCAGTTCGTTGTTGATAAGGACGCGGAATGGACGGCCAAGCTGTTCGGCAAGCGCCAAAACGGCGATGCCGTCGCCGATGCCGAAGGGATGATTGGCGATGATGACGATCGGCGTATCGGGCAATTGCCGCGGCGGCCACTCGCCTTGGGTTCGCAGCTTCACATCGATCAGCTGCAGCATTTCACCGAAGACCCGATCGCTCTTGCCGACAATGTCGGACCGCCAGCGCGTGTAAAGCTTTGCATAGCGGTTGCGGCCCGACAGGCCCTCGATGGAGCGAATGAACCAGCGCTTCAGGCGCCGGTCGTTTTCATTGGCGTAAGACAGCTCTTTGAACTGCACGGAAATCTCCGAGGGATACGATCTTATCCGGATATTCCGCTAATATGACAGTTTGCTGACAAAGCAAGTACCCGGGGTATCAACCCCGGGCTTTCTTTTCGGCCTTGCGCTTGAGATCCGGGGCCATGGCTTCCAGAGAGAGAGAGGCAATCGCTTCGTCGAGCGTCATCGCAGTCTGCGCCTGCGAACCCAGACGGCGGATGTTGACCGAACGCTCTTCAGCTTCGCGCTTGCCGCAGACGACAATGACCGGAACCTTCGTGACCGAGTGTTCGCGAACCTTGTAGTTGATCTTCTCGTTGCGGAAGTCGGTCTCGACGGTCAAGCCTGCGTCGCGCAGAAGCTCGGCAACCTCACGACCGTAGTCGTCAGCTTCCGAGGTGATCGTCGCAACGACGATCTGCAACGGCGAAACCCACAGCGGCATGTGCCCGGCGAAGTTTTCGATCAGGATGCCGAGGAATCGCTCCATCGAGCCGCAGATGGCACGATGGATCATGACGGGCTGGCGCTTTTCCGATTCCTTGTCGATGTAGAAGGCACCGAAGCGCTCCGGCAGGTTGAAGTCGACCTGGGTCGTGCCGCACTGCCATTCGCGGCCGATCGCGTCCTTCAGCGTGTACTCGAACTTCGGACCATAGAAGGCGCCCTCGCCCGGCAGGATGCCGGTCTTGATGCGGCCTTCCGACTGCGCCTCGATCGTCTTCAGCACGTCCATCATCACGCTTTCGGCGCGGTCCCAGAGCTCGTCGGAACCGACGCGCTTGTCCGGACGGGTGGAGAGCTTGACCACGACTTCCTTGAAGCCGAAGTCCTCATAGACCGAGAGGATCAGGTCGTTGATGCGCAGGCATTCCTCCGCCATCTGCTCGTCGGTGCAGAAGACGTGCGCATCGTCCTGGGTGAAGCCGCGTACGCGCATCAGGCCATGCAGAGCGCCCGACGGCTCGTAGCGATGAACGTTGCCGAATTCGGCGAGCCGCACCGGCAGTTCGCGATAGGACTTCAGGCCGTGCTTGAAGATCTGGATGTGGCCTGGGCAGTTCATCGGCTTCAGCGCGAAGATGCGCTCGTCGTCGGTTTCGTCACCGGCGACCGTCACCTTGAACATGTTGTCGCGGTACCAACCCCAGTGACCCGAGGTTTCCCAGAGCGACTTGTCGAGCACCTGCGGCGCGTTGACTTCCTGGTAGGTGTTGGCGAGCCGGCGGCGCATGTAGGCCACCAGCGTCTGGAACATGCGCCATCCCTTGCCATGCCAGAAGACGACGCCCGGGCCTTCTTCCTGGAAATGGAACAGGTCCATTTCGCGGCCGAGGCGACGGTGGTCACGCTTCTCGGCTTCGGCAAGCACGTGCAGGTACTGGTCGAGCTCTTCCTGGGTGTGCCAGGCCGTGCCGTAGATACGGGTCAGCATGGCATTGTTGCTGTCGCCGCGCCAATAGGCACCAGCCACCTTCATCAGCTTGAAGGCTGTGCCGATCTGGCCGGTGGAGGCCATGTGCGGGCCGCGGCAAAGGTCGAACCAGTCGCCCTGGTAGTAGATCTTGAGATCCTGTCCCTCGGGGATCGCATCGACGAGCTCGACCTTGTAGGCCTCGCCCTTGTCGGCAAACACCTGACGGGCCTTTTCGCGCGACCAGACTTGCTTGGTGAAGGGCTTGTTGCGGGCAACGATCTCCTTCATCCGCTTTTCGATCAGCGGCAAGTCATCCGGCGTGAAGGGTTCGTTGCGGGCGAAGTCGTAGTAGAAGCCGTTGTCGATGACCGGACCGATGGTCACCTGCGTTCCCGGCCACAGCTCCTGCACCGCCTCGGCCATCACGTGCGCGGCATCGTGGCGGATGAGTTCGAGCGAACGCTTGTCCTCGCGAACGACGATCTCTAGGCGACCATTGGTCACCGGATCGGACAGATCGCGCAGCTCGTCGTCGAGCGCGATCGCAACCGCCTTCTTGGCGAGCGACTTCGAAATCGATTCTGCCACGTCACGGCCGGTCGTGCCGAAGGGATATTCGCGCACCGAGCCATCAGGAAATGTAAGGGAAACAGGATTCGACATAGTGATCTCCTATCCAGTCCCGCCAACGAATGCGGGTGGTATGGTTGCCCGGCAATGGCCGGCGAATTGACGATACAGCGTCGCATCCGTGAGACGCGCAGAGTTCGCTGTAGTGCTTTGGATTGCTGCTTGTTCTGCCCAGAGCCGAAACAACCCCGGGAAACACGCCGTAGCCTGATAAAGGGTTTTCGAAAGTGAGTAAAGGCGAAGGCTCCGACACGGCCTAGCTGCGCAACATCTCCGCAAGCCCCTTTACGGTGTTCCAGTTGCGGAAGGTCCCGATACCCAAACCCTTGGTCGTCATCGCCCCAGGCAGTTTCGATTCGCTCGCCTGACCCGCGAAATGCACCCAGAGATCGCCATCGACAATCGCCAGCCGTTCACCGGCCGTGCAGTAGCGCCGAAGTCCTTCGAGCACGGATTCGGTGAGCGGGTCGCGCATCACCCGCACATGACGCGCGTGGCGTCCTCTTCGCCTTCGTCCTCAAAGGGATTGGATGCCGCGAGCTTCAGCCAGTCGGCACCGGGACGGACAATGATGTCGACATGCCGGCCGAATGTCTCGGAAAACGCTTTCTCAAGAGGCACCTCAAGATCGCGCATGGATGTTTGTCCTGCCTCGAATACGAGATTGCCGGTAGCAACCAGCGTCCGGGGCGAGTGATAGCCGAGGCCTTCGGCCATCGCCCTGAGATCGGCCATCACGACCCGTCGCCCGGCACCAAGGACAATGCTGTAGAGCAAGGCAACGTAGCTGTTCATCAATCCGTTCACGCGCGCCAGAAATCCGCAGCACCCGCCGGCAATCGGGCGAGAACCCGGTCCAACTTCGCCTCATCGATGTTTCGACGCAAGGCGGCTGCCACATCGGCAATGGCGCTGTCCGGCGAAACATTGTGATCGGGCCGGAGCGCCTGCACCTCGCGGGTCAGGGCGACGCGACCCGAAAACGGGCTCTTCGGTTCCTCGAGGTCCCATTCGGCAACGAAGATCGCGCGCAGCACGGGCGGCAAGACATCTGCAAACAGGATGGCATCCTCCAGTTCCAGCCGTCGCCGAAACGTCTGCAGTACCGCCTGAACCATCGTATAGGCCTGGTTCGTCGTCTGGAGCCCGGCAAGATTGCGCGCATCGAGGATGAAGCGATCGAAATCAGCAGAGGCCTGGCGGTATTCCATCGGCATGGGCATGGCGATCATCCAACCTTCGGCCGCGGTCGCCAGTAGCGCCACGGCGCGTACCACACGAGGCGAGGCTCTAGCCGCTCCGGCACCGGATCGAAACCATGCGTCCCGCCCGGACCGCAGCGCGCCACGCGAAACAGCGTCATCCAGCCTCCGGCCCAGAAGCCATGGCGGGCGATCGCCTCGTAGCCGAATTCAGAACAGGTCGGCAGGTGGCGGCACGAGTTGCCGATGAAGCTCGAAAGCGTGAGCTGATAGGTGCGGACCAGTACCATCCCGATCAGCCGCCCCGGCGTCTTGCGAAACGGACCGTCCCAGTTTCGACCACGCACTACCGGCTTCGCCCCGTTGTCCGGCACGTGCCGACAATTCGGATCGCCGCACATGTCAGACGGCCGCGAGCAGTCGCTTGGCTTCGATCTGCTCGATAGCATCGACGACGGCATCAAAGGTCAGCATCGTCGACGCGTGACGCGCCTTGTAATCCTTCACCGGGCGCAGGAAGCGCATATCCTCGAAGCGCCCGGACGGGCCCTCGCCATCTGCCTTCAACATGGCGAGCATGTCGGCGCGCGCCTGGCGGATTTCGTCCGCGCCGGCGCCGACGACATGGCGCGCCATGATCGAGGACGAAGCCTGGCCGAGAGCGCAGGCCTTCACATCATGGGCAAAATCGGTGACGACATCGCCGTCCATCTTCAACCAGATATGCACCTTGGAGCCGCACAGCTTCGAATGCGCCGTCGCGTCGGCATCGGCATCGCCGAGCGTCCCGACACGCGGAATATTGCCGGCAAATTCGAGAATTCGGCTATTGTAGATGTCATCCATCATTTGACGCGATCCGACTGATTTTTCGCGGTTTTGAGTGATCGACGCATGATTTTCTCCGGTAGGCAGGAAAAAAGCACGACGCGACACGCTCCGCCTCTTTCATCTCTGTGGCACCATACTATATGCTATGTCGTGTTGGGGCGACAGTTCCGCAAGAGGAGCAATGTCGCCTGTTGTTTGGGAAACCGTGCCGGAAGGTCCAGTGCACTGTTAAGCCAGGACCGGAAAGCCCCGGAGCCCGCCAACGGAACCCAAGCCTGCAGGGTTAGGCGAATGGCCAGTGGCGAGTTGTCCGAAAGATAAAACGTCAAGCAATCCCGTATTGCTAAAAGAGGCCATTATGGATGCCATAGTGAAGAATTTTCCTGTGCTCGACGATGCGAGCGGCCGCCCGACCCAGAAGGAAGCGGAGGATGCGGTACGCGTTTTGTTGCGCTGGGCTGGCGACGACCCGACACGCGAAGGCCTGAGGGACACGCCGGCGCGCGTGGCAAAGGCCTATCGCGAACTTTTCAGTGGCTATGATCTCGTTGCCGAGGACGTACTCGGCCGGACCTTCGAAGAGGTTGCCGGCTACGACGACATGGTCCTCGTCAAGGACATTCCGTTCTATTCGCATTGCGAACACCATATGGTGCCGATCATCGGCAAGGCGCATGTTGCCTATCTGCCGAACGGTCGTGTCCTTGGCCTTTCGAAGATCGCCCGCGTGGTCGATATCTATGGCCGCCGGCTGCAGACGCAGGAGTCGATGACGGCACAGATCGCCAGGTCGATCGACGAATCGCTCGCTCCGCGCGGCGTCGCCGTGATGATCGAAGCCGAACACATGTGCATGGCAATGCGTGGCGTTCAGAAGCAAGGCTCGACAACGCTGACCACCACATTTACGGGTACGTTCCAGACGGAACCGGCCGAGCAGGCGCGGTTCATGACCATGATCAGGGGCTTCAAGTAAGGCTCCGACAGACGGAGCCTTTCCATGACGCTCACCTTCGACGCCCCCTCTTCCAACAAGGCCGAGCTGGAAACCGGACCGGCCTTCACCCCGCGTTTCGATGAGAAGGGGTTGATCACTGCCGTCGTCACCGATGTGCGGGACGGCGAACTCTTGATGGTCGCGCACATGAACGCCGAGGCGTTGGCTTTGACGATCGAGACGGGCGTGGCGCACTATTACAGCCGCTCGCGCAAAAGCCTCTGGAAGAAGGGCGAAAGCTCCGGCAACCTGCAAACGGTCAAGGAAATCCGCACTGATTGCGACCAGGATGCGATCTGGCTCAAGGTCTCCGTCGGCGGTCACGACGCCACCTGCCACACGGGTCGACGGTCCTGCTTCTACCGCACGGTCGGCGCCGAAAACGGCAAGGCGACGGTCGAAATCACCGACGACCACAGGCACTTCGACCCTGCAGAAATCTATGATAAAAATTAAGCATCGCGCATCTTTTTGATGCGCACACATGCTATATTTATCTTTTGGAAACCAAGCGAGCGCCTAATCCTTAAGCAAGGGTGCGGTGCTACGAGGGAACTGTCCCGACTGTATTGCAAACTGTATCCAATGTTTATCGATCTTGCCGCAATCGGCGACCGGATCGGTGATATACCTAACGACGGTGCCAGTCTTTCAGCAATGAAACAGGACGAGGCCGGCACCTGCGCCGGCTTGGCGGAGCCTCCCCAGGACGCGCGCATCAATTTGCCTCTTTCCAGGATCGAATCCGGTCCTGGGCAGTTAAGTCAATGATGAATTGCCACAGCGACCTTCGCGCATTCTCATCGACGAGTCGCGCTGCGGAGTATTCGGCGGTGTTGGAGGTGCCGGATGTTGAATTGGACTTTTACGCGTAGCAATCAGATTGCAGATTTGTCCGGTCCGGACGGAACATCTATTTCAACAACACCACCAGAACCTGCGACACCTCCGCAAAGACCAAAGATCGCGATTGCCCTTGGCGGCGGCGCCGCTCGCGGCTGGGCCCATATCGGCGTGCTGCGGGCCCTCGACGAAGAAGGCATCGATGTCGGCATGATTGCAGGCACATCGATCGGCGCGCTCGTCGGCGGTTGCTACCTTGCAGGCAAGCTCGACGAACTCGAGGCCTTCGCGCGTTCCCTCACCGTCAGGCGAATTGCAGGGCTGCTCGATTTTGCCATCGGTGGCGGCGGCCTCTTCGGCGGTTTGCGGCTCACCAAGCGCATGCAGGAGCATCTGCAGGGTCTCAGCATCGAGGGGCTCGACAGGCCGTTTATTGCCGTTGCAACCGAAGTACATAGCGGCCACGAAGTTTGGCTCGAAAAGGGATCGCTCATCACCGCGATCCGCGCTTCCTACGCTTTGCCCGGGATCTTCGAGCCGATCAAGGCGAACGGACGCACGCTTATCGATGGCGCGCTGGTCAATCCGGTCCCGGTTTCGGTCTGCCGCGCGCACGAGCAGCAACTCGTCGTCGCTGTGAACCTCAACTATGATCTCTACGGCCGCTCTGCCGTGGTCAAGCACAGCGCCGGGTTGGAAACGCCGGATTCGCCGCTGCAGGAGAAGGAATCAACCCATCACTCCCGCCTCGGCATGACCGGCGTGATGGTGCAGGCCTTCAACATCATCCAGGATCGTATTTCCCGCGCCCGCCTCGCTGGCGACCCGCCGGACCTGGCATTGCATCCCAAGCTTAACGACATCGGCCTCTCGGAGTTTCACCGTGCCGGAGAGGCGATCGACCGGGGTTACCGCGAGGCGAAGGCCAAGCTCGCGGAGATTCAGCGAATGCAGGACGCGCTCGTACGCTGACGAGCGATCTTTTCTTCGATCATTGCGAGCTACTCGCGCGCCGATGGCGCGCGCGTTCATTGTGCCATTTTGGGAGAGCGTGTAGCGAACCGAGATAGGGCAGATCGCGCCATAAGGCCTCGCCGCCCTGTCGTCGGTACGAACAGAGCAAAGTATCGAGCTATGTATGAGGGCGGTGCAGGTCGCCCTTCCCATTTAGCCGGCGATGTAAGCCTTGATTTGCTCGGTCTCGTGCTCGATCGCACGGATATGATGCTTGATCACATCTCCGATCGAAACGATGCCTGCGAGCTGACCATTCTTTTCGACCGGCAGGTGGCGAGCCCTGAGCTTGCTCATCATTTCCATCAGGGACTGGACGGACATTTCCTCGGTGCAGCAGTAGACGTTCTGCCACATGACAGCCGCGACCGGCCTTTCGAGACAAGTCGCTCCTTGCTTGGCGATCGCTGCGACGATGTCGCGCTCGGTGAGGATGCCTGCGATCTGATCGTCCGCATCGACGATGATGACCGCACCGATATGATTGTCACGCAAGAGAATGGCAGCCTGTTGGACTGTCATCTGCGGGCCGACCGTTACGACGTTGCGGCCCTTTTCATCGAGTATTGCTTTTACTGACATGCGCACATCTCCCGTTGCGACAACACCGGGTCGGCAGGGAAAGGTTCAGCCGTCTCTCGTGCGGTACGGTCGGGCGATGGAACCTGTACCCTGGCCGCCTACGAACGCCAATCCACGTGCTCCTCAGACGCGGACGAGCCTCCAATACCCGGCCTTCACGGGCCGCCCTGTCTTTCGACAACCGGCGACCGTATCAAATGGTGCGCCAGCGTCCTGGGGAAATCAAGCACTCACAAGCGCCATCCGCCGATCTTTCGCAGTTGTCAGTCGCGAGGGTCGAAGAGGCCGAAGAGCAGGAAGCCGAAGAGGAAACCGCCGATATGGGCCTCCCAGGCGATGCTGCCTGCACCGCCAGGCGTGAACATGCCGAGCCCGATCAGAAAGTTGGTGAGGAACCAGATCCCGGCGAACATCACGACAGAACGATTTGCCAGGGCCTCACTGACGGGCAGCCTTCGGTTGAGATGGGCAAACTGCCGGCTTATCCGCCCGCTTGGCGAAAAGACGAAACGCGCCGCCGCCCCCATGAAGCCGGAAACTACACCCGAGGCACCGACCACCACGATCATTTCGCCCCAATGAAATGCGGTGTGAAGCGCAACAGCAGCCGCGGCCGAGAGGCACCAGAACACCGCCAGGCGTCCCATGCCGATGCGGCGCACGACCGGCGCACCGAAAGCAACCATCCAGAAGATGTTGAAGATCAGATGCTCCCAGCTGCCATGCAGGAACGAATAGGTGATCGGGCTCCAGAGCCAGGCGAGCCCCTGCTCGGCCAAGGGATGATCATAGCGCGCCGGCAGAAAGGCGAAATTGAAGATGATCTCCTGATCGATGGCTGGCGACAGAACATAGGTGCGCAACGCGTGAATGGCGATCAGGAACAGCAGAATGCCGGTGAGGCCCGCGGGCAGATTGAAAGCAGGCTCACGTGACGGACTGGCGGCGCTGTCCCGGTCCGTCTCCGGTGGCGTTGCCGTCTGATCTCGTTCCATGGTTGCCGCTCTCTCCATCGATTGGCCCGTTCGATCGCATTCGATCGAGGCGATGGCATGACACCGCGGGATTCGGACCGGACTGGGGCGACCAGCCATAAGCAAACAAAAAAAGACCGTCCAGTAAAAACTGAACGGTCGCCAAGCTCAAATCCGAGCTCCAGTTCAAGTGCCGAAGCCAACGCCTCGTGAAGTCATGTCCTCCAGTGCCAGTCGCGGTGCCCGAACGCAATCGAAACCGTTCGTTAACCTTAATTTCGGGCTGGCACGGTTTTCGCACCATTCATCTCAAGACCGCAAAGAACGGCCGAACATGTGCCAGACCGGTACACGCGGGTCGCAGAAACGGAATGAATGCAAGATGCGCAGCAACACGACCACGGAACTTTTCCGATATTGGAACACCATTCGCGGCAAGCGCGAGCTTCCCCGCCGGGATGAACTCGAACCAGGTGATATCCGCCTTCTGTTGCCCAACCTGTTCATCCTCGAGCGTGAACGCAACGGCATCTCGTTTCGACTGGCGGGAACACATGTCTGCGCACTCTTCGGCCTCGAGCTGCGCGGGCGGCAATTCGGCATGCTTTGGCTGAACGCGCAGGCGGCGAAGACGCAGCGCATCGCCGGCCAGGTGATGACGCATCGGGTGCCGGTAATGCTGTCGGCCAAGGGGCGCACGGCCGATGCTCGCGAGATTGAGGTCGAAACGCTGCTGCTGCCACTTGCCTCGACAGAGGGCGCAAGCGACCGAATCCTTGGCGCGCTCTCGCCACTTTCTCGCCCGTACTGGTTGCATGCAACTTCAGTGGAAGGTCTCGACGTCACCGGGATGAAAGTCCTCGATCCCGATCGTACCGCCGTGTTTCGCGAAGAACCGGCAGCAGAATCCATCTCCCCGCGTACGGAATCTCGCGCTGGCGAAGGACTTTTGGGAGAGTTCCGTCGTGTTCGGCATCTGCGCATCCTGGAGGGTGGACGCAGCGGCTGATTGCCGCCGCTGTCCCGAGTTGGGCGCCCGGACCAACCGCAGGACGAACATTCTATTAACCCGAACGTTCTAAACTCTGGCTGCGAAAATACGTCATGCAGAGTCACCATGTTCTCGTTCCAGCACGCTCAGAATACCGCTCCAAAGCCGCATCACGAAGGTGCGTTCCAGCGCGTTTCGGTGAACCTTTCGGGACGGCTGATGCTCGCCAATCATGACGAATTCGAGTGCACCGCCGTCGACATGTCGCCCGGCGACGTGTTGCTTTCGTCACCGGCCCGGCCTAGGGCGGGTGAACGCATCATTGCCTATATCGACCATGTCGGCCGCCTTGAAGGTACCGTTTCGCGCCTCGCCGACGACGCCTTCGTGATCCAGCTCAACGCCACCGAGCGCAAGCGCGAGAAGTTGGCGGCACAGCTCACCTGGATCGCGAACAAACACGAACTCGGCCTGCCCGAAGACCGGCGTCATGACCGCCTTGCCCCGCGCAAGACGGTAACCGAACTGACGCTCGACACCGGTGAAAAATTCCCCTGCCGCATCATCGACCTTTCGCTGTCGGGCGCTGCCGTCGACATAGAGAACCGGCCACCGATCGGCACCCCGATCATGCTCGGCAACATGAAGGGCAAGATCGTGCGCCATTTCCAGGAAGGCTGCGCCATCGAGTTCTCGGGCGTGCAGTCGCGCGAAGCGCTGACGGAATTTCTCTGAGGGTGCCTCTGCACCGTCTTCACCTGCCCTACCCCAGACCAATGTCGTTGCCGCGCCTGCTCAACCGAGCGCTGGCCTCCTGAGGCGCCGCGCCATTTCTTGCGGTTGAGCCGATCGCCGCACGAAGCCCCAGCCGATCGTTGGCCCGACCTTGCCACGCTCAGAAAACCCTCCGCTTCGAAGTAGATCTGCCCCATCAGTCGTGAATAGGCTGCCCGCGCGGCTGGCCGCTCGAAATTGCTACGAGGCGGCGGCCGCTCCATTTCGGAACATCTCGATCTGACCGCCGCCGCCGATCCCCGCAAATATTTTTTCGAAGAATTTCAAGGAGCGCCGCATACTTGAAGTCGAAAAACGGCGAGGGGATCGGCAATACCCGCCGCATGAGCCACCCATTGTCGACCACAGATTTCCGGCCGAAGCGACGCCCGCCGACCCCCATATCGACGCAGCCCCAGTGATTACAATCCCTTATGTAGTCAACAAACCCTGAACCGAAGCTCACTCCGCAGGATAATCGATAAAATTTGATTCAAATTCAATTTAAATATAACTCAAATTCTATTCTTATTTTATTCTTATACGACTTTCATTTGTACTTGTTTTTAGTTCGCAAGTTCGCGAGCGATAAAAACGTCTGTGCCATTGTCGAACCACAACGGGGAGACAATCATGCTCAAGACAATCACCAAGATGATCACGGTTGCGGTCCTTTTGACCGGCGGCCTGGTCGAAACAGCTTTGGCACTTCCGGCCAACATGGTCGTCACCGGTTCCACCAACCCGCCGATCGGTCACTACGAATTCTGCAAGATCTATCCATCGGAATGCACCTCCAACGGCAAGGACCGTGGCCCGATGGTGCTGACGCGCGAAGGTTGGCAGAAGCTTCTCGAGGTCAACTACGACGTCAACCAGGCGATCACCCCGATGACCGACATGGAGATCCATGGCGTCGAGGAGAAGTGGTCCTATCCTGACACGGTCGGCGACTGCGAAGATTACGTGCTGCTGAAGCGCCGCAAACTGATCGAGAACGGCTTCTCTGCGTCGGATCTCCTGATCACCGTCGTCCTGCAGCCGAACGGTGACGGCCATGCGGTCCTGACCGTCCGCACCGACCGCGGCGACTTCATTCTCGACAACATGCGCAACAAGGTGCTGCTGTGGTCGGATACCGAATACACCTACCTCAAGCGCCAATCGACCGAACACTCCGGTCGCTGGGTCAAGCTCCAGGACGGCCGCACTGTTGCCGTCGGCAGCGTCCGCACGCAGTAAGCTTCGAAGACACTGGAGGCGGCGCGCCTGCCGCAGCGGCCTCTCCACTACTGGGCTCCGGTCTACACTATCCCCGTCCAGACCGAGCCTCGGCCGGTTCCGTGTCCCTCGGAACCGGCCGTTTTTTTTTGCCGACGCCCCGCACCGGCCGGCCCGAAGAGATTTTCATCGAAAATTAACCATCCTCGACCAGCGTCGGGCAAGCGACGGCATCCATCCTACGGCGCGCAGGAAAGCGTAAACCGAACCATGGACTACCGGGTTCGGCCATTGCGACGGGACAGCCCAACGATGAGCAGCTCTTCAAATGATATCCGCGAACCGGAACTCCGGCCGCTGCTGTCGCCCGGCTTCGTCTACCGGGTGACCGCGATCGTCGTGGTGCTTGCGGCGCTCACCGCCGCCATCTCGTTTGCTGGACGCTGGTTCGGCGAAAATCTCGCCCTTGCCGGACACACCGCAAGCAATGAGCTTTTTGACATCTTCATCGGCCAGGATCACCTGCGCCTGCCGGCCAACATGATCCGCTTCGAGGCCCAGCGCGCCACCTCGATCGTCGAGCGAGTCGATCTCTATCTGACCTGGCCGAAGCTCGAAGGTTATAGCGACCAGGACCGGGCGCTATTCAACAATGTCGACGCTCCCGAAAGCCTCATCTTCCTGCAGATCTCCCAAAGCACCATGTCGCGCGACATGTCCGGGCGGCTGGAGCCGATCTATTCGCAAGTTTTCGACGGCACACCCACGGCAGGCCCCGCCAGCCTGAGCGAACACGCCGTCAAGGCCACATCGAGCTATGCGGGCGAAGTGTTCTACACGGCAGACACGACGACGAAGTCGCCCTATGTGGTGCGCTGTCTCAAGTCCGACCCTCAAGCGATCTCAACCAGTGCCGATTGCCAGCGCGACATTCACGCCGGAAAGGACCTCGTCGTGCTCTACCGCTTTTCAAACAAGCTGCTACCGAAGTGGCGCGAAATCGACCAAGCGATCGCGACCTTCGTCAAAAACCGTCTCGTGCCCTGATTTCGTCTAACTGGTGTGGTGCAGGCAGCGCGCCGCGCCATTGCGCTACACCGGTATCGCCCTTGTACAAATGCGTTCGATTCCGGAAACCAATCATTCATCATAAACCGATTGGTAACGCTATGCCGATACTGTCTCGAGAACGGTCGTTCCCGGAGGCGGCGTCCGGACAACCCCATGACATGAGAATAAAGAGTAGCGTAGTGTCCCAATCCGGTTTTTTTGATCTCGCGAAGCGCCCGTTCGGTGCTCTCTCAAAGATGGTAGGACGGGTCGTCCTTGCGGGCGCCATCGCATCGGCTGCCTTCGCAGCGCCGGCCTTCGCCGCCTCGGCCTATGCCAATCCGAAATATTCGGGCATCGTCGTCGACGCCAAGACCGGCAAGATCCTTTACGGCGAGGATGCAGACGAACTGCGTTATCCCGCGTCTCTCACCAAGATGATGACGCTCTATCTGACCTTCGAAGCGCTCGAAGCCGGCCGGATCACCAAGTCCACGCCCATCCCCTTCTCGAAGAACGCTTCCGCTGAGCCGCCATCGAAGCTCGGCGTGCGTGCCGGCCAATCGATTACCGTCGAACAGGCGATCCTTTCGCTCGTCACCCGCTCGGCGAACGATGCCTCGACAGCGCTCGGTGAATTTCTAGGCGGCTCCGAGCCGCGTTTCGCCCGCATGATGACGAACAAGGCCCGGGCGCTCGGCATGACGCGCACGACCTATCGCAATGCAAACGGCCTGCCGAACCCGGAACAGCGCACGACAGCCCGTGACCAGGCGCGTCTCGGCCTCGCGCTTCGCCAGCATTTTCCGCAGTATTACGACTACTTCTCCACCCGCAGCTTCCAGTTCGGCAAGCAGACGATCGGCAACCACAATCGTCTGCTCGGCAATGTCCGCGGCGTGGACGGCATCAAGACCGGCTATACCCGTGCGTCCGGCTTCAACCTCGTGACGTCGGCTCAGCTCGAGGGCCGCAGCATCGTCGCCGTCGTTATGGGCGGCACCTCCGGCGCCAGCCGCGACGCGCAGATGCGCCGGCTCGTCGCCAAGTACATGCCTTCGGCATCGCGTCGTGGCGATGGCAACCTGATTGCCGAAACCAAGTCGGCCCCGGTTCCGGCCGAAGAAACCGAAGTCGCTTCGACCGCGCCCGTCGCTGAGACGCCCGTCGTTGCCTCCGCTGCCAGCAAGCACGACCTGCCGAACACCGGCCCGGTTCCCGATTTCCGTTACAACGGCGAAAGCAACAGCAGCGTGCAGATGGCCTATGCCGGCAACAAGCGCGCTTCGGACAATCCTGTACTTTCCCCGAAGATCGTCCCGAACACGCTGGATGCGCAGAGCGTCAAGCTCCGTCAGCCGGTTGCCGCAGGCATGGTCGACGCCCAGATCACCAACTCCGTTCCGAAGAAGGCGGCCGCGGCCGCGAAGGCAGAGCCGGCCGAGGTTGCAAAGGCCGAACCGATGCCGGCCCAGCCGCAGGGCTGGGTAATCCAGATCGGCGCAACGCCAGACAAGGATCAGGCCATGACCCTTCTTGGCAATGCCAAGGACAAGGGCGGCAAGGCACTGAGCAACGCAACGCCGTTCACTGTCGCCTTCGGCCAGGTCTACCGCGCCCGCTTCGGCGGCTTCGACGACCAGAATGCAGCCGTCAACGCCTGCAAGGCATTGAAGAAGAAAGGCATCTCCTGCTGGGCTAGCCAGCAGTAAGGTAAAAAGTTTTGGCGGCCGGATGTGTTTGTTTTCCGGCCACCTTCCTCGGATTTGTATAGCGTAACGAGGTTAATCATGGCGATGAACGAAAACGTTCCGGGCGTTACCCCGCTGCCGGGACGGCGCGCGAAGCCGTCGCGCATCAACCTGCACCCCCTGCACGAGGCGGCCATGCGCATTGCCGACCTCGGGCTCAACAGATCAAAGGCCAAGACCCGCGATCTGGTCGGGATGTTGTTGACGCACGGAGCCCGCGCCTGGCGATCGACACAGCCACGGGCGGGTATTCATCTGCATGTGACGGGGCCGAACCGGCGGCACCCGCTGAAGATGCGGATCACCTCAAGCCCATGATGTTCCAAAGGCGGCCCCTGTGCCGCCTTTTTTCTTGCGCCCTTGTTCGCGCAAGAAGCCTTTCGGCCGATGTGAGCGTCACGTCATCGATGTCGGCGATTAGAGAAGTCCGAGTTCCGCCAGTTCGCGTCGAAGCTCAAGCGGCATTTCGGCACCGTCGCCGGCGAGCGAGGCCAGGTCGCGGGGCGCATCCTTGTCGGTGAGATAGCGCCAGCCCTGGAAGGCGCGCCGTGGCTGCAACTCCGTCTCGACCACTTCCGGGCCAAGCAGCAGATTGCAGCGGCCGATACCCTCGCCATCGGTGAAAGTCTCGATACCGATCAAGGGCTGCCGCGCCTGCACGGTCCCCTTGATCACCCAGTAGAGCGAACCGCCTTCCAGCAATTCCTCGACACGCTTGGGCACCATGCGCGTGGTGTGAAAGGAATGCGGCTCCAGGCCCGCGGCCATGGCCGCCATTGCCTTGCGCGAAACCCATTCGCGAAGGTCCTCGATCGATTCCGCTCCAACGCAGAGCTTTATGAGATGCAGTGACATATCTGTTTTGAACACCCGTCCGGCCGTTGCGGTCAAGCGGCCAGACGCCTTTCATCCACAATCGCCGCTCCTGTCTGGCGATACAGCAATCTTCGCGCGCCCTAACAGGCGCGCGAAGCTGCATGGCTCAACATTCGACGACGTTGACAGCGAGACCACCGGTCGAGGTCTCCTTGTACTTCTCGTTCATATCGACGCCGGTCTGACGCATCGTCTCGATGCAGGCGTCAAGCGGCACGAAATGCTTGCCGTCGCCCTTGAGCGCCAGAGACGCCGCCGTCACCGCCTTGACCGCGCCGAGTGCGTTGCGTTCGATGCACGGCACCTGAACCAGGCCGGCGACCGGATCGCAGGTCATGCCAAGGTGATGTTCCAGTGCGATCTCGGCGGCATTTTCGATCTGCTCGGGCGTGCCGCCCATCACGGCAGCGAGGCCGGCAGCGGCCATGGCGGAGGCGGAGCCGACTTCGCCCTGACAGCCGACCTCAGCGCCTGAAATCGAGGCGTTGTGCTTGATGATGCCACCGATCGCGGCTGCCGTCAGCAGGTAGTCGCGGATGCCTTCCTGATCGGCATCGTCATGGAAGTGCATGTAGTAGCGGATGGTGGCGGGTACGACGCCAGCGGCACCGTTGGTCGGCGAAGTGACAACGCGGCCGCCGGCGGCATTTTCCTCGTTGACCGCCATCGCGTAGACGCTCAGCCAGTCGTTTGCGAGCAGCGGGTTGGTCTTGTTGGAGCGCCACTCCTCCTGCAACTTGTCGTGGATCGAGCGCGCGCGGCGGCGAACCTTCAAGCCGCCGGGCATGATGCCCTCCTGGCTCAGGCCCCGATCGATACAGTTGCTCATCGCGCCCCAGATACGGTCGAGCCCGGCATTCAGTTCGTCCGGCGACATGGTCGCTTCTTCGTTCGCCCGTTTCATCTGGGCGATCGTCATCCCGGAGCGGGCTGCCATGTCCAGCATCTCCTGCGCCGAAGAGAACGGGAATGGCACCTTGACGCCCGCCGCCTTGTTCTTCGAGGCGCGCATGGCCTCCAGTTCCGTGTCGGTCACGACGAAGCCGCCGCCGATCGAATAATAGATCCGCTTCAGCAAAAGCCGGCCGTCGCGGTCGAGCGCAGAGAACGACATGCCGTTGGCGTGGCCGGGCAGCGGCACCTTCTTGTCGAAGACCAGGTCCGTCTTCGGCTGGAATTCGTAGGAAGGGTGCCCAGGCGGCGAAATCCGACCGCTGCGCTCGACCTCGTCGATCAAGGCGTCCATGCGATCGGGATCGACCAGGTCGGGGCGTTCACCGACGAGACCAAGGATCACGGCCCTACCCGTCCCGTGGCCTATGCCGGTATGGGCCAGAGAACCATGCAGGCTGACCTTGATCGCCGCAACGGAAGCATGGGACGGCCGCGGCCAGTCGTCGGAAAGAATGAGATCGAGAAAGCGGTTGGCGGCCGACATCGGCCCCATCGTATGCGAGCTCGAAGGCCCGATGCCGATCTTGAACACGTCGAAGACGGAAAGAAACATAAGTTGCCTGCCCCGGAGACTGACTCGCGGCGCACCGGCATGATTGCCTGTGCGCCGCATTTACGATTGCCTCGATATCACGCTTCACGGTCTGTGCGAACCGGCGCGCTATCCTCATATTTGCTGGACGATTTTATCCTCAGATCGGTTCCGATTTAAGGAAATCCACTACAAATATAGGAACGAAGCCTAAGCGATCCCATAGCAAACGATCAGGCGGTCAACCGACATTCGATCCCATCCGTGCGACATTGGCGTCGCGACATGGCTTTCGGGGAACTGCCGGCTGCCGGAATCAAAACGGCGCGGCTTTTGGGAAGCCGCGCCGTCAATCAGTGGACTTTTCTAGATACTAGATATCAAAGGCCGCCGAAAAGATAAGCAAGAACAAGAACGCCAGCGAAACCGGCTACGGCGCGAGCAGTCACGCCCCAGCAAGACTTCTGAATTGTATTGTCCATGATGTCTCCGAAAAACTCTCAACGGCCGCGGACAGCACATAAGGCGTCCGCGTCTGAGGCCCTGCATATTGAAGAAAGCGTAAATGCGCAATGGGGGAATGTGGCGGAAAGGTGTCGGGCCCCCACCGCACCAAGCGCGAAACTGGTGAAAACCGCGCAATCGGTCGGAAGGAGCGTAGAGAAATTCCGCCGCAATTTCATCACAGTAGTTTACGCGCCGTCGATTCCCATGCCGCCGCGGCCACCTTGCAATTTCCAAAAGCCATGCCAAAAACACGTGTATGACCTTCGAAGATTACATAGCGCTTGTCGTGTTTATCCTGCTTTGGGCGGGTTTCAGCTGGGCGACCGATGGCACGCGCGGCTTCAAGCGCGTGAGTCTCACCCGCCTCATGAACGAGCATCGCGGCCGCTGGATCCGCAACTCGCTCAACCGCGACCTGAAAATGATAGACACGCAGATCATCGCAGGCCTGCAGGCCGGCACCGCCTTTTTTGCCTCGACGACGATCTTCGCACTCGGAGGCTGCTTCGCACTGCTGGGGGCGACCGAACAGGCGCAGATGATCTTTGCGGACATGCCCTATGTCTTCCATGGGGGGCGCACGGCGTTCGAGCTGAAGGTCGGCGGCCTCACCTGCCTCTTCGGCTACTCCTTCTTCAAGTTCGGCTGGTCCTATCGGCTGTTCAACTATTGCTCGATCCTGATGGGCGGCATTCCGATGACCGCCGACATGCAGCGCGACCCGCAGGCAGCGGAGAAGGCAGCGGAACGCGCGATCCGCATGAACGTGCTCGCCGCCAAACACTTCAACGCCGGGCTCCGGGCGATTTTCCTCTCGATCGGGTATCTCGGCTGGTTCATCAGCCCCTATGTCTTCGTCGGGCTGACCGTCTTCGTCATCTTCGTGCTGACCCGCAGGCAGTTCTTCTCGGAGGCGCGCGCGGCGCTGCTGCAGGACGCAACACCCTGACGGCATGCGCGCCGGCCATGCCGAGCGACAGCGGACGGACCCTGATCATTTCCACCAACCAACGACGCGTGTTTGGCGCAAGCCAGCCATGCCATTCTTTCTCACGCCCACAGGATGGCGAACGCCCATGTCCGACAGCAACGTGACTTCACCGGCAACACAGATCCCGGCTCAATCTGGCGCACGGGGGCGGCTCGCCTTTATTGATGTTGCGCGCGGCGCGGCACTGCTCGCCATGGCCACCTATCACTTTGTCTGGGATCTCGAGTTCTTCGGCTATGTTGCTGCGGGAACCGCCGGCACCGGCGGCTGGAAGATCTTCGCCCGGCTCATCGCCAGCAGCTTCCTGTTTCTCGCCGGCTACAGCCTTGTGCTCGGACAATGGCCGAAACTCCGCCTCGACGCGTTCACACGCCGCTTCGCGAAGATCGCCGGCGCCGCGGCGCTGATTACCATTGCGACCTACTTCGCGTTCCCTGACACGTTCATCTTCTTCGGTATTCTGCACGCGATCGCCGCGGCAAGCGTGATCGGCCTCGTTTTCCTCCGGCTTCCCGCGGCCATCTCCATCATCGCGGCCGTCGCAGCCATTGCGGCGCCTTTCTACCTGCGCTCGCCGATCTTCGACGCGCCCTGGCTCTGGTGGGTCGGGCTATCCGAAACACTGCCGCGTTCCAACGATTACGTACCGCTGCTGCCGTGGCTCGGGCCTTTCCTGCTCGGTCTTGGCGCAGCCAAGCTCTTTCACGCGCGCCTTGTCGCGCCCCTGGCAAACCGTCGGTCCACAGGCGACAAGGGCAAACTGTGGATGAGGCCGTTCGTCTTCGGCAGCCGTCACAGTCTGGCCATATACCTCATTCACCAGCCCGTGCTCATCGGACTGGTCTATCTCTTCTCGCTGATTTCACCGCCGACATTGCCGGATCCCAAGCAAGCCTACCGCAGCAACTGCGTCGCGGCCTGCAACCAGGGCAACCCGGCCGTGCCGTGTGAGGCCTTCTGCGGCTGTACGCTCGACCTTCTGGTGCAACAGAACCTGTTCGACGATCTGAACAGGGGAGAGATCAATGTCAGCACCGATGAACGCATTGCGCGAATCGCACGACAGTGCACAATGGACGTGCAATCAGGGGACTAGGACATGAATGCCTATCGTGCCAAGCCGCTGAATTTCCCGTGGCCCGCCCTGCTCTACGGCGTCGCCACGCTCGCAGCCCTTGTTCTGGCGCGACACTCTCCCATCCCGGTCGCTCATGGTCACAGTTGGTTTCCCTGGATCAGCGGCGGCACCCTGATCGTTGCTGCGATCTGGCTGGACCTTTGGGCAGTGAAGACCTTGCTCGACCGGCACACGGCCGTCATGCCCTACCGCTCGGCGACCTGCCTCGTGACCTACGGGCCCTTCCGCTTCACGCGCAACCCGATCTATCTCGGCTATACACTGATGATGGTCGGCTTCGGTCTGGCGACGCTCAATCCGTGGTTTTTCATCACAGCGATTGCCGCGGTGATGCTGACAACGCTATTTGCCATCCGCAACGAAGAGCGGCATCTGCTGTCGCGCTTCGGCTTCGAATTCGAACGCTATTGCCGGCACACCAGCCGCTGGATCTGAAAGCAGCGCCGGAAACTGCGAATAAAAAAGCGCGGCGCCAGCACCACCCTTTGAAACTTTCCTTTTGGAGCGAAAAACGCGTCAGGTACCGACGCCGATTTCCGCGAGGCGCGTCAGGCACGCCTCCTCGACATTGTCGAGCTCTGCCAGCGTGTCTTCGATATCCTTGCGCTTCTGCCGAAGCTCCTCGCGCTTTTCCTCGACACGGCTCATCAACAACCGAAGCTGGCCCATCTCGCCCGGCGGGTCCTTGTAGACCTGGATAATCTCGCGGATTTCGGCAATCGTGAAGCCAATACGCCGGCCACGCAATATTTCCTGGATCAGCCGCCGATCCGCCGGCCGGAACAGCCGCGTACGCCCACGGCGCTCGGGATGAATGAGGCCTTCGTCCTCATAGAACCGCAGCGTCCGGGTCGAGATGCCGAATTCCCGCGTCAATTCGGTGATGCTATAATATTTATTCACGCTGCCATTCCACGATTTACCGCATACCCCCTAAAATCGGCATCGATCTGAGGTCATGACTATGCAGCAGGTCAAAGTGTTACAGCGATCTGAGCGCGTCCCAGAAGATGCGCGCGCTGTAATGCGGATACTATCGTTGACCTTGACGTAAAAGTCAAACAAACGCGCTCACCTTACGTGACGTGGAACCACCAGGTGGCGATGCCGAGAAAGCTGAAGAAGCCGGTGACGTCAGTGATGGCGGTCACGAAGACAGCGGAAGAGACGGCCGGGTCCGCGCCGAAACGATCCAGGCAGAGCGGAACGAGAATGCCGGCAAGCGCCGCAGCCATCATATTGATCAGCATCGCCGTCGCGATGATGCCACCGATGTTCGGGTCCTGGAACCAGAGGCCGGCGAGCAGCCCGATCAACGTACCGAAGATCATGCCATTCAGAAGGCCCACGCCCGCTTCGCGCCGAATGATGCGCGGCGCGTTGTGAATGTCGAGACCGCGGGTCGCGAGCGCGCGCACGGTAATCGTCATCGTCTGCGAGCCGGCATTGCCGCCCATGCCGGCGACGATCGGCATCAGAATGGCAAGCGCCACGATCTGCTGGATCGTCGCATCGAAGAGCCCGATGACGGAGGCGGAAATGCAAGCCGTCATCGAATTGATGAACAGCCAGGGCACGCGCGAACGCGATGCTTCGGCAACCGAGTCCGACAGTTCTTCGTCGCCGACACCGCTCAAGCGCAAAAGGTCTTCCTCGGCCTCTTCCTGGATGACGTCGACGACGTCATCGATGGTGAGAACACCGACCAGCCGGCCGTTGTCGTCGACGACGGCCGCGGAGAGCAGGTCATATTGCTCGAAGAGCTGGGCTGCTTCTTCCTGGTCCATCTCGGCAGGGATGGCGTGGCTGGTGTCGTGCATGATCGCATCGACCTTGACCGAACGCTTGGTGCGCAGCACGCGGTCGAGATCAACGGCTCCCAGCAGCTTGAAGGTGGGATCGATGACGAAGATCTGCGTGAAGCTCTCGGGCAGGTCCTCATCTTCGCGCATGTAGTCGATCGTCTGGCCGATCGTCCAGAACGGCGGCACCGCCACGAACTCGGTCTGCATGCGGCGTCCGGCCGTGCTCTCGGGATAGTCGAGCGAGCGGCGAAGGCGAACCCGTTCCGTGAAGGGAAGCTTCGCCAGGATCTCGTCCTGGTCTTCCTGGTCGAGGTCTTCGAGAATGTAGACGGCGTCGTCCGAATCCATCTCGCCGATGGCCGCGGCGATCTGTTCGTTCGGCAGATGCTCGACGATGTCGAGACGGATGGCTTCGTCGACCTCCGTCAGCGCCGAAAGGTCAAACTCCTTGCCAAGCAGTGAGACCAGTGCCAGGCGCTGTTCCGGCTGGATCGCTTCAAGCAGGTCGCCGAGTTCCGAGGAATGCAGGCCGGCGACATGCTGGCGCAGATAGATCGTATCGCGATCGGCGACCGCGGCCCCGACATGCATGAGGAAATCGGAACGGACCGAACCGTCGTCGGCATAGATGTCCGAGCCGTCAAAGGGCTTGACGTCTTCGGTACCGCTGTCGTCGTCGCCGATATTGCTCATGGGCGTCCTCGAAACGATTGCTGCTTTCCGGTGCTCCAATATAGAGGCCGAAAAGAATGCGTCACTGACGGTTGGTTGGCCCGCTTCCGCCGCCATGCTCCGGAAGTAGGATCGTACAGCCCTGCTAGCGCAAAGCCCTGCCGAGGTCCACAGCACAGATACCACCCCGTGCACGGCGACAACAGTTTTATTCAAGCTGTTGCAAATACATGAAAAACCGGCCCCATCTCGCTACAGTCGACATCGATCGCGCGATCGGCTAGCACTTCTCCTCGCTCCCTGGAGCCGGAATCGATTTCAGCGAGCGAAACAGCAGCCCAAGGTTTACAGCGCCTCTTGCGATCCTCGACGGGACGCGGCGCCGCAGATCGCTGCAGCCGAGGAATATCTGATGGCGATCCGCCCCATTGTCCGCTTTCCCAACCCATTGCTGAGCCAGAAGGCGGACACCGTCACGCGTTTTGATGCGGCGCTTGAGGCGCTTGCGGCCGACCTACTCGACACGATGCGAGCGGCACCGGGAATTGGCATCACGGCGCCGCATATCGGTGTCCTTCAACGGGTGACCGTCATCGAGCTCGATCGGGAAAGCGGGATCAGAACCTTCGTCAATCCGGAAGTGCTCTGGCACGCGGATCAACTGACAAGACATCCCGAAGGCAGCGTTTCGATGCCGGGCGTATCGGAAGACGTCGAAAGGCCACAATCCGTCCGTGTTCGTTATCAGACGCTTGTCGGCGAGACGGTCGAAGAGGAAGCCGATGACCTGATGGCCATTTGCCTGCAACACGAGATCGACCAGCTCAACGGGATCTTCTGGACACAACGCCTCTCGCGCCTGAAGCGCGATCGGGCAATCAAGAAATTCGAAAAGCTGACAAAGGAACAGATGCGCAGCTAGCGCACTGGGCCGTCCGCAACACCAAGTTCGTTACAAATCACCAAGGACCGAACAATGAAACCGACATATCTCGCAGTTCTCGGCCTCCTGGCCCTCGCTGGCTGCAACAGCGCCCAACAGGGCCTGGAGCCCCTTCCCCAAAGCCTGACCTACGGCGAGGACGCCAGCAACAGAAAGACGCAGGCCGAACCGGGCACCATGGTTCAAAACCGTTTCATGTACGAAGGCCAGATGGTCTACGAAACCTATGAGGTTCAACCCGATCACACCTACAAGCTTGTCCGGCGCCGCATGGACCAGAGCGGCCCTGCCGGCAACAGCTGACGCGATGGACGCCAGGCGGGGCGCACGGCCCAGGCTTGGCGCGCACAATCGGATATTTCGGGCCGGCTACCTTGAAAGGGTGGAGTAAACCGCCGCTTCAAAATCAAGGTAACCCTCGATCGAGGCCGGGTCTGCAAAGGGCAGTATCTGCGTGGCCCATATCCCGCCGAGGCCATTTCGGCGGTCGATCCAGTAGTAAAGGTTCGCGAGCCCCGCCCAAGCCAGAGCGCCTGCGGGTCGTCCCGTCGGCGCGGCTTCGTCGTTGATCATGAAGCTAAGCCCCCAGGATTTCGGCATTCCGGGGAAAAACTCGGCATCGTGCGCAAGGCTCGGTATCACCCCGGGAAGCCTTTTGATCTTCTTTTCTCCGAGGCCGTTCTTTTCCGCCATTTCGATGGTTTCGCGTTTCAGCACCCGACCGCCAGGGGCGACCCCGTCATTGAGCCACATGCGGATAAACTTGGCATAGTCCGTAGCCGTCGAGTAGAGGCCGTGGCCGCCCATCTGAACTTCAGGCTCTGGTGGCAGCCTGAAATCAGGCAGCGGCAGCAAACGGCCTGTACCGTCTCTCTGATGCAGGGTGACCGCGCGCGAGGTCATCGATGAGGTCAATGAAAAGCCGGTATCCGCCATGCCAAGCGGCCGAAGTATTCGCTCCATCATCACGTCGCCGAGCCGCCGGCCGGTCACTCCCTCCACCACCTGCCCGGCCCAGTCAAGGTTGCTTCCGTATTCCCATTCGTCGCCCGGGTCGAACAGCAATGGGGTTCGGATGGAGGCGTAGGAGGCCGTTATCACGCTCGGCTGTCCGTGGTGCCTGGCCAGCCTGGCGTAGATCTCGTTGAAGAAATCGTATCCGAAGCCAGCCGTGTGCAAAAGCAGCATGCGGGTCGTAATGTCCCGCCTGGGCGGGCGGAGCTTCGGGTTCCCGGAGGAATCAAAGCCCTCGATCACCTGCAGCTTGCCGATCTCGGATGCGTATTGCTTGGCCGGTGCGTCGAGATCCAGCCTGCCCTCCTCGACCAATTGCAGGCAAGCCGTGCTTGTGATCGCTTTCGTCATCGAGAAGATCGCGAAAACACTGTCGACGGTCATGTCCTCAGCGCCGCCCAACGCACGCTTTCCGGCCGCGCCCGTGTAGATATCGCCCCGATTGTCCGTAACCACGGCAACAACGCCAGGCACGCCATCGGCAGCGTTGACGACAGTATCGAGGATCGTATCGGCAACAGTCTTGAGATCGCCGACCAAGAATACCTCCCAAGCAAACAAGGCTTCATCATTGGCGAGGGTCACCGACCGCGGCCGCGCTCAGCAAAGCGCTTCCAGCCCGCCCCTCGCCCTGGAACACTGGATGAATGTTAGCACCAAATAACATTCCAAGCCATTTCGACTGTGTGGCGAAATGTGGCGGTGCTCTTTATCCTTGTGTCGGGCGCGCGGAGGACATGCACGCGCGGTGGAAAGTCTTGTTGACGTTCGCATGGCTGCGTGCTGGCGCTCGGAAGCTCAGTACCGGCGAAAAAACAAAAAACCCGGCCGAAGCCGGGTTCTTTTGGTGCGGTCGAGAAGACTCGAACTTCCACGGGTTGCCCCACAGCGACCTCAACGCTGCGCGTCTACCAATTCCGCCACGACCGCATCGTGGTAGGGCCGACTTGCGCCGGCGCGGCTGCATGTAGCAAAAGCGCCTGCCATGCACAAGGGACGGCTGTGGACAAATCGAACGATCGCGACGGAAAGCAGCGCCCGAAGCAGCGCGGCGCAAAGGAGCAAGGTTCGAGCGTCTATTCCTGCTCCCGAGAGCCGTGCCGGGACACGTTGTCACCGGGACGAGATCGCGGCAGACATCAACGCGTCACGAGCGAGGCGGACCAGCGTCCTCGCTGCACGTCGAACGCCTGTCCCTGACCAGCAACCTGCTGCGACCGGATCTTTCAAGCATAGGATCCCAGGTAAATCCGGCATTTGCTAAGCTTAAGATAAAAAACAAAAAACCCGGCCGAAGCCGGGTTCTTTTGGTGCGGTCGAGAAGACTCGAACTTCCACGGGTTGCCCCACAGCGACCTCAACGCTGCGCGTCTACCAATTCCGCCACGACCGCATCGTGGTAGATGTCGACTTGCGCCGACGGGGCTGCATGTAGCAAAAGCCCCTGGGGCGCACAAGGGGATGACGACAGAAATTTGACGGGAACGAAAACTATTTCAACAGCCCGTTCGCGAAGCCTTGGAAACGCTGGACTCTTGCCTCGCCTCATCCCATGTACAGGCTCTCAAGGCACAGGAATACCGAGCGAATGCAGCGTGACAATCTGAACCAGGACATGTTTGCCCCTCCAGAATCGGCCCCGGTTCGCTGGCGAATTGCCTCTGAACTGGTGGATTATCCACAGGCGGTCGAGCTGATGGAGCAGGAAGCTGCGGCAATCGCCGCTGGCACCGCTGACGAACTCGTCTGGCTGGTGGAACATCCCCCACTTTATACAGCCGGCACCAGTGCCGATGTCGCTGACCTGGTGATGCCCGATCGCTTTCCGGTGTTCGCCACGGGCCGCGGCGGCGAATACACCTATCACGGGCCGGGCCAGCGCGTCGTTTACGTCATGCTCGATCTCAAGCGCCGGAAGCAGGACGTACGCGCCTTCGTTGCGGCGCTCGAAAGCGTCGTGATCTCTACGCTCGATTCGATGAATGTCCGGGGCGAGCGGCGCGAAGACCGGGTTGGGGTCTGGGTGCGCCGCCCGGAAAAGCCTCCCCTGCCCGACGGCTCAATGTCGGAAGACAAGATCGCCGCGATCGGGATCCGTCTGCGCAAATGGGTGAGCTTTCACGGCTTCGCTCTGAACGTCGATCCGGATCTCGACCACTTCGGCGGCATCGTGCCCTGCGGCATTCGCGGTTACGGCGTGACCAGCCTCGTTGACCTTGGCCTGCCGGTCATGATGCCCGATGTCGACATCCGCCTGCGCGAGGCGTTCGAGGCGATCTTCGGCCCGACCAGGAACGATGCGGCGTGACCCTGATCAGCTTGCGGCCCGCCTGCTGGCTTGCCGCTCGCGCCAGATAATAAAGAGCCCCGAGCCGACAATGATGGCGATGCCGAGCCATTTGGAGAGCGACGGGAAGTCTCCGAAGATGAGGTAGCCGAGCGCCGTCGCCGTAACGATCTCGAAGTAGTGGAACGGCGCCAGCAACGACACGGGTGCTGCCCGGAAGGCCTTGACGACCAGCAGGTGGCCGTAGCCGGAGAGCGCGCCGAGCACGACAACCAACGTCCACCCAAGCGACGACGCCGGCAACGAGGGCGCGAAATCGGCACTCCCCATGCCGTTACCGACCAAAATCACCAGCCCCATCGTCAGCGTGCCGCCGATTCCGGCGATGGTCTGCATCGTCAGCGGCGAGTCGCCTGTCCCGACCGCGCGATTGAGAAGCAGGTAGCACGCAAAGACGAAGGCGCAGGCAACCGGCAACAGCGCGGTTATGCCGAAAGCGGCAAAACTCGGCTGGATGACGATCATCGCTCCACCGAAGCCGACGACGATGGCAAGCCAGCGCCGCCAGCCGACCTTCTCCTTGAGGAACACGGCAGAAAGGCAGGTCAGGATGAAGGGCTCGACGAAATAGATGGCAAAGGTGTCGGCGAGCGGCATGTACTTCACGGAAATGAAGAAGAACAAGGCTGCTGTTGCCAGCAGCACGCCGCGCAGCAGATTGGCGAAGGGGCGCTTCGGCTTCAGCGCCCGCAGGCCGCCGGCGCGAAGCAGCATGGGCAAGGTCGCCACGAGCTGGAAGAAGAATCGATAGAATGTCACTTGGCCGGGCGACATGCCCTCGTAGACAGCCATGTATTTCGCAATCACATCCATGCCGGGCAGGATGACCATCGCGAACAGCATGATGGCGACGCCTTGCATCACGGTATCGGTGGGCTCGGCGGCCGCAGTTCGGGAGTCAGTCATAAGGGCAAGCTCCGGTTGGCCGCCGCACATTAGAGCCTGAGCCGCGCTTTTCAACGGCCGAAGATGCGCCGGGGAACGAACTATCCGCGCCTTAGCCGCAATTGACGGTGTTTTTGGCGCTTCGGGGTGGTCCCTCGCCGGTCAAATGCCTATAAGCTCGGGACAATCTTCAGCCCCGGAAATCGAAAGCGGCTCTCTACCTCTTCTCCGGGACCTTTGAACGTAACCGTGGCAAAGGAGATATCCATGCGCTTGTCCACCGAAACGATGATTGCCCGCCTGCGCGATACCAGTGATGGTGACACGTTGGGTGGACGCATCTGGAGGGCGCGCGACGCCGCCAATCTCAGCACCAAGGATCTTGCCGACCAGCTTGGGGTACGCACCGAAACG
The DNA here is from genome assembly GCF_020035535.1 of Ensifer adhaerens. Taxonomy (NCBI): domain Bacteria; kingdom Pseudomonadati; phylum Pseudomonadota; class Alphaproteobacteria; order Hyphomicrobiales; family Rhizobiaceae; genus Ensifer; species Ensifer adhaerens. The sequence goes on along the minus strand of NZ_CP083349.1, from coordinate 1,174,475 downwards.
GTCGCCGCCTGGGAGCGCGACCGTGCCGAACCCCGGACGAACCGGCTCTTCCTGCTTGCCGGTGTGCTGGGCGTTACCCCGGCGTGGCTGATTGCCGGCCTCGGCAAGGCGCCGGATTCGGACACGGTCGATGACGAGCGCGACGGCATCCGCGAACAGCTTGCCCTGGTCAAGAAGCTGCACGAACAGACCGGCAAGGCGATCGCCGCACTTGAGATGGAACTCAATCGCGTTCAACAGAACATTCGTTAGCTTATTGCCGATTCCAACTTGCCGCCGTTCTGGCGGCCCGAAACCATTTTATCCAAAGGGAGAAAATAGATGGACGTACGCGCCGCCGTTGCCGTTCAGGCAGGCAAGCCGCTCGAGGTCATGACGGTTCAACTCGAAGGCCCAAAGGCCGGCGAGGTGCTGATCGAGGTCAAGGCCACCGGCATATGCCACACCGACGACTTCACGCTGTCGGGCGCCGACCCGGAAGGCCTGTTTCCTGCGATCCTCGGCCATGAAGGCGCCGGCATCGTCGTCGACGTCGGCCCGGGCGTCACCTCGGTGAAGAAGGGCGACCACGTCATTCCGCTCTACACGCCCGAATGCCGCTCCTGCCCGTCGTGCCTGTCGCGCAAGACCAACCTGTGCACCGCCATCCGCGCGACGCAAGGCCAGGGCCTGATGCCGGACGGCACCTCGCGCTTCTCGATCGGCAACGACAAGATCCACCACTACATGGGCTGCTCGACCTTCGCCAACTACACGGTGCTGCCCGAGATTGCCGTCGCCAAGGTCAATCCGGACGCCCCCTTCGACAAGATCTGCTACATCGGCTGCGGCGTGACCACCGGCATCGGCGCCGTCATCAACACGGCCAAGGTCGAGATGGGCGCGACCGCGATCGTCTTCGGTCTCGGCGGCATCGGCCTCAACGTCATCCAGGGCCTGCGTCTGGCCGGTGCCGACATGATCATCGGCGTCGACCTCAACAACGACAAGAAGGCCTGGGGCGAACGCTTCGGCATGACCCACTTCGTCAACCCGAAGGAGGTCGGCGACGACATCGTGCCTTACCTCGTCAACATGACCAAGCGCGGGGCCGACCAGATCGGCGGCGCCGACTACACCTTCGACTGCACCGGCAACACCAAGGTGATGCGCCAGGCGCTCGAAGCCTCGCATCGCGGCTGGGGCAAGTCGGTGGTCATCGGCGTTGCCGGCGCCGGCCAGGAGATCTCCACCCGGCCGTTCCAGCTGGTCACCGGCCGCAGCTGGATGGGCACCGCCTTTGGCGGCGCGCGCGGCCGCACCGACGTGCCGAAGATTGTCGACTGGTACATGGAGGGCAAGATCGAGATCGATCCGATGATCACCCACACGATGCCGCTCGAAGACATCAACAAGGGCTTCGAACTGATGCATTCCGGCGAAAGCATCCGCTCGGTGGTGCTATACTGAGCTCTTAATTTGATTCAGGAAGGCGCCGGAGTCGATTGATTTCCCGGCGCCTTTTCAGTCCCGTTGAGAAATTGATTCAAGATGATCTATGTCGATGCAGATGCCTGCCCGGTGAAGGCGGAGATCCTGAAGGTGGCCGAGCGCCACGGAATAGAAGTGACTTTCGTCGCCAATTCCGGCCTGCGCCCTTCGCGTGACCCGATGGTGCACAATGTCATCGTCTCGGCGGGTTTCGATGCAGCAGACAACTGGATCGCCGAACGGGCACATGAGGGCGATATCGTCGTCACCGCCGATGTGCCGCTGGCCGTGCGCTGCGTTGCCGCCGGCGCGCTCGTCACCGGTCCTTCCGGCCGCCTCTTCGACAAAAGCAATATCGGCATGGCATCGGCGATGCGCGACCTCGGGCAACACCTGCGCGAAACCGGCGAGAGCAAGGGCTACAACGCCGCCTTCAGCCCGCGGGATCGCTCTGCCTTCCTCGAAACACTTGACCGACTCGCGCGCCAGTCGAAAAAGTGACAGCACCACGAGCAAGCCCGCGGTGGACCGCAATCGCAAGGGGCATATGAATGACGGCGACGACAAAGCTCAGGCACTGGCCCTTCTACACCGCCCTGATCTGCGGCGCGCTGACCGTGCCGGTTCTCTGGTTCTTTGCGCGCCCCTTCGTCCTCGAAGGCGCGGCGATCACCTTCTTCTGCGTTTACCTCGTCATGAGCTGGCGGCGCCTACGGATGATGACGGGCAGACACCTGAAAACGCACGCCCGGAACACCGATGAGCCGGAAGCGGTGATCTTCCTCGTGACAATTGGCGCCGCAGCGACCTCCCTCGTCTCGCTCTTCTTTGCGCTCAACGGCCAGAAAACCGGCTCGGCCCTGGCGCTCGGCCTCGCCTTTGCCTCCGTCGTGCTTGGCTGGGCGACGATCCACATGATGGCGGCTATGCACTATGCCCATGTCTACTGGATTCCGAACCAGGATCAGCAAACAACAGAGCCGGCACGCGGCCTCGAATTTCCCGAGACGCCCGAGCCCGGCGGTTACGATTTTCTCTATTTTTCCTTCGTCGTCGGCATGACGGCGCAGACATCTGACGTCGCCATCACGACGACGGCCATGCGGCGCATCAACCTGATGCATGCCATCGTTTCGTTCTTCTTCAACACTGTGCTCGTTGCCGCCGCCGTCAATGCGGCCGTGCAACTTGCTGGCTGAGCAGCTTATCCAAGGAGCATTCCATGAAAGTCCTTTCGCAAAACACCGCCTTCGGCGGCATGCAGGGCGTCTATTCGCACGATTCTGAGGCCTGCAACGGCGAGATGACCTTTGCCGTTTTCGTGCCGCCGCAGGCGATCAAGGAGCCGAGACCGGTGCTCTGGTACTTGTCCGGCCTTACCTGCACGCATGCCAACGTCATGGAGAAAGGCGAGTATAGACGCATGGCCTCCGAACTCGGCCTCATCGTCGTCTGCCCGGACACCAGCCCGCGTGGCGCCGACGTTGCCGACGAGTTGACGAACTGGCAGATGGGCAAAGGCGCCGGCTTCTATCTCGACGCCACCGAAAAGCCCTGGGCTGAACATTATCAGATGTATACCTACATCACCGAAGAGCTGCCGGCCTTTGTCAGCCAGCACTTCCGCATGGACATGAGCCGCCAGGGGATCTTCGGTCATTCGATGGGTGGTCACGGCGCCATGACGATCGCCCTCAAGCACCCGGATCGGTTCAAGAGCTGCTCGGCCTTCGCTCCCATCGTCGAGCCATCGACGGCCGATTGGTCGGTCGGCGCGTTCGAAAAGTACCTCGGAACCGATCGCGCCGCCTGGCGACAATACGATGCCTGCGCCCTGATCAAGGACGGTGCGCGTTTCCCTGAATTCCTGATCGACCAGGGCAAGGCCGACGGCTTCCTTGAAAACGGATTGCGACCCTGGCTGTTCGAAGAAGCCGTGAAGGGCACGGGCATCGATCTGACGTTGCGCATGCACGAGCGCTACGATCACTCCTATTATTTCATCTCGACCTTCATGGACGATCACCTGAAGTGGCACGCCGATCGGCTGGCCTGAGCCGAATTGACCCGGAGCGACTGATGACCCACCTTCTTCTCGTCGGCGCCGGCGGCGCGATCGGCTCGATCCTGCGCTACCTCGCCGGTCTCTGGGCCATTCACCGCTTCGGGCCCAGCTTCCCGTGGGGCACCCTCGGGGTCAATGTCACAGGCTCGTTCCTGATCGGCCTGCTCGCGGAAATGATCATGCGCAAGTTTGGCGCGTCGCCGGAAATGCGCGTATTCCTCATCACCGGTGTTCTCGGTGGCTACACGACCTTCTCCGCCTTCTCATTGGATGCAATCACGCTCGCCGAGCGAGGCGATGTCGTGCTTTCGATCGTCTACGTGATCGCCAGCGTGGCGCTTTCGATCCTCGCGGTCTTCAGCGGGCTGGCTCTGGTGCGCGCAATAGTCTAAAGGCTGCTCCCACAGGCGCTGCGTATCCATGGGGAAACGCGGCGCATTGCTGCATTGGCCCCCATTCATCATCGTTTCGAGGGCATGGTAATGCAGCGGCCAAAGGATTGCGGCAGCCTTTGCGCGCCTGAAGCGTTATTCTTGCGTCCATCCCAACGCAGGAGCTTCGGACCGACGCGCGACGCTGCGGAAACAGAAAGCAGGTTCGCTCAAATGGCAGGCATAGAACACAGACAAGTGGACGGTGACGAAGCAGGCATGCGCCTCGATCGCTGGTTCAAGGTGCATTTCCCAGGGTTGGGCTTCGGTCCGTTGCAGAAGCTCCTGCGCTCCGGTCAGATTCGTGTCGACGGCGCACGCGCCAAATCCGACACCCGTATCCAACCCGGCCAGACGATCCGCATCCCGCCGCTCGGCGTTGATTCCAAGGAGGCAAAGACCGGCCCGATCGCCGGCCGCGACCTCAGGCATTCGCCGGACAGCGAACTCCTGTCGCGAATGGTGCTGCACGAGGACGCCAAGGTAATCGTGCTGAACAAGCCGGCCGGGCTTGCAGTCCAGGGCGGCTCCGGCGTCAACCGTCACATCGATCAGATGCTCGAGGCATGGACCAACCAGCGTGGCGAAAAACCTCGCCTGGTGCACCGCCTCGACCGCGACACCTCCGGCGTACTTGTCATCGCCCGCACGCGCGGCGCCGCACAGAAACTGACTGCCGCCTTCCGCGAGCGTGATACCAAGAAGACCTACTGGGCGCTGGTAAAGGGCGTGCCGCGCAAGCGCGAAGACCGCATCTCGACCTGGCTGGTCAAGGAACAGACGCCGGACGGCGACCGCATGCGCATCGCCAAACATGGCGAAGATGGTGCCGACCACGCCATATCCTACTACCGCATTCGCGAACAGGCTGCACACAACCTCGCCTGGCTGGAAATGGAGCCCTATACCGGCCGCACCCATCAGCTTCGCGTCCATGCCTTGCACATCGGGCACCCGATCCTCGGCGACCCCAAGTATTTCGATGCCGATATCAACTGGAGCCTGCCCGGCGGCATGCAGAACCGTCTGCACTTGCACGCACGCCATATCGATATTCCGCACCCGGATGGTGGCCGCTTGCGCGTGACCGCGCCGCTGCCGCCACACATGGTCCAGAGCTGGAATTTGCTGGGCTTCGAAGAGAACGAACCCGGCGAGGACGACTGATGAAACTGGCGCTTTTTGATTGTGACGGCACGCTGATCGACAGCGGTGGTCTGATCCATGAAGTGATGGCGCGCACTTTCGAGGCGTTCGATCTCGAACGCCCGCCCCTCTCGGCGACCAAGGGCATCATCGGCCTGACGCTCGACATCGCCATCGCCCGCCTGCTCGGCCGCGAGCACGTGGACGACCTGGCGCTGGCCATGACAGCCCACTACAAATCGATCTTTGCGGGCGTGCGCGGCGAAGCGGGCTTCCAGGAGCTCTTGTTTCCGGGCATCGCCGACATGATGCAGACGCTCTCGTCGCGCGAGGCGTTGCTGATCGGCGCCGTCACGGGCAAATCGCGGCGTGGCCTGACCCATATCTCCGAGACACACGGCTTCGACCGGATCTTCTTCGTCTCCCGCACAGCCGACGACTGCCCCTCCAAGCCACATCCGGCGATGGTGACGGAATGCTGCTCGGAAGCCGGCATCGACGCAAAGGATACGGTCGTCATCGGCGACGCTATCTACGACATGCAAATGGCCAAGGCTGCAGGTGCCGCCGCCATCGGCGTCGCCTGGGGATATGCATCCGTTCCTGACCTCATCGAGGCGGGTGCGGACTTCGTCGCCCGGACGCCGGCCGACATCATTGAATGGATGGAACACAATCATGCCTGATATTCGTGACGAACTCAGCGGTACGATGAGCCACGAGGATCCAGTCCGCCGCGCGCAGATCCAAATGCTGAAACCGCTGCCGAAGCGCTTCTACAAGGAGGTCAGCATCGCCGTGGCCGAAGGCGACACGCACAGCGTGCTGCTCGACGGCCGCACTGTACGCACGCCAGCCAAGCAGCCGCTTGCCGTGCCGACGCGCAAGCTCGCCGACATGCTCGCCGCCGAATGGGAGGCGCAGACCGAGGTCATCGACCCCGCCCGCATGCCGATCACCCGCCTCGTCAACACAGCGCTCGACGGTGTCGCAAAAGACCAGCGCTCCGTCTTTGACGACATCCTGCGCTTTGCCGGAACCGACATGCTCTGCTATCGCGCCGACAGCCCGGAAGGGCTGGTCGCGCGCCAGAACGAGATCTGGAATCCGGTGCTCGACTGGGCGCAGCAGACGCTCGGCGCCCGCTTCATCCTCGCCGAAGGCGTAATCCACCAGGAACAGCCGGAAGAGGCGCTTTCCGCCTATGCCGAGGGACTGCGCGCTTTCGCCACGCCGCTCGGCCTCACCTGCATCCACACAGTGACGAGCCTGACTGGTTCGGCCCTTTTGGCACTTGCCTTCGCCTCCGGCCGGCTTTCGGCTGAGGAGGCCTGGACGGCCGCGCATGTGGACGAAGACTGGCAGATCGAGCACTGGGGAACCGACGAGGAAGCCTTCCGCCGGCGCGAAAACCGCTGGCAGGAAATGCAGGCAACCGCCGCGGTCCTGGACGCCCTTCGCTGAAATTCACGTGATATCGCTGAATACGATTGCGGGCTGCGCGTCTTTCATGACGCGCAGCCCGCTTCATTTTGTGGCGATGGTGCGGCTTGAGAGCCTGACGCTACGTCAATGCACTCCGCAGCGTTAGGCCGCGAGCTTCAACCCGGCAATGCCGCTGACAATGAGTGCGATGCAGCCGAGGCGCATGAAGGTCGCGGGCTCCGCAAACAGGAAGATGCCGAGGATGACCGTGCCGACGGTACCAATACCGGTCCAGACCGCGTAAGCCGTGCCGAGCGGCAGGGTGCGGACCGCGAGGCCGAGCAGCGTGATGCTGAGGATCATCGAACCGACGGTCAGAATGGTCGGCGTGAGCCGCGTGAAGCCGTCGGTGTATTTGAGACCGATTGCCCAACCGATTTCGAGGATACCGGCAAGCAGAAGAAGGAACCAGGCCATGTCAAACTCCTAGAATTGGAGCGAGGCCGTCCCCGCGGATGTTCGGTATCGTCATCGCGAACCGTGCAGCCGTCTGCAATGCGGGTTCTATCTCACACTCCAGCGCCGACAGCAAGGCAGCCGCGGTCAGATCAGCCTTGCACTGGCGGCAAAGCTGAGCCACTTCGCGCAGCGCTTGAAACCGCCGCAGCGATAGGGTTTGCTCCGAGCCGCACATGAACGAACGCGGTCTTGCAATCCCTGGGCATTCTAGGGAGCATTGCGCTCCCGGCGGAGCTTCGCCCACCATTCCAGCCGCTTGCGGATCTCACGCTCGAAACCACGCTCCGGCGGGTCGTAGTAGGTTTGGCGACCCATCTTCTCGGGAAAGTAATCCTGGCCGGAGAAAGCGTCCGGTTCGTCGTGATCGTAGCGATAGCCGTCGCCGTAGCCTTCGCCCTTCATCAGCTTGGTCGGTGCATTGAGAATGTGCTTCGGCGGCAGTAGCGACCCGTTCTCCTTGGCAGCGCGCATCGCCGCCTTGTAGGCTGTGTAGACGCCATTCGATTTCGGCGCCGTCGCCAGATAGACGCAGGCCTCGGCGAGCGCCAGCTCCCCCTCCGGCGAGCCCAGGTAATCATAGGCGTCCTTGGCGGCATTGCAGATCACCAGGGCCTGGGGGTCGGCAAGGCCGATATCTTCCACCGCCATGCGCACAAGCCGTCGCCCAAGATAAAGCGGGTCTTCCCCGGCATCGAACATGCGGCAGAGATAGTAGAGTGCCGCATCCGGATCGGAACCGCGCACCGACTTGTGCAGCGCGGATATCAGATTGTAGTGACCATCCTGGCCCTTGTCGTAAACCGGCGCCCGGCGCTGGACGATGTTTTGAAGGGCTGCCGCGTCGAAGATCTCATCGCGCCGTGCCGCACGCCAGACTTCCTCAGCCAGCGTCAGCGCCGCCCGGCCATCGCCATCGGCCATACGGATGAGGCTGGCACGGGCATCGGCATCAAGCGGAAGCGTCTTGCCCTCCGCCTGCTCTGCCCGCAAAAGAAGCTCCTGAATGCTGTCTTCGCCGTGCGGCTTGAACGTCAGCACGCGGGCGCGGGACAATAGAGCGGCGTTGAGCTCGAAGGACGGGTTCTCCGTCGTCGCGCCGACGAGGATGACGGTGCCATCCTCCATGACAGGCAGGAAGCTATCCTGTTGAGCGCGATTGAAGCGGTGGATCTCGTCGACGAAGAGCAGTGTCTGCCGACCGGACATGCGCCGAGCGCGCGCCGATTCGAACACTTTCTTGAGATCGGCGACACCGGAGAAGATGGCCGAGATCTGTTCGAAGGCGAGCCCCGCCTCCCCCGAAAGCAGCCGCGCGACCGTCGTCTTGCCGGTGCCAGGCGGTCCCCAGAAGATCATCGACCCGAGCGAACCCGACGCGATCATCCGCGACAGCACGCCGTCATCACCGGTCAGATGCTCCTGGCCGGTGACTTCGGCAAGCGTACGCGGACGAAGCCGATCGGCAAGCGGCCTGGCCGACGCCATTTCCGGTGGCTCGTGGGGTGTGAACAGATCGCTCATCGGAAGAACTGACGGATGAGTTGGCCGTTCCGCTCGATTTCGACGCGCCAGAAAGAGGCATCGTCGGCCATCACGTGCTCCAGCGTCTTCGACGTGTCGATTGCGGTGCCGTTGACCGAACGCACAATGTCCTTCGGTTCCAGACCAATGCGGGCCGCCGGCGAGCCGCGGTTGACCTGCATGACGACGACCCCCTGGAGGGACGTCGACATGCGCAGCTCGTCAGCAAGGCGTGGCGACAGATTGGCGACGACCGCGCCGGCAAAGGGATTGCGCCCTTCGATCAGCCGCTCGTCACGTGGCGACGTCTCCGGCGCGCGCTCGAGCTTCAGCGTCACCTCCCGCGGCTTGCCGTTTTCTGACACTGTGACGCGCGCCTCGTGACCGATGCCGACCGTCGTCAGGCGGTAGCCGAGCGCATCCGGGTGTTCGACATCGATGCCGTTGACGGCAGTGATCACCTGCCCCGGCTTGATGCCTGCCTGCTCGGCCGGGCCACCCGCCACGACAGCAGTCACCAGTGCGCCGCGGGCGCGGCTGAGGCCAAGTGCTTCAGCCACTTCCGAGGTCACCGGTTCGAAGCTGGCGCCGATGAAAGGACGGACGAAGGTGCCGTTGCCGCCTTCTGCAGAAGCGACGAAGACCTTCACCAGATTGGCTGGAATGGCAAAGCCGACGCCGTTCGAACCGCCGCCCTTGGAGAAAATCGCGGTGTTGATCCCGATCAACTCGCCGTTCATGTCGATAAGACCGCCGCCGGAATTGCCCGGATTGATCGCCGCATCCGTCTGGATGAAGAAGCCGAAATCTCCCGAAGAGACCTGGTTGCGCGCCAGCGCCGACACGATGCCGCTCGTCACCGTCTGGCCGACGCCGAAGGGATTGCCGATCGCGAGAACAAGGTCACCGACTTCGACCGCATCGGAATCGCCGAGCGGGACGATCTCGAAGGGACCTTCCGACTGGATCTTCAGGACGGCCAGGTCGAGCCGGTCATCCTTGAGCACGATCTTGCAGGGAAACTCGCGGCCGTCGGCCAGCGCCACCTTGATATCGTCGGCGCCCTCGATGACGTGGTTGTTGGTAACGACGATGCCGTTCTTGCCGACGATTACGCCGGAACCGAGCGAGGACTGCTTCTCGGAGCGGTTCGGCATACGCTGGCCAAAGAACTCCTCGAAGAAGGGATCGCCGGAAAAGATCGAGCGGCGCTCGACCACCCGTTCGGCGTAGACGTTGACGACCGCATTCGCTGTCTGCTTGACCAGCGGCGCGAAGGAAAGCTGCATTTCTGTGCGTGACTGCGGAACCGTCTTGGGCTCCTGCGCCAGCGCCGGACAGGCGAGAGAGACAGCAATGACGAGCGCAACAAGCGCTCTTTGGCCAACGATCATGTGAAGCATTCTCCTATTCGTCTCGGCTACGTTCAGATAGGATTTCGCGGGAAAAAAGGCAAACGTTGGCGCAGGATACGCAATATTGCCGGCTTCACGCGCTACGCACGAAAACGTGGTTCCGTACCCCTTTCACGGTGATCGAAAGTCTGCTGAGTTCGTACAAGTCAAGGCTCATAAACACTCACGGATAAGACCATGCCAAGCTACCGCCCGCCGCGAATCATTTCTTCGGAAATCACCCCGGAGAACATCTTCATCAATCGCCGCGCATTCCTGGGCGCTGCAGCCGGCGGCATCCTTCTTGCTGGAAGCGGCACAGGCATAGCGGCGGCGCTCAACGCGCCCAAGGGCAAGTACGAAGTCAACGAAGACCTGACGCCCGAAGCCGATGTCACCGGCTACAACAATTTCTACGAATTCGGGACAGGCAAGGGTGATCCGGCCGCCAATTCGAGCGGCTTCAAGCCGGCCCCCTGGACGGTGAAAGTCGATGGTCTCGTCGGTAAACCGATGGAGTTCGGGCTCGAGGAATTGCTGAAGTTCCCGATCGAAGAGCGCGTCTACCGCATGCGCTGCGTCGAGGCGTGGTCGATGGTGATCCCCTGGACGGGCTTCCAGCTCTCAACCCTGCTCGACAAGGTCGAGCCGCTTGGCAGCGCTAAGTACGTATCGTTCGAAACTGTCGTCCGTCCTTCGGAAATGTCGGGTCAATCCGGATTCTTCCAGCCCCTGCCATGGCCCTATCGTGAGGGCTTGCGCCTCGACGAGGCGCGTCATCCGCTCACTCTCCTGTCCGTCGGCGTCTACGGCAAGACGCTTCCGAACCAGAACGGCGCTCCCATACGGCTCGTCACGCCCTGGAAATACGGCTTCAAGGGTATCAAGTCGATCGTGCGGATTTCGCTCACCGAAACGCAGCCGCCCTCTACCTGGAACCTGTCGGCCCCCAACGAGTATGGCTTCTATGCCAACGTCAACCCGGCCGTCGATCACCCGCGCTGGAGCCAGGCGACGGAGAACCGCATCGGCGGCGGTGGCTTCTTCGGCTCCAATCGTCGCGACACCCTGCCCTTCAACGGCTATGCCGATGAGGTCGCAAGCCTCTACGCCGGCATGGACCTGAAAGCGAACTATTGATCATGGCCCGCCTGCCCTCGCTTCCGAAACGCTATCATTCGGCCTCGGTCTGGGCACTCTACGGTTTCGGCCTGGTGCCTGCCGGCTACGCCTTCTATCTTGGCGCCACCGGGCAACTGCCTGGAAACCCGGTCAAGGAGTTCGAACATCTACTCGGCCTCTGGGCGCTTCGTTATCTCGTTGCGACTTTGGCGATCACGCCGATCCGTGATCTCTTCGGCATCAACTGGCTGCGCTACCGTCGGGCACTGGGGCTGCTCGCCTTCTATTACGTGCTGATGCATTTCCTGGCCTATATGCTGCTCGATCAGGTGCTGAACGTGCCGGCCATCCTCGCCGACATCGCCCGGCGTCCCTTCATCACCATCGGCATGGCCGCGTTCGTCATGCTGATCCCGCTGGCGGTGACGTCCAACAACTGGTCGATCCGCAAACTAGGCACACGATGGAACACGCTGCACCGGCTCGCCTATCTGATCGCCGCAGCGGGTGCGCTGCACTTCTCGATGTCGGTGAAGGTCGTCGGTCCCGAACAGATGCTCTACCTCGGTCTGGTCACCGTTCTGCTCGTGTGGCGTCTGGTGCGCAAACCCTATCTGCGCCGGAAACGACACGCGGCCAACGCACCGGTCAGGACTGCCCCCGGAAGAGCCTGAGGCGTTCTTCGCCCTACCTGAGCGGATCACCCTCGCGTTCAACGAAACCGCGTCGGAACGAACGCGCCTTCAAATGTACGCCCAAGCAATAGGCACATAGAAAAGCGGCCGGGTGATCACCACCCGGCCGCTTCCAATTTTCTGCCTTCGATCGGCTTAGGCTGCTTCGGCAGCTTCAGCTTCAGCGGCAACGCGGGCGAGATCCTTCGCGCCCTTTGCCGAGACGTCGCGGTCAACGAATTCGATGACTGCGAGCGCGGCGTTGTCGCCGTGGCGGAAGCCAGCCTTCATGATGCGCAGATAGCCGCCGTTGCGGGTGGCGTAGCGCGATGCGATCGTGTCGAACAGCTTCGAAACGACGGCGGCGTCGCGGATCTGCGAGATCGCCTGACGGCGAGCGTGCAGGTCACCGCGCTTGCCGAGCGTGACGAGCTTCTCGACGATCGGGCGGATTTCCTTGGCCTTCGGCAGGGTCGTAACGATCTGCTCGTGTTCGATCAGCGAAGCTGCCATGTTGGCAAACATCGCCTTGCGGTGGCTGGCGGTTCTATTCAGCTTGCGGCCGGCTTTACCGTGGCGCATGGCTATTCTCCTTCACTTGCAGGCATTCGCCCGCAGTCTAATGGTTAGTATTGGTCTTCGTAACGCTTGGCGAGATCTTCGATGTTCTCAGGCGGCCAGGACGGCACTTCCATGCCGAGGTGCAGGCCCATGGAAGCGAGAACTTCCTTGATTTCGTTCAGCGACTTGCGACCAAAATTCGGTGTGCGGAGCATTTCTGCTTCGGTCTTCTGAATGAGGTCGCCGATGTAGACAATGTTGTCGTTCTTCAGGCAGTTGGCCGAACGGACCGAAAGTTCCAGTTCGTCGACCTTCTTGAGAAGCGCCGGGTTGAAGGCGAGTTCGGTGACTGCCTCTTCCTCTGCTTCCTTCTGCGGCTCGTCGAAATTGACGAAGACCGACAGTTGGTCCTGAAGGATGCGGGCCGCAAATGCGATCGCATCTTCACCGGTGACGGAACCGTCCGTCTCGATGGACATCGTCAGCTTGTCATAATCAAGAACCTGGCCTTCGCGGGTGTTTTCCACCTTGTAGGACACTTTCTTGACCGGCGAGTACAGGCTGTCGACTGGGATCAGGCCGATCGGAGCATCTTCCGAACGGTTGCGATCAGCCGGCACGTAGCCCTTGCCGTTGTTGACGGTGAACTCCATGCGGATTTCCGCGCCCTCGTCGAGGGTGCAGATCACATGGTTCGGGTTGAGGATTTCGATATCGCCAACCGTCTGGATGTCACCGGCGGTAACAACGCCCGGACCCTGCTTGCGCACGACCATGCGTTTTGCGTCGTCGCCATCCATCTTGATGGCGATTTCCTTGATGTTGAGCACGATGTCCGTCACATCTTCCCGGACGCCCGGGATAGAGGAGAACTCGTGCAGAACGCCGTCGATCTGCACTGCGGTGACAGCAGCACCGCGCAGCGACGACAGAAGCACGCGGCGAAGCGCGTTGCCGAGAGTCAGACCAAAGCCGCGCTCAAGCGGCTCCGCAACCAACGTTGCCTTGGTGCGGCCGGAGGAGATGAACTCCACCTTGTTCGGCTTGATCAGTTCCTGCCAATTCTTCTGGATCATGTTTTCTGCCTTCCGTTCGTTGCCACCATCCAATCGTGACAACCGAGCCCCGAAGACCGGGAGAGCGCGGATGCACTCTCACCGGCATGTTGAATGCATATGATCAGACGCGGCGCTTCTTGCGCGGACGGCAGCCGTTGTGCGGGATCGGGGTCACATCGCGGATCGAGGTGATCATGAAGCCCGCAGCCTGCAGCGCGCGAAGAGCGGATTCACGACCGGAGCCCGGACCGCAAACTTCGACTTCCAGCGACTTCATGCCGTGTTCCTGAGCCTTCTTGGCACAGTCTTCAGCGGCGATCTGAGCGGCAAACGGGGTCGACTTACGCGAACCCTTGAAACCCTTTGCACCGGCAGACGACCAGGCAATCGCGTTGCCCTGTGCGTCGGTGATGGTGATCATGGTGTTGTTGAACGACGAATTGACGTGAGCAACGCCAGACGTGATGTTCTTGCGTTCGCGGCGGCGAACGCGGGTGGCTTCCTTGGCCATAGGATCCCTTTCTTAGATCTCTGCACCGCCGTAATTCCAGCGGCTCCACCGGGAAAAGGATTTGTCGTCCCCTGCCCTGCATCTTCATTTCCCGTTGAGCGGGATACCCACTCGACGGACTTAACATCCGGCCGATCGACCGGACAAAGGTCAGGCAAGCGCCTTTCCAAACTGCAAAAGGAGGCCGGCGCTTGACGCCAGCCTCCCAATCTCCCTTTTCGGGAAATTACTTCTTCTTACCGGCAATCGCCTTCGCCGGACCCTTGCGGGTGCGGGCGTTGGTGTGGGTGCGCTGACCGCGAACCGGCAGGCCACGACGGTGGCGCAGGCCACGGTAGCAGCCGAGGTCCATCAGACGCTTGATGTTCATCGAGGTCTCGCGACGCAGGTCGCCTTCGACCTGATAGTCGCGGTCGATCGTTTCGCGGATCTGCAGGACTTCAGCGTCCGTCAGCTGATGCACGCGACGATCTGCCGGAATACCGACCTTCTCGATGATTTCCTGTGCGAATTTCGGGCCGATCCCGTGAATGTAGGTCAGCGCGATAACTACGCGCTTTGCCGTCGGGATGTTGACGCCAGCGATACGTGCCACGTCTATTCTCCTTGCGTTCCAGTTGCCATCCGGCAATAGGTGCTTCGTTACGCGACCTCGAAGAGCCGCACGTTGATTGAGGTTCGAGACACGTCAAAAACGACCGCACTCGGACTTCATTTTCTTTGAAGACCGCGCCGATCGCTCTCATGTCGCGAGTTGGCGCTGTCTTTGGCGGAATCGGCCGGGAAAGTCAACTCCCCGACGGTTCCTTTTCGGCAAAGACCAGTGTCTAAGCCAGAATCTTCTCGATCTCTGCGGTGACGGTAGTCACTTCCGCCATGCCATCGACCGTTCTCAGCTGGCCGGTGCCGGCATAGTGTTCGGAGAGCGGTGCTGTCTTCTCGCGATACTCCGTCAAGCGTCGTTTGAAGGCTTCCGGATTGTCGTCCGAACGAACGGCACCTCCCGCAGCGATGGTCTCCGCTACGCGATTCTCCATACGCTTTACAAGGGCTGCCTCGTCGACCTTCAACTCGATGACTGCATCGAGCTTCAGACCCTTGCCTTCCAGCATCCTGCCGAGTGCAATCGCCTGCGGAACGGTGCGCGGGTAGCCATCCAGGATGAACCCCTTCGCGCAGTCCGGCTGATCGATGCGATCCGACACGATTTCGTTGACGATCTCATCGGAAACCAGCTGACCGGCGTCCATGACTGCCTTCGCACGCTTGCCGACCTCAGTCGCCTGGGCAACGGCGGCCCGCAGCATATCGCCTGTGGAAAGCTGCGGAATGCCGTATCTCTCCGTCAGAAGCTTGGCCTGTGTCCCCTTGCCAGCGCCTGGCGGCCCCAAAAAAATCAGTCTCATCGTCCCCTCTTTCCTCCGCGCAGCTTCGACTTCTTGATCAGCCCCTCATACTGCTGTGCGATGAGATGGCCCTGGATCTGTGCTACCGTATCAAGGGTCACGCTGACAACAATCAAAAGCGACGTACCACCAAGGTAGAACGGCACGCCGGTCTGAGAAATCAGAACTTCCGGCAGAATGCAGACGAAGATCAGGTAGACCGCACCGATGACGGTGATGCGCGTCAAGACATAATCGATGTATTCCGCAGTGCGCTCGCCCGGGCGAATGCCAGGAATGAAGCCGCCATGTTTCTTCAGATTGTCGGCCGTGTCTTTCGGATTGAAGACGATCGCCGTGTAGAAGAAGGCGAAGAACGCAATCATCGCACCGTAGAGGACCATGTAGAGCGGCTTGCCGTGGCCAAGCGCGCCAACGATCGTGGTCGCCCAACCCGGCAGCGTCGCCGTGTTGGCAAAGCCCGCAAGCGTCGCCGGCAAGAGCAGCAGCGACGAGGCGAAGATCGCCGGGATGACGCCCGAGGTGTTGAGCTTCAGCGGCAGGTGCGAGGTGTCGCCCTGGAACATGCGGTTGCCGACCTGGCGCTTCGGATACTGGATCAAAAGCCGCCGCTGCGCCCGCTCCACGAAGACGATCAAGGCAATGACGGCCACGACCATGATGATGATCGCGAGAATCAGCGGGGTCGAGAGCGCGCCGGTGCGGCCGAGTTCGAGTGTACCGGCCAGTGCCGTCGGCAGATGCGCAACGATACCGGCGAAGATGATCAGCGAAATACCGTTGCCGATACCGCGCGAGGTGATCTGCTCACCGAGCCACATCAGGAACATGGTGCCGCCGAGCAGCGAAATGACGGTCGAAATGCGGAAGAACCAACCCGGATCGTTCACGAGGCCGTTGCCGCTCTCGAGGCCGACAGCGATGGCATAAGCCTGCGCCGTGCCGAGAAGCACCGTGCCGTAACGGGTATACTGGTTGATGATCTTGCGCCCCTGCTCGCCTTCCTTCTTCAGCTGTTCCAGAGCCGGAACGACCGAGGTCATCAGCTGAACGATGATCGAGGCAGAGATATAAGGCATGATGCCGAGCGCGAAGATCGCCATGCGCTCAACTGCACCGCCCGAAAACATGTTGAAGAGGCCGAGAATACCACCGCTCTGGCCGCGGAATGCCTGGGCAAACGCGTCCGGGTTGAGGCCGGGCAGCGGGATATAGGTGCCAAGACGGTAAACCAGAAGCGCACCAAGCGTGAACCAAAGTCGTTTCTTCAGATCTTCCGCCTTAGCGAAAGTCGAGAAATTCAGGTTCGAGGCGAGCTGTTCCGCTGCAGAAGCCATGCAATTCTCCGCGTACCAAATCTCGGAATCAGCGGGAACACCCGGTCCGTTCCGGAAGGAGTAACTTTTCGTATTGAAAACCGGACGCGAGGCGATTGTGTCTGCAATCGGATGCCTCACCGTGGTTTCCGCTATGTCCGCTCGCGGCGAGCGATTCGCCGGCTGCGGACGTGAGGCTCACATATGGGAGCAAAACCGCCCGGAGTGAAGCACCCCGGGCGGTTCATCAATAATATTATTCAGCAGCAGCTGCGAGCAGCTTGACCGAACCGCCGGCCTTTTCGATCTTTTCGATCGCCGACTTGGAAGCGCCAGCAACTTCGATCGAAACCTTCGCCTTCAGTTCGCCGTCAGAGAGAACGCGGACGCCGTCCTTTTCGCGACGGATAACGCCAGCAGCCTTGAGGGCAGCTGCATCGACGGTCTTGGAAGCGTCGAGCTTCTTGGCGTCGATTGCCGTCTGGATGCGGCCGAGCGACACGACAACAAACTCCGAAGCGAAGATGTTGTTGAAGCCGCGCTTCGGCAGACGACGGTAGATTGGCATCTGACCGCCTTCGAAGCCGTTGATGGCAACACCCGAACGAGCCTTCTGACCCTTTACACCGCGGCCGGCCGTCTTGCCGGAGCCCGAGCCGATACCACGGCCGAGGCGCTTGCGGCTGTGGGTCGAGCCTTCGTTGTCCTTGATTTCATTCAGTTTCATGATCTTATCCCCCTCACTTCTCGTCGACGACGCGAACGAGGTGCTGGACGGTCCGGATCATGCCGCGAACAGACGGAGTGTCTTCCAGCGTGCGAACCCGGTGCATCTTGTTGAGGCCCAGACCGATGAGCGTCTGACGCTGTACGGCCGGACGGCGAATGGGGCTACCGATCTGCTCGACGGTAACGGTCTTCGCGGCGACTTCTTTCTTAGCCATCTGTCAGCTCCCTTATTCTTCGGAAGCAGCGCCGGAGGCAACACGACGAGCCTGGAGCGTGGCGTACTTCATGCCGCGCTGAGCTGCGATGTCCTTCGGGTGCATCTGGTTCTTGAGGGCGTCGAACGTGGCGCGAACCATGTTGTACGGGTTCGACGAACCGGTCGACTTAGCGACGACGTCATGAACGCCGAGCGTTTCGAAAACGGCGCGCATCGGGCCACCAGCGATGATACCGGTACCGGCCTTGGCCGAACGCAGCAGCACCTTGCCGGCGCCGTGACGGCCGTGAACGTCGTGATGCAGGGTACGACCACCACGCAGCGGGACGAAGATCAGGTCGCGCTTTGCGGCTTCCGTTGCCTTGCGGATGGCTTCCGGCACTTCGCGCGCCTTGCCATGACCGAAGCCAACGCGGCCCTTCTGGTCGCCAACGACGACGAGAGCTGCGAAACCGAAACGACGACCGCCCTTCACCACCTTGGCGACGCGGTTAATTGCTACGAGCTTATCGACAAATTCGCTGTCGCGCTCTTCGCGGTTCTGGCGATCTTCGCGAGAACCCCTTCTTTCCTGTGCCATTGTCCTTTTCCTTTTTCTTTTCCGGGTGCAATCGGCAGATTGACAAAAGTCGCCCCCTCCACGCGGAGCGGAAGCGACCGGAAACTTATGAGGGTGCCAGGCGAGCACAAGGCTCGCCTGGCAAACGATCAGAAGTTCAGACCACCTTCACGTGCAGCTTCGGCGAGAGCCTTGATGCGACCGTGATAGATGAAGGCGCCACGATCAAAGACAACGTCCTTGACGCCGGCCTTTACGGCGCGCTCAGCGATGAGCTTGCCGACGGCAGCCGCAGCTGCCGCGTCAGCGCCCGTCTTCAACGACGAACGCAGATCGGTGTCGAGCGTGGAGGCAGACGCAAGCGTCTTGCCGGCCACATCATCGATAACCTGTACGTAGATGTTCTTCGACGAGCGATGAACCGACAGGCGCGGACGGCCATTCGCGACCGCCTTGATTTGACGGCGCACGCGGTTGGCGCGACGTACAAGAGTATCTTTCCTGCTAGCCATTTCGCGTGATCCTTACTTCTTCTTGCCTTCTTTGCGGACAATCCGCTCTTCGGCATACTTGACGCCCTTGCCCTTGTAGGGCTCGGGGCCGCGGTATTCGCGGATCTCCGCGGCAACCTGGCCGACCTGCTGCTTGTTGATGCCGGACACGATGATTTCGGTCGGCTTCGGAACAGCAATCGTGATGCCTTCAGGCGTCTGGTAGACCACGTCGTGGCTGAAACCGAGGGCCAGCTGCAGGTTCTTGCCCTGCAGCGACGCGCGGTAACCGACGCCGTTGATTTCGAGCTTGCGTTCGAAACCGTCCTTGACACCCTTGAAGATGTTCTCGATCATCGTGCGGGACATGCCCCACTTCGAACGAGCATCCTTGCTCTGGTTGAGCGGCTGAACAACAACCGCATTTTCTTCGAGCGCTACCGATACTTCGTCGTTTGCAACAAAGAACAGTTCGCCCTTGGGGCCCTTCGCCGTTACCTTCTGGCCATCAACGCTTGCCGTGACGCCTGCCGGAACCTGAACGGGCTTCTTACCGATACGAGACATTTTTATACCTGTCTGTTCGCTATGGAGAACTCTGCTACGCCTTCCTTAGAAGACGGAGCAAAGGATCTCGCCACCAACATTCTGTTCGCGTGCCTGATGATCGGCCATCACGCCCTTCGGAGTCGAAAGGATGGTGATGCCGAGGCCGTTCGCGACCTGCGGAATGGACTTAACCGAGACATAAACTCGGCGGCCCGGCTTGGAGACGCGCCCGATCTCACGGATCACGGAAGCGCCTTCGTAGTACTTCAGTTCGATGTTCAGCTCGGCCTTGCCGTTGCCGAATACGACTTCGGAGTATCCACGGATGTAGCCTTCAGCCTGAAGGACATCCAGAACACGTGCGCGCAGCTTGGAAGCCGGCGTGGAAACGCTCGACTTGCGGCGTGCCGCGCCGTTACGGATACGGGTGAGCATATCGCCCAGCGGATCAGTCATTGCCATGTGCCCGTCTCCTTACCAGCTCGACTTGACGACGCCCGGCACCTTGCCGAGGTTGCCCAGTTCGCGAAGCGCAATACGCGACATACGAAGTTTACGATAGAAGGCGCGCGGACGGCCGGTAACTTCGCAACGGTTGCGGATGCGGGTCTTGGATCCATCGCGCGGCAGACCTGCCAGCTTGATGGTTGCCTTGAACCGCTCTTCGATCGGGAGAGACTGGTTCATGATGGTCGCCTTCAGAGCGGCACGCTTTGCAGCCTGCGAGGCAACCAGTTTGCGGCGGCGCTTGTTCTTTTCAACTGCGCTCGTTTTCGCCATTACTGTTATCCTTCTTTACGCTTGTCGTTACGATTACTGACGGAACGGGAAGTTGAACTCTGCGAGCAGAGCACGAGCTTCGTCGTCGTTAGTAGCCGTCGTGCAAACGATGATGTCCATGCCCCACATCTGATCAACCTTGTCGTAGTTGATCTCAGGGAACACAATGTGCTCCTTCACGCCCATGGCGAAGTTGCCACGACCATCAAAGGACTTCGGATTGAGGCCGCGGAAGTCGCGAACGCGCGGAAGAGCGATGTTCACGAGACGATCCAGGAACTCAAACATCCGAACGCCGCGCAGGGTAACCTTGGCACCAATCGGCATGCCTTCGCGAAGCTTGAAGCCAGCGATGGAGTTGCGAGCGCGGGTGATTACCGGCTTCTGACCAGCAATCGCTGCGAGGTCGGCAGCAGCAACGGTCGGCTTCTTGGAGTCGCCCGTCGATTCGCCAACACCCATGTTGATGACGATCTTGTCGAGGCGCGGGATCTGCATCTCGTTGGCGTAGGAGAACTTCTCCTGCATAGCCGCACGAATACGCTCGACATATTCCTTCTTGAGCCGCGGCTCGTAAGCGGACTTAGCCATCGATCACTACTCCCGAACGCTTGGCCACGCGGACCTTCTTGTCGCCATCGATCTTGAAACCGACGCGGGTCGGCTTGCCGTCCTTCGGATCGGCAATCGCGATGTTCGAAAGATGGATCGAGGCTTCCTTGTTGATGATGCCGGCTTCCTGGCTCTGGGTCTGGCGCTGGTGACGCTTCACCATGTTTACGCCACGCACGACAGCCCGGTCTTCCTTCGGCATTACCTGTACGACTTCGCCGGTACGGCCCTTGTCCTTACCGGTGAGAACGACGACTTTGTCGCCTTTGCGAATCTTTTGCATCTCTTAACGCTCCCTTAGAGTACTTCTGGAGCCAGCGAGATGATCTTCATGTGGTTCTTGGCGCGAAGTTCGCGCGGAACCGGTCCGAAGATACGGGTGCCGATCGGCTCTTTCTTGTTATCGATAAGAACGGCTGCGTTGGTGTCAAAGCGGATGACAGAGCCATCCGGACGGCGGATGTCCTTCGCAGTGCGAACGACAACAGCCTTCATGACATCACCCTTCTTTACGCGGCCGCGCGGAATGGCTTCCTTGATCGAAACGACAATGATGTCGCCGACCGACGCATACTTGCGCTTGGAGCCGCCCAGCACCTTGATGCACATGACACGACGAGCGCCGGAATTATCCGCCACGTCGAGGTTTGTTTGCATCTGAATCATGTCAGGTCGCCTTCTTGTTGTTACCAGGCCGGTTGGGTCGAAACCCCCTCGCCCGGCTTATAGTGCTCATCTCAAAGCAAAAGAACGCCCGGAATCGAGCGTTCCCCTGCTTCAATTGCGTGCTTCATACAGGTATTTTCCCAAGACGCAAGGGTCTTGGTGTCAAAACCTGCTGAAATCAAGCGTGGGCGGCGACTACCGTCCAGCGCTTATCCTTCGAGATCGGCGCACATTCCTCGATGGAAACGACGTCACCAACCTTGTACTGGTTGTTTTCGTCGTGCGCCTTGTACTTCTTCGAGCGACGGACGGTCTTCTGGAGGATCGGATGCGCAAAGCGGCGCTCGACCCGTACGACGACAGTCTTGTCGTTCTTGTCGCTGACAACAGTGCCCTGCAGAATGCGTTTCGGCATATTTTCTGGTCCTTAGGCCTTGGCTTCTGCCGCCTTCTGGCGGGCAATGGTTTTGACGCGTGCGATGTCCTTGCGGACTTCGTTAATACGCGAAGACTTCTCGAGCTGGCCGGTTGCCTTCTGGAAGCGCAGGTTGAACTGCTCCTTCTTCAGCTTGGCAAGCTCTTCGTTGAGTTGATCAGCGCTCAGAGCGCGAACATCTACGGCTTTCATGAGTTCACTCCTTACTCTGCGATACGCTGCACGAAGCGCGTCTTGACAGAGAGCTTGGCAGCGCCAAGACGAAGTGCCTCACGGGCAAGTTCTTCGCTGACACCATCGATCTCAAACATCATTCGGCCGGGCTTGACCTTGCATGCCCAGTATTCGACCGAACCCTTACCCTTACCCATGCGGACTTCCGTCGGCTTGGCGGTGACCGGAACGTCGGGGAACACACGGATCCAGACGCGGCCGGCGCGCTTCATGTGACGCGTGATCGCGCGGCGGGCCGCTTCGATCTCGCGCGCATTCACGCGGTTGGGTTCCTGAGCCTTAAGGCCGAATTCGCCGAAAGCGAGATCAGATCCGCCCTTGGCTACGCCCTTGATGCGGCCCTTGAACTGCTTGCGATACTTCGTACGCTTTGGCTGCAACATTTTTTTACTTCTCCGATATTGGCTGCCAAACGCGAATGTTACGCGTTTTCACGACGGCGGTCACGATCGCCACGGTCGCGATCACGGCCTGCCGGGCCCTGGTTGTCACTTTCGATCGCGCGACGCTCGGAAGCCATCGGATCGTGCTCGAGGATTTCGCCCTTGAAGATCCAGACCTTGATGCCGCAGATGCCGAAAGCGGTTTCCGCTTCAGCCGTGCCGTAGTCGATGTCCGCACGCAGGGTGTGCAGCGGAACGCGACCTTCGCGGTACCATTCGGTACGAGCGATTTCGGCGCCACCGAGGCGGCCGGCGCAGGTGATCTTGATGCCTTCGGCGCCAAGACGCATGGCCGACTGAACAGCGCGCTTCATCGCGCGGCGGAAAGCCACGCGGCGCTCGAGCTGCTGGGCGATCGACTGAGCAACGAGCGTTGCGTCAACTTCCGGCTTGCGTACTTCAACGATGTTGAGGTGCGTTTCGGAGTTGGTCATCTCGGAAAGCTTCTTGCGAAGCTTTTCGATGTCAGCGCCCTTCTTGCCGATGATGAGACCCGGGCGAGCCGAGTGGATCGTGACGCGGCACTTCTTGTGCGGACGCTCGATGACCACCTTGGCGATACCGGCAGCCTTCAGTTCTTCCATCAGGTAAGCGCGGATCTTCAGGTCTTCATGAAGAAGCTGGCCGTATTCGGCGTTGTCCGCGAACCAGCGGCTATCCCAGGTCCGGTTGATACCGAGACGGAAGCCGATCGGATTAATCTTCTGACCCATTATGCGGCCTCCCCTTTGGCTTCCACTTCACGGACGACGATCGTCAGGTGCGAGAATGGCTTTTCGACACGCGATGCACGGCCGCGACCACGAGCGTGGAAGCGCTTCATGACAATCGACTTGCCAACGTAAGCTTCTGCAACGACGAGCGAATCGACGTCGAGATCGTGGTTGTTCTCGGCGTTTGCAATCGCAGATTCAAGGGTCTTCTTGACCGTTTCTGCGATGCGCTTGCGGGAGAACTCCAGTTCGGCCAGAGCGCGATCGACCTTCTTGCCGCGGATCATCGCGGCAACCAGGTTGAGCTTCTGGGGGCTGACGCGGATCGTGCGCGCAATTGCCTGCGCCTCATTATCCTTCAGCCGGCGTTCGGCTTTTGCCTTGCCCATTGTTACTTCCTCTTTGCCTTCTTGTCCGCGCCATGACCGTAGTAGGTCCGGGTCGGAGAGAATTCGCCAAACTTGTGACCGACCATGTCTTCATTGACGCTGACCGGAACGTGCTTGCTGCCGTTGTAGACGCCGAAGGTGAGGCCGACAAACTGCGGAAGGATCGTGGAGCGGCGGCTCCAAATCTTGATCACTTCGTTGCGACCGCCTTCGCGGACCTTCTCAGCCTTCTTGAGAAGATAACCGTCAACGAACGGACCTTTCCATACTGAACGAGTCATTCGAGACTTCCTCTCTTACTTCTTCTTCTGGTGCCGCGAGCGCATGATGAACTTGTCGGTCGACTTGTTCGAGCGCGTACGCTTGCCCTTCGTGGGCTTGCCCCACGGGGTAACCGGGTGACGACCACCCGAGGTACGGCCTTCACCACCGCCGTGCGGGTGGTCAACCGGGTTCATGACGACGCCGCGAACGTGCGGACGCTTACCGCGCCAACGCGAACGACCAGCCTTACCGTCATTGATGTTGCCGTGATCGGGGTTCGATACGGCGCCGATCGATGCGAGGCAGGAACCGTGCACAAGGCGCTGTTCGCCCGAGTTCAGACGAAGGATCGCCATGCCCTGGTCACGACCGACGAGCTGCGCATAGGTACCAGCAGAGCGAGCCATCTGGCCGCCCTTGCCCGGCTTCATTTCCACGTTGTGGATGATGGAGCCGACCGGGATGTACTGCAGCGGCATCGTGTTGCCGGGCTTTACGTCAACGGCCTTTTCCGAAGCGATGACCTTGTCGCCAGCAGCGAGGCGCTGCGGAGCGAGGATGTAGGCCTTTTCGCCGTCGGCGTAGTTGACGAGCGCGATGAACGCGGTGCGGTTCGGGTCGTATTCCAGACGCTCGACCGTGCCTTCAACGTCGAACTTGCGACGCTTGAAGTCGACCAGACGATACGTACGCTTGTGACCGCCACCCTGGAAGCGAACGGTGATGCGACCGAGGTTGTTGCGACCGCCCTTGGAGGACAGGCCTTCGGTCAGCGCCTTGACCGGCTTGCCCTTGTAGAGGCCGGACCGGTCTACGATGACCAGCTGACGCTGGCTCGGGGTCGTCGGATTGAAATTTTTCAATGCCATTTTCTTGTTCCCTTTTGGGTTTTTACCCTAATGGGCCTATCCGTTAGAGACCGGTGGAGACGTCGATGGACTGACCGTCGGCGAGCGTAATGATCGCCTTCTTCACGTCCTTCTGCTTTCCGGCAAAGCCGCGGAAACGCTTCGTCTTGCCCTTGCGGACCAGCGTGTTCACAGCCGTAACCTTGACGCCGAACAGAGCTTCGACAGCAGCCTTGATCTCAGGCTTCGAAGCGTCCTTGGCGACGTTGAAGACGACCTGGTTCTGTTCGGAAACCAGCGTCGACTTTTCAGTGATCGAGGGAGACACGATCACGTCGTAGTGGCGAAGATCCGTCATTTGAACCGCTCCTCCAGAGCTTCCACGGCAGCCTTGGAAAGCACGAGCTTGCCACGGCGCAGAATGTCGTAAACGTTGATGCCCTGAACCGGCAGAACGTCCACGTTCGGGATGTTCTGGGCTGCGAGCTTGAAGTTGTTCTCGATCTCGGCGCCGCCGATGATCAGAGCGTTGGTGAGGCCGAGCGAGGCGAACACGCCGGCGAGTGCCTTGGTCTTGGCTTCCTTGGCGACGAGATCGTCGATGACGATGATCTCTTCAGCCTTCAGCTTGGCCGAGAGCGCATGGCGCAAGCCGAGAGCACGAACCTTCTTCGGAAGGTCGTGTGCGTGGCTGCGGACAACCGGGCCATGAGCCTTACCACCGCCACGGAACTGCGGAGCGCGAGCGGAGTGGTGGCGGGCGCGGCCCGTACCCTTCTGCTTGTACATCTTGGCGCCGGTGCGCGAAACTTCCGCGCGGCCCTTGGCCTTATGCGTGCCCTGCTGCTTCTTGGCGAGCTGCCAGCGAACGACGCGGGCAATGATGTCTTCACGGGGTTCGAGGCCGAAAATGGCGTCAGAAAGGGAAACCTTTCCTGCGTCCTTGCCCTCGAGGGTTTTGACGTTGAGATCCATTACTCGGCTCCCTTACTTCGATGCTTCGGCGCGCACAGCGGCCGGGCGCGGAGCGCCTTCCGGGGTGCCCGACTTGATGGCGTCACGAACGACGATCCAGGCACCCTTGGAGCCGGGGACTGCGCCCTTGACCAGGATCAGACCGCGGTCTTCATCGGTCGATACGACTTCGAGGTTCTGGGTGGTGACGCGGGTCTGACCCATGTGACCAGCCATGCGCTTGCCCTTCCAAACGCGGCCCGGATCCTGGTTGGAACCGGTAGAACCATGCGAACGGTGCGATACGGAAACGCCGTGCGTTGCACGCAGACCGCCGAAGTTGTGGCGCTTGATGGCACCAGCAAAACCCTTACCGATCGTGGTACCGGTGACGTCAACGAGCTGGCCGGCAACAAAATGGTTGGCCGTCAGTTCTGCACCGATGTCGATCAGGTTGTCCGCGGAAACGCGGAACTCGACGAGCTTCGCCTTCGGCTCGACGTTGGCAGCAGCAAAGTGGCCGCGCATCGCCTTCGGCGTGTTCTTGACCTTGGAGCGGCCAGCACCGAGCTGGACAGCCACGTAGCCGTTCTTTTCTTCCGTACGCTGGGCTACCACCTGGCAGTTCTCCAGCTTCAAAACTGTAACCGGGATATGCTCACCAGCGTCGTTATAGACGCGGGTCATTCCCACTTTCTGTGCAATCACACCTGAACGCATTGGTTCATTCCTCTTGAGAGTTAGTGACGGAGCGAGCCCCCTCACATCTCTGGTTTAAGGTTTCCTTGAGATCATCCGATCTTGAGGTCGCCCGTTTTTGGAAGCCGTTGGACCGAGGGGTCCACGTACCTTCCTTGTTTATTAAAGCTTGATTTCCACGTCGACGCCGGCAGCCAGGTCGAGCTTCATCAGCGCGTCAACGGTCTGCGGGGTCGGGTCTACGATGTCGAGAAGGCGCTTGTGGGTGCGCATTTCGAACTGTTCACGGCTCTTCTTGTCGACGTGCGGCGAGCGGTTGACCGTAAACTTTTCAATGCGCGTCGGCAGCGGTACGGGACCGCGCACGCTTGCACCGGTACGCTTTGCCGTCGACACGATTTCGCGCGTCGAGGCGTCGAGGATCCGGTGATCAAACGCCTTGAGGCGGATGCGGATGTTCTGGCCGTTCATACGACTTATCCTTGTTCAGGTTACTTGCGGTTTCCGTGGAAAAACACGCAGTGAACTTCGTTTAATTTCGGCCAGTCCGCTAACTTTTCAAAGATCGGAGGGACAGGGTTTCCCCTGCCCCTTCCTATTTGAGCGGCCGTGGCCGGCCTGTCTTCTTGTGAGCGCACAACGTCGAAGCACCGTGCAAATCACGCGTGGGCGCCATTTGCACTATTTCGTCGTCTTCGGCAAGCCGTGCGACCAACTAAATCTTTCGGGGCGGGTATGTCCAAGGCGCATAGCACATGCGCCTTGTGTCTTCCCGCCCTCAGTCTCGCCGATTACTCGACGATGGAGGCAACGATGCCTGCGCCGACGGTACGGCCGCCTTCGCGGATCGCGAAGCGCAGCTTTTCTTCCATCGCGATCGGAACGATCAGCTCGACGGCAACCGTGACGTTGTCGCCCGGCATGACCATTTCCGTGCCTTCCGGAAGCGTAACGATGCCCGTTACGTCCGTCGTGCGGAAGTAGAACTGCGGACGGTAGTTGGTGAAGAACGGCGTATGACGGCCGCCTTCTTCCTTCGTCAGGATGTAGGCTTCAGCCATGAACTTCTTGTGCGGCTTGACCGAACCCGGCTTGCACAGGATCTGACCACGCTCAACGCCGTCACGGTTAACACCGCGGATCAGCGCGCCGATGTTGTCGCCGGCCTGGCCCTGGTCGAGCAGCTTGCGGAACATTTCAACGCCCGTGACCGTCGTCTTCGACGTGTCGCGGATGCCGACGATTTCAACTTCTTCGCCGACCTTGACGATGCCGCGCTCAACGCGACCGGTCACAACCGTACCACGGCCCGAGATCGAGAACACGTCTTCGATCGGCATCAGGAACGGCTGGTCGATCGGACGCTCAGGCGTCGGGATGTAGGCGTCAACAGCAGCCATCAGCTCGCGGATCGCGTCTTCGCCGATCTTCTTGTCCGAGTCTTCCAGAGCAGCAAGCGCCGAGCCCTTGATGATCGGAATGTCGTCGCCGGGGAATTCGTAGGACGACAGAAGTTCGCGAACTTCCAGCTCGACGAGCTCGAGAAGCTCGGCGTCGTCAACCTGGTCGACCTTGTTGAGGAACACGACGATGGCCGGAACGCCAACCTGACGAGCAAGCAGGATGTGCTCGCGGGTCTGCGGCATCGGGCCGTCAGCAGCCGAGCAAACCAGGATCGCGCCGTCCATCTGCGCAGCACCGGTGATCATGTTCTTGACGTAGTCGGCGTGGCCGGGGCAGTCAACGTGAGCGTAGTGACGGTTCGGCGTCTCATACTCAACGTGCGCCGTCGAAATGGTGATACCACGGGCCTTTTCTTCCGGCGCAGCGTCGATCTGGTCATACGCCTTGAACTCGCCGAAGTACTTCGTGATCGCTGCGGTCAGCGACGTCTTGCCATGGTCAACGTGGCCAATCGTGCCAATGTTAACGTGCGGCTTGTTGCGCTCAAATTTGCTCTTTGCCATTTCCGGCTCTCCGTTCTCTATCCCCTCGCGGGGAAAACTTTTTATCTGCGTTCAGCGTATCGGTATTCCGGTCACTTCTGACCGGAATACTTTGCCTGGATTTCCTGTGCGACGTTCGACGGGACCGGCGCGTAGTGATCGAAGGTCATCGTGTACTGTGCGCGGCCCTGCGACATGGACCGCAGGTTGTCGACGTACTTGAACATGTTCGCCAGCGGGACGTTTGCGTTGATCACAACGGCAACGCCACGCGATTCCTGGCCCTGGATCTGGCCACGACGGGAGTTGAGGTCGCCGATAACGTCGCCGACGTAGTCTTCCGGCGTTACGACTTCAACCTTCATCATCGGCTCGAGCAGCTGTGCACCGGCCTTCTTGGCAGCTTCACGGAAGCAAGCACGCGAAGCGATTTCGAAGGCCAGAACCGACGAGTCGACGTCGTGGAATGCACCGTCGATGAGCGTCGCCTTGACACCCAGCATCGGGAAGCCAGCGAGCGGACCGGAAGACAGAACGCTTTCGATACCCTTCTGAACGCCCGGGATGTATTCCTTCGGAACAGCACCACCGACGATCTTGGATTCGAACTTGAAGTCTTCGCCTTCCGGGTTCGGTTCGAAGACGATCTTGACGCGCGCGAACTGACCGGTACCACCGGACTGCTTCTTGTGCGTGTAGTCTTCTTCGTGCTGACGCGTGATGGTTTCGCGGTAAGCAACCTGCGGGGCACCGACGTTGGCTTCAACCTTGAACTCGCGACGCATACGGTCGACGATGATGTCGAGGTGAAGTTCGCCCATGCCAGCGATGATCGTCTGGCCGGATTCCTGGTCAGTCTTGACGCGGAAGGACGGGTCTTCAGCAGCCAGGCGGTTGAGCGCGAGGCCCATCTTTTCCTGGTCGCCCTTGGACTTCGGCTCGATCGCGATCTGGATAACCGGCTCCGGGAATTCCATGCGCTCAAGGATAACCGGCTTCAACGGGTCGCAGAGCGTATCGCCAGTGGTGGTTTCCTTGAGACCAGCCAGAGCAACGATGTCGCCTGCAAAGGCTTCTTCGATGTCTTCACGGCTGTTCGAGTGCATCTGCAGCATACGGCCGACGCGCTCGCGCTTGTCCTTGACCGTGTTCATGACCGACGAGCCCTTTTCGAGCTTGCCCGAATAGATGCGCGCGAAGGTGAGCGAACCGACGAAGGGGTCGTTCATGATCTTGAACGCGAGCATCGAAAGCGGCTCGGCATCGTCAGCGTGACGTTCGATTTCAGCTTCGGTCTTCGCGTCGATACCCTTGATCGCCGGAATGTCGAGCGGCGACGGCAGGTAGTCGACAACCGCGTCGAGCAGCGGCTGAACACCCTTGTTCTTGAACGCGGTACCGCAGAACATCGGGTGGAACTTCACGTCGATGGTGCCGCGGCGAACGAGTTCGCGGATCTTGTCGTTCGACGGCATGTTGCCTTCGAGGTAGGCTTCCATCGCAGCTTCGTCGATCTCGACAACGGTCTCGATCAGCTTTTCGCGATATTCTTCAGCCTTCGCCTTCATGTCGTCCGGGATCTCGACGACGTCCCACTGGGCGCCGAGCGATTCGTCGCGCCAGACGAGAGCGTTCATCTCGACGAGGTCGATAACGCCCTTGAACTCGGTTTCAGCGCCGATCGGCAGCTGCATGACGACGGCGATCGCGCCCAGGCGGGTCTTGATCATCTCGACCGAGCGGTAGAAGTCCGCGCCGGTCTTGTCCATCTTGTTGCAGAAGATCATGCGCGGAACGTTGTACTTTTCCGCCTGACGCCAGACGGTTTCCGTCTGCGGCTCAACACCGGCGTTGGCGTCGAGCAGCGCGATGGCGCCGTCGAGAACGCGCAGCGAACGCTCGACTTCAATGGTGAAGTCGACGTGACCGGGGGTGTCGATGATGTTGAAGCGGCGAGCCTTGCCGTCACGACCCTTCCAGAAGGTGGTCGTCGCAGCAGACGTGATCGTGATGCCGCGTTCCTGCTCCTGCTCCATCCAATCCATGGTCGCGGCGCCGTCGTGGACTTCGCCGATCTTGTGGGACTTGCCGGTGTAGTAAAGGATGCGCTCGGTCGTCGTGGTCTTGCCGGCGTCGATGTGCGCCATGATACCGAAGTTACGGTAGTCTTCGATTTTATATTCGCGTGCCATAGTGGACTGCCTCTTGAGACGTTCGCGCCAGAATTACCAGCGATAATGCGAGAACGCACGGTTGGCATCAGCCATCTTGTGCGTGTCTTCGCGCTTCTTCACGGCGCTACCACGGTTGTTCGCTGCGTCCATGAGTTCGCCGCAAAGGCGATCAACCATGGTCGTCTCGTTACGCTTGCGTGCGGCCGCAATCAGCCAACGGATGGCGAGGGCCTGGCGACGCTCCGGACGAACATCGACCGGAACCTGGTAAGTAGCACCACCGACGCGGCGCGAACGCACTTCAACGTGCGGCGCAATGTTGTCGAGCGCGGAATGGAATACGGTGATCGGCTCCTGCTTCAGCTTGACCTGAACCGCATCGAACGCGCCGTAAACGATGCTTTCCGCAACGGACTTCTTGCCGTGCAGCATGATTGCGTTCATGAACTTCGTGACAACCAGATCACCGAACTTCGGATCCGGGTTGATCTCACGCTTTTCTGCTCTGTGACGTCGGGACATACTTCTCGTCTCTTTAACTGTTTCAGCGCTTTACCACGCGGAGGACCTCGCGCAGCGCCAGGATTTTCAAAACCGAATTACTTCGGACGCTTCGCACCGTACTTCGAACGGCGCTGCTTGCGGTTCTTGACGCCCTGGGTGTCGAGAACGCCACGGATGATGTGGTAGCGAACACCCGGAAGGTCCTTTACGCGGCCGCCGCGGATCATAACAACCGAGTGCTCCTGAAGGTTGTGACCTTCACCCGGGATGTAGCCGATGACTTCGAAGCCGTTCGTCAGGCGAATCTTGGCAACCTTACGGAGAGCCGAGTTCGGCTTCTTCGGGGTCGTCGTGTAAACGCGGGTGCAAACACCACGCTTCTGCGGGTTTTCCTGCAGAGCAGGAACCTTGTTGCGCTTTACCTGTGCCTGACGAGGCTTGCGGATCAGCTGGTTTACGGTAGGCATATACCCATCCTTGCAAAATCTTGTCACGTTACCCTTGCGGGCGGATCGTTGCCGTCGCCGGCGATGTCGAACGCCTCATGAAATGCGCAAAACAGGGGCCGATCCGCTTTTCCGCAGATGGCCCCAAATAAAGCAGAGGACGCACTATATTGCGCGTCATGCGTGCAGCATTGTTGTCGTCAGCGTGCGTTTCGAACCTTGTTTGAGGCGAACTCCAGAACGCGACGTTCCGAACCAGCCAGCCTCACATGGGCTCCGATGCGGCGGGGTGTACTGATTTCAAGGCCAACAGTCAAGGGCAATTAAGAAATATTCTATCGCACACAGGCCTGACATGCCTGCAAAACAAGGCTTTTGCACATGGTTCCGCGCCCGGCACCCGCCTCTTTGCCCCTTCAGCACGTGGAGTGTCCGACAAGGTTAAGGAATCGGCAACCACTTTGTGGCGGTTTTCCACCGGCTTCGAGTCGGCCCCCTGGAGAAGCGTTCGAAGGGCACTGCATTTCCGTCGCGCTGGACTTAAAAGGACGCTAATGTCCGCCAGTCATTCGAAAGGAAACAAAATGGCCGTCACCCCAGACAACGACAATGCCCCGGACGAACCGATGGTGTTCATCATCATCGGCAAGGCCTACGAGACCGATGGCGACGGAGATGGCGTGGACATTCACGTGATGCTCAAGGCGCCCGACGACGATACCGCCGTTCGCGAAGCGCTGAACGCGCTTGCCGAAGAAGGTTTTCTCGAGGCTGACCTGGACCAGATCGGTACATTGACCGAAGTCCCGAGCGACGAGCCTCACGCCTCAGCCTACCAGGGTGCGCTCGAAGGCGAAGTGGCAATTATCCGTTTCAGCTAAGTTCACGTTTAAAAGATCTGCGCCTCGGCATTGCCGCGCACGATAACCGCTCAAAGGAAAAGCCGCCGAGATCGCTCTCGACGGCTTTTTTCGTTGGGTTAGAGGGCGAAGACCGCCCTCCTCGCTTATTCGGCTGCTGCGTTTTCGTTGGCGAGATCGGCGAGCATCGGCGTTGCGACATCCGCGCCCGTGCCACGACGACGCTCTTCCAGGATCATTTCGTCGCGCGCGGTTGCGATGCGACGGATCTGGGTCATCGTGCCACCGGTACCGGCCGGGATCAGACGGCCGACGATGACGTTTTCCTTCAGGCCCTGCAGTCCGTCCGTCTTGCCGGCGATCGCCGCTTCGGTCAGGACCTTGGTGGTTTCCTGGAACGACGCTGCCGAGATGAACGACGGTGTCTGCAGCGAGGCCTTGGTGATGCCGAGCAGGACTGGATCGCCGTATGCCGGCTTCTTGCCCTGTTCGATCAGGCCGTCGTTGACATCTTCGAGCTCGATACGATCGACATTGTCGCCGACGATGTAGGTCGAGTCGCCAGCATCGGTGATTTCCACCTTCTGCAGCATCTGACGAACGATCACCTCGATGTGCTTGTCGTTGATGACAACGCCCTGCAGTCGGTAGACTTCCTGGATTTCGTTGACCAGGTAGGAAGCAAGTGCTTCCACGCCCTTGATCGCCAGGATGTCGTGCGGCGCCGGATTGCCGTCGAGGATGTAGTCGCCCTTTTCGATGTAGTCGCCATCCTGAAGATGGAAGGGTTTGCCCTTCGGAATCAGGTATTCGACCGGCTCAACACCATCTTCCGCCGGCTCGATCAGAACGCGACGCTTGTTCTTGTAGTCGCGGCCGAAGCGGATGGTACCATCGATCTCAGCGATGATGGCGTGATCCTTCGGACGACGAGCTTCGAACAGTTCGGCAACGCGCGGCAGACCACCGGTGATATCCTTGGTCTTGGCGCTTTCCAGCGGCGAACGTGCAAGCACGTCACCCTGGGAAACCTTCGTGCCCGGTTCCACCGAAAGAATGGCGTCGACCGAAAGCATGAAGCGGGCGTCACCACCACGCGACAGCTTCATGACCGCACCATTCTTGTCCTTGATGACGATCGCCGGCTTCAGGTCCGTACCACGCGGAGTCGAACGCCAGTCGATAACCTGACGCTTGGTGATGCCGGTGGATTCGTCGGTCGCTTCGAGCACCGAGATGCCGTCGACGACGTCTTCAAAGTGAACGGTACCTTCCACTTCCGTCATCATCGGACGGGTGTAGGGGTCCCACTCGGCGAGACGCTGACCGCGCTTCACCTTGTCACCATCGTCGACGAGGATCTTCGAACCATAGGCAACGCGCTGCGAAGAACGCTCGACGCCGCGCTCGTCCAGGATCTGGACCGCCATGTTACGGCCCATCGCGACGAGAACGCCGTCCGAGTTGCGCAGCATGTTGCGGTTCTTGATCTGAACCGTGCCTTCGTAGGACGCTTCCAGGAACGACTGGTCGACCACGGTCGCCGTACCGCCCAAGTGGAAGGTACGCATGGTGAGCTGGGTACCCGGTTCACCAATCGATTGTGCAGCGATAACGCCAACCGCTTCGCCCATGTTGACCGGCGTACCACGTGCCAGGTCGCGGCCGTAGCAAACGCCGCAAACGCCCGTCTGGATTTCGCAGGTCAGTGCCGAACGGATACGGATCGACTGGATACCAGCCTTTTCGATCTCGATGACGTCGGGCTCAAGGATCATCCGACCAGCGTCGACGAGGCGAGCGCCGGTGACCGGGTGATCGATGTCATCCAGAGCCGTACGACCAAGGATACGCGCACCAAGCGAAGCCACGACCTGACCAGCGTCGACGATCGCCGTCATGGTAAGGCCGTTTTCGGTGCCGCAATCGACGGAGTTGACGATGCAATCCTGCGCCACGTCGACGAGACGACGGGTCAGGTAACCCGAGTTCGCGGTCTTCAAGGCGGTGTCGGCCAGACCCTTACGGGCACCGTGGGTCGAGTTGAAGTACTCGTTAACGGTGAGGCCTTCCTTGAAGTTCGAGATGATCGGCGTCTCGATGATTTCGCCCGAGGGCTTGGCCATCAGGCCGCGCATGCCGCCCAGCTGACGCATCTGGTTAGGAGAACCACGGGCGCCGGAGTGCGACATCATGTAGATCGAGTTCATCGGCTTCTGACGGCCGTTGTCGTCGAACTCTACAGCCTTAATGCGGGCCATCATTTCGTCGGCGACCTTCTCGGTCGCCTTGCCCCAGGCGTCGACAACCTTGTTGTACTTTTCGCCCTGGGTGATGAGGCCGTCATTGTACTGCTGCTCGTATTCCTTCACGAGCGCTTCAGTATCACCGACGATCTTCACCTTGGTGTCCGGAATGACCATGTCGTCCTTGCCGAACGAAATGCCGGCGCGGCAGGCATGGGCAAAGCCGAGCTGCATGATGCGGTCGCAGAAGATGACCGTGTCTTTCTGACCGCAGTGACGGTAGACCGTGTCGATCATCTTGGAGATGTTCTTCTTGGTCATTTCCTGGTTGCAGGTCTCGAACGGCACGTTGACGTTGCGCGGCAACAGTTCGCCGATGATCATGCGGCCAGGCGTCGTTTCGTAGATCTTCGAAACCGGGTTGCCCTCGGCGTCGACGGTCTTGAAGCGGCCACGGATCTTGGCGTGCAGGGTCACGGCCTTGGTTTCGAGCGCGTGATGCAGCTCGCCCATGTCCGAGAACGCCATGCCTTCGCCCGGCTCGTTCTGGTTCAGGATCGACAGATAGTAGAGACCGAGAACCATGTCCTGCGACGGAACGATGATCGGCGCGCCGTTTGCCGGGTGCAGGATGTTGTTCGTCGACATCATCAGAACGCGGGCTTCAAGCTGCGCTTCGAGCGACAGCGGCACGTGAACGGCCATCTGGTCGCCGTCGAAGTCGGCGTTGAAGGCCGTGCAGACGAGCGGGTGCAGCTGGATCGCCTTGCCTTCGACCAGGGTCGGTTCGAAGGCCTGGATGCCCAGGCGGTGCAGCGTCGGTGCGCGGTTCAACAGAACCGGATGCTCGCGGATAACCTCGTCGAGGATGTCCCAGACTTCCGGCTTTTCCTTTTCGACGAGCTTCTTGGCCTGCTTGACGGTCGAGGAGTAACCCTTGGCGTCGAGGCGGGCGTAGATGAACGGCTTGAACAGCTCGAGCGCCATCTTCTTCGGAAGACCGCACTGGTGCAGCTTCAGTTCCGGACCGGTCACGATGACCGAGCGGCCGGAATAGTCGACGCGCTTGCCGAGCAGGTTCTGACGGAAGCGGCCCTGCTTGCCCTTGAGCATGTCGGACAGCGACTTCAGCGGGCGCTTGTTGGCGCCGGTGATGACGCGGCCACGACGGCCGTTATCGAACAGCGCGTCCACAGATTCCTGCAGCATACGCTTTTCGTTGCGGATGATGATGCCCGGAGCGCGCAGTTCGATCAGGCGCTTCAGACGGTTGTTACGGTTGATGACGCGGCGATAGAGATCGTTCAGATCCGACGTCGCGAAACGGCCACCGTCGAGCGGGACGAGCGGACGCAGATCCGGCGGGATCACCGGAACGACCTTCATGATCATCCATTCCGGACGGTTGCCGGACTCCATGAAGTTCTCGACGATCTTCAGCCGCTTCATCAGCTTCTTCTGCTTCAGATCCGAGGTCGTCTCGGCCAGTTCCGCACGCAGATCGCCGGCGATCTTTTCGAGATTCATCGAAGCGAGCATTTCATAGATCGCTTCAGCACCGATCATCGCGGTGAACTGATCTTCGCCGAACTCATCGACGGCGAGCATGTAGTCTTCTTCGCTGAGGAGCTGGTTTTCCTTCAGCGACGTCAGACCAGGCTCGGTGACGATGTAGTTTTCGAAGTACAGAACGCGCTCGACATCCTTCAGCGTCATGTCGAGCAGCGTCGAAATGCGGCTCGGCAGCGACTTCAGGAACCAGATGTGGGCAACGGGAGCGGCGAGCTCGATGTGGCCCATGCGCTCACGGCGAACGCGCGACAACGTGACTTCCACGCCGCACTTTTCGCAGATGATGCCCTTGTACTTCATGCGCTTGTACTTGCCGCACAGGCACTCGTAGTCCTTGATCGGGCCAAAGATGCGCGCGCAGAACAGACCGTCGCGTTCCGGCTTGAACGTGCGGTAGTTGATCGTCTCCGGCTTCTTGATCTCACCGTAAGACCAGGAAAGAATCTTCTCCGGCGAGGCGATCGAAATCCGGATGGAATCGAAAGTCTGTGCAGGCACCTGCGGATTGAAAAGATTCATGACCTCTTGGTTCATGCCTGTCTCCTTTACGGGCTTTACGCCCTGAGCTTGGCGAGGGTGCCGACAAATCCCGGGCGCCGGCCCCTGCCCCATAAACAGCTAAAACCGCATTGGCTGCGGCTCTGTTCCTGCCGAAGACGCCAGCGTCTTCAGGCGGAAACGGTGCGCGCCGCATCGCGGCACGCACCATGGATCGTCTTACTCGGCTGCGTCCGGCAGTTGCGTCGCGCCAGCTTCGTCGACCTTCGAGTTTTCGAGTTCGACCGAGAGGCCCAACGAGCGCATTTCCTTGACGAGAACGTTGAAGCTCTCCGGAATGCCCGCCTCGAAGGTGTCGTCGCCACGGACGATCGCTTCGTAGACCTTGGTACGACCCGCAACGTCGTCCGACTTGACCGTCAGCATTTCCTGCAGGGTGTAGGCTGCGCCGTACGCTTCCAGCGCCCAGACTTCCATTTCCCCGAAGCGCTGACCGCCGAACTGCGCCTTACCGCCCAGCGGCTGCTGGGTGACGAGCGAGTACGGACCGATCGAACGAGCGTGGATCTTGTCGTCGACGAGGTGGTTGAGCTTCAGCATGTAGATGTAGCCCACGGTTACCTGACGGTCGAACTGATCACCAGTACGGCCATCATAAAGCGTCGACTGACCGGTCACCTTCAGACCTGCCTGCTCCAGCATTTCGTTGACGTCGGCTTCGACAGCACCGTCGAAGACCGGCGTTGCGATCGACACGCCGCGACGGGTCTGCTCGGCAAGCCGTACGATCGATTCATCGTCGTATTGCTTGATCGGCTCACCCTTCGGGCCCGACCCGATGACGCTGTCGATGGTGTCGCGCAGCGGCTGGATATCGGCACCCGCCTTGTAGGCATCGAGCATCGCACCGATCTTCTTGCCCATGCCGGCGCAAGCCCAGCCAAGATGGGTTTCGAGGATCTGGCCGACGTTCATGCGCGAAGGCACGCCGAGCGGGTTCAGAACGACGTCGACATGCGTGCCGTCTTCAAGGAACGGCATGTCTTCGATCGGCACGATACGCGACACGACACCCTTGTTGCCGTGACGGCCGGCCATCTTGTCGCCCGGCTGGATCTTGCGCTTAACAGCGACGAAGACCTTGACCATCTTCATAACGCCCGGAGGCATTTCGTCGCCGCGCTGGACCTTCTCGACCTTATCCATGAAGCGCTGTTCGAGGCGCGACTTGGATTCGTCGTACTGGGCACGCAGAGCTTCGATTTCGCCCTGAGCCTTTTCGTCTTCGACGGCGAACATCCACCACTGCGAGCGGGGGTATTCGCTGACGACGAGGTTCGAAAGCTCGGTGCCCTTCTTGAAGCCCTTCGGGCCGGCAACGGCCGTGTGGCCACGCAGCATGTCGACGAGACGTGCGTAGACGTTACGATCGAGGATCGCCTGCTCGTCGTCGCGGTCCTTGGCGAGGCGTTCGATTTCCTCGCGCTCGATTGCCATCGCGCGCTCGTCCTTCTCAACGCCGTGGCGGTTGAAGACGCGAACCTCGACGACAGTACCGAAGGTGCCCGGAGGCATGCGCATCGAGGTGTCGCGAACGTCGGAGGCCTTTTCACCGAAGATGGCGCGCAGAAGCTTTTCTTCCGGTGTCATCGGGCTTTCGCCCTTCGGCGTGATCTTGCCGACGAGGATGTCACCCGGCTGAACCTCAGCACCGATATAAACGATACCGGCTTCGTCGAGGTTGCGCAGCGCTTCTTCCGAAACGTTCGGAATGTCGCGGGTGATTTCTTCCGGACCAAGCTTGGTGTCACGCGCCATCACTTCGAATTCTTCGATGTGAATGGAGGTGAACACGTCGTCGCGCACGATCCGCTCGGAGAGCAGGATCGAGTCTTCGTAGTTGTAGCCGTTCCAGGGCATGAACGCGACGAGCGCGTTGCGGCCGAGAGCCAGGTCACCGAGGTCGGTCGACGGACCGTCAGCGATGATGTCGCCCTTGTTCAGGATGTCACCGACGGTCACCAGCGGGCGCTGGTTGACGCAGGTGTTCTGGTTCGAACGCTGGAACTTCTGCAGACGATAGATATCGACGCCCGACTTCGACGGATCGAGGTCTTCGGTGGCGCGGATAACGATACGGGTCGCATCAACCTGGTCGACGACACCGCCACGACGGGCTGCAATCGCAGCGCCGGAGTCGCGGGCAACGACCGGCTCCATGCCGGTACCGACAAAGGGAGCTTCGGCGCGCAGCAGCGGCACGGCCTGACGCTGCATGTTCGAGCCCATCAGTGCGCGGTTGGCGTCGTCGTTCTCGAGGAACGGGATGAGCGCGGCCGCGACCGAAACGAGCTGCTTCGGCGAAACGTCCATCAGGTTGATGTTGTCGCGCGGCGCCAGCATAACTTCGCCGGAGTGACGGCAAACGACGAACTCTTCAGAGAACGAGTTGTCTTCGTTCAACGTCGAGTTTGCCTGCGCCACATGGTACTTTGCTTCTTCCATCGCCGAGAGATAGACGACGTCGTTCGTCACCTTGCCGTCGACGATCTTGCGGTACGGGCTCTCGATGAAGCCGTACTTGTTGACGCGGGCGAAGGTTGCAAGCGAGTTGATCAGACCGATGTTCGGGCCTTCCGGCGTTTCGATCGGGCAAATGCGGCCGTAGTGGGTCGGGTGAACGTCGCGGACTTCGAAGCCAGCACGCTCGCGGGTCAGACCACCCGGCCCAAGAGCCGAGAGACGGCGCTTGTGGGTGATTTCCGAAAGCGGGTTCACCTGGTCCATGAACTGCGACAGCTGCGAGGAGCCGAAGAACTCGCGAACGGCGGCAGCTGCCGGCTTCGCGTTGATGAGATCCTGCGGCATGACCGTGTCGATCTCGATCGAGGACATACGTTCCTTGATCGCGCGCTCCATGCGCAGCAGTCCGAGACGGTACTGGTTTTCCATGAGTTCGCCGACAGAACGAACACGGCGGTTGCCGAGGTTGTCGATGTCGTCGATCTCACCCTTGCCGTCGCGCAGCTCGACGAGCATCTTGACGACAGCCAGGATGTCTTCCTTGCGCAGGATGCGCACGGTGTCAGCGACTTCGAGGTCGAGGCGCATGTTCATCTTGACGCGACCAACGGCCGAAAGGTCGTAGCGCTCGGCATCGAAGAACAGCGTGTTGAACATGGCTTCCGCGGAATCCATGGTCGGCGGCTCACCCGGGCGCATGACCCGGTAGATGTCGAACAGGGCGTCCTGGCGGTTCTCGTTCTTATCGGCAGCAAGCGTGTTGCGGATATAGGCGCCGACATTGATGTGGTCGATGTCGAGAACCGGAATCTCGTCAAAACCAGCCGAGAGAATGAGCGGAAGCGTCTTTTCGTCGATCTCGTCGCCGGCTTCGAGGTAGATCTCGCCGGTGGCGAAGTTGACAACGTCTTCGGCGAGATAGTTGCCGTAGAGGTCGTCGTTGGTCGCCTTGAGCGCCTTCAGGCCCTTGTCCTGCAGCTGACGAAGCAGACGCGGGGTCAGCTTCTTGCCGGCCTCTACGACGACTTCGCCGGTATCGGCGTCAACCATCTCGGTGATGGCCTTCTGACCCTTCAGGGCATCCGGCTGGAACGGCACGCGCCAGCCTTCGCCGTCGCGCTGGTAGAGCGACTTCGTGTAGAAGGTGTCGAGGATTTCCTCGCCGTCCATGCCGAGCGCCATCAGAAGCGACGACACCGGAATCTTGCGGCGACGGTCGATACGGGCGTGCACGATGTCCTTGGCGTCAAACTCGATGTCGAGCCAGGAACCACGGTAAGGAATGACGCGGGCTGCAAAGAGCAGCTTGCCCGACGAATGGCTCTTGCCCTTGTCGTGGTCGAAGAACACGCCCGGCGAGCGGTGCATCTGCGAAACGATGACGCGCTCGGTACCGTTGACGATGAAGGTACCGTTGTCGGTCATGAGCGGCATGTCGCCCATGTAGACGTTCTGTTCCTTGATGTCCTTGATCGACTTCGCGCCGGTATCCTCGTCAATATCGAACACGATCAGACGCAGCGTCACCTTGAGCGGCGCTGCGTAGGTCAGATCGCGCTGACGGCATTCTTCGACGTCGAACTTCGGCGGCTCGAATTCATACGAAACGAATTCCAGCATCGATGCGCCCGAGAAATCCTTGATCGGGAAAACGGACTTGAAAACAGCTTGGAGCCCTTCATCAGGGCGACCGCCCTTGGGCTCTTCAACCATCAGAAACTGGTCGTAGGATGCCTTCTGAACCTCGATGAGGTTCGGCATTTCTGCGACTTCTGGAATTTTACCAAAAAACTTGCGTACGCGCCTGCGACCGTTAAACGAAAGGGTCTGAGCCATCGTCGCTCCTTGTCAATCTTGCATCCGGGCCTGCAACGGACGGGAACCGATGGCCAGTCGACCCCGTCAATCAATGAGTAGTTCAATCTCGTCCAGCTAACGGAAAACGCTCAGCGCGGATTGCTGTGCTGCCTTCCGTTCGAGACCATCCTCTTGAAGAACCCATTACCCAAAAGCCGTTTTTCGACAGGCTTTTGGGTAATATGTTCTAAAAACGGTCAAAGAGAGGCGGCCTGAAAAGGCCACCTCCCCTTGCATGTAGCCGAATTACTTGACGTCAACCTTGGCGCCAGCGTCTTCGAGCTTCTTCTTGAGGTCAGCAGCTTCAGCCTTGGAAACTGCTTCCTTAACCGGCTTCGGAGCGCCTTCGACCAGGTCCTTGGCTTCCTTGAGGCCGAGGCCGGTGATGCCGCGAACTTCCTTGATGACGTTGATCTTGTTGGCGCCAGCGTCAACGAGGATAACGTCAAACTCGGTCTTTTCTTCTTCGGCAGCAGCCGGAGCAGCAGCACCGCCAGCAGCAGCGACAGCTACCGGAGCAGCAGCCGAAACGCCCCACTTCTCTTCGAGCAGCTTGGAAAGCTCAGCAGCTTCCAGAACGGTCAGCGAGGAGAGGTCTTCAACGATCTTTGCGAGATCAGCCATTTTACTTTTCCTTTTGTTCGGTTCGAACTGGTTTTAAATACAACAGCGAAAATCCGCCTTAGGCGGCTTCGTCCTTCTTGGCATAGGCCGAGAACACGCGAGCAAGCTGGCTTGCCGGTGCCTGAACAACCGTTGCGACGCGGGTTGCCGGGGCATTGAGAAGGCCCAGCAGCTTTGCGCGCAGCTCGTCGAGCGAAGGCAGGGTCGCGAGCGACTTGACTGCTTCGGCGTTGAGCGTGGTCGTCCCCATGGCGCCACCGAGAACAACGAGCTTGTCGTTGGTCTTGGCGAAATCCATGACAACCTTAGGAGCCGTGATCGGGTCTTCGCTGTATGCGATCAGCGTCTGACCCTTGAAGAGATTGCTCATCCCTTCCGACTCGGTGCCCTGAAGAGCGATCTTGGCCAGGCGGTTTTTCGCGACTTTGACGGTGCCCCCAGCAGCGCGCATCTTCGAACGGAAGTCGTTCATCTGCGCAACTGTGACACCAGCATAGTGGGCCACGACAACCGAACCGGAAGCCTTGAAGACTTCGTTCAGCTCCGTGACGAATTCGCGTTTTTCCGCTCTTTCCACTGTCTGTCTCCAGTAGACAGGGTTGCAATAATGCAGCCCCATCGGGTTTGCCTTTGTCACCCGAGATCGAGCTCGATCCCTGATAACGCTTAAGGATCCTGTCCCTTGGCGTTCCCGGAAGAGCCGGGTCTGACACAAGGCAAGCGAGGTTCGAACCGAATTTCGACGCCTCCGGCGCCGTAGTGAAATTCAGATCTTACCCGTCTCATGCAGGCCGAAGTGATTAAGGTAAAACCACCCGCAATCTCGGACAGGAGTTCCGGATTTGACGTCCGGATTCCCGGCCCCGAAAGGCCGGGAATTCAGTCTCGGGCCGAAGCCCGAAATTCATTAGGCGACGCTGAGCGTGGCGGGGTCGATCTTGAGACCCGGGCCCATGGTCGACGAAATCGCGACGCGCTTGACGTAGTTACCCTTGGCACCCGTCGGCTTCGCCTTGACCACGGCGTCAGCGAAAGCACGGATATTTTCTTCCAGTGCCTTGGCGTCGAAGGACGCCTTGCCGATGCCGGCGTGAACGATACCGGCCTTCTCGACACGGAATTCAACGGCGCCGCCCTTGGAAGCCTTAACGGCACCAGCGACATCCATCGTAACCGTGCCGACCTTCGGGTTCGGCATCATGCCGCGCGGGCCGAGAACCTTACCGAGACGGCCGACGAGCGGCATCATGTCCGGGGTCGCAATGCAGCGATCGAAATCGATCTTGCCGCCCTGGACGATTTCGACGAGCTCTTCTGCGCCAACGACGTCAGCACCAGCAGCCTTGGCTTCGTCAGCCTTGGCGCCACGTGCGAAAACGGCTACGCGAACCGAGCGGCCGGTGCCGTTCGGCAGGTTGACAACGCCGCGGACCATCTGGTCGGCGTGGCGCGGGTCAACGCCGAGGTTCATCGCAACTTCGATGGTTTCGTCGAACTTGGCAGTCGCGCGTTCCTTGACCATCGAGACCGCTTCGGTGAGGCCGTAGATCTTCGTCGGATCAACGCCCTCGCGGGACTTCTGTACTCGCTTTGCAATCTTCGCCATGGTCTTAGCCTACCACTTCCAGGCCCATAGCGCGGGCAGAGCCCTCGATCATGGCCATTGCGCCTTCGATATCGGCAGCATTGAGATCCTTCATCTTGGCTTCGGCGATCGACTTGATCTGAGCCTTGGTGAGCTTGCCGGCCGAACCGCCCTTACCGGGGGTCTTCGAACCGGACTGGATCTTTGCTTCCTTCTTCAGGAAGTAGCTGACCGGCGGCTGCTTCATGACGAAGGTGAAGGACTTGTCCTGGTAATAGGTGATGACGACCGGGATCGGCATACCCTTTTCCATTTCCTGCGTGGCGGCATTGAACGCCTTGCAGAATTCCATGATGTTAATGCCACGCTGACCGAGCGCAGGACCGATCGGCGGGGACGGATTGGCCGACCCAGCCTTCACCTGCAGCTTGAGCTGGCCTGCAACTTTCTTAGCCATTTCTCTCTGCCTTTCTGAAATCCCCTTGCGACGGATCGCACCGAGGATCAATTGCGCCGGTTGCCCGGCTTGTGCCGATCACTGGGATCGGCGGCTGCGGTTGCGTGGTGCGGAACATCCGACCCGGCTAAGGCCGGCATCCTTCCACGCGCATGCGGATTTCTCCGCCAGAATGGGCCGAAACCCACCCTATCCTTCTAAGGCCTTATCAGACCTTCTCGACCTGACCGTATTCCAACTCGACCGGGGTTGCGCGACCGAAGATCGAAACCTCGACCTTGAGGCGCGAACGCTCTTCGTCGACATCCTGAACGACGCCGTTGAACGAGGCGAACGGACCATCAGAAACGCGAACCTGCTCGCCGATCTCGAACGAGACCGAAGGCTTCGGACGCTCGACGCCATCCTGGACCTGACCGAGGATGCGCTCGGCTTCATGGTCCGGAATCGGAACCGGCTTGCTGTCGGTACCAAGGAAACCGGTCACCTTCGGCGTGTTCTTGATGAGGTGGAAAGCCTCATCCGTCAGATTGGCGCGAACCAGAACGTAGCCCGGGAAGAACTTGCGCTCGGCGTCGACCTTACGGCCACGACGCACTTCGACAACCTTCTCGGTCGGCACGAGAATCTTCTCGAACAAATGCTCGAGACCCTTCTGCTTGGCCTTTTCCTCGATCGATTCGGCGACCTTCTTTTCGAAGTTCGAATAGGCGTGAACAATATACCAGCGCGCAGCCATGCTACCCTCCACCCAATCAAGCGCCAACGTTGAGGATGAGGCCGATCAGCCAACCCATCAACTGGTCCGCAGCAAAGAAGAAGGCGGCGGCAAAAAAGACCATGACAAAAACCATCAGCGTCGAGATCATCGTCTCGCGCCGGGAAGGCCAAGTCACTTTCGACGTCTCAGAGCGAACCTGCTGCAGAAACGTTACCGGATTCGTTTTGGATGCCATGTAATGCTCACGCCATTACGGCGCGTAAAGCCGATGATTCAGCCCCACGCACCGCGTGTCTGTTTGGACCCTACATAAAGACCGATTCTAAAAACTACAAGAGCCAATCAGTCTTTTCTGTGAATTTCGTCGACCGCATAACCGGTCCTTAAGCTTATTTTGCCGAACCCTCAGTTTTTTTGAAGCCTGAGAAGAATGGCAGGGGCAGAGGGGCTCGAACCCCCGACCTGCGGTTTTGGA
Source organism: Ensifer adhaerens (assembly GCF_020035535.1). Classification (NCBI taxonomy): domain Bacteria; kingdom Pseudomonadati; phylum Pseudomonadota; class Alphaproteobacteria; order Hyphomicrobiales; family Rhizobiaceae; genus Ensifer; species Ensifer adhaerens. Next base: position 1,129,785 of record NZ_CP083349.1, on the reverse strand, counting down.
GACCGCCGCTCTACCAACTGAGCTATACCCCTATTCGGTTGCGTCCTCGTTCAACAACGTGTCGCCGCCTCAAGTCAGCGGCTTCATATTCAGTTTGCCGGAGGATGACAAGCACCTTTCAACGCCGATCCGAAAAAATCCGCATTCAATTGCATCTATCCCCTGACCTGCCGGCCGGAGCGCGCCATAAAGAGGGCAAGTCATTGCCTCGCCACTCTGAAATGGTCGCAGCGCTGCGGGCATACGCTATCCTGCCTGATGCCCCCTTACCGGAATCGACTCGCATGTCGTGCATCACGCTGGTCGAATATGATCCCTTCTTGCCTTCACTCTTTGAGGAGCGGGCGCTTTCCATCACCGCCCTGCCCTCGCCTTTCGTCCGCGAGGTCCACGAAATCGGCAGCACGGCGATACCGGGACTGGCAGCAAAGCCGAAGATCGATATCGATGCGGTCATGGTGGCCTTAGGGGCGCCGCCTGAGCTCAGTGCTCGCCTCCGGGACGCAGGCTTCACCTTTCACGGCGCCCCACACGCAAGCGACCTGTGGACGTTTACGACGGCAACGACGCTTCCCTATGGCACGCGGCTCTACTCTGCGGTGACGACAACGCCGCCCATGCGGATCACCTGCTCTTCCGGGACCGCTGCGGGAAAGGCCGGACTATGCCGCGCAATATGAGGCGTTGAAAAGACGGCACGCCACGGAAGCCGGCAGCGATTGGGATTCTTACGTTGGCGGCAAGCGCGCCTTCGACAACGCGGTGCTGGCGACGTGCCCAACGAAAAAGGCCCCGCCGTCGCCGGCGGGGCCTTCCTACTGACTTTTAATCAGCAGATTACTCGACGATGGAGGCAACAATGCCTGCGCCGACGGTACGGCCGCCTTCGCGGATCGCGAAGCGCAGCTTTTCTTCCATCGCGATCGGAACGATCAGCTCGACAGCAACCGTGACGTTGTCGCCCGGCATGACCATTTCCGTGCCTTCCGGAAGCGTAACGATGCCCGTTACGTCCGTCGTGCGGAAGTAGAACTGCGGACGGTAGTTGGTGAAGAACGGCGTATGACGGCCGCCTTCTTCCTTCGTCAGGATGTAGGCTTCAGCCATGAACTTCTTGTGCGGCTTGACCGAACCCGGCTTGCACAGGATCTGACCACGCTCAACGCCGTCACGGTTAACACCGCGGATCAGCGCGCCGATGTTGTCGCCGGCCTGGCCCTGGTCGAGCAGCTTGCGGAACATTTCAACGCCCGTGACCGTCGTCTTCGACGTGTCGCGGATGCCGACGATTTCAACTTCTTCGCCGACCTTGACGATGCCGCGCTCAACGCGACCGGTCACAACCGTACCACGGCCCGAGATCGAGAACACGTCTTCGATCGGCATCAGGAACGGCTGGTCGATCGGACGCTCAGGCGTCGGGATGTAGGCGTCAACAGCAGCCATCAGCTCGCGGATCGCGTCTTCGCCGATCTTCTTGTCCGAGTCTTCCAGAGCAGCAAGCGCCGAGCCCTTGATGATCGGAATGTCGTCGCCGGGGAATTCGTAGGACGACAGAAGTTCGCGAACTTCCAGCTCGACGAGCTCGAGAAGCTCGGCGTCGTCAACCTGGTCGACCTTGTTGAGGAACACGACGATGGCCGGAACGCCAACCTGACGAGCAAGCAGGATGTGCTCGCGGGTCTGCGGCATCGGGCCGTCAGCAGCCGAGCAAACCAGGATCGCGCCGTCCATCTGCGCAGCACCGGTGATCATGTTCTTGACGTAGTCGGCGTGGCCGGGGCAGTCAACGTGAGCGTAGTGACGGTTCGGCGTCTCATACTCAACGTGCGCCGTCGAAATGGTGATACCACGGGCCTTTTCTTCCGGCGCAGCGTCGATCTGGTCATACGCCTTGAACTCGCCGAAGTACTTCGTGATCGCTGCGGTCAGCGACGTCTTGCCATGGTCAACGTGGCCAATCGTGCCAATGTTAACGTGCGGCTTGTTGCGCTCAAATTTGCTCTTTGCCATGGGTACGTTTCCTGTGGTCAAGTATGAATGATCAGCCGGCAGGGCCGGTTTGTGGAGCCGTTTAAGGGTTTCAGGGGATTTGCGCAAGACTTAATTGCGTACGCCTGGACCGGTCGCAGACGGCCTTTTCCTGTCGTTATGTAGGAATGCCGAAGCACCGCCACAAGAGACGGTATCCGCGAATCGCGAATCACCGGGTGCGCAAGACAAACAATGGCTTACGACGAAACATTGAAGCGATGGGTCAATGTGAGAAAAAGGCTGGCCGCTGCTGGAGCGGGTAGCGGGAATCGAACCCGCGTATTCAGCTTGGAAGGCTGCTGCTCTACCATTGAGCTATACCCGCGGGCCTTCGATCCAGAAGCAGAATGGTGGAGGGAGTTGGATTTGAACCAACGTAGGCTGAGCCAACGGATTTACAGTCCGTCCCCTTTAACCACTCGGGCATCCCTCCATTATTCTGTCGGGATCTTTCGACCAAGCAATTGAGATCGCGAGACAACCAGCGACTTGTCGTTGCCGCTCTCGATCTGTGGCCGGGTATATGACTGCCCCGTTTCGTCCTGTCAACACAGGTCGATGGAAAATTTCTGAATTTCTCCACAGCCGCAAAAAACGACCCCACGCTGAAAACCGTTTCGCCCCGCGTGCAACCTCTCTATAAGACGCCAATGAGCAAAGATCGCACCGGCGACAAGAGCGCCAAAGACACCCATTACGCCAACCTGAGGCGCGCTCACCGCGACGCCAAGCGGGAACGTGGCGAAATCCCAACACCGAAACAGGAGAAGCGCCGCAAGGCGCCGGCCGACTGGAAGGCGCCACAGCTCGCGCCGGAGCAGGTTCTGCTTTACGGCCTGCACACGGTCCGCGCCGCGTTGGACAATCCGGCGCGCCAGATCGTTCGCCTCAGCGTGACCCCGAACGCGGCCGCAAGGCTCGAGATCGGCGAACTCTCGGCCCTTCCCTTCCCGGTCGAAACAGTGACGCCGCAGGAGCTCGACAAGATCCTCGGTCCCGATGCGATCCACCAGGGCGTCATGCTCGAAACGCGTCCCCTGCCACATCGCAGGCTCGAAGCGCTTCGTGATTGCCCGCTGATTCTGGTTCTCGACCAGGTGACCGATCCACACAATGTCGGCGCCATCATGCGCTCGGCCGTTGCCTTCGACGCTGGCGCGTTGATCACCACCATGCGCCACAGCCCAACCGAATCGGGCGTGCTCGCCAAGTCCGCCTCCGGTGCGCTGGAAATGATCCCCTATATCCAGATCACCAATCTTGCCGACGCCATCGAAGAACTGCACCGGCTGGGCTTCCAGACGATCGGCCTTGATTCGGAAGGACCGCAGCCGTTGGAGGGGACGTTCAGCGGCGAGAAGATCGCGCTGGTCCTCGGTTCCGAGGGCAAGGGGCTCCGGCAAAAGACCCGTTCGATCGTGACGGACCTTGCCCGCCTCGACATGCCGGGCGCGATCAAATCGCTGAACGTGTCAAACGCGGCGGCGATCGCCATGTACGCGGCGCGCCAGTTCCTGAACCGCTAAGATCTCCAGACGCTGCCGCCCGCCCGTGTGCCAAGGGGGGCGGTCGCATCTCCTACAGAGCCGAAACTGGCATCGAAGGCCAACACATTGACGCGAAATTGAGCCTGTGGAAATCTCCGCCTCGTTGGGATCGGAGTGCTTTCATGGTCGCAGTTGTGTCACGCATTCCTATGTATCGGCTGCTGGTTTTGGGTGCACTCTGTCTGGGGACAAACACCGCCTTTGCCGCCGGTGACATCGACCCGGCCATCATCGCGGCGCAGACGGGCGACTATCTCGTCGCCCCGCTCGATGGTTCCGAAGGATGCAGGCTGACGCTCACCGCCGATGAGGCGATTGGCGGTTACGCCGTCGCCGGAGCCGAGGGCTGCACCAAAAACCTGCCGCCCCTTGCGGACGTCGTCGCCTGGAACTTCGATGGGAGCGGAGGCCTGCTGCTGATCGACGTCCTGCGGAAAGTCCATGCCCGGTTTGAAGAGAGCGAGGGATCCCCCCTCCTGACCAACGCCGAGACCGGACCGCAACTGGCACTCGTGCCGGCGGTAGACGGCATTTCGCGTCTGCCAGCGCCTGCAAACATGAACGGCACATGGCAGATGAAACGACCGGACGGTACTTCCGTCTGCCGGGTAAGCTTCACGGGGACAAGCGATGGAAACGGCAATTTTGCCCTGTCACTGGAAAAACCTTGCGACGGCGCTGTCAGACAGTTGAAATTGAAGAACTGGTCAGCAAACGGCCTAGGTTTAACCCTGCTCGGCGAAGACGGCAGTTCACTCGCCTTCACCGCCACGCCCACCGGCTTCCAGAAAGATCGGAACGAGGGCGGCAAGCCGCTGCTCCTCATCAGAAACTGACCGATTGCAGCTGATGGCCCAGGGGTACACTCATCCCGGCAGCCGTCGGGCAGCCGTCGCGCAATTTCTTCCAGGTGGTGACGTTGAGATTCATTTCGCAGCGCGCGAGGTAGGCATTGCCGTCGACGCGCAAGCATGCGACCTGCCCCAGCTCATATTTCGAGCCATCGCGGTTGCGGCAGGTGCAGCCGTGATCCGGTGGCGCCGCGAGCGCGGCTTCGGCGGCGACCAGAAAGGCCACCGCAGCGGTCTTGCCCCAGGGGATCGTGCGCCCGCTCTTCATGAACGCATTATAAAGCAGATCGTCACAATCGAAAACGGACAATGCCGGCTGCGTTTGCAACCGGCACCGTCCGCACGCAGGGCCTAAGCCCCTCCACCGGATCACCTCGGTGACCCGCTGAACCTATATATTAGCTCGCCAGGCGAAGGACGTTGCCTTCGGCAATCGTCTTTTCAGCTTCGGCGATCGCGAACTGCTTGGAGTCGGCGCTGAGGTTGAGGCCCTCGGCGCGGACGAATTCGACATCGGTGACGCCGAGGAAGCCGAAGACCGTCTTCAGGTAGGATTCCTGATGGTCCATGACGGCAGCCGGACCGGCCGAGTAGTGGCCGCCGCGGGTCGAGGCGACGATGATCTTCTTGCCCTTTGCCAGGCCTTCCGGACCATTCTCGGTGTAGCGGAAAGTCTTGCCGGACACGGCGATGCGGTCGATCCAGACCTTCAACTGGCTAGGAATGCCGAAGTTGTACATCGGCGCACCGATGATGATCGTGTCGGCTGCGAGGAATTCTTCGAGCATGTCGCGGCCAAGCTTGACGTCGGCGGCAAGGTCGGCGTCCACGCCTGCGAGATCGGCGGGAGCCATGATCTGCGCACCGGTCAGATGCGGAAGCGAGCTGTCGGCGAGGTCACGGTAGGTCACCGTGGCATCCGTGCGATCAGCCTTGACCTGCGCGGCAAGTGCCGCCGTCAGGCGACGAGAAACCGAGTGATCACCAAGGATACCGGAGTCGATGTGAAGAACATTCATGGGAACACCTTTGTGTGTGCGTTGCGGTGATCCACATATGAGGGGAAAACAATGACCCGATAAGCCAGCGGATATTTGACATACTGTTTCCAGACGGAAACAATCATGGTCAACATCCGCACTTCGGAGACAGGACAATGCAGGATCTAAACGACCTCGGGCTTTTTGCCGCCGTCGTGCGAAACAACGGCTTCAGCGCTGCCGCACGGGACCTCAATATACCCAAATCCAAACTCAGCAAACATGTTGCGCGCCTTGAGGAGCAACTCGGCGTGCGGCTGCTGGAACGCTCGACCCGCAAGCTGCGCGTCACCGACATTGGCCGGGTGTTCTACGAACACTGCCAGGGGCTGCTCGACGGTGTCGCCGCAGCAGAAGCCGAGATCGCCGCCGTGCGGGCGGAACCCTCGGGCACGGTGAGGCTCGCCTGCCCGCTCGGGTTCACCCCGATGCTCGCGGACATCCTTCCGGCGTTTCATCGGCGCTATCCCGGCGTCCGACTGCTGATTACGGCCACCAACCGCCGCATCGACCTGATCGAAGAGCGGGTCGATGTGGCGCTTCGCGCCCGCGGACAGCTCGACACCGACAATCAGCTCATCATCCGCAAGTTCGGGGAAGTGCGCGAACGGCTCGCGGCGAGCCCGACGTTTCTTGCGCGCTCAGGCGAGATCACGATCGACAACCTCAGCCAGCAGGCAACGCTGTCGATGAACGAGCAGCACCCGACCGATGTCTGGCGGCTGGTCTCGATCGATGGCAACACCACGGAAATTTCCCATCGTCCGATTATCGGCTGCAGCGACTTCATAATCCTGGAACGCGCCGCGATCGAAGGCATGGGCGTGGCGCTCTTGCCGGACCATATCTGCGAGCGTGCCTTCCGTGCGGGCGTGCTGGCACCGGTGTTGCCGGAATGGACCTCCAACGACGTCGTTGTCCACCTCGTCTTCCCGTCCCGCCAGGGCATGCTTCCGGCAACCCGGGCGCTGATCGACTATCTCGCCGAAAACCTTCTCAACGCCTTGCAGAAATGCCGGGAGGTTCCGGTGCGGATGGCCCCCTCCTTCGACATCTGACGTCTCTATCTCGTGCTGCCCAGTACCGGCAAATCATCAAGACATTACCGTCGGGGTCGCGGATCGTGAACCATTGCTCGAATTGCACCGACGTGACGATCTCGACACCGAGGCTGGTCGCCTAGCTGTATGCGGCCGCCACGTCTTGTGTGTCGAAGTGAAAGAGCGGCGCGTCCCGCCGCGAGCCGGAAGCAAAGATCTTGCCGTCGAGAACCAGCCGTGCGCCGCCCCTCTGGGAAAAACCGCGAGATGGCCGCAAAGCGTTTCCGGCGCATCGACCTGAAGCAAGCGCGCATACCATCCATTGACTCGCTCGACGTCCGACACCGGAACAAAGACGGCGCCGATATTCAAGCTGGTAGCCGGCATGTTCCCCTCTCCCTGCAGTGAGCCGAAACTGAGCTCAGACACGGGTTCAATCAAGATCTGACGAAGGTATCGAACGCGTTTTGTCAACGCCTAGAAGGACGGTAGTGGCCGGTGTCAAGGGCGGGGTCTAATGGTGGCAGCGCGTGCCACCGTTCTCGAGTTCGGCAAAAACCTTCGCCACCGCATCATACCGATAGGCTATCACCTGCGTCGTGCAGACGTCTTCATATCGCGCGCAAGTCTGCATCGAAACGCAGAGATGGCCTTGAACTCCCCAGACCTTGGCGGGCGGACTGTCGTAAATGCCGTCGTAGATGGTTTGCGTCCGACCGGCGCCATCGCGCCATTGAACGAAGATCTCCGAACGAAAGTGATCATACCCGACGCTGCTGTATCCAACCGAGTACCGGATCTGCCCCACGCCCGGAACATGGGTGGCGCCTGAGATCACCTCAGCCCAAGCGGATGCCTCCTGCGCATCGGCTGAGCCTGCCGCGAGCGCGACAAGGCTGTAAAGCAATACGACGGCGCGTCCGGTCGCCGCCAGCAGCGCACACATGGCCGAGGTGATTTTACGTGCCCCTGAATGGAAGCGCTTGATGACAGTAGACCTTTGGAAGAAACCAATACGGAAAGCTTCATGCTGCACTCACGGGTCTCGAACAACAATCGACGTTGGCCGGACCGGCAATTCTCTATATCCCAAAACTATGAGAACTCTTGGAACCCTGATCGTCTCTGCGGTCTCAGCAATCCTTGTCAGCCTGATCGTCGCGGGTTTGTTTCTGCCCGTCTATGGCATCTTCGAGGGCGGATCGTACAATTGCCTAACGGATGGTATCGGAGAATGTGCTTCGATGTTTCCACTCAGCGCGCTGATCTACGGCCCGTTGTTCTCCATTGTCGGCGCTCTGGCCGGCACGCCTGTTTTCATGGTGATCCTCGCACGGCGCAGTTGACTGCTGCACAGGAGACACCGGCAAAAAATAGACGGGTGTAGTTCTCTCACCTCAGATCGTGATCCGGTCGAGATTTCTAAAAATGAGAGATTTAAGCAGGGAGTATTTGGTCGATGGTGCCCCCAGAGAGACTCGAACTCCCGACCTACTGATTACAAATCAGCCGCTCTACCAACTGAGCTATAAGGGCACTTACTGGGCTCGGAGTTACCATAATCTCATCAGGTGTAAAGCAAAATTGCGAATTCTCCCAACTTTTCAGATGCGTTCGGCACTGGGCCGTGCCAGAAACGGTGGACAGAGATCGCCGTAAGCGGCATGCAACGCATCGAACGGACTACTATTTCATGGCCCGAACGTTCAATTCCTTCGCCTTCCTCGCCTCTCCTGCGGAGGAGGCGCAAAAGGCTGCGGCCGATCTCAAGGCGATCTATGGCGACAACGATCCGGCGAAGGCCGACGTGATCGTGGCGCTCGGTGGCGATGGTTTCATGCTGCAGACGCTGCACCAGACCATGAACAGCGGAAAGCTGGTCTACGGCATGAACCGCGGCTCCGTCGGCTTCCTGATGAACCGCTACAGCACGGAGAACCTGACGGACCGCATCTGCCTGGCCGTCGAGAACGCGTTCCACCCGCTGGAGATGCAGACGACCGACGTCTATGGCGAGAGCTTCACTGCACTTGCCATCAACGAGGTCTACCTCTTTCGCCAGTCTTACCAGGCCGCAAAACTGCGCGTCCTGATCGACGGAAAAACACGGCTCGAGGAACTGACCTGCGACGGGTTGCTTGTGGCGACGCCGGCCGGTTCCACCGCTTACAACCTCTCGGCCCACGGACCGATCCTGCCGCTCGAAGCACCGCTACTCGCCATGACCCCGGTCAGCGCCTTCCGCCCTCGCCGCTGGCGCGGTGCGCTGCTACCAAATCATGTCACCGTCGAGATCGAGATCCTCGAAGCTGACAAGCGGCCGGTCAACGCCGTCGCCGATCACCAGGAGGTGAAGTCGGTGGTCAAGGTGCGGATCGCCGAATCGGAAAACATGACGGCGCGCATCCTCTCGGATCCCGATCATTCCTGGTCGGACCGCATCCTGGCCGAGCAATTTTCGAACTGAACGCACGGTCCCCGCGCGACATATGTTATCATCCGCCCGGCCCGATTTCCGCCGGCCCAGCAACACGGCAGCAAGCCGCCGCCCCAAGGACGACGATCCAGATGCACAAACCCGCCCTCCTCGCGCTGCTCCTGTTTGTAAGCTGCGGCAGCGCCAAGGCCGAGGACGCCAACGTCGTGCCGCCGCAGGCAACCTTCGTGACGAGCACAGGCTACTGGGAGGAAAGTGGTGAGCCGCTTTCATCCCTTGATCCCAACGCGGCTGCCGAGAAACCGAGCGACGCCCGGCGCGGCTACTACAAACTGATCGCTCTTCGGCAAGCGGATGGCAGCGCACAGATCCACCTGCAACAGATCGAGGCGACCGCCGCCGGACCCGTGGTGGTTTCTTCGGCGGAGCTCGAAGAGTTCTCGGCATTCAAGGCCTATGTCACCGACATTCGCCCGGAGACTTCGACGGGCGTCACCGCCCAGCCAGGCATGTTCGCGACCGTCTATCTGAAGACCGACCCCAGCGCGCGCGAACCGGAAACGTGGACGGTGCTCATCGACGACCTTGGCGACATCAAGATCGAGCGCGCGTCCAACTGAGCAAACGAAAGGGCCGGATGCGAACACCCGGCCCTGTTCAAATTCTTTAGACCGCTTCCGGCCTCAGTTCAGATCGTCGACGGCTGCATCCGCCCCACCGCTGACACGGTGGGCCAGGGCCGCTTCCATGAACTCGTTGAGCTCGCCATCAAGAACGTCGCCCGGTGCCGTGCTTTCGACGCCGGTGCGCAGGTCCTTGACGAGTTGGTAGGGCTGCAGAACGTAGGAACGAATCTGATGGCCCCAGCCGATATCGGTCTTCGACGCAGCTTCGGCGTTTGCCGCCTCCTCCCGCTTCTTCAGTTCGGCCTCGTATAGGCGGGCGCGCAGCATGTCCCAGGCCTTCGCCCGGTTCTTGTGCTGCGAGCGCTCCTGCTGGCACTGCACGACGATGCCCGACGGGATATGCGTGATACGCACGGCCGAGTCGGTCGTGTTGACGTGCTGGCCGCCGGCGCCCGACGAGCGGTAGGTGTCGATGCGGCAATCGCTCTCGTTGATGTCGATCTGGATCGAATCGTCCACGACCGGGTATACCCAGATTGAGGAGAACGAGGTGTGACGGCGCGCGTTGCTGTCATAAGGCGATATGCGAACGAGGCGATGCACACCTGATTCGGTCTTCAGCCAGCCGTAGGCATTGTGGCCCTTGACGAGCAGCGTCGCAGACTTGATGCCCGCTTCTTCGCCGTCCTGGATTTCCATCAGCTCGACCTTGTATCCTTGGCGTTCGGACCAGCGGGTGTACATGCGCAGAAGCATGTTGGCCCAGTCCTGGCTCTCGGTACCACCGGCACCGGAATGCACTTCGAGATAGGTATCGTTCTGATCGGCCTCGCCGGACAGCATGGCCTCGACCTGCTTCTTGGCCGCTTCGTTGCGCAGTTCGCGCAGCGCCTGCTCGGCATCCGCGATGATCGCCGCGTCGCCCTCTTCCTCGCCAAGCTCGATGAGTTCGATGTTGTCGTGGAGTTGCTGCTCGAAACGACGCAGGCCGTTGATGCCGTCGTCAAGCTGCTGGCGCTCGCGCATCAGCTTCTGTGCTTCCGAAGCATCGTTCCAGAGGGTCGGATCTTCCGCCTTGTTGTTCAACCAGTCCAGTCGTCTTACCGCCTGATCCCAGTCAAAGATGCCTCCTCAGCAGGCTTATGGCCTGCTTGATTTCGTCGACAATGTTCTCGATTTCGCTGCGCATGATCCTGCTTCTTGTGAACCCGATATGAAGTGAGCGTCAAATAGCGATGCCCGCCGCTGATGTAAAGGCGGCGGGCATCCCAAGAGGGGAAAGGCTTAGAACAGGCCGTTGGAGCCCGAAGTCACAGCCTGGTTCGCCTGCGGCGAGTTCTTCAGGATCTCCTCCGGCGGCACGTATTGGTCGAGGCCGCCGATAACCGAGAAGGTGTCGGCCGGGCCGGTGCCGGGCTTGAAGGCTTCGATGATCGTGTCCGGCTCGCCCTCTTGGGCGGCCATGCCGGTCTTGCGGTTGACGGCGACCATGCTCATGCCTTCAGGCACGACGAACTTGCTCGGGCGGGTGCCCTTGACCGCTTCGGTCATGAAGTCGTTGAAGATCGGCACCGCGAGGCTGCCGCCGGTCGCGCCGCGGCCGAGCGGGGCCGGGTTGTCGAAACCAAGATAGAGTCCGGCGACCATGTCCGGCGTATAACCGACGAACCAGGCGTCCTTTTCGTCATTGGTCGTACCGGTCTTGCCGGCGACCGGACGATCGAGCTTGATCTTTCCGGCGGCCGTGCCGCGCAGCACCACGCCCTCCATCATCGACGTGATCTGATAGGAGGTCATCGGGTCGAGCACCTGCTCGCGGTTGTCGGTCAGGACTGGTTCTTCCTGGCTCTGCCAATCGCCTGCGTTGCAGTTGTCGCAGGTGCGGTCTTCATGCCGGAAGATCGTCTTGCCGTAGCGGTCCTGAATGCGGTCGATCAGCGACGGCTTGATCTGCTTGCCGCCGTTGGCGAGCACCGAATAGGCCGAGACCAGGCGCAGAACCGTCGTTTCGCCGGAGCCCAGCGACATCGCGAGCAGCGGCGGCATCTTGTCGTAGATGCCGAAGCGTTCGGCATATTCGGCAACCAGGTTCATGCCCATGTCGTTGGCGAGGCGGACGGTCATCAGGTTACGCGACTTCTCGATGCCGAGGCGCAGCGTCGACGGGCCGGCGGAGCCGCCACCATAGTTTTCCGGACGCCAGACCTGCCCGCCCGCGACGATCTCGATCGGGGCGTCGAGAATGACCGATGCCGGCGTGTAGCCGTTGTCGAGCGCTGCCGCGTAGACGAAGGGCTTGAACGAGGAGCCCGGCTGGCGCATCGCCTGCGTCGCACGATTGAACTCGGACTGGCCGTAGGAGAAGCCGCCGACCATTGCCAGCACGCGGCCGGTCTGCGGATCCATCGCCACGAGACCACCCTGAACCTTCGGCGGCTGGCGGAGACGATATTCGCCCTTCTCGGGCAAGGGTTCGACATAAACGACATCACCGGCGCCGAAGACCCCCTCAGGGGACTTGGCCGACTTGCGGTCGCCGTTGGCGGAGCGATAGGCCCACTGCATGTTCTTGGTGGAGATGTGCCCGGTGACGCGTTCGGCAACGATCTTGCCCGAGGCTTCCTTTTCCGGCTGGATGCCGATCTCGGCACCCTGTGCATCGACCGAAAGAACGACGGCAAGCTTCCATTCCGGTACATCGCTAAAGGCAGTAACCGCGCCCAGCGGCTCGCCCCAATCGCCACCGATCTCGATGGTCTTGACGGGACCATGGAAGCCACGGCGTTCGTCATAGCTCAGCAACCCTGCCTGCAGCGCCTTGCGCGCTGCGATCTGCAGACGCGGATCGAGCGAGGTGCGAACCGACAAGCCGCCTTCATAGAGTGCATTGTCGCCGTACTTCTGAATGATCTGCCGACGGACCTCTTCAGCGAAGAAGTCGGAGGCGAAGAGATGCGCGCCGCCGCGGCGCGGGTTGACACCGAGCGGCTGCTTTTTGGCTTCTTCGCCGTCGGCCTTGGTGACGTAGCCGTTCTCCACCATGCGGTCGATCACCCAGTTGCGGCGTTCGATGGCGGCTTCGGTCTTGCGGAACGGATGGTAGTTGGCCGGGCCCTTCGGCAAGGCGGCAAGATAGGCGGTTTCGGCAATGGTGAGCTCGGTGACCGATTTGTCGAAATAGGTCAGCGCCGCACCAGCGATGCCGTAGGAATTCAGGCCGAAGAAGATCTCGTTGAGGTAGAGTTCAAGGATCCGGTCCTTGCTGTAGGCCTGCTCGATGCGGAAGGAGAGGATCGCTTCCTTGACCTTGCGGTCGATCGTCTGGTCCGAGCTCAACAGGAAGTTCTTTGCCACCTGCTGCGTGATCGTCGACGCTCCAACCGGGCGACGACCGGAGCCGAAGTTCTGCAAGTTCACCGCGATGGCACGCGCCAGACCGGTGATATCGACACCCGGATGCTGGTAGAAGTTCTTGTCTTCGGCCGAGATGAAGGCTGCCTTGACGCGATCCGGAATGGCCTGGATCGGCAGGTAGAGGCGCCGTTCACGGGCGTATTCCGCCATCAGCGCGCCGTTTCCGGCATGAAAGCGCGTCGTCACGGGCGGCGAATACTTCGCCAGGACCTCGTAGTCAGGTAGATCCTTGGTCACGACGCCCAAATAAAGCGCCGCGGCTCCAGCCACGCCAAGCAGCAGAAACGCACCAATCCCGAAGAAATATCCAATCAGCCTGATCATCAGCCAGATACCGGTACCTTAATTATCGTCCAATTGCCGAACCGCCGAGCGACAGGCCATGCTCTGTCCCGCCGGCTTACATAGCGTCGGTCCGACCAAACTCTTCCGTCAGAAATAGTCTGGCATCGCAGCGCCCCGCCAGCCCGGCTCCTCATATGGCGAGGAACCCCGGGCATCAACTCGTTTCTCAACAAAACCGGGCGCAATTCCGGTTACGTCCCGGATTGTGCGTAAAATAGGGCTGTTTCCGATTATCGCGCGCGCATCCAATTGAAAAGCATAACGCTGTTACCGAGGCGACACAAATCACTTCGTTCCCGCGCATGCTGTCAAATGTCAGCCGCCGCTGGCGACTGCCTGCTCGCGATAACGCTGAACGGCAACCGCAAGACGCTCCGAAACCTTCTTGCGCCACACCGGATCCAGCAGCAACTTCTCATCCTCCTTGTTCGACAGGAAGCCCAACTCCAGCAGGATCGACGGCACATCGGGGGCCTGTAACACGCGGAACCCGGCGAAGCGGTGCGGATTGTTGATGAGATTGATCTGGCCCTCGAAGGAGGAAACCACAGCGCGCGCCATGTTGACGGAGAAAGCCTGCGTCTCGCGACGGGTCAAATCGATGAGGATATCTGCGACCTCCGCAGGCTCGCTCTGAAGCGGTACGCCGGCGATTTCGTCCGACAGGTTTTCGCGCGCCGCGAGACCTGCGGCCAAGTGGTCGGACGCCTTGTCGGAGATCGTATAGACCGTCGCGCCGCGGATATCCTTTTGCCGGAGCGCGTCGGCGTGAAGCGAGATGAAAAGATTGGCGCCCTTGTTGCGGGCAATCTGCACGCGCTGCGGCAGCGAGAGAAAAACATCCTTGTCGCGGGTGAGAAAAGCCTCGATGCCGGCGCCCTTGTTCAAGGCCTCGACGAGATCCTGCGCAAAGGCAAGGGTGACGTGCTTTTCTTCCGTCTTCGTCTCGCCGGCGAGTGCACCGGTGTCGATGCCGCCGTGGCCGGCATCGATCGCGATGATGAAGGGTCCGCCCTCTTTCGTCGGCGCGACGGCGACAGGTCGGTCGGTTTTCGTCGCGGCGACCGAACCGGTCCATTGCTGTTCGCCAAGAAGCGCATCGAAGCGCGTCTGGTCGACCCGTTCAGCGTCGAGGACCAGGCGGTAGCCCTTGCCCCCCTCCTCCGCGATCACTTCCGCATGGGTCACTGCAACGGGGCCCTTCGCGGAAAGCACGATGCGGGAACTCCCCGCGCCCATGCCGCCGTAGCGGATCGCATCGAACAGACCACGCGGCTCGAGGCTGTCGGCCTTCAGGCCGAAAGCCGTTTCCGGCAGATCGACGACCACACGAACGGGATCAGCGACGTAATGAAGCGAGAAGTCCGGCTTGCGGTCGAACTCGACGACGACCCGGGTGCGTGCGTCGTCGCCGGCGATCCGCGCACCGAAGGCGAGCAAGGGGGCCGGCTCGACGGCGTGAGCGGCCGGCACGTTCAACAGGAGACCGCCGACGAGCAACGATGCCCCGAGCAAACGCCAACCCGTCCGCGACATCAACGACAACAGCGAACCGCGCATACAAACCGCCAAAGGCTTCACCTTGGGCTCCCCACCACTTTCTCGAAAATCAGATGGCAGCCGACGCGGCCACCAGCACATACCTTGATCAATGAACTCTTATGGTTAATCAAAGCTTGACAAAAGCCATCTTGCGCCCCGCACCGACACCATCGAGTCATCTTTTGTCGGCCTACTCCACGTGGACAAGCGAATCGATCATTATTGTGGCGGCACGGGCTTTTCCCTTGCCAATGTGACATAGAAAACATAAAAGCGTCACAAGGAGAAAGTGTTGACGGGATAGAACAGTCGACCGGGCAGCCGGAGCTTCTCCAAAGCTTAGCGCCAGGGAGTGGTCGAACCGGATTAACCGGTTAAACGTATCGCACTTCCGCGGTCGCAAGGTGTTCATCCGCCGTCGCTGCATTTCCTCCTCGTACACTGGATCGCAAATTTCCGGCGGTGGCCGGAGTTCTTGATGGTGATTTTTCACCAACGCCCGCAAGCGGGCGCATTCATCGGGTCTTTATGAGACCTTGGACATTGGCATTCTTGTTTGGTCATTGATGTTGACTCAGCAGTATCGGTCAGAAGTAGAGCGGCCCCGGAACACAGGTGTTCCGGCTGTCGTCTGGCTGCTGCACCATCACCTGCGCCAGACGAGAACTTTCATATCCGGCGCACCTTCCGACGTGTTTGGCAGTCTTCCCAAGGAAGCAGGTCTGTCTCCCGTTCCGCTGGTGCGCCGAGGAGCACAGCTTAGATGGCAGAGAAAATGCTTATCGATGCGTCTCACTCCGAGGAGACGCGCGTCGTTGTCGTACGCGGGAACCGCATAGAAGAATTCGACTTCGAGTCGGAACATAAGAAGCAAATCCGCGGCAATATCTATCTGGCGAAGGTCACCAGGGTAGAGCCTTCGCTGCAGGCCGCCTTCGTCGACTACGGCGGCAACCGCCACGGATTTCTGGCCTTCGCCGAAATTCACCCCGATTATTACCAGATCCCCCTTGCCGACCGCCAGGCACTGCTGAAGGCCGAAGCTGAAGAAGCGCGGCGCGACGACGACATCGAACATGTCGAAACCGCACCGGCGCCGGCAAGCGAACTGTCCGTTCCCGTCGATCTCGCGGTCGTAGCGGAGACCGATATCGAGGCGCAGCCGGCAGAAGCCGCTGTCGCCGAACCGGTGGTCGAAGAAGAAGCACCGGCGGAAAAGCCTAAGGCAAAGCCGAAGCGCGCGCGCAAGACCAAGGCAAAGGCCGCGGAAGAAGCGGCAGCCGCTTCCGTCGACGGCGACGAAAGCAACGGCGGCGAAATGGCCGCCATGGTCGACACCGACGCCATCTCCGAGGACGTCGACAGCCGTCGCCGCCACGACGACGACGACGACGATGACGACAGCCACGACGGCGAAAAGGAAATCATCGAATCGGTCGGTGCCGAAGACGCCATGGAAGAGGTTCCGGACCGTCAGGTCCGCAAGCCCCGCAAGCAGTACCGCATCCAGGAAGTCATCAAGCGCCGCCAGATCCTGCTCGTTCAGGTCGCCAAGGAAGAGCGCGGCAACAAAGGCGCGGCGCTGACGACATACCTGTCGCTCGCCGGTCGCTACTCGGTGCTGATGCCGAACACCGCGCGTGGTGGCGGGATCTCCCGCAAGATCACCAACCTGCAGGACCGCAAGCGCCTGAAGGAAATCGCGCGCGGCCTCGAAGTGCCGCAAGGCATGGGCGTCATCCTGCGCACGGCCGGTGCGAACCGCACCAAGGTCGAGATCAAGCGCGACTTCGAATACCTGATGCGTCTTTGGGAGAACGTCCGCACGCTGACGCTCAACTCCACGGCCCCCTGCCTCGTCTACGAGGAAGGCAGCCTGATCAAGCGCTCGATCCGCGATCTCTACAACAAGGACATCGGCGAGATCATCGTTTCCGGCGAGGAAGGCTACAAGGAAGCCAAGGGCTTCATGAAGATGCTGATGCCGAGCCACGCCAAGGTGGTTCAGCCCTATCGCGACGTGCATCCGATCTTCTCGCGCTCCGGCATCGAAGCGCAGCTCGACCGCATGCTGCAGCCGCAGGTAACGCTCAAGTCCGGTGGCTACATCATCATCAACCAGACCGAAGCGCTGGTTTCGATCGACGTCAACTCCGGTCGTTCGACCCGCGAGCACTCGATCGAAGACACGGCGCTCCAGACGAACCTTGAGGCAGCGGAAGAAGTTGCTCGCCAGTTGCGCCTGCGCGACCTTGCCGGCCTCGTCGTCATCGACTTCATCGACATGGAAGAAAAGCGCAACAACCGCGCTGTCGAGAAGAAGCTGAAGGACTGCCTGAAGAACGATCGCGCGCGCATCCAGGTCGGCCGCATCTCGCATTTCGGCCTGCTCGAAATGTCGCGCCAGCGCATTCGTGCCTCGGTGCTCGAATCGACGATGCAGACCTGCCCGCACTGCAACGGCACGGGTCACGTTCGCTCGCAGTCCTCCGTCGCCCTGCACGTGCTGCGCGGCATCGAAGAGTACCTGCTCAAGAACACCACGCACGATATCACCGTGCGCACCATTCCGGATATCGCGCTCTACCTGCTCAACCAGAAGCGCGGCACGATCATGGATTACGAGGCCCGTTTCGGCGTTTCGATCATCATCGAGGCTGACGCCCATGTTGGTGCGCAGCACTTCGCGATCGATCGCGGCGAACCGGTCGAAAACCCGGTCAAGATCGAGCAGCTTCTGCATTTTGAGCCGGAGCCGGAAGAAGATGACGTCGTGATCGAAGAGGATCTCGACGAAGAAGAAGCCGAAGAAATCGCCAGCGAGCCGCGCCAGGAGCAGCCGAAGGCTGCTCAATCCGCCGACGACCAGGGCGGGCGCAAGCGCAAGCGTCGCCGTCGCCGCCGTGGCAAGGGTGGACAGCAGGCAGAAGGCGCCGTTAGCCAGGTTTCCGAAGCGGCAGACGACGCCGACGAGGATGCCGACGAAGGCGATGCTGACGACGAGGGCGTGGATGCCGAAGCCACCAACGCTGACGGCGAGCAGAAGCGCAAGCGCCGCCGCCGTGGCAAGCGCGGTGGGCGTCGCAACCGTCCGGAAGGCGAAGGTGAAGGCGAAGGCCAGCTCGAGGCCGATGCGGAAGGTGAAGATGCCGACGAACCGGAAGCCGTAGAAGCGCCGGCCGTGACCGCAGAGAGCGAAGTAGCCGTCGCGGTAGAAGAAGCCTCCGCAGTCGTGGAGGAAGCCGAGGCCGTCGAAGCCAAGCCGGCCAAGCCGAAGCGGACCCGCAAAAAGGCAGTGAAGGCAGAAGAGCCGGTCGTAACCGTCGATGAAGCTGCCCAGGTGGCTGTCGAAGACCAGCCAGCGGTCGCCGATGTCGCCGTCGAGGCGGTAGAAGAAGCCGCTGCCGATCTCGCCGAAACCAAGCCGGTGCGCGCGAACCGCGATCTTTCGAAGATTGCTTCGGAGCCGGTGGTCACCTCGAGTGCGGTGAAGACCGAAGGCGAAGAAGAAGAGGCCAACAAGCCGAAAAAGGGCGGTTGGTGGCAGCGCCGCGGCTTCTTCTAAGAAGCCGCCTCTAGGCTCTCAGCCGAGACCCTGACGTCTCGCGGCGTTGAAATTAAAAGATCAAAAATAGAAAGGCCCGGATCGCTCCGGGCCTTTTCTTTCACATCAGATCGGCGCCTTCGCGCTCTATCCGTCCTGCCGCGCAAATCAGGCAAGCCAGCGTGCGATCCTGTCCATTGCCTCGGCCATGTCGGCCTCGGCCCCAGCATAGGAAAAGCGCATCGTACGATGCCCCTCAAGCGGGTCGAAATCGAAGCCCGGCGTCGCCGCCACATTGATTTCCGCCAGCATCCGCCGGGCAAAGGCCATGCTGTCATTGGTGAAGCGGCTGACATCGGCATAGGCGTAGAAGGCGCCGTCCATCGGCGAGGCGATGGACAAGCCAATCTCCGGGAGGCGCTTCAGCAACATGTCGCGATTGGCCGCATAGGCAGCCTTGTAGCGGTCGAGTTCCTCATGCGCGTCGAGTGCTGCTTCGGCCGCGATCTGAGACAGTTCAGGCGGCGAGATGTAAAGGCTTTGCGCAATGCGTTCGAAGCCTCGGACCTTATCAGCCGGCAGCACCATCCAACCGATGCGCCATCCGGTCATGCAGTAATATTTGGAGAAGGAGTTGATGACGATCGCTTCGTCGGTGACTTCGAGCGCACTCGCTTCTTCGCCGGCAAAGGTCAGACCGTGATAGATTTCGTCAGAAATGAAGGCGATCTTTTCCGCATGGCAATAGTCGGCGAGCGCTTTGAGGCCGGCCCTCCCCGTCACGGTGCCGGTCGGGTTCGCGGGGCTTGCCAGCAACACGCCCTTCAGCGGCCGGCCGAGCTTTGCGGCGGCCCTTGCCAGGCTCTCCGGCGTCAGCGTGAAACCGGTCTCGGCATTGGCCTCGACCTCGACCACCGTCAGGCCGAGTGCTGCAAGGATGTTGCGATAGGCCGGATAGCCGGGCCGCGCGATGGCGACGCAATCGCCCGGATCGAAGAGCGCGAGGAAGGCGAGATTGAAGCCGGCCGACGATCCCGTGGTGACGGCCACCCGCTGCGGATCAAGCTCGATACCGTGACGCTTCTCGTAGTGGCGGGCGATCGCAGTTCGCAGCGACAGAGTGCCGAGTGCGTCGGTATAGCCAAGGCGCCCGTGCTGGAGTGCGTTGCGCGCGGCTTCGAGTGCCGCCTGCGGTGCCGGGTGGGCAGGCTGCCCGACCGCCATCGAGATCACCGGATGGCCGGCATCCCGGCGGCGTGTCGCCTCCGCCAGCACGTCCATCGCGTGGAAAGGTTCGACGGCGCTGCGTTTTGACAAGTCTACCAACGGAAAATCCTCGATAAGCGGCTGTTCTCCAGCCCCTTTGCCCGATGAAATTGACCTTCACAAGTCCGCGAGTGCCGTATTTCCGCCGATTTTGCCGTTTCGTTTCCGCGGCACCCACCCTATGCTGCCAGCATGTAGCGGATACGAGGATTCCTGTTGTCTGAGAGAACTGCCGGTTGACGTGACGACTGGGGATGGACGACACACAGGATACGCAAGGACAACGAGGTAGAAATGAATTTCAGCACCAAGATGATTGCCGCCGGAACGCTCGCCGCGCTCGTGGCCGGGGTCAGCCTGCCGCAGAGCGCGTTTGCGCTCGACGCCAAGCAGAAGGAAGAGATCGGCGCCTTCATCAAGGAGTATCTGATCGCCAATCCGGAGATCATGCTTGAAGTCCAGGAAGCGCTGACGACGAAGCAGCGCGCCAAGCAGCAGGAAGCTGCAGAAGGCGCGATCACCGAAAACAAGAAGGCGATCTTCAACTCCGACTACGACATGGTGCTTGGCAACCCCAAGGGCGACGTCACCATCGTCGAATTCTATGACTACAACTGCGGCTATTGCAAACGCGCGCTTTCGGACATGGACGCTATCATCAGCAAGGACAAGAACGTCCGCTTCGTGCTGAAGGAACTGCCGATTCTCGGCCCTGACTCGCTGGCAGCTCACAAGGTGAGCGCTGCTTTCCGCCTCGTGGCCCCGGAGAAATACGGCGACTTCCATCGTGCGCTTCTCGGCGGCGAAGACCGCGCCACGGAAGAGACCGCCCTTGCGGTCGCAGCCAAGCTCGGTGTCCCCGAGGATCAGTTGCGCGCCAAGATGGAAAAAGAGCCGCATGACGCTGCCGTGCGGGAAGCCTATGGGCTTGCCAACGATCTCGGCATCACCGGCACGCCATCTTACGTCATCGGCAACGAGGCGGTCTTCGGTGCCGTCGGCGCCGAAGAGATCGAGGGCAAGGTCTCCAATATGCGCGAATGCGGCAAGACCGCCTGCTGACAAACCTTCCCATGACTGTGGACAAATCCCGCGGGGGCCCAAAGGGCTTTTCCTCGCGGGACCATCAGTCTATAGGTAACCCTCCATCACCGGACCGGAATCCCTTATGCCATCGACCATTTTCGTGCTGAACGGCCCCAACCTGAATGCGCTGGGCAAGCGCGAGCCGGGTATTTATGGCGGCCAGACGCTCGCCGATATCGAGGCCATGTGCAAGGCGGAAGGCAAATCGCTCGGCTTCGAGGTCGATTTCCGCCAGTCGAACCACGAGGGTACGCTGGTCGACTGGCTGCATGAGGCCGGCAGCGTCGCGGCCGGAGTTGCGATCAATCCCGCGGCATACGGCCATACGTCGATCGCGCTTCACGACGCCATCCGCGCCATTGGCATTCCAGTGGTCGAACTGCACCTCTCGAACATCCATGCCCGCGAGGAATTCCGTCACAAGTCGATGATCGCGCCGGCCGTCAAGGGCGTCATCTGCGGCTTCGGCGCCCAGAGTTACATTCTTGCGCTGCATGCGCTAAAGAACCTGACAAATCCGTCGAAATAAAAAGAACACAAGAGGCTCATATTCCATGGCTGACAAGAAACCAGGTATCGACCAGGCGCTGATCCGCGATCTCGCCAACATTCTCAAGGACACCGATCTCACCGAGATCGAAGTCGAGCAGGACGACCTGCGCATTCGCGTCTCGCGCAACGGCACGCCGGTTGCCATGCAGATGGCCATGCCGCAGATGCCGGCATACCAGCTGCCTGCCGCAGCAGCCGCACCGGCCAACGCCGTCGCCGCTCCGGCTGCTGAAAACCCGCGCGCGTCGAAAAACGCCGTCACCGCCCCGATGGTCGGTACCGCCTATCTGTCTCCGGCCCCGGGCGCCCGCCCCTTCGTTGAAGTCGGCGCCACCGTCAAGGAAGGCCAGACCATCCTGATCATCGAAGCCATGAAGACGATGAACCAGATCCCGGCCCCTCGCTCGGGCAAGGTCACCGAAATCTTCGTCCAGGACGCAGCCCCCGTCGAATATGGCGAACCGCTGATCGTAATCGAATAAGGCGGCGCGGTGATGATCTCGAAAATTCTCATTGCCAATCGCGGCGAAATCGCCCTTCGCGTGCTGCGCGCCTGCAAGGAGCTCGGCATCGCGACGGTTGCCGTTCATTCCACGGCCGACGCCGACGCCATGCATGTGCGGCTTGCCGACGAGAGCGTCTGCATCGGCCCGCCGCCCTCGCGCGATAGCTATCTGAACATTCACCAGATCGTCGCCGCCTGCGAAATCACCGGTGCCGACGCTGTGCACCCGGGCTACGGCTTCCTGTCTGAAAACGCCAAGTTCGCCGAAATCCTCGAAGCGCACGACATCACCTTCATCGGCCCGACGGCGGAGCATATCCGCATCATGGGTGACAAGATCACCGCCAAGAAGACGGCGCAGGAGCTTGGCATCCCGGTCGTTCCGGGTTCCGATGGCGAAGTGAAGCCGGAAAACGCGCTTGAAGTCGCCCGCAAGATCGGCTTCCCCGTGCTGATCAAGGCGACCGCCGGCGGCGGCGGCCGCGGCATGAAGGTCGCTCGCTCCGAGGCGGACCTCGAAGAAGCTGTCTCGACTGCGCGCTCCGAAGCGCTTGCCGCCTTCGGCAACGACGCCGTCTACATGGAAAAGTACCTCGGCAAGCCGCGCCACATCGAGGTCCAGATCGTCGGCGACGGCGCCGGCAATGCGGTGCATCTCGGCGAACGCGATTGCTCGCTGCAGCGTCGTCACCAGAAAGTCTGGGAAGAGGCAAACTCCCCGGCCCTCAATGTCGACCAGCGCATGAAGATCGGCCAGATCTGCGCCGACGCGATGAAGAAGCTGAAGTACCGCGGCGCCGGCACGATCGAGTTCCTCTACGAAAACGGCGAATTCTATTTCATCGAAATGAATACCCGTCTTCAGGTCGAGCATCCGATCACCGAAGCGATCACCGGTATCGACCTCGTACACGAGCAGATCCGCGTCGCCTCCGGCGGCGGCCTCTCGGTCAAGCAGGAAGACATCGTGTTCTCCGGTCACGCCATCGAGTGCCGGATCAACGCCGAAGACCCGCGCACCTTCGTCCCCTCCCCGGGCACGATCACGCATTTCCACGCGCCGGGCGGTCTTGGCGTGCGCGTCGACTCCGGCGCCTATCAGGGCTACCGAATCCCGCCCTACTACGACAGCCTGATCGGCAAGCTGATCGTGCACGGGCGTACCCGTGTGGAGTGCATGATGCGCCTGCGCCGCGTCCTCGATGAATTTGTCATCGACGGCATCAAGACGACGCTTCCGTTGTTCCAGGACCTGATCAATAATCAGGACATTGCCAACGGCGACTATGATATCCATTGGCTGGAAAAGCATCTGGCCGCCACGTCCGAGTAAGGGCCATAAATTGAAAGGGACGCGCAGCAAGCAGCCCGACATTACTCCGGACATGCTGCTGCGCGCCTATTCGATCGGCCTGTTCCCGATGGCCGATTCGGCTGACGACCCGGAGCTTTTCTGGGTCGAGCCGGAAATTCGCGGCGTCATCCCGCTCACGGACTTTCACGTCTCCCGCAGCCTCGCGAAGGCGATCCGTCGAAAACCCTTCGAAATCCGCTTCAACACCGCCTTCGAAGCGGTGATGGATGGCTGTGCGGCCCCCGCCCCGGACCGGCCGACGACCTGGATCAACAACAAGATCCGCACTCTCTACGCAACGCTCCACACGATGGGTTACGCCCACAGCGTCGAGGCCTGGGAGGACGATATGTTGGTCGGCGGTCTTTACGGTGTTTCTCTCGGTTCGGCGTTCTTCGGCGAGAGCATGTTTTCCCGACGCACCGACGCCTCGAAGATCTGCCTCGTGCATTTGGTGGAGCGCCTGCGCGCCAGGGGCTTCGAGTTGCTGGACACCCAATTCACCACCGAGCACCTGAAGTCCTTCGGCGCGATCGACGTGCCGAAGGCCGAGTACGAAATCATGCTCGGCAACGCGATGAACTCTCCGGACCTCTCGTTCTAGACGTATACTCTTCTTTGGATATCTCCACCTGGAGATGTACTTACTTCATATGTTCATCCAGACTTCGAGCGTTTTCGAGGGCACCAGGATGAACAAGATCATATTGGCATTGTCGGTTTTAATCGCTTCCAGCGCTGTTGCGGAAGCAAAGACCTATCGCGACATGTTCGGCGGCGAACCGAACCTGCCGCCGGAATTGTCCGCCATCATCGGGTCGCTCGATTTCAAGCAGGGCAAGGTGGCATTGCCTTCCGCCCACGCGCAACTCGATATTCCAGCGGACTTCTACTTCCTGGATCCTGCCGACACCAAGAAGGTCCTTGTCGACCTGTGGGGCAATCCACCGGGCTCGGCCGAGGGTTATCTCGGCATGGTCTTTCCCGCCAAGTACCCGCCGGACGGTGACAAAGCCTGGGGATCGGTCATCGACTATCTGAAGGACGGTTACGTTTCGGATGCCGACGCGCTGACCATCGATTTTACGCAACTTCTGTCGCAACTGAAGGAAGCCTCCGCCGAAAACAACCTCGAGCGAGAAAAGCAGGGCTACGATCCGATCACGCTGGTCGGCTGGGCCTCCCCTCCCCATTACGATCTGGGTACGCACACGATGCACTGGGCCCGCGACCTGATCTTCGGCAAGGACCCGAACGCCCCCCACACCCTGAACTACTCTGTTCGCATCCTCAGCAGAGAGGGCGTGCTGCAGATGAACTTCGTTTCAGGGCTGGAGCAGCTCGACGAAATCAAGTCGGGCTTGCCTGGTGTAGCTGGCATGGTGCAGTTCGATCCCGGGCAGGCCTATGCGGACTTCAAGGAAGGCGATGCGGTCGCGGCCTATGGCATGGCGGGCCTTATTGCCGCCGGCGCCGGCGCCAAGGTCGCAGCGAAAGTCGGCCTGCTTGCCGTCGCGCTGGCATTCCTGAAGAAGGGCGGCGTGCTCATCGTGATCGCGGGCGCCGCTGTCGCCCGGTTCTTCAAGGGCCTGTTCGGCCGCAAAGCACCGCCAAGCGCATAACGCCACCGTGATATCGAAGGATCGGATGACCTATCGGCTGCCGCTAGGGCAGGCAGCCACAGCGAACTATTGTTTCGCTGCGGTATCCGGCGGCGGCAGATCGGAGGTCGCCTTGCAGGATTGCAGCCAGACGTCATAGACCGGATGCTCGACGGCGTTCAGGCCGGGGCTGTCGGCAAACATCCAGCCGGTGAAGATGCGGCGGATCTTGCGGTCGAGCGTGATCTCCTCGACCTCGACGAAGGTCGTGATCTTCTGCGCTTCGGTATCGTCGCGGCTGTAGCAGACGCGCGGCGTCACCTGGAGGGCGCCGAACTGGACCGTTTCGCCAATATAGACGTCGAAGGTGGTGATGCGTCCGGTGATCTTGTCGATACCGGAGAAGACGGCAACGGCATTGGAAAGGCGCGCTGCGTCAACGGCTTCGGCAGATGCGATCAGCGGCAAGGCGGCAAGCAGGGACAAGCCCAAACGCCGTGCTCCTTGGCCGATTGCCTTGCGCAGATCAGAACCTGCCATTGTCGCCTGTCTCCCGCGTGCCCTGTTCATCATCGATGGATTTCAGGCGCTAACCATCAATTGTGGCCGCGCCATGATCGAGGAACCTATTCCGCGGTCCGTCGTCTTCACTGAGAACAGATTATTAGGAACCCGGCGTCCAGGCGTCGTAGTCGCCGGTCACGCGCGGACGCTTGCCGGTGGCTGCGATCGAGCCCTGGGGGCGGTAGGCATTGGCTGTACCGGTCGGGTTTGCGCGGTGCGGCTTCTGCCATTCGCGCGGCGCGTACTTCTCATCGGCCGGCGAAACGTCGGTCCGGTGATGCATCCAGCCGTGCCAGCCTGCCGGAATGGCCGAAGCTTCGGCGTAGCCATTGTAGATCACCCAGCGACGGGTACGACCTTCGGAGTCCTTGCCGCCCTGATAGTAGACATTGCCGAGTTCGTCTTGACCAACCCGTTGACCGTGACGCCAAGTGTGAAAGCGCGTTCCGATCGTCTGTTCGTTCCACCAGGTGAAAATCTGCAGCAGGAGCTTCATGGATGCCGTCCTTGACCGGCCGTTGGGAAGGCGGCCGGATACCAAAACTATGTTCCCGCTTATGCCCCGCCGCCCATGGCTTGTCCAGTGATTCCGAGGCAAAGGCCGTCATTTCAACGGCATCAAGAAGCCGACGTGACTGCGCGTGAAGCCAATCCGCTCGTAGAAGCGGTGCGCGTCGGTGCGCGCGCCGTTGGACGTGAGCCGCACCTTGCTTGCGCCGCGCTCCCGCGCTTCGGCAATCGCGTGGCGCATCATCCGTTCGCCGATCCCGCGCCCGCGCATGTCTCCCCGGGTCTGCACCGCTTCGACGATCAGGCTGGAGCTGCCACGCCCGGACAGCGTCGTATGCAGCGCCGTCTGAAAGGTACCGACGATCTCGCCGCCGAGAACTGCGACAAAGAGTGTCTGTAGTGACGAGGCCTCAATCTTCTCGAAGGCGGCGACGTAGTCCCCGAAGGCATCCGTACCGGTCGTGTCACCATGCCCGCCGATCTGATCATCCGCAAAGAGAGCGACGATTGCCGACAGGTCACCGCGTTCGGCTTTACGGATCAAGAGTTCGGCGACTGCGTCCATGGTTCTCCCCGTTCGCTTCATTCATCGACGGCGGACCAAGCACTGCAAGTTAACGGTTTCACGACAGGGCCGCGCGCCATGAGGTTTTCCACAGTGCCCGGATCGGTATCGCCGGGACGAGCCTTTAGCCGAGCAGCGTTTTCTCAAGGGTGATGGCCGGCAAACCGGGTTCATCGCCGTGACTGGCCGTCGAGCCTACCTCGTTGAAGCCGTGCGTCCGGTAGAATGCAAGCGCGTGCAGGTTCTGCGGCTCGACCTCGACGCGCATGCGCTCGGCATCCGGGAAACAGGTTTCGAGCTCGGCGAAGATATCTCGGCCGATGCCCTGCCGCTGGAACTTCGGCAGCACATAGAGCTGGTGGAGTACGGCGGTCTTGGCTTGCGTGTCGGACATGGCCGCAAAGCCCATGCCACCAATCTGGCGACCGTCATCTGCCACCAGGAACTCGGCGTTCTTGCGCAGGACCTGCGCTTTCAGCGCCGGCAACGAGTGCCAGCGCTCCGTCAGTTCGTTGACCTTCTCGACACCATAGAAGGTGTCGTAGGTCGCGTGCCACGTTTCGAACAGCAGGGCGCGAACCTTTTCCAGATCGCGCTCGCTCGCCGTGCGCACGAAGAACATCGTTATTCCTCGATGCCGAGCTTGGCCTTCACGAGGGCCTGCACCGCCTGCGGGTTGGCCTTGCCGCCAGTCGCCTTCATCACCTGGCCGACGAACCAGCCGGCAAGCGAAGGCTTGGCCTGCACCTTGGCGACCTGATCCGGGTTGGCGGCGATGATCTCGTCGACGGCCTTTTCGATGGCGCCGGTGTCCGTTACCTGCTTCATGCCGCGGGCGTCGACGATCTCGGCCGGGTCGCCGCCCTCGTTCCAGACGATTTCGAAGAGATCCTTGGCGATCTTGCCGGAGATGGTCTCGGCCTTGATGAGGTCGATGATGCCGCCGAGTTGGGCCGGCGAAACCGGAGTCTCTTCAATGGCTTTGCCGGCTTTGTTCAAGGCGCCGAGCAGGTCGTTGATGACCCAGTTGGCGGCAATCTTGCCATCGCGCCCTTCGGCCACCGCTTCGAAATAATCGGCGATCGACTTTTCGGAGACGAGCACCGAGGCGTCATAGATCGAGAGGCCGAGATCGCGCACGAAGCGCTCCTTCTTGTCGTCGGGCAGTTCCGGCAGGTCGGCCTTCAGCGCCTCGACGAAGGCGTCGTCGAACTCCAGCGGCAGCAGATCCGGATCCGGGAAGTAGCGATAATCGTGCGCATCTTCCTTGGAGCGCATCGAGCGGGTCTCGCCCTTGTTCGGATCGAACAGGCGAGTCTCCTGGTCAATGCTGCCGCCGTCCTCGAGGATGCCGATCTGGCGGCGCGCTTCATACTCGATGGCCTGACCGATGAAGCGGATCGAGTTGACGTTCTTGATTTCGCAGCGCGTGCCAAAGCCTTCGCCCGGACGACGAACGGAAACGTTGACGTCGGCGCGCATCGAGCCTTCGTCCATGTTGCCGTCGCAGGTGCCGAGGTAACGCACGATCGAGCGCAGCTTCGTCATGTAGGCCTTGGCCTCATCCGACGAGCGCATGTCCGGCTTGGAGACGATCTCCATCAGCGCCACACCCGAGCGGTTGAGATCGACATAGGACATCGACGGATGCTGATCATGCATCGACTTGCCGGCATCCTGTTCCAGATGCAGGCGCTCGATGCCGATCTCCACATCCTCGAACTGTCCCTGACGGTCAGGACCGATCGAAATGATGATCTTGCCTTCGCCGACGATCGGATCCTTGAACTGGGAGATCTGGTAGCCCTGCGGCAGGTCCGGATAGAAATAGTTCTTGCGGTCGAAGATCGAGCGATTGTTGATCGCAGCCTTCAGGCCGAGACCGGTGCGCACCGCCTGCTTCACGCATTCCTCGTTGATGACGGGCAGCATGCCGGGCATGGCGGCATCGACCAACGAAACGTTCGCATTCGGCGCGTTGCCGAACTCCGTCGAGGCGCCCGAGAACAACTTCGAATTGGAAAGCACCTGAGCATGGACTTCCATGCCGATGATGACCTCCCAGTCGCCGGTGGCGCCAGGAATGAAGCGTTTCGGATCGGGGGTACGGACGTCGACAATGCTCATATCATGCTCTTCTTTGAAGCCTGAATTCTTGGTTTCTCGGTAGAACAATTGGTCCGCCGGTGCAAGTTGTTCAGCGTCATGCGGCGCCTATCTCCGGGCAACCTCGAATGCGACGTGCCACTTAACCACCGCTTAGTACCCATGCGCCAAGATTTGCCGATGTCCACCGCCACCGCACTCGCATTGTACGCAGCCTACATCAACATCTTGAGCTTTGGGCTGTTTTGGTTCGACAAAAGGGCAGCGCGCGCCGGCCGTTGGCGCATCAGCGAGCAGACACTGCTGACAATTGCGTTTCTCGGCGGAAGTCCGGGGGCGATGGCAGCCCGGCATGTGTTTCGTCACAAGACGCGCAAGGAACCCTTTCGAACCCGGCTGGCGTTCATCATCGTCCTCCAGGTGGCAGCAGGAGTGGTCGGCACCCTGGCGCTGCACGGACACCTTGACGTTCTCGCGAGCGTCTTCTAGGAAAGAATCGTCTTTCTGGAGTTTTGATGTTCACTTCTTCGTCTGAGTCCCGGTAAGGGCCCGTCCCCGCAATCCCCTTTTGATTGCGCGCACGGGCCGGAAACGTCACCCCGCTTTCCCAGTGATTTGCGGAACGTTTTCCTGCGTTCTTACGAACGCCATTCCGGAACATTCAGAAATGGACATCTCGCGCGCCGAACAGCGCATCCTTCATCATTTGGCCCAGGGCGGCCGCATCGAAATCATTCGCGAAAGCAAGGCGATCACCGAAATCCGGTGTTTCACCCGCGACGGCTGGGTTTACCCTGGCTTCGACCTGGAGCTCTTCCGCAAACTGAAGCGCAAGAAGGCAATCTCGTCTTCTGGCGGAAAGCCCTATCGCATCACGGAGCGAGGCTTGCTGCTGGTGCGCTCTGAACTCAACAACCGTTAAGCGGCAAAAACCGACGATATCGGACGTTAGATGATATCCGATATCGTCGGCTCTTTACGTAAGGTGAAGCTACACCTTTACCTTGAGTCAACCACCGGCGCTCCGCACGCAGTCACGTCCGGCGGCCTTGGCCTGGTATAGCGCGCGGTCCGCAGCAAGCAGCAATCCGTCCAGGTCCGCATTGCGGACGGAAACCTCAGCCGTGCCGATGCTGATGGTGACCGCGAGTTTGCCGCCCTGTTCCAGATCGACGTCGAGTGCGCGCACGGCCGCCAGCAGCCGTTCGGCGACCTTGAGCGCATCGGACGGGGATTGCCGCGCCAGCACCACGGCGAACTCCTCACCACCCAGCCTTCCGACGAGATCGTCGGAACGAAGCACGGACCGTACGGCGCGAGCGACCGTGATCAGAACTCGGTCCCCGACAGCATGGCCGCAAGTGTCGTTGACCGCCTTGAAGCGATCGATATCGAGCATCATCACGACGGTTCCGCCGTTTCGGGATCCGGGCGTTGCGACCAGTGCGGCCGCACGCGCCACGAAGGCCGCGCGCGCCAAACATTGGGTCAGAGAATCGTAATCGACCGCATGGGACAGACGCCCGATCAGGGCCCGCCGCGCCGTATCGACGCTGGCAACCGTCAGGGGGCAGAGGGCGAGAAGCGTCGTTCCGAGCCGCGTCGATGTCAGCGTCGCCTCGGCAACGCCGCTGACGCCGAGGCGCAACGCGCCGGATGCAACGGCAATCTGCGTCAATACGCAGACGATCGCGGTCAGAACCGTGACCGGGAACAGGCCGTAGCTGAGCGCGCACCACAGAAGCGCCGGCACCGGAAAGGCGAAGGCACCGGGACCGCCGATCGCGAGAGCGGCGCCGCAAGAGACGATCAAGGAAAGAAACGGCCAGGCACTACCGGGAACCGCCGTCGCCGCCGCAGGCTGAGCCCGCGCACCGTCGTCGAGGTGTGGCGCCGCTAAAAAGACTGGAAGCAGAACCACATAATTGACCAATTCTGTCGTGAGCCATGCCACGAAGGCATCCGACATGGCAGTTCCGAACGACAAGCGGACGGCAAATGCGCCCAGGAGCGAAGCACCCGTCGCCGCCAGCGACGAGGCTGCAAACATATAGAGCACCGAGCGTGCCCGGCGCAGATGCCGATGCTCCACGGAGAAGCGCCGGAAAAGCGAGAAGCCGATGACAACGCCGGCCATGTTGGCAACGTTCAGGGCGATGGCCTGATGCAAGTCTGCCCCCGTCGCCAGATCAGCAAGCACATAGGCCAGCGCTGCCGTCAGCCAACCGGCCGGGCTGGCGAGCGACGGATTTCTGATCAGGAGGCCGAGAAGGATTGCATTCGCCGGCCAGATGGAGGCGAGCATGCCAACCGGGCGGCTCAGAATGCCGAGCACGCAAGCGGCGAAAACGATCACCCCGAGAGCCATGACCCAAAACGAATGGTGGAAGGGTTTCAGAACCAACGGCCGCGCGGCCGCCTTCTCCAGCATCTGCAACGAGCGCCCCTCTGCCGTGTCACACCACATAAACACCCGTCATATTTCATGCGTCTAATGAACGAGACGTGAATATGCCAGAGCCTTTTCCGGGTCGCAGCCATGCACGGATATCCATGGGTCGGCAGTTCTCGCCCTACTCGGTCAGGGCTTTGCTCAAGCCGATGAACTCGACATCGCTGTCGAGTTGCGGTGCGTAGGCGGTGGAAAGCCAACTGACCCCGTAGCCACGGTTGCGAAAGAAGGCCACGGCTCGGTCATTGCGCGCATGGGTCTTGGTGGTGGCGACCTCGAATCCGTCCGAAGCAATGCGGCGCTCGATCTCGCCAAGCAGCAAGGCGCCGAAGCCCCTGCCCTGGGCCGCCGGCTCGATCCACAGGTCGGATATCGCGTTGTCGAAATCCTCGCGCGCCACCCAGCCGCGAATGCCGCCTTCGGCTTCGATCAACAGAACGGACAACCAGTGCTCGGAAAGAAAACGGAAGAACGAGGCCTCTGCCACACGCCGCATTCTCTCACCATCGGCAAGACCGGCAATCGCGGATTGCCAGGCGGCGAGACCGACATCCGTCAGCCGGTCGACGTCGCCGGCGCGGGCATGGCGAATGGCTGGCATGACGCGGCTCCTCCGCGACAGGAATGGCTACAACGGACTCAAGAGAAGAAAGGGCGATACCTCGTCGGCACCGCCCTTCAAGAGATTACCACCACTTGGCGGGCGTGAAGCGTCCGGCGGCCTGCTCGATGACGTGTGCCGTCTTGAACAGCGTCTCTTCCTCGAACGGCTTGCCGATCAGTTGCAGGCCCAGCGGAAGGCCCTTGTGATCGAGGCCGCCGGGAACGGCGATGCCCGGAAGGCCGGCCATGTTGACCGTCACCGTGAAGATGTCGTTCAGGTACATCTTCACGGGATCGGACGCCAGGTCCTCGTCGGCGATGCCGAAGGCAGACGACGGCGTTGCAGGTGTGAGGATCGCGTCGACGCCGGCGTGGAACGCCAGTTCGAAGTCGCGCTTGATCAGCGTGCGGACCTTCTGCGCCTGCAGATAGTAGGCATCGTAGTAACCGGCCGAAAGCACATAGGTGCCGATC
Source organism: Ensifer adhaerens (assembly GCF_020035535.1). Classification (NCBI taxonomy): domain Bacteria; kingdom Pseudomonadati; phylum Pseudomonadota; class Alphaproteobacteria; order Hyphomicrobiales; family Rhizobiaceae; genus Ensifer; species Ensifer adhaerens. The sequence goes on along the minus strand of NZ_CP083349.1, from coordinate 1,097,727 downwards.
ATGATACGGCGCTTGACCTCCTGGCCGAAACCGGCGGCGCGGGTCTTCTCGTACATGTCGACGATGTCCTTGCCGTCGACGCGCAGGCCGTAGCGCACGCCGTCATAGCGGGCGAGGTTCGAGGAGGCTTCGGCCGGAGCGACGATGTAATAGGCCGGCAGCGCGTATTTCGTGTGCGGCAGGGTGATGTCGACGATCTCGGCACCGGCGTCCTTCAGCCAGGCAATGCCCTGCTGCCAGAGCGCTTCGATCTCTTCCGGCATACCGTCCACGCGGTACTCCCGGGGAATGCCGATCTTCATGCCCTTGAGCGATTTGCCGATCGAGGCTTCGTAGTCCGGCACCGGCAGATCGACCGAAGTCGTGTCCTTGGCGTCAACGCTTGCCATCGACCTCAGGAGGATGGCCGCATCGCGCACGTCACGGGCGATCGGGCCGGCCTGGTCGAGCGACGAGGCGAAAGCGACGGTGCCCCAGCGCGAGCAGCGGCCATAGGTCGGCTTGATGCCGACGGTGCCGGTGAAGGCGGCAGGCTGGCGAATGGAGCCGCCCGTATCGGTGGCGGTCGCGCCGGCGCAGAGATGCGCGGCGACGGCTGCGGCGGAACCACCGGACGAGCCGCCCGGAACGAGATCCATGTTGGAGCCCTTGGCACGCCACGGATTCTTCACCGCACCGTAGTAAGACGTCTCGTTCGACGAGCCCATGGCGAACTCATCCATGTTCAGCTTGCCGAGCATGACCGCACCGTCGTTCCAGAGGTTCTGGGTCACGGTCGATTCGTAGCGCGGCTCGAAGCCATCGAGAATATGGCTGCAGGCCTGCGTGTGGACGCCTTCGGTGGCGAAGAGATCCTTGATGCCGAGCGGAATACCCTCAAGCGCGCCGGCCTTGCCGGCGGCGATGCGTGCGTCCGAGGCCTTTGCCATCTCTCGTGCCTTCTCGGGCGTGACGGCGATGTAGGCGTTGATCGCCTCATTAGCTGCATCGATCGCGCCGAGATAGGCGTCGGTCAGTTCGACGGCGGTGATGTCCTTGGCGGCGAGTTTCGCGCGGGCTTCGGCAATCGTCAGGCTGGTAAGGTCGGTCATGGTAAAATCTGGCTTTCGCAATCAGAAACGTCGGGGCGGCTGGCGGGAGATTACTCGACCACCTTCGGAACGAGGAAGAAATTGCGATCGGAGTTCGGCGCATTGGCAACGATATCGTCAGCCTTGTCGCCGTCCGACACCATGTCGGTCCGCTTCTTCATCTCCATCGGCGTTACCGAGGTCATCGGCTCGACGCCTTCGACATTCACTTCGGAGAGCTGCTCGACGAAACCGAGGATGCCATTGAGCTCGCCCATCATCCGCTCGGCTTCCTCTTCGCTGACGGCGATACGGGCAAGGCGCGCAACGCGCTTCACGGTGGCAAGGTCTACGGACATGATCGTCTCCGGTAACTGGAACTTCCCCCGCTATAATGGCGCAGGGCGAGCCACGCAACGGGGGAATTGCCGGAGTACCGGGCCTCTCGTCAAAAGGCCAGGCGCAACATCAGACCTCGACGACGCCGCCGACCTGCGGCGTCGCCACCTTGGTGGACGCGCTTTCCATGCCGGCAACGAAGGTCTCGGGCGTCTGGTCGATGATCGGGAACGAGCCGTAATGGCAGGGGATCGCCGTCGAGAACTTGAAGAAGCGTTGGCAGGCAAGTGCTGCAACCGCCCCGCCCATGGTGAAACGATCGCCGATCGGCACGATGCCGATCTCCGGCTGGTGCAACTCTTCGATCAGCGCCATGTCGGAGAAGATGTCCGTATCACCCATGTGATAGAGCGTCGGCTCGTCCTCGAAATGCAGCACCAGGCCGTTGGCATTGCCGAGCGAATGGGAAACGCCGTCCTCTGTGAGTTGAGCCGACGAGTGGAGTGCGTTGACGAAGGTCGTGGAAAACGCGCCGAGCTGAATGGTGCCGCCGGTGTTTCCCATCTCCAAAGCCTTCACGCCATGTCGTGCGAGCCAGGCAGCGAGATCGGCATTGGCGACCACGGTCGCCCCCGTCTCCTTGGCGATCGCAATCGTATCGCCAACATGGTCGCCATGGCCATGGGTCAAAAGGATGTGGGTAAGCCCGGCAGTTGCGTCACGGCGCTCCTCGTCCTTAAAGGCGGGGTTGCCGGTGAAGAAGGGGTCGATGAGGATTTTGGACTTTGCCGTTTCGATGTGAAATGCGGCATGACCCAGCCATTTGATCTTCATGACGATCTCCCTGATGATTTGCGTGTCGGAACAGCATATGGATCAGACAGTCCTCCGCGCAAAGATCGAATCGACACCGACATGGCAATTCTCACCATCGAAGAGCTGGCAGCCCAGCTTCAGCAGAACCAGGCGATTGCCGGGCTCGACCTCGGCACCAAGACGATCGGTCTTTCTGTCTCCGATCTCGGTCGCCGCTTCGCGACACCTCGCGAGGTGATCCGCCGGGTCAAGTTCGGGGCGGACGCAGAAGCGTTACTGTCGGTGGCGGCAAAGGAAAAGATCGCGGCCTTTGTCATCGGTCTGCCCGTCAACATGGACGGCAGCGAGGGACCCCGTTGTCAGGCGACCCGCGCCTTCGTGCGCAATATGGAGCAAAAAACTCCGCTCCCTTTCATCTTCTGGGATGAAAGGCTCTCGACCGTTGCGGCCGAGCGTGTGCTGATCGAGATGGACGTGTCGCGGCGGAAGCGGGCCGAACGCATCGATTCGGCTGCCGCGTCCTTCATTCTTCAAGGCGCACTCGACAGGCTGACGTCGCTCGCAAGGGACGCTCTCTCGGACTGAGCTTCGCCGGCACCGAAACGACGACGATACCAGGCCGCAATCTGGCGGCGCTTGCGGAAACCGATGATGGCAAAGACCACGAAGCTATCGAATACGATCGCTCGCGCGACGAGCGGCGGGATCGTCTCTGGCGGAATGCCGAGGACGTTGCCGTAGACCTGGAACACCAGATCATGGGTCTGCCGCGTCAGCATGAAGAAGCCGAAGCTCATGTCGTAGTAGGAAAGACCGTACCACGACGTGAGGAACATGACCGGGCAGGCCCAAAGGATCAGAAACCACTTCATGCGGCTCCCCTTTCCGAAATGCGGCGGTAGACTAGCGGATATATGGCGCGATCTGCCACCAGCAAGGCGAGCAGGACCATCGTCGGGACCGCAATATCGAGCGCCAGTCCGGCGAAAAACATCATCATGATGATCAAAAGACCAGTTCTCACCGAACCGCTCCATCCGGATTCTGTTGAAATGCCTGGTCAATTTCCTCCCTATGCGGAAGGCGCGCAACGTAAACCATTTGTTAAGGTTAATTTTCACAGGCCAGGTCTTTTCGTGCCCCTGGGGGCGATCGCGCACCGATCTTTCCCGACCAGGCGGCAAGCCCATTCCGGTCCTTGCAAATTTCGGGTAGCGATATCTCTCCCCCATGCAGGCCCTCCCCCATGACCGTCGTCTTCGAAAGCATCCTCCCCATCTTTCTGCTGGTTCTGCTTGGCGCCTGGCTCAAGCGCTCGACATTCGTCGACCAGAGCCTCTGGCTCGGGCTTGAGCAGTTCGGCTACTTCATCCTGTTCCCTGCCCTCCTGTTCTCGACACTGGCCCAGGCAGATTTTGCCGGCTTGAAGGCCGACGCAACGGCTATCGCGACAATCGGCAGCGTCAGCCTGATGTCGGCCTTCGTGCTTTTGCTCTGGCCGGCGTTTCGAGACAGACAGGTGTCAGGTGCCTCCTTCACCTCAGTCTTCCAGACAGCCACACGCTGGAACGGCTTCATGGCGCTCGCGATCGCGCAGAAGCTCTATGGGCCGATCGGCCTGACGCTGACCGCGCTGGTGATGACGCTCGTGATCATCCCGATCAATCTCTACAACATCGGCGTGCTGGTCTGGTTCGGCGGGGGAAATCGTGACTTCAGGCGCTTCTTCGCCAAGATCGTCACCAATCCGCTGATCGTTGCCTCCGTGCTCGGCATACTCGTCAACATGATCGGACTGAAGATCTACGGTCCCGTGATGACCACGATTGAGATGCTGGCCAACGCCTCTCTCAGCCTCGGACTGGTGATGGTCGGCGCGGGCCTGCGCGCATCCGATGCCCTGAAGCCGAGCGCAACGGCACTGCTCGCAGTCTTTCTCAAGCTGATCGTCATGCCGCTGTTCATGGTGAGCGCGAGCTACCTGCTCGGCATTCGCGGCGACGCCCTGCTGGTCATTGCGCTCGGCGCGGCCGTGCCGACGGCGATGAACGGCTATCTCTTGGCCAAGCAGATGGATGGCGACGCCGAACTCTACGCCGCGGTCGCGACGATCCAAACGGTCGTCTCGTTCTTCACGATCCCGCTCGTCCTCTACCTGACCGCATACGCCGCAGGGCGCTGAAGACTTACGTCGCGGGGACCCGACGACCTACGTCGCGGGGGGATAGAGAAGATCGAGGATGTAGGCGGAATCGAAACGCGAATCGAGCATGCCGTAGGTCGAGCGCCACCCGGCGGCGAGACGCGATTCGAGGAACGCGTCGGCGATACGACCGGCACCGAGACGATAAAGTTCGGCGGCGGCGGCGGCGAGCGCCAATTGCTCGACCAGCATGCGCGCCGCCCCCTCGTCGCGCTCGCAAAGCGACATGGCCGCGCGCAACACCTCGATCGTCTTGCGGCCGGCGGGTCCGAGATCGCGCGCCAGGACGACGAAGAGCTGCTCGAAAAGATCCTTGCCCTTGGCGAGCACGCGCAGCACGTCCAGTGCCATGACGTTGCCGGACCCTTCCCAGATGGCGTTGACCGGCGCTTCGCGGTAGTGGCGCGCCAGCGCGCGTTCCTCCACGTAGCCGTTGCCGCCCAGGCACTCCATCGCCTCATAGATCAGCGCCGGCGCGATCTTGCAGGCCCAGTATTTTGCAACGGGCGTCATGATCCGCGCGTAGGCCGCGTCTTCCGAGCTGCTGCGTGCCTTGTCGAAGGCTTCCGCGAGACGGAACGAGAGAGCGCTGGCCGCAGCGACATCGAGCGCCATGTCGGCAAGGACGCGGGTCATCATCGGCTGGCTGACGAGCGGCTTGCCGAAGACCTTCCGGCCGCGTGTGTGGTGCACGGCTTCGGCGAGCGAGGCGCGCATCATGCCGGCCGACGCAAGCGCGCAGTCAAGCCGCGTCAGCGTCACCATGTCGAGGATTGTCCGAATGCCGGCATCCGGCGCGCCGAGGATGAAGCCGAACGTGTCGGAGAACTCGACCTCCGACGAGGCGTTAGAGCGGTTGCCGATCTTGTCCTTCAGCCGCTGGAAACGCAGGCCGTTGGCACTGCCGTCCTCCAGAAGCCGCGGCACGAGGAAGCACGCGAGACCGTCGCGGGTCTGCGCCAGCATGACGAAAGCGTCGCTCATCGGCGCCGACATGAACCACTTGTGGCCGTTGAGCCTGTAGATGCCCTCGCCCACCCGTTCTGCCGTCGAGGTGTTGGCGCGCACATCGGTGCCGCCCTGCTTCTCGGTCATGCCCATGCCGACGGTGACCGCCGACTTCTGCATCCACGGACGGTTGGTGGAATCGTATTTGCGAGACAGAATCTTCGGCGCCCATTCCTTCTGCACGGCCGGTGACGCGGTGATCGCGGCAAGCGACGCGCTGGTCATGGTCAGCGGGCAGAGATGGCCGCATTCGAGCTGCGCCGTCAGATAGAAGCGGATGGCGCGGACTTTATGCGACTGGTTGCGCTCATCGGGGAGGTTTTCCCAGGCGGACGCATGCAGACCCGATGACATCGAGCGGCGCATCAGCGCGTGCCAGGCCGGATGGAACTCGACGACATCGAGACGTTCGCCGCGCGGACCATGCGTCTTCAGCTTCGGCGGACCTTCGTTCGCCATGCGCGCCAGTTCCTGCGCTTCCGGCGAGGTGACATAACGGCCGAGCACGTCGAATTCGTCGCGCAACGTCTTGCTCATCGACGAGGTGATGTCCACCACCAGCGGATCGGAGCGATAGGCGTTGACACCGGACCAGGGCTTGGGCTGGTTCAGCTCGGCGAGTTTCTGTTCAGTCCGGTTCATCTGATTCATGGGCCGGTTCTAGCGCAAGTTTCACGGCCACGGAACGGGGCGCGAAAAAGATACGATCGCCGTTGCAAGTTTTCTGCGGACGGTGGCGCCCAAGCCTTGCCGTGCCGGGGGGCAAGTCTTATAGAGCGACCACATTTCCAGAGCGCAAGGGCGGCCCATGATCACTTTCCCGCATCGCCACCTGCTCGGCATCAAGGGGCTCACGGAGCAGGATATCACCTATCTGCTCGATCGCGCCGATGAAGCCGTCCAAATCTCCCGTCAACGAGAAAAGAAAACCTCCACGCTTCGGGGGCTGACGCAGATCAACCTCTTCTTCGAGGCCTCGACCCGCACGCAGTCTTCCTTCGAGCTTGCCGGCAAACGCCTCGGCGCCGACGTCATGAATATGTCGGTCGGCAATTCCTCGGTGAAAAAGGGCGAGACGCTGATCGATACGGCGATGACGCTGAACGCCATGCACCCGGACGTGCTGGTGGTGCGCCATTCCTCGGCCGGTGCCGCCGCGCTTCTGGCGCAGAAAGTTTCCTGCTCCGTCGTCAACGCCGGCGACGGCCAGCACGAACACCCGACCCAGGCGCTGCTCGATGCGCTGACGATCCGTCGCGCCAAGGGCAAGCTCTCGCGCATCATCGTGGCGATATGCGGCGACGTGCTGCATTCGCGCGTGGCGCGCTCCAACATCCTGCTCCTGAACCAGATGGGGGCGCGTGTCCGTGTCGTAGCACCTGCGACGCTGCTCCCCTCCGGGATCGCCGACATGGGCGTCGAGGTCTACCATTCGATGGCCGAAGGCCTGAAGGATGCGGACGTCGTCATGATGCTGCGCCTGCAGCGCGAGCGCATGGCCGGCTCCTTCGTGCCTTCCGTGCGCGAATACTTCCACTACTACGGGCTTGATGCCGAGAAGCTCAAGGCCGCCAAGGAGGATGCGCTCGTGATGCATCCGGGCCCGATGAACCGCGGCGTCGAAATCGCCTCGGAAATCGCCGACGGCCCGCAGAGCGTGATCGAACAGCAGGTCGAGATGGGCGTTGCCGTGCGCATGGCGGTGATGGAAACGCTGCTTCTCTCGCAGAACCAGGGGCCGCGCCTATGACCAGACCACTCGTTCTGAAGAACCTCCGCATCGTCGATCCCTCGCGCAATCTCGACGAAACAGGTACGATCATCGTCGGAGGCGACGGCCGTATCCTCGCTGCCGGAGCAGATGCGCAAAACCAGGGCACGCCTGACGGCGCCTTCGTCAAGGATTGTGCCGGGCTCACCGCAGTCCCGGGCCTCGTCGATGCCCGCGTCTTCGTCGGCGAACCGGGCAGCGAGCATCGCGAAACCTTCGAGTCCGCGTCGCGCGCCGCCGCCGTCGGTGGCGTCACCACCTTCATTGCGATGCCGGACACGGACCCTGTGATCGACGATATCGCGCTGGTCGAGTTCGTGAAGAAGACGGCGCGCGACAAGGCGCTCGTCAACGTCCATCCGGCCGCGGCCCTGACCAAGGGGCTTGCCGGGGAAGAGATGACCGAGTTCGGCCTGCTGCGCGAAGCCGGAGCGGTCTGCTTCACCAATGGCCGTCGATCGGTCCACGACACACTGGTTCTGCGCCGCGCCATGACCTATGCGCGCGAATTCGGCGCCGTCATCTCCCTAGAGACCCGCGACAAGTATCTCGGCGCAAACGGCGTCATGCACGAGGGCCTGCTCGCCAGCTGGCTCGGCCTTTCCGGCATCCCGCGCGAGACGGAAATCATTCCGCTGGAGCGTGACCTGCGCATCGCCGGCCTGACGAAGGCGGCCTATCACGCCGCTCAGATTTCGGTTCCCGAATCGGCCGAAGCCATCCGCGCCGCGCGTGCGCGCGGCGCCAACGTTACCTGCGGCATCTCCATCAACAACTTGGCGCTCAACGAAAACGACATCGGCGAATACCGCACCTTCTTCAAGCTTTCGCCGCCGCTTCGCAGCGAGGACGACCGCGTTGCCATGGCGGAGGCGCTCGCCGACGGCACGATCGATATTATCGTTTCCTCGCATGATCCCCAGGACGTCGACACCAAGCGCCTGCCGTTTGCCGACGCCGCCGATGGCGCAATCGGCCTTGAAACGCTCGCGGCTGCAGCGCTTCGGCTGTACCACGGCGGCCAGGTTCCGCTGATGCGCCTGATCGACGCCATGTCGACCCGACCGGCAGCGATCTTCGGCCTGGACGCCGGCACGCTCAAGCCGGGCGCCAAGGCCGACATCACGGTCCTCGACCTCGACGAACCGTGGGTGCTCTACAGGGAAGCGATCGTCTCGCGCTCCAAGAACACGCCATTTGAAAATGCACGCTTTACCGGCCGGGTTGTGCAAACCTATGTTGCCGGTAAGCTTGTGCATTCCGCATAAGCCCGAAGCGGTCGCGCGGGAGGGGAACCGGTGGATCTATTTGCCTGGCAGCTTGGGCTGCCCTTGACGTTGTTGAGCCTTGGCTTCGGCTATCTGCTCGGCTCGATCCCGTTCGGACTTATCCTGACCCGCATGGCGGGGCTCGGCGACGTGCGGAAGATCGGCTCGGGCAACATCGGCGCGACCAATGTGCTGAGAACCGGAAACAAGAAGCTGGCAGCGGCTACCCTGCTGCTCGATGCCCTGAAGGGCGCCGCGGCTGCGGCCATCGCCGCCTATTGGGGTGTTGAAGCGGGCATCGCCGCCGGCTTTGCTGCGTTTCTCGGCCACCTCTATCCGGTCTGGCTCGGCTTCAAGGGAGGCAAGGGTGTCGCCACCTATATCGGCGTCCTGCTCGGCCTCGCTCCCATCATGGTGCTGGCCTTCGCAGCGATCTGGCTCGCCATGGCGAAAATCAGCCGCTACTCCTCATTGTCCGCCCTGGTTGCAATGGCTATCATTCCGATTCTACTTTACGCGGTAGGGAACGAAAAGGTCGCTCTCCTTTTCGCGGTAATGACCGTCATTAGCTGGGTAAAGCACCGCGCCAACATTCAGCGGCTGCTCGCCGGCACGGAAAGCAAGATCGGGGACAAGGGATAATGTCTGAAGGCAGCGCAGGACGAACCGGAGTGGCGCTGACCGAACGACAGAAAATCTCCTGGTTACGGCTGATCCGCAGCGACAATGTCGGCCCTATCGCCTTCAGGGACCTGATCAATCACTTCGGCACCGCGGAAAACGCACTCGACGCGCTTCCTGAACTATCCCGGCGCGGTGGGACCAAGCAGGCCTATCGCGTCGCGACCGTGAGTGAAGCGGAACGGGAACTGGAAGCGGCACGACGCTGCGGCGCCGTCTTCATCGGCATCGGCGAGCCAGGTTATCCCGCGGCGCTGCGGCAGATCGACGGCGCTCCGCCACTTCTCGCCATGAAGGGCGACCTCAAGGCGGCAGCCCGCCCGTCGCTCGGAATTGTCGGCTCGCGCAATGCTTCGGCCAGTGGCGCCAAATTCGCAGCGATGATTGCGCGCGACGCGGGCCGCGCCGGCTATACCGTGACCTCAGGTCTCGCGCGCGGCATCGATACGGCCGCCCATCGGGCGAGCCTCGAAACCGGCACGATCGCCGCACTTGCCGGCGGATTGGACCGGCCCTACCCGCCAGAGAATATCGGGTTGCTGGACGAGATCACCGCCGGTCGGGGGCTGGCCATCAGCGAGATGCCATTTGGCTGGGAACCGCGCGCACGCGATTTCCCGCGGCGCAACCGGCTGATTGCGGGTATCAGCCTCGGCGTAACCGTCGTCGAGGCAGCCCACCGCTCCGGGTCCCTGATAACCGCCCGCTATGCAGCCGACTTCGGACGGCTCGTCTTTGCCGCTCCAGGGTCACCGCTCGATCCCCGGTGCCATGGTACGAACGACCTTTTGAAACAGGGCGCAATCGTCACGACGTCGGCGGACGATGTCCTTGAGGCATTGGCGCCGCTCAGCCAGTTCGAGTTGCCGTTGCGGAGCGTCAGGGAACCGGAGGGACAAATGCGACCGAGCGCCCCAGCCGCCACCAGCGATAACGACCGTGCGGCCATCGTCCACGCGCTTGGTCCGACACCTGTTGAAACCGACGACATCGTCAGGCACACCGGGCTTTCGCCGGCGCAGGTCTACCTGCTTCTCCTGGAACTCGATTTGGCTGGCCGGCTCGATCGCCACGCCGGTGGGCTCGTGTCGCTCACCTCGATCGAATGAGCGTCAGCGATGACGGTCAGCAGCCTTGAGGAAGCAGTGAGAGATCCATTGCAGATTGCGGATACGGTGCAATCTTGTGCGAGTTGCATCGCGTCCTCTCATCGTTATTTTGGGTGAACCCTCTTGACCCCGCACGAATCCCTGTCCATTTCGGGGCATCGATACAAGGCGACACATGGCGCGAACGGCGCTGACGCCCGAACCAGAACCGGTTGTCTCAGAAAATGACGATGAATGTTGTAGTGGTGGAGTCGCCTTCCAAGGCAAAGACGATCAACAAGTACCTCGGGCCTGGCTACAAGGTGCTGGCTTCGTTTGGCCATGTGCGCGACCTGCCGGCGAAGGACGGATCGGTCCGTCCCGACGAAGACTTCGAAATGTCCTGGGAGGTCGACGGCGCTTCGGCGAAGCGTATGAAGGACATTGCCGACGCGGTCAAATCCTCGGACGGTCTCATTCTCGCAACCGACCCGGATCGCGAAGGCGAAGCCATTTCCTGGCACGTGCTCGACCTCCTGAAGAAGAAGAAGGTGCTCGGCGACAAGCCGGTAAAGCGCGTCGCCTTCAACGCCATCACCAAGAAGGCGGTTCTCGAGGCGATTGCACATCCGCGCGACATCGACATCTCCCTGGTCGATGCCTACCTGGCGCGCCGCGCGCTCGACTATCTCGTCGGCTTCAACCTTTCGCCGGTGCTCTGGCGCAAACTGCCGGGCGCCCGCTCGGCCGGCCGCGTACAATCGGTCACGCTGCGCCTCGTCTGCGACCGCGAATCCGAAATCGAACGCTTCGTCTCCGAAGAATACTGGAACATTTCCGCGTTACTGAAGACCCCGCGCGGCGACGAGTTCGAGGCTCGCCTCGTCTCGGCCGACGGCAAGCGTCTGGCACCCAAGGCGATCGGCAACGGCGAAGAAGCAACCCGGCTGAAGACCTTGCTCGACGGCGCCGCTTATGTCGTCGACAGCATCGAGGCAAAGCCGGTCAAGCGCAATCCGTCGCCGCCCTTCACCACTTCGACGCTGCAGCAGGCCGCCTCCTCAAAGCTCGGCTTCTCGGCTTCGCGCACCATGCAGGTCGCGCAGAAGCTCTATGAAGGTGTAGACATCGGCGGCGAGACCGTCGGTCTGATCACCTATATGCGTACCGACGGTGTACAGATGGCGCCGGAAGCGGTCGAAGCGTCGCGCAAGGCGATCGCCAGCCAGTTCGGCGAACGCTACCTGCCGGAAAAGCCGCGCTTCTATTCCACCAAGGCGAAGAACGCCCAGGAAGCCCACGAAGCCATCCGCCCGACCGATTTCAACCGCACGCCGGATGAGGTTCGCCGTTTCCTCGATGGCGACATGCTCAGGCTCTACGATCTTGTCTGGAAGCGCGGCATCGCGAGCCAGATGGCATCCGCCGAGATCGAGCGCACGACGGCAGAAATCACCGCCGACAATGGTGGCCAGAAGGCTGGCCTGCGCGCCACCGGCTCCGTCATCCGCTTCGACGGCTTCATCGCTGCCTATACGGATGCCAAGGAAGACGGCGAGCAGACGGACGACGGTGACGAGGATGGTCGCCTGCCGGAGATCAACGCGCGCGAAAGCTGCGCAAAGCAGAAGATCAACGCCTCGCAGCACTTCACCGAGCCGCCGCCGCGCTACTCGGAAGCGAGCCTGATCAAGAAGATGGAAGAGCTCGGCATCGGCCGGCCATCCACTTATGCAGCGACGGTCACGACGCTGCTCGACCGCGACTACATCACCAACGACAAGCGCAAGCTCATCCCGCAGGCCAAGGGGCGGCTGGTCACAGCGTTCCTGGAAAGCTTCTTCACGCGCTATGTCGGCTACGATTTCACAGCGTCGCTCGAAGAAAAGCTCGACCAGGTCTCGGCCGGTGAAGTCAACTGGAAGGACGTGCTTCGCGACTTCTGGAAGGACTTCTTCGCGCAGATCGAGGAAACCAAGGAACTGCGCGTCACCAACGTGCTCGACGCGCTGAACGAGGAACTGGCACCGCTCGTCTTCCCGAAGCGCGAGGATGGCGGCGATCCCAGAACCTGCCAGGTCTGCGGCACCGGCAAGCTGTCGCTGAAGCTTGGCAAGTACGGCGCCTTCGTCGGCTGCTCGAACTATCCGGAGTGCAACTTCACACGCCAGCTTTCCTCCGACAGCAGCGGCGATCAGGAGGCTGCGGTCTCGAACGAGCCGCAGGCGCTCGGGAAGGACCCCCATACCGGCGAAGAAATCACGCTGCGCAGCGGCCGCTTCGGTCCCTATGTCCAGCGCGGCGACGGCAAGGCAGCCAAGCGCTCGAGCTTGCCGAAGGGCTGGACGCCCTCAACGATCGACCACGAGAAGGCTGTGGCTCTCCTGTCGCTGCCTCGTGATATCGGCGCGCATCCGGAATCCGGCAAGATGATCTCGACCGGCCTTGGCCGCTACGGACCGTTCGTGCTGCACGATGGCACCTATGCCAACCTCGAATCGATCGAGGACGTCTTCTCGATCGGCCTCAACCGCGCTGTCTCCGTCCTCGCAGACAAGCAGTCCAAGGCCGGCGCCGGTCGTGGACGCACGGCTGCCGCTTCCCTCAAGGAGCTTGGCGACCACCCCGACGGCGGTGCGATCACCGTTCGCGACGGTCGCTACGGCCCCTACGTCAACTGGGGCAAGGTCAATGCCACCCTGCCGAAGGGCAAGGATCCGCAGTCTGTGACGGTCGAAGAAGCCCTCGTGCTCATCGCTGAGCGCGCTGCAAAGGGCGGAACGACGAAGGCCAAGGCAACCAAAGCCAAGACGACGAAGGCTGCTGCAAAAACCGAGGATGGCGCCACCAAGCCGAGCAAGGCCAAGGCGACCGCCAAGAGCAAAACCAAGACGGCCACCAAGGCCAAGAAGAGCTGAATTTGACCAGAATACCGCGCGACCCGACCGAACGGCCCGGCAAGAGAAACATGGGCAAAAAGCCTGATCGCGCGGCCAAGGCTGGGCCGGCCCCCGAAAAGGAAAACATCATTCACGGCGCGGTTCCGCCGCGCGACGTGCTGATGCGCTTCATTGCCGAAAACCCGGAGCGCGCCTCGAAGCGTGAGATCGCCAAGGCTTTCGGCCTCAAGGGCGAGACCCGGGTCGAGCTCAAGGCACTGCTCAAGTCGCTCGAAGTCGATGGACTCGTCGAAAAAAAGCGCAAGTCGCTGGTGCGCCCGGGGGCGCTGCCCCCGGTGACGGTGCTCGACATCACCATCCGCGATGTCGATGGCGAGCTGATCGGCCGCCCGGCCGAATGGCTCGACGACGACGGCGTCGCACCGGCGGTGCTGATCAAGCAATCCGCTGTCGCCAAGGGTAAGGGCAAGGCTCCGGTCGGCGGTCTCGGCGACCGTGTGCTCGCCAAGATCTTCCCGGCCAAGGAACGGGGCGGCCCGGCGTATACTGCGCGTATCATCAAGGTGCTGGACAAACGCAAGGATGCCGTGCTCGGCGTCTTCCGTTCGACGCCCGGCGGCGGTGGCCGCCTGATGCCGATCGAAAAGCGCGGCGAGGAGATCCTTGTTGATCCAGAGTTCACCGGCAATGCGCAGGACGGCGATCTGGTCGAAGTGCAGCTCTCGCGGCATGGCCGCTACGGGCTGCCACGCGCCCAGGTGCAGAACGTCATCGGCTCGGTTGCGTCCGAAAAAGCGATCTCGATGATCGCCATCCACGCGCACGGCATCCCCCATGTCTTTCCGGACCGGGTGATCGAAGAGGCAAATGCCGCCGGCCCCGCGACCATGGCGCACCGCGAGGACTGGCGCACGCTGCCGCTCATCACGATCGACCCGGCCGATGCGAAGGATCACGACGACGCTGTGCATGCCGAGCCGGACCCGTCCGAAGACAATCCCGGCGGCGTCATCGTCACCGTCGCGATTGCCGACGTCTCCTATTATGTTCGGCCGAAGTCCGCGCTGGACCTGGAAGCGCTGAAGCGCGGCAACTCGGTCTACTTCCCCGACCGGGTGGTGCCGATGCTGCCCGAGCGGATCTCCAACGATCTCTGCTCCCTCAAGGAAGGCGTCGACCGCCCGGCGCTAGCCGTGCGCATGCGCTTCTCGAAGGAGGGCCGCAAGGCCGGCCATACTTTCCACCGCATCATGATGAAGAGTGCTGCGAAGCTCTCCTACCAGCAGGCCCAGGCGGCGATCGACGGCAATCCTGATGAAAAGACCGGGACGATCCTCGACACGATCCTGAAGCCGCTGTGGGAAGCCTATCGCATTCTCACGCGCGGCCGTGACCGGCGCCAGCCGCTCGAGCTCAACATGCCCGAGCGCAAGATCATCCTGAAGTCCGACGGCACGGTCGACCGTGTCTTCATTCCCGAACGTCTCGACGCCCACAAGCTGATCGAGGAGATGATGATCCAGGCCAACGTCGCCGCTGCGGAGACACTGGAGCAGAAGCGCCAGGTCCTGATCTACCGCGTGCACGACCAGCCCTCGCTCGCCAAGCAGGAGAGCCTGCGCGAATTCCTGGCGACGCTCGACATCTCGCTCGTCAAGGGCGGCAACATGCGCTCGAATCATTTCAATGGCATCCTCGCCAAGGCCGAAGGCAAGCCCTTCGAGACGATGGTCAACGAGATGGTGCTTCGCTCTCAGAGCCAGGCGATCTACAGCCCGGAAAACATCGGGCACTTCGGCCTGAACCTTTTGAAGTACGCGCATTTCACCTCGCCGATCCGGCGCTATGCCGACCTTATCGTGCATCGGGCTCTGGTTGCATCGCTCGGTCTCGGTGAAGGCGGTCTGACGCCGCAGGAAGAGAGCGTGCTCGACGACATCGCCGCGGAGATCTCGACCTTCGAGCGGCGCGCCATGGCAGCAGAGCGCGACACCGTCGACCGGCTGATCGCGCACCATCTGAATGGCCGCGTCGGCGAAGAGTTCGAAGGCCGTGTTTCCGGTGTCACCAAGGCGGGACTCTTTGTCACCCTGCCCGCCTATGGTGCCGACGGTTTCGTTCCTATATCTACGCTCGGACGCGACTACTTCATCTACGATGAGGCGCATCAGGCGCTTTCCGGTGAGAAAACCGGACTCGGCTATCGCCTCGGCGATCCGGTGCGCGTCAAGCTCGTCGAGGCGGTTCCGCTTGCGGGTGCGCTCAGGTTCGAGATGCAAAGCGAGGGGCGCAAGATGCCGACGGCGACACGCTCCTTCCACAAGTCCGGCCGTCGCGATCGCACCGGAGCAAGCAAGAAGCCGGGAACTCGGCCGCCGAGAGGCAGGCGATAGATCCCCGTAAGGCAGAGGAATAGGCATGAAAGCAGCAGCAAGCGAAACACTTCATCTGGGCGGCAGCGAAAGCGACGAACGCTCCGTTGGCCTTTCGATGAAGCGTGGCTTTCTTGGCCGCTGCCCGGCCTGTGGTAGCGGCAAGCTGTTTCGCAGCTACGTCAAGTCGGTCGATGCCTGCGCCGCCTGCGGCGAGCGCATGGACCATCACCGCGCCGATGATTTCCCGCCCTATATCGTCGTGACGATCGTCGGTCACCTCGTGCTTGCCGGCTACATGATGACCGATCTCGTCCTGCCGCTGAACAGCTGGCAGCATCTGGCGATCTGGGCGCCGATCACCGTCATCAGTTCTCTGGCGCTGCTGCAGCCGGTCAAGGGCGCCGTCATCGGCCTGCAATGGGCGCTGAAGATGCATGGCTTCGGCGGTCACGAAGACGCGCCGGAAGACGTCCTGCCGCCGCGAGACGACAGGGCATGACGTCCGCGCGGAGCCCGGGCGGCGAGGTCGAGCGCCAGCGTTCCGCGGCCGTCAGACCACGCGACGCGGCTTCCGTCATGCTGCTTGACCGCCAGGGGGCACGCGTGCGGGTCTTGATGGGCAAACGGCACAGCGCCCATGTCTTCATGCCGGATCTCTATGTTTTCCCCGGCGGGCGGCGCGATGCCGGCGATCACCGGATCGGCTTTGGCTCCGACTTGCATCCATCCGTCCTGCACGCGTTGAAAGCGGTCGGCACGCGAGAACTCACGGACGCGCGCGCTCGTGCGCTCGCCCTTGCCGGACTGCGCGAGCTTTACGAAGAGGCCGGCATCGCCGTCGGCCAACCGGCGCCGTCTGCCACCGCATCGGTCCCGTTCCTTCCCGACCTGGAAAAGTTGCGCTATATGGCTCGGGCCATCACCCCTCCGGGCCACGCGAGGCGGTTCGATACACGCTTCTTCGCTTTGTTTGCGGACGAGGCTAAAATCGATCCGACGCGCTTCCTGGACAGTCGGGAGCTTCAGGATTTGCAGTGGATCGATGTGAACGATTCTCCGTCCCTAAGGATACCTGACATCACCGCCATCATTCTCGCGGACCTCAGAAGCAGTCTCGACACCGATCCGTCGCTCTCCTGTGAGCGAGCGGTGCCACTTTATGCCGCGCGCCGTGGGCGCCTCGTCCGCACGTTGCTCTAAGGATCCTCGTCGCATGTCACAGCCGTCGCCCGGTACAGCCGCACCGGTTGAGGAAATTCACTGGCGGTCGCTGATCGCCGCCGTTGCCGCGATCAGCGCGGTTGGCATCGCCATCGGCCTCGGCCTGCCGCTGCTCTCCATCATCATGGAGAAGCGTGGGATATCCTCGACGCTCATCGGGCTCAATTCGGCAATGGCCGGCCTCGCCTCGATGGCTGCCGCGCCGCTCACGACCAAATTCGCCCATCGCCACGGGGTCGCACCGACGATGCTATGGGCCGTTCTGGTCGCCGCCATCAGCTCCTTCGGCTTCTATTACATTACCAACTTCTGGCTCTGGTTTCCGCTGCGCGTGGTCTTCCATGGCGCGATCACCGTGCTCTTCATCCTCTCGGAGTTCTGGATCAACGCCACCGCACCACCGAGCAAGCGCGGGTTCGTGCTTGGCATCTACGGCACGGTGCTCTCGCTCGGCTTCGCGACGGGCCCCCTGCTCTTCTCCATCCTCGGCAGCGAGGGCATCCTGCCCTTCGTCGTTGGCGCAGGCGTGATCCTGCTTGCGGCCGTGCCGATCTTCCTCGCGCGCGACGAGAGCCCTGTCATCGACGAGAAGCCCGAGCGGCACTTCCTGCGCTACGTCTACCTCGTGCCGACAGCAACGGCCGCCGTCTTCATCTTCGGCGCCGTCGAATCGGGCGGTCTTTCACTGTTTCCCGTGTTTGGTACCCGGTCCGGCTTTACCGAATCACAGGCCGCGCTGTTGCTGACAGTGATGGGAATCGGCAACTTCATCTTCCAGATTCCGCTCGGCATGCTGTCCGACCGGGTGAAGGATCGGCGCGCGCTGCTTTCAGCGATGACGGTGGTCGGCCTGATCGGCGCGCTCTGCCTGCCGATGCTTGCCGAAAGCTGGTTCCTGATGGCGGTCGTACTCCTCTTCTGGGGCGGTTGCGTTTCCGGACTCTACACCGTGGGCCTCAGCCACCTGGGCTCCCGCCTGCAGGGCGCGGATCTTGCGGCCGCCAACGCTGCCTTCGTGTTCTCCTACGCAGTTGGTACGGTCGCCGGGCCGCAGGTCATCGGGGCTGCGATGGACGTCACCGGCAACAACGGATTCGCTTGGGCAATCGCCGGCTTTTTCGGGCTCTATGTCGCGCTTTCGGTGGTCAGGATCGTTTTGAATCCAAAACGGTCTTGACTTTTCGGCCGCGATTTGTAGTTTCGCGCCAACCTTGCCCGTGGCCCGCAACCGGTTGTCCACGGCTTTCATTGTTACAAAGGCAGGACGACCATGGCAAAAGCCACCACCATCAAGATCAAGCTGCTTTCGACAGCCGACACGGGTTTCTTCTACGTCACGACCAAGAACAGCCGTACGATGACGGAAAAGATGACCAAGACCAAGTACGACCCGGTCGTCAAGAAGCACGTCGAATTCAAGGAAACCAAGATCAAGTAAGATCGACCGTTTCTCGGGGATTGAAGGGCGTCGACCGCAAGGTCAGGCGCCCTTTCCTTTTGGATGCTTGAGTTTCGCAACGAGGCCCTCGGTGGTCTCGGCGGCAGTGAAACGATGCCTGGACGGCGCGCCATCTGGCGCCCCCGCGCCCGTTCGCCACAAAAGCAAAACGCCGCCCCAGGCTGGGACGGCGCTTACGAAAAGGGGGTCGGCTGGCCCCTGACTGCGGCACGAGGATTCCGCAGAGGTCAAAAGCCAACCGACCGACCCCACGACCCAGGAGATGCGGCGGACCTGAGCATCATGGGGTAAGCAAATTGTTAGGAGGCGATGCCTACTTGTTCATCAGCATCACCTGAAAATGGAAAAAAATCAACGAATTCTTAATGCGCGAAGCGGTGCCGCTAAGCGCATGGTTAATTCTGTATCAGTCTAAGACAGGCACACGCATGGGCGCCGCGGCTACCCAAACTCCCCGGTAGCATCGGCTGCGGCGAGAATACAACTTTAAATGCAACCCGCAAGAGGTGGCGCACGAATATCACGGGGTATGGAGCGGCGGGATTGGACCGCCAAATGCTCAGGCGGCAGCGGCCACCACACGGTTGCGGCCTTCATGCTTGGCTTGATAGAGCGCCGTATCCGCGCGCTTCAACAGGGCCTCGGCGCTATCGGCATCCGGCCTCAACGTTGCTATTCCCATCGACGCCGTGACCTTCAGGACGCCATCGGCCTGCGGGACAGGGAACGGCAGGCTTTCGATTATGATGCGCAAACGCTCGGCGACGCCCGCTGCCATTTCGGCCGACGTGTCCGGCATCACGACGACGAATTCCTCGCCGCCGAAGCGGCAGGCAAGGTCGGCCCCGCGCACCGTCGTGCGAATGCGGTTGGCGAACTCACGCAGCACTTCGTCGCCGGCATCATGGCCGTAGGTATCGTTGACCTGTTTGAAGCGATCGATATCCGTCATGCAGATGGACAGCGGCCGGCCGCGCGCCGTGGCCCGGTCCATCAGCAGTTTTAGATGGGTGTCGAAATAGCGACGGTTGTGGAGGCCGGTCAGGCCATCGGTGACGGCAAGCTCGATGGTCTGCTGCACACTCGCGCGCAGCCTGTCATTGCAATGCTTGCGGCGGATCTGGGTCATCGAGCGGGCTATCAGCTCGTTGGGATCGACCGGACGCATCAGATAGTCGGTCACGCCGAGATCAAGCGCGCGCACCACCATCTCGTCGCTGCCCTGCTCCGCAATCAGCAGGATCGGGATAAAGCGTGTCCGCTCCAGCGAGCGCAGCTGCGAGCACAGCCGCAGCGGATCGTAGTCGTCGAAATTTGCATTGACGATGACCAGGTCGAAGTTGTTTTCAGCGGCTTCGAAGAGCGCTGCCTGCGGATCGGAAATCACAGAGACATCGGCGATCGGCTTGAGCGCACGCTGCAGCCGTTCCTGCGACGAGCCACGGCCGTCGACCAACAGGACATTGCCCGGCTCGTCCGGACGGTCCGCACGGCCGACATCTTCTAGGCCGATGGTCTGTGCCGTCTGGGCACGCAAGCGCAATTCATCGCTGACATTCTTCAGCCGAACCAGGCTCTTCACACGCGACATCAGTTGCAGATCGTTGACAGGCTTGGTCAGAAAGTCGTCGGCGCCCGCCTTCAGCCCGCGCACGCGATCCGACGGCTGGTCGAGCGCCGTCACCATGACGACAGGAATATGCGCCGTGCGCGGATTCGCCTTCAGCCGTTCGCAGACCTCGAAGCCATCGAGACCCGGCATCATGATGTCGAGAAGAACGAGATCGATGGGCGTCTTCTCGCAAAGCGCCAACGCCGCGTACCCGTCATTGGCTGTCAGCACATCGAAATACTCGGCGAGCAGCCGGGCTTCGAGCAACTTCACATTTGCAGGAACATCATCAACGACAAGAATACGCGCAGTCATATCAATTTTCCCGCCGCTCAGGCATCGCCCAGGTAGGTTTTGATCGTTTCAATGAACTTCGGTACGGAAATCGGTTTGGAAACATAGGCTTCGCATCCGCCCTGGCGGATCCGCTCCTCATCTCCCTTCATTGCAAATGCCGTGACGGCGATGACCGGGATGACGTGCAATTCATCGTCTTCCTTCAGCCATTTCGTCACTTCCAGGCCGGATACTTCCGGTAGCTGAATATCCATCAGGATGAGATCCGGTCGATGCTTGCGCGCGAGCTCAAGCGCCTCCATGCCGTTGCGCGTCTGGATCGTCGCATAGCCGGAAGCCTCAATCAGGTCGCGGAACAGCTTCATGTTCAGCTCGTTGTCCTCAACAATCATTACCTGTTTGGGCATGTCGATCCCTTGCTGTCCATCGTCACCTTGCAAGTCGCCTCAGGACATTTAACTTGCAGAGTCGACGACTCGACCCATTTCCTCAGCTTCAGAGATAGGCCGATTTGGTTGAAAAATAGGTAACTCCGCACGTAAAAACCACACAGGAACGAAGCATTGAAGAGCGCTGACGAAATCGCCATCGACATCCTTGCCTGGCTCGCCGGCGAGCCGGAGCTTCTGTCTCGTTTCCTGGCGCTGACAGGCACCGACCCTACCGCCTTGCGCAATGCCATCGCCGAGCCCGGCTTCATGGGTGGCCTCATCGCTTTTCTCATGGACCACGAGCCGACGCTGATGGCATTCTGCCAGGCGACCGGCACGGCGCCGGAGGATGTCGTGCGCGCCCATGCGGCGCTGTCGGGCCATGCGGGTTTTGAGGATTGAGCGTGCCAGGCGCGGCCATAGACGAGCGCATCCGGCTTCAAGAGCGCCCGCTGATCGTCAGCGACATAGATGAAGTCGTGCTCGAATTCATCAATCCGTTCAAAGCCTTCCTCGAAAGCTGCGGCCACGCTTTGCTGCCCCGGTCCTTTCGCCTGACCGGCAACATCGTCGATCTTGCAAGCGAACGACCGTTGGCCGAGCCGGAGGTCAAGGCGCTGCTCGATTCGTTCTACGGGTCGCAGGATCGCTGGCAGACACCAGCCGAACGGGTCGCCGACACGTTGGCCGCTCTGTCGCAGGACGCGGATATCGTTTTCCTGACAGCCATGCCACCGCATCATGCCGCGGTCCGCCGTGCCCTGCTCGACCGACTTGGCCTTCCCTACCCGCTGCTTGCCTCGGAGGAACCGAAGGGACCGATCGTCCAAAAGCTGCACGGCGGACGCTCGGTTCCGCTGGTCTTCATAGATGACATTCTTCGCAACCTGCAGTCGGTCCAACACCACGCGCCGTCCTGCCTGCTGATCAACCTGATGGTTAACGCGGAGTTTCGCGCGCTCGCCCCAAAACCGGACGCCGGCATCTGCGCCGTGGCCGACTGGCCAGAAGCGGCGGCGGCCATTCGCGCACATCTTGGGGGCTAGCCCGCGTCGATCAATCGTCGCCCAAAAGCCACTCGCACCGGCACGGCTCGAAGCCCAACCGGCGATCTCTGCCAACGGCGATAATTGCGGTGTGTTTTCCAACCGGGCCTCCCTTGAGACTCGCTAGCGTAGAGCGTAAGGTCGCGATGTTCAATATTTGTTCCCGATATGCCCGACAGCGCTGCTCAATCTCCAGGCTTCTGCCGCGACTGCCTCAAGGAACAGGCTGCGAGCGTACGGCGCTGCGCGGCCTGCGGCAGCCCGCGCCTGCTGCGCCACAGCGAACTCTACGATCTGACCTTGGCGCATATCGATTGTGACGCCTTCTATGCTTCGATCGAGAAACGCGACGATCCGGAACTGGCCGACAAGCCGGTGATCATTGGCGGTGGCAAGCGCGGCGTGGTGTCCACCGCCTGCTACATTGCTCGCATCCACGGCGTACGCTCGGCAATGCCGATGTTCAAGGCGCTGGAGGCTTGCCCGCAGGCCGTGGTCATCAAGCCGAACATGGAGAAATATGCGCGCGTCGGCCGCGAGGTGCGGACGCTCATGCAGGAGTTGACGCCGCTGGTCCAGCCGCTGTCGATTGACGAGGCCTTTCTTGAGCTCAAGGGCACCGAGCGCCTGCATCACGATCCGCCGGCACGCACGCTCGCGCGCTTCGCTCGACGCGTCGAGCAGGAGATCGGCATCACCGTGTCCGTTGGCCTCTCCTATTGCAAGTTCCTCGCCAAGGTCGCCTCCGACCTGCAGAAACCGCGCGGCTTTTCCGTCATCGGTCAGGCCGAGGCGCTGGCGTTTCTGAAGGAGAAACCGGTCACCATGATCTGGGGCGTCGGCAAAGCCTTTGCCGCCACGCTGGAGCGCGACGGCGTGCGCACGATCGGGCAATTGCAGACCATGGAGGAAGCCGACCTCATGCGCCGCTACGGCACCATGGGGCAGCGGCTCTTTCGCCTGTCGCGCGGGCTCGACGAGCGGGCGGTGGAAATCGACGGGGAAGCCAAGAGCGTTTCAGCAGAGACGACCTTCAACGACGACATCGCGCGCTATGACGACCTTGTCGTGCATCTCAGGCGTCTCAGCGAGCAGGTGGCTCATCGGCTGCGAAAGTCGGAGCTTGCCGGCCAGACCGTCGTCTTGAAACTGAAGACGGCCGACTTCAAGATCCGCACCCGCAACCGGCGCCTGGACAGCCCCACCCGGCTCGCCGACCGCATTTTCCGCACGGGACTGCAGCTCCTGGAGAAAGAGGCTGACGGCACGAAGTATCGGCTGATCGGCATCGGCGTCAGCGATCTCTCGGCCCCGGACCTTGCAGACCCGCCCGATCTCGTCGATCCGGCTGCGACCCGCCGGGCAGCGGCCGAAGACGCCATGAACAGGCTGCGCGACAAGTTCGGAAAGGCCACAGTCGAGACCGGCTATACCTTCGGCAACCGGAAACGTGACCCCTCGACGTAGACACACCGCGATCACGCAACCTTGATCCGGTCCATACGCGATCTGGATGAATTCCTTAAAGATTGCCGGATAGGCTCGTTCGCCAAGTCACGTGTCGGGTTGAGTGTATGGTATCGCGTTTCGCTCTCACCGCCAGCGTCGTTGCTCTGCTTTTGTCACCGGCCACCGGGTTTGCAGGCAGTCGCGGGCCGCTACAGATCATCGTCTCGAAAGACCAGCAATCGCTCGTCGTCTATGACGGCGACGCCGTGATTGCGACATCACCCGTGTCGACCGGGAAGGCCGGCCACGCGACCCCGACCGGTATCTTCTCGATCCTGGAGAAGCGGCGTCACCATAAATCGAACATCTATTCGAATGCGCCGATGCCCTTCATGCAGCGTCTCACCTGGTCGGGTATCGCGCTGCACGGCTCCAACCACGTACCCGATTACCCCGCATCGCACGGCTGCGTGCGTCTGCCGAGCGCCTTTGCCGCCTCTCTCTACAAGATGACCGAGCGCGGCGTGCATGTGTTGATCTCGGATCGGCAGATCACGCCCACGGAGGTCAAAAGCGCGCTCCTCTTTCGACCGGCCCCGATCGATCTCCAGCCGCCGCTCTCCGATGTGCCGCTCAGACCGGCGATCAGCCAGGCCGGCGATGCGCCGGTCGAAGTTGCCATGACCGAGCCGACGGGCGGAGCGGCCGCGACTACCAACTCCATGGCGGAACCGATCCGTATCCTCATCACGCGCAGCGACACGCGGGATACGATGCGCGAGATCCAGATGTCGCTGGAGCTCCTCGGATACGCGCCGGGCACGATCGACGGCCATGCAGGTCCGGCAACGATCGCAGCGCTCCGCGCCTTCCAGACGAGCGAAGGTCTCGAGAGCGACGGCAAGCTGACGCCAGTGTTGACCGACAAGCTCCTGCGCAAGGCTGGCCGCACGCCCCCACAGAACGGCAAGATCCTCGTGCGGCAAGGGTTCAAGCCGCTCTTCGAGGCAGGCCTTACGATCGACAAGCCGGAAGAGGCTCTCGGGACGCATTTCCTGCAGTTTCGCCACAACGAAGAACAGGGCGCCGAAGGCAAGTGGTTCGGCGTTTCGCTTGAAAACCACCTGCCCAACTCGATGAAGAAGCGCCTCGGCATTTCCATGGAGGCCGATCCGTTCGCCTATAACGGCATACAGCGCACGCTCGCGCGGATGACGATATCCAACGATGTTCGCGAGCGGGTGGAAGAACTGCTGGCCGAAGGATCGTCGCTTTCGATCGCCGACACGGAAAGCGGGCTGGAAACTGGACAGGGCACCGATTTCATCACCGTCACGCGATCGCGCCCCGGCGACTGAACAGGAGCGACAGCAGGAAAGCGCATCGCGGTTTCCGCTCCCCGGCTGACTTCCAGGGAACGCAGGCATCGTCCCTCCACTCCAATCGAGCGGAGATTTATTTCCGATCAAACCAGTTCGACGTCGACCACACCTGGGGCGGAGCGCAGCGCCGCGGCGATCTCCGGCGAAATCCGGAACTTCTCGCTCAGTTCTACCTCGATCTCGCGCTGACCATTGTCCTTGATGACGACGAAGGA
Organism: Ensifer adhaerens; assembly: GCF_020035535.1. Taxonomy (NCBI): domain Bacteria; kingdom Pseudomonadati; phylum Pseudomonadota; class Alphaproteobacteria; order Hyphomicrobiales; family Rhizobiaceae; genus Ensifer; species Ensifer adhaerens. Next base: position 1,073,096 of record NZ_CP083349.1, on the reverse strand, counting down.
GACGAGACCATCGCCCCTGGTGTTGAGGTGCGATGCGATCGATTTCAGCGGGCCGGAATCGCGCACATAGACGCGCAGCGCCTTCTGCAGCTGCAGCGATTCTTCCTCCAACGAGCGCAGGGTCTGGATGCGCAGACCGATACCTTCCGGCCGCTCCTCTGCGGCAACGGTCATCACAAGCGATTTTCCCGGTTCCAGGAGGTCACGATACTGGTGCAGCATTTCGGAGAACAGCACCGCCTCGAACTGACCGGAAGAATCCGAAAAGGCGATGATGCCCATCTTGTTGCCGGTACGCGTCTTGCGCTCCTGCTTCGAGGTCACGGTGCCGGCGAGCCTACCGGCGGTCGCGCCCTTCTTCACCGCACCGGCGAAATCGCCGAAGGTCTGCACCCGCATCTTGGCAAGCAGCGCATTGTAGGTGTCGAGCGGATGGGCGGAGAGATAAAAGCCCAGCACCTGGAACTCACGATGCAGCTTTTCCGAAGCAAGCCAAGGCGTATAGGTCGGGAGCGCGATGCGTTCCGGACCCGTTGCGGCACCCGCACCGAACATGTCGCTCTGCCCGCTCGTCTTGTTCTCTTGCGCACGTTGCGCGAAGCCGAGGATGCGGTCGAGCCCACCGACCAGTTCGGCCCGGTCATAGCCGAAGCAGTCGAACGCGCCGGCGGCGATCAGACTTTCAAAGACGCGGCGGTTGAGAAGTTTGGGGTCGATCCTCAGGCAGAAATCTTCGAGGCTTGCAAAGGTTCTGTCGCCGCGAACCTCGACGATGTGCTCGACCGCTGATTCGCCCACACCCTTGATCGCCGCCAGCGAGTAATAGATGCGGCTTTCGCCCGTTTGGAAATGCCGGAATGAGGTCTGCACCGACGGCGCGATCACCTCAATGCCCAGGCGCTTCGCATCCTGACGGAAGTCGTTGACCTTTTCGGTGTTGGACATGTCGAGCGTCATCGACGCGGCCAGGAACTCTACCGGGTAGTGCGCCTTCATATAGGCGGTCTGGTAGGAGACGATCGCGTAGGCCGCCGCGTGCGACTTGTTGAAGCCGTAGTTGGCGAACTTGGCGAGAAGGTCGAAAATCAGGTCAGCCTGCGGCTTCGACACCTCGTTCTTGACAGCACCGTCGACGAAGCGGGCGCGTTGCTTGTCCATCTCCTCCTTGATCTTTTTGCCCATGGCGCGGCGCAGAAGATCGGCCTCGCCGAGCGAATAACCCGAGAGCACCTGGGCGATCTGCATCACCTGCTCCTGGTAGACGATAACGCCCTGCGTTTCCTTGAGCAGATGGTCGATCTTCGGATGGATCGATTCGACTTCTTCCTCGCCATGCTTGCGGGCATTGTAGACGGGAATGTTCTCCATCGGCCCGGGGCGGTAGAGCGCCACCAGCGCGATGATGTCCTCGATGCAGTCGGGCCGCATGCCGATCAGCGCCTTGCGCATGCCGGCACTTTCCACCTGGAACACGCCGACGGTCTCGCCGCGCGACAGCATTTCGTAGGTCTTCAGATCGTCGAGTGGAATGCTCGCGAGGTCGACCTCGATGCCGCGCTGCTTCACGAAATCGACGGCGACCTTCAACACGGTCAGCGTCTTCAGGCCGAGGAAGTCGAACTTGACGAGACCCGCCTGCTCCACCCACTTCATGTTGAACTGGGTGACCGGCATGTCGGAGCGCGGGTCTCGATACATCGGCACGAGCTGCGACAGCGGACGGTCGCCGATCACGATACCGGCGGCGTGGGTCGAGGCGTGACGGTAGAGACCCTCGATCTTCTGGGCGATATCGAGAAGGCGGGCAACGACCGGTTCCTTCTCGGCTTCCTCCTGCAGGCGCGGCTCTTCCTCGATCGCCTTGGAGAGCGGTGTCGGGTTGGCGGGATTGTTCGGCACCAGCTTGCAGATCTTGTCGACCTGGCCGTATGGCATTTCGAGCACGCGGCCAACGTCGCGCAGTGCGGCGCGCGCCTGCAGCGAACCGAAGGTGATGATCTGCGCCACCTGCTCGCGGCCATACTTGCGCTGCACGTAGCGGATCACTTCTTCGCGCCGGTCCTGGCAGAAGTCGATGTCGAAGTCGGGCATCGAGACGCGCTCAGGATTGAGGAAGCGTTCGAACAGCAGCGAGAAGCGCATCGGATCGACGTCGGTGATCGTCAGCGCATAGGCGACCAGCGAGCCTGCACCCGAACCACGGCCCGGTCCGACGGGGATATCGTGCTGCTTCGCCCATTTGATGAAGTCGGCAACGATCAGGAAGTAGCCGGGGAACTTCATGCGCTCGATAACGCTGAGCTCGAAGGCCAGGCGTTCGCGATATTCCTCTTCGCTGTAGCCGGGCGCCATGCCGAGCCTGGCCAGACGTTCTTCGAGCCCCTCCTCCGCCTGGCGACGCAGCTCGTCGGCCTCGGCGCGTTCGGCCTCCTGCGGATCGGCCGTGGCACCAGTAAAGCGTGGCAGGATCGGCCCACGGGTCTTCAGCATGAAGGAGCAGCGCCGCGCGATTTCGACGGTGTTTTCCAGCGCTTCGGGCAGATCCGCAAACAGCGCCGCCATTTCCTTGCGGCTCTTGAGGTAGTGATCCGGTGTCAGGCGGAAACGGCTGTCATCCGAAACCATCGCATTGTGCGCGACCGCCATCAGGGCATCATGCGCATCGTAGTCGGACGGCGACGGGAAGAAGGCTTCGTTGGTGGCAACCAGCGGAATGTCGAACTTGTAGGCAAGGTCGATCATCCGGCTCTCATGGCGCCGGTCGTAGCCTCCGTGCCGCTGCAGCTCGATATAGAGGCGATCGCCAAAGAGATCGTGCAGGGCTTCAAGGCGGGCTTCCGCCAGTGCTGTCGCGCCCGCCTTCAGGGCCAGATCCACCGGACCGCCTGATGCACCTGTCAGCGCAATCAGCCCATCCGTACCGCATTCGGCAAGCCACGAGCGCATGATACGGGTCGCCTGGCTGCCCTCACCGCTGAGATAGGCTCGGCTTACCAAGTCAACGAGCCGCGTATAGCCGTCATCGGTCGCGGCGATCAGGACGATTGCGGGGAGCTTTGCGAGCTGGTGCGCGTGGCCGCGCCGTTCGCCATCCACCCCATCTTCCATGTCGATGGAAAGCTGACAGCCGGTGATCGGCTGCAGTCCGTCGCCGGCTGCTTTCTGGGAAAACTCGAGCGCGGCAAAGAGATTGTTGGTATCTGCTATCCCGATCGCCGGCTGATTATCGGCAACCGCCTTGCCGATGACCTTCTTCAGCGGCAGCGCACCTTCGAGCAGAGAGAAAGCCGAGTGGACACGCAGATGCACAAACTGCGGGTCCGTACCAAGCGCTTCGCTCGATGCTGCTTTGCCGTCATCTGCCATTATTCGCACCCTGATTCCTGTCTGGACGGCAGGATATCCCGTTTATCATCCGACATGTCCAGTTTCACCTGACACGTCGTCCCCCTTATTCAATCCAGGGGGCGAAATTCGGGAGGCGCGTGAGAGAAAATAGCGGCGCTCCTCAGAGGCCGAGTGCGATGAAAGAGATGCTTGCGATGAACAGGCTCATCGAAGCGAAGGCGGCGAGGTCACGAACAAAATCAGTCATAACATGGCTCCTTTTCCGTTATGTTTTTACTTTGTTCCATTTTTGTTCACTCGTCAAGCGATGCACAGGCGTTCTGTTCACGATGGTTAACACGGCCGGCGAATGCCGGTTAATAGCCGGGAAGCCGCTTGAGGAAAGCGCCATGCGCGCATATTGAGAGGAACAACCAAGCGGAGCGCTCCAACATGTCTGCACGCCTGATTCTGCCGTTGCTTATGCTGCTTCCCAGTGCCGCGTCGGCGACGGAAACGATCGATCCCGCACGTATTGTCTCCGCCGCAACCGGCGACTGGGACAAGGACGGGGATACGGATCTCGCGCTGATCGTGCGGCCCGCAGAGGGCAGCGACGACGACAACGGCGTCTATATCTACCTCGCAGGCGACAATGGCGCGCTGGCGCTGAAGTCGTCGATCCCGAACAAGGTCTGGGGGCAGTTCGATGTTTCGGGACAGGCGCCTTCTATCGAGGCACTGCCGAATGGCTCGCTGGTTGCCACCAGCCACAACGACGCCATCGGGCGCGACCGCTGGGAACAGAAACTGACGGTTGCCTACCGCAATTTCGAGTTCGTGGTCGCCGGCTACACCTACTCATCCTATGACACCCTCGATCCCGACAACACTTCGCAATGCGACCTCAATGTGCTGACCGGCAAAGGCAGAGCTAGGGACAAGGCCATTTCCGTCAAAGGCGAACTCGTCCTTCTCAAGGACTGGAGCGACGACCGCGGCCAGAAGGCTTGCGGCATTCAATAGCCGGGAGATCGTTCCCTATTTGTTCTTTACAGCTTTCGCGGATCCGTGCATCCTCGACAAAGAACATACGAGGAGCGATCATGACGTCGCTCGAACAACTCACGGACTTCATCGTCGAGGCAAAATCACGGGCCTATGTAGGCGGCGGCACGCCGCGACCGTCGTCGCGCCCGGGCTCACACGACATCGGTTACGAGCGGGATCGCTGGCGCTATCTCGACAGCTACTTCGGTGGGAGCGACTTTGCCGGACAGGAGACCGTCTGGCGGGGGGATGAGCCCTACTGGGCGATGAACTATTTCGGTCGCATCATCCGCCCTGAACTCATCGACGGAGCAAAAGCGGGACAGGTGATCAAGGCTGCCCTGCAGGCGATGTATCGGGAGAAGCGGCACTTTCTCGGCGGCATGCAGTTTCGCCATGCCCACGGCTACTACATCGACAGCAGCTGCGGTCTCACGGAACATTTTTCCGGTCACGAGGTCATCTTCGTCGACGGCGAGGAAGCCTATGAGCTCGACTATCGCGGCGGCCTGATCAGGTGTTGAGGCAACACCTAAAGCATGTGGCGCAAAAGTGCGCAGCGGTTTTGCGATAAAGACGTGCGAGATATCGATAACCAAGAGCGAAACGAGCAAATCTGAAGGCGACGCGCTTTGGGGGCCAGCGACGAGGATGGCCGGCGACGACGGCAATCGTTGAGGCCCTACGCGCATTCATTTAAGAGACATCCTCGTCAATCGTAACGCAGGGCCTGCACCGGATCGAGGCGCGAGGCGCGCCAGGCCGGAAAGATCGTGGCGAGGAAGGAAAGGGTGAGCGCCATGACGATGACGAGAGCAGTCTCATCCGCATTCATGTCGGCCGGGAGTTGGCTCAGGAAGTAGAGCTCGGGGCTGAAAAGAGTGGTTCCGGAGATCCAGGAGAAGAACTGCCGGATGGATTCGATGTTGAGGCAGACGACGACGCCGAGCGCCACGCCGGCCACCGTTCCGGCAACACCGATCGCAGCACCCGTCATGAAGAAGATGCGCATCACCGAGCCTGAGGTTGCGCCCATCGTTCTGAGGATAGCGATATCGCTGCCCTTGTCCTTCACCAGCATGATCAGGCCGGAAATGATGTTCAGCGCCGCGACCAGTACGATCAGCGTCAGGATGATGAACATCACGTTGCGCTGGACCTCGAGTGTCGAAAAGAAGGTCTTGTTGCGGTCGCGCCAGTCGGTGATGAAGATCTGCCGGCCTGCGGCATCCTCGATCGGCTGGCGCAGTTCGTCGACGACATCGGGGTGCTCGACGAAGATCTCGATCGACTGCGCAAGCCCCTCGGCATTGAAGAAGAGCTGCGCTTCTTCAAGCGGCATGAAGATGATCGTCGAATCGTATTCCGACATGCCGATCTCGTAGATAGCCGAGACGGTGTAGGCCTTGACACGCGGGTTCATGCCGAGCGGCGTCACGTCGCCATTGGGCGAGGTCAGCGTGATCGTGCCGCCGACGCGGATACCGAGCTGCTCGGCCATGCGCGAGCCGATCGCGACACCGGAGCCCGAGGCAAAGCCGACCATGTCGCCAGACTGGATATGATCGGAGACCGACTTCATCTTGCCGAGATCGTCGGCGCGGATGCCGCGCACCAGCGCGCCGGTCGAGCTGTCGCCAACGCCCTGGGCCAGAACCTGGCCCTCGACCAGCGGGATCGCCATGGTGACACCCTTGACGCCCGAGAACTTGGTCGCCAGCTCCGCGTAATTGTTGAGCGGCCCGTCGATCGGCTGGACGATCATGTGGCCGTTTATGCCGAGAATGCGGGAAATCAGCTCGGTGCGGAAGCCGTTCATCACGGCCATGACGATGATCAGCGTCGCGACGCCGAGCATGATGCCGATGAAGGAGAAGCCTGCGATCACCGAGATGAAGGCCTCCTTGCGCCTGGAGCGCAGGTAGCGCCAGGCGACCATGCGCTCAAAAGCGGAAAAGGGACGGCTGGAGGACTTTTCAGGCCGCGCCGCGGCCTGCACCTGATCTTGCACCACGGCGGTCATCCTGCCTTCCCTCGCCTCATCACTTCTTTGCGGTCAGCTTGTTGATCGCAGCTTCGACGGTCATCAAGGGCGGCTAGGGTTCAGGACGAGAGACCGAAAGGCAGACTGACAGCGGCGGCGCGTGGTCATCACGTCCGCGGCCGCATCATCACTTCATCTCTACGACCTTGCCGTCCTCGATCGTCACACGCCGATCCATCAGCCCGGCGAGTTCATGATTGTGCGTGGCGATCAGGGCCGCGAGGCCCGACTGGCGCGCCAGTGCCTCCAGCGCCTCGAAGACGTAGCCGGCGGTTTCCGGATCGAGATTGCCCGTCGGCTCGTCGGCAAGCAGCACCAGCGGCGCATTGGCGACGGCACGCGCGATCGCGACGCGCTGCTGCTCGCCGCCGGAGAGTTCCGCCGGGCGGTGATCGGCGCGGTGGCCGATGCGCATGTAGTCGAGCAGCGCCCTTGCGCGGTCGGCGGCCTCGGCCTTGGCCAAGCCAGCAATCAGCTGCGGCATCATGATGTTCTCAAGCGCCGTGAATTCGGGAAGCAAGTGGTGGAACTGATAAACGAAACCGATCTCGTTGCGGCGGATGGCCGTGCGCCGATCGTCGTTGAGGCCGCCACAGGAGACGCCATTGACCAGCACCTCGCCACCGTCCGGGCGCTCCAGCAACCCGGCGACATGAAGAAGCGTCGACTTGCCGGTTCCCGAGGGTGCTACCAGCGCAACCGTCTCGCCGCTTCTCAACGTGAAATCCGCACCCTTGAGGATGGATAGAAAGGTCTCGCCCTCTCCGTAGTGTCGCTCAACGCCGGTAAGCTGCAGTGCCACGCGCGCATTCATTCAGTTGATGTCCTTGTCATTCGTAACGCAGGGCCTGCACCGGATCGAGGCGCGAGGCGCGCCAGGCCGGAAAGATCGTGGCGAGGAAGGAAAGGGTGAGCGCCATGACGATGACGAGAGCAGTCTCATCCGCATTCATGTCGGCCGGGAGTTGGCTCAGGAAGTAGAGCTCGGGGCTGAAAAGAGTGGTTCCGGAGATCCAGGAGAAGAACTGCCGGATGGATTCAATGTTGAGGCAGACGACGACGCCGAGCGCCACGCCGGCCACCGTTCCGGCAACACCGATCGCAGCACCCGTCATGAAGAAGATGCGCATCACCGAGCCTGAGGTTGCGCCCATCGTTCTCAGGATAGCGATATCGCTGCCCTTGTCCTTCACCAGCATGATCAGGCCGGAAATGATGTTCAGCGCCGCGACCAGCACGATCAGCGTCAGGATCATGAACATCACGTTGCGCTCGACCTCGAGCGCCGAGAAGAAGGTCTTGTTGCGGTCACGCCAGTCGGTGATGAAGATCTGCCGGCCTGCGGCATCCTCGATCGGCTGGCGCAGTTCGTCGACGACATCGGGGTGCTCGACGAAGATCTCGATCGACTGCGCAAGCCCCTCGGCATTGAAGAAGAGCTGCGCTTCTTCAAGCGGCATGAAGATGATCGTCGAATCGTATTCCGACATGCCGATCTCGTAGATAGCCGAGACGGTGTAGGCCTTGACGCGCGGATTCATGCCGAGCGGCGTCACGTCGCCATTGGGCGAGGTCAGCGTGATCGTGCCGCCGACGCGGATGCCGAGTTGCTCGGCCATGCGCGAGCCGATCGCGACACCGGAGCCCGAGGCAAAGCCGACCATGTCGCCAGACTGGATATGATCGGAGACCGACTTCATCTTGCCGAGATCGTCGGCGCGGATGCCGCGCACCAGCGCGCCGGTCGAGCTGTCGCCAACGCCCTGGGCCAGAACCTGGCCCTCGACCAGCGGGATCGCCATGGTGACACCCTTGACGCCCGAGAACTTGGTCGCCAGCTCCGCGTAATTGTTGAGCGGCCCGTCGATCGGCTGGACGATCATGTGGCCGTTTATGCCGAGAATGCGGGAAATCAGCTCGGTGCGGAAGCCGTTCATCACGGCCATGACGATGATCAGCGTCGCGACGCCGAGCATGATGCCGATGAAGGAGAAGCCTGCGATCACCGAGATGAAGGCCTCCTTGCGCCTGGAGCGCAGGTAGCGCCAGGCGACCATGCGCTCAAAAGCGGAAAAGGGACGGCTGGAGGACTTTTCAGGCCGCGCCGCGGCCTGCACCTGATCTTGCACCACGGCGGTCATCCTGCCTTCCCTCGCCTCATCACTTCTTTGCGGTCAGCTTGTTGATCGCAGCTTCGACGGTCATCGTTTCCCGCTCGCCGGTCTTGCGATCCTTGACCTCGACCTCGCCGTTGGCGATCGAACGCGGACCGACGATAATCTGAACCGGAACTCCGATCAGGTCCGCCGTCGCGAATTTCGCACCGGCGCGGTCGTCCGTGTCGTCGAGCAACGCATCGAATCCAGCCTTGCCGAGTTCGGAGTAGAGCGTCTCGCAGGCGCTGTCGCAAGCGGCATCGCCGGCCTTCATGTTGATGATGACGCCATCGAACGGCGAGATCGACTTCGGCCAGATGATGCCGTTGTCGTCATGCGAGGCTTCGATGATCGCCGGCACAAGGCGGGTCGGGCCGATGCCGTAGGAACCCATGTGCACGGCATGCTCCTTGCCGTCGGGGCCGAGCACCTTGGCACCCATGGCTTCGGAATACTTGGTGCCGAAGTAGAAGATGTGGCCGACCTCGATCCCGCGCGCTGACAGACGGTCGCCCTCGGCAACAGCATTGAAGGCTGCCTCGTCGTGCATTTCCGATGTCGCAGCGTAACGCGAGGTCCACTTGTCGAAGATCGCCTTGAGACCGGCGACGTCATCAAAATTGGTTTCTTCGCCGGGAATGTCGAAGCCGAGGAAGTCCTTGTGGCAGAACACTTCGGATTCGCCGGTGTCGGCGAGGATGATGAATTCGTGGCTCAGGTTGCCGCCGATCGGGCCCGTGTCGGCGCGCATCGGAATAGCGCGAAGGCCCATGCGCGCGAAGGTACGCAGATAGGCTGCGAACATGCGGTTGTAAGCGTGTTCAGCCCCTTCCCGGTCAAGGTCGAAGGAATAGGCGTCCTTCATCAGGAATTCGCGCGAACGCATGGTGCCGAAGCGCGGACGGATCTCGTCGCGGAACTTCAGCTGGATGTGGTACAGGTTGAGCGGCAGGTCACGGTAGGACTTCACGTAGGACCGGAAGACGTCCGTGATCATTTCCTCATTGGTCGGGCCGTAAAGCATCGGCCGGTCCTGACGATCCTTGATGCGCAGCATTTCCTTGCCATAGGCGTCGTAGCGACCGCTTTCCTGCCAGAGCTCGGCGGACTGCAGCGTCGGCATCAACAGTTCGACTGCGCCCGAGCGGTTCTGTTCCTCGCGGATGATCGCATTGACCTTGTCGAGAACCCGCTTGCCCAGTGGCAGCCAGGTATAGATGCCCGAGGACTGCTGCCGGATCATGCCCGTGCGGAGCATGAGGCGGTGGGAAACGATTTCCGCTTCCTTCGGATTTTCCTTCAGGATGGGCATGAAAAAGCGGGACAGGCGCATGACGGGTTCCAGAACTTGATGAACGTCGCACTATCGGCGGATTCGGGCGAAATGACGTTGAGCTCAGGTGCCTTCTTCGCCGGTAGGCTGGCAAGGGCGACCGTTGCTTCGCGGGGTCGAGCTCTCCATTATCCATCGCCGACATTGCCAGCGTGAACCTTTATGAGCCTTGCGTTCATAGCTGCTTCGCAGGCGGAAGAAAACCCTACTCTCAGGCCAATGCCGGAAAGATCGGAACCACTGATTTTGAGGGGATAAGACGAGCAAAGTCTGCGTCAAAAGAGCACGCTAGTAACAATATTACGACAGGTATTGTCAACGGGAATATTTTACCCGAGTGTAGCAAAAATGCAAAAAAACAGGATGACAGCGCTTAATGTTTGGGCTAATTTCGGCTCACAAAACAGGCATGAAGACTAAATTCTTGCCGACTTTCGCGGTCAAGTCTTGGGAGGATAAGATCTTAGGCGCGCTTAGTCGCTGCCGCCGGCAACGGATGAAAGATCACGCGAAACTTGAAAAACAAGGCTTTTAGCCTTGTTTTTTTTTGCTTTTCCCACACCCTCTCAAGCACGAAGCAGTACAAAAAATTGAACTATGTCAATTTGGCGGCGGTCAACCCTGCCATTGCCCTGGTTCCTCCCGCAACATAGCCCCGGCGATCATCGCGACACCGAAAATCCGCCTCGAGATCCTCAGATTTCTGCAACCCGCTTTGCGGCCCGGTCAGTCCGTCCGCTCGGGCGATATTCTCAATAAAACTTCGGGTAAAACCGCGGGATGGAGTCGATGCCGTAGCCCAGCTTGACGGAGACGATGTACCAGGCGAGCTGAATGACAGCCGCAATGGCCGTGGTCAAAAGTACGACCCGTTTCGCATTGAACTTGGCCGGCGCGCTTTCGACGCTTCCCGGGACGACGCTGTTCTCCTCAGCCTGCGTGCGTACTCCCAGCGGAAGGACGGCAAACAGCGTGATCCACCAGATGATGAAGTAAATGGCAAAAGTTGAAAACAGTGGCATATCCGGCTCCCGGTGAAGGCAATCGACGCAACGACCGAAGGCCATTTCGTTGCGACTTCCGCGACATTCTGTCCGCCTTATAACGCCGCCTGCCCGATCAGACAAACAGCCATCGCGCGGTCAACTGTCACACCTCTTCGAGTTCGATCAGCGTACCCTGGAAATCCTTGGGGTGCAGGAAAAGCACCGGCTTGCCATGCGCACCGATCTTCGGCTCGCCATCTCCAAGAACGCGAGCTCCGGCCGCCCGCAGCGCGTCGCGGGCGACGAGGATGTTTTCCACTTCGTAGCAGATGTGGTGCATGCCGCCCGAAGGGTTCTTCGCCATGAAGGCGGCGATCGGCGAGTTCTCGCCGAGCGGCTCCAATAGCTCAACCTTGGTGTTGGCCAGCGTGACGAACACGACTGTTACGCCGTGTTCCGGCAACGCTTGCGGCTCGGTCACGGACGCCCCCAGCGTCGAGCGATAGCTTTCGGTGGCAGAACCAAGATCCGGCACGGCGATGGCGATATGGTTCACTCTTCCGAGCATTGCGTTCCTCCCGCTATGACGTACCTCAACCGGTCCCGCTTACATTGCCACGAAACGACCGGCAATCAGACCTTGGTGACAAAAACCGTTACAATCGGCTTCTTGCCCCAGGTCTGGTTGGCTGTGCTGCGAACAGCACGGCGGACCGCTTCCTGCAGCATGGCGAGATCCTTGCGCTTTGCCCGCGGAATGCTTTCCACCGCACCGAGGATCGCGTCATAGAGCGTATCCTCCATATCCTCGCCCTCGTCGTCGAACTCCGGCAGACCGATCGCCACGATATCCGGGTCGCCGAGGAAATCGTAACGGCTGTCGAGAACGACGTTGACGGCGACGTGCCCTGCGAAAGAGAGCTTGCGGCGCTCGCCGATGCCCATCTCCTCGAAATCGCCGATGAGGTTGCCGTCCTTGTAGATGCGGCCGTGCGGCGCTTCGTCAATGACCTCGGCCGGGCCCGGTGCGAGGCGCAGCATTTCACCGTTGCGGAGGCGCGGGACGCTGGCGATGCCCGATTGCTGGCCAAGCTCGGCATGGGCCGTCAGATGGGCGGCTTCGCCATGAACCGGAACGAGGATCTGCGGGCGCAGCCACTGGTACATCTGCTGCAGTTCGGTGCGGCGGGGGTGACCGGACACATGGACCAGTGCTTCACTGTCGGTGATGATGTGGATGCCCTGCTCAACCAGGCCATTCTTGATGTCGTTGATCGCCTTCTCGTTGCCCGGGATCGTGCGTGAGGAGAAAACGACCGTATCGCCGGCGGAGAATGCGACGTTGCGCATCTCGTCGCGTGCGATCTTGGCAAGGGCGGCCCGCGGCTCGCCCTGACTGCCGGTCAGGATGACGACGACCTTGTCGCGCGGCACGTAGCCGAACTCGTCTTCAGCCAGAAACGGCTTGATGCCTTCCATCAGCCCGAGGTCCCGAGCGACGGCGACGACGCGTCGCATCGAACTGCCGAGCAACAGGACGTCACGCCCCGCCTCCTCAGCAGCCTCGGCGATCGAGCGGATGCGCCCGACATTTGATGAGAAGGTCGTGATCGCAACCCGGCCTTCCGCATTGGTGATGATTTTCGCCAGGCTTTCCGACACTTCCTGCTCCGACGGTGAAACGCCGTCGCGCATCGCATTTGTGGAATCGCAAACAAGCGCCAGCACGCCTTCGTCACCGATCTGACGGAAGCGCGTCTCGTCCGTCAACGGACCGAGCGACGGATGAAGGTCGATCTTCCAGTCGCCGGTGTGGACGACGGTGCCGGCCGGCGTGCGGATGATCAGCGACATCGGCTCGGGGATCGAATGGTTGACGCCGACGGCCTCGATCTCGAACGGGCCGACATTGATGCGGTCGCCCTGCTTGAAGATCGTCACCGGGATCTCGCCGCGACTCTTTTCGAAATCGCGCTTGGCCTCCAGCATGCCCGCCGTGAACGGCGAGGCATAGACCGGAACGTTGAGACCCGGCCAGAGATCGTTCAGGCCGCCATAGTGATCCTCATGGGCATGGGTGATGATGATGCCCTTCAGATTGCGCCGCTCTTCCGCCAGGAAGCTGATATCGGCCAGCACCAGATCCACCCCCGGAAGTTCCGGTCCCGGAAACGTCACGCCGCAATCGACCATAATCCACTGGCGGTTACCGGGCTTTCCGTAGCCGTAAAGGCCGAGGTTCATGCCAATTTCACCGACGCCGCCAAGCGGCAAGAACACCAGTTCTTCGTCCTGCGCCATATTGTAATGCGCCCTTATACTAGGAATTATCCGAAAAATACGTCGCCGGCGGCAATCGCCTGCATCGTGCCTGACCCGGTATCGAGCATCAACCGTCCGGTCTCATCAATACCGGCAAAGCGGCCCGAAAGCGACCGGTCCGGCAGGTTCACTGTAATCGTTTCACCGATGCCGCGGGCGGCCGCCCGCCATTGCTCGATTGTCGTTGCAATGCCTGCGCCGCGCTCCCACAACGACAACGTCTCCGCCATCGTCACGAACAGCCGCGCGAAAAGTTCGTCCGGCGAAACCGAGGCGCCCTCCCTCCTCAACGAGGTGACGGGATAGAGGGCCTCGTGCGGCTGGACGGCAATGTTGATGCCACAGCCAATGACCAAAGCCTGGCGCCCATCGGTCAGCGCCTCACCTTCGAGCAGAATGCCGCAGGTCTTCTTGCCATCGATGAGGATGTCGTTTGGCCACTTGATCTCGACAGGGGCTGCACCCGGCGGCATCACCTGGCGGATTGCCCGGTGCACGGCGACGGCAACCGCAAGCGGCAAGGAATGCAGATGCTCGATCGGCGCCGGATCGATCAGGAGAAGCGAAGCATAGAGATTGCCGGGTTCCGAGACCCAGGCGCGGCCCCGACGGCCGCGACCGCCTGTCTGCGTGGCGGCCGTGACCCAGAGATTGCCCGGGTCACCCTGGCGCGCACGCGCCAGGCATTCGCTGTTTGTCGAGCCGACCGTATCGAGAGCGACGTGCCGGAAATCGTCTGGCGATATCCGGCCGCCGCTTTCAAGGCCGATCAAAAGAATGTCCGCGCCGCAACCTCGGCAGCGCTTCCAAGCGGGCCGCCGATCAGGACGTATCCGAGGACGAACAGGCCCGAGAGACCGAAGACCAGCTTCAGTTCACCGGCCGTACGGGCAAACTCGCCCTTGGCTTCATCGAACCACATCACCTTGATGACGCGCAGATAGTAGTAGGCGCCAACGACGGATGCGAGAACACCGATGATGGCGAGGGCATAGAGCTGGGCTTCGATCGCCGCCATGAAGACGAAGTACTTCCCGAAGAAACCTGCCATCGGCGGGATGCCGGCGAGCGAGAACATAAGGACGGTCAGCACGCACGCCATGAAGGGGTTCGTCTGCGACAGGCCAGCGAGATCGTCAACGTTCTCGACGTTCTCGCCTTCCTTGCGCCGCATCGCGAGGATGCAGGCAAAGGTGCCGAGCGTCATGACCATATAGATGAGCATGTAGAGCAGCACGCCGCGAACGCCTGCCATCGAGCCGGCAGCAAGGCCGACCAGCGCGTAACCCATGTGACCGATCGAGGAATAGGCCATCAGGCGCTTGATGTTGCGCTGACCGATCGCCGCGAAGGAACCGAGCAGCATCGAAGCAATCGAGATGAAGACGATGATCTGCTGCCAATCGGCAACGACGGGCTCGAACGCATTGATGACGATACGCACCAGGATCGCCATGGCCGCGACCTTCGGTGCTGCCGCGAAGAAGGCGGTGACCGGCGTCGGCGCACCTTCGTAAACGTCAGGCGTCCACATGTGGAACGGCACGGCCGAAATCTTGAACGCGAGACCGGCGAGCACGAAGACGAGACCGAAGATCAGGCCGAGCGAACGGCCTTCCGCCGTCAGCGCAGCCGCGATCTGGGTAAAGCCGGTGTGGCCCGTGAAACCGTAGATCAGCGACATGCCATAGAGCAGCATGCCTGAGGAAAGCGCACCGAGCACGAAGTACTTGAGGCCGGCTTCGGTCGAACGCACGCTGTCGCGGTTGATGGCGGCGACGACATAAAGCGCCAGCGACTGCAATTCCAGCGACAGGTAGAGCGAGATCAGGTCGTTGGCCGAGATCATCAGCAGCATGCCGAGCGTTGCCAGCACCAGAAGCACCGGGAACTCGAAACGGTCGATCTGGGCGGATCGCGCGTGGCCGACCGTCATCACCAGGGCGGTGATCGAGCCGATCAATGCCAACACCTTCATGAACTTGGCGAAGGGGTCGGAGAGGAAGGCGCCGCCATAGGCCGAGCCTTCACCGGTCTTAAGCACGAGCCAGAGGCCTGCGATGATCAGAAGCGCAACCGCAAGGCCGGTGACGGTCGAAGCCGACTTTTCGCCGGCGAACACGCCGATCATCAGCAATGCCATTGCGCCGACCGCGAGGATCAACTCGGGGATCGAGAGTTGCAGGCTTGCAAGGAGGGTTTCAGCAGTCATGTCCAATCACGTCCTGTGGTCATTGCACCGAAAGCGCAACGTTTTGCGCTGCCTGCAGGGCTGCGGAGTAGTTGTTGACGAGCAGATCCACGGAAGCCGCGGTCGCATCGAAGATCGGTGCCGGATAGACGCCGAAGAAGATCGTCAGGATCACCAGCGGATAAAGGACGGCCTTTTCGCGCGGCGACAGATCGAGCAGCGCCTTCAGGCTTTCCTTCTCCAATGCACCGAAGATCACCCGGCGGTAGAGCCAGAGCGCGTAGGCTGCCGACAGGATAACACCCGAGGTGGCAAAGAGCGCAACCCAGGTGTTGGCGCGGAACGCACCGACGAGAGTCAGGACTTCGCCGACGAAGCCGGAGGTGCCTGGAAGGCCGACGTTCGCCATGGTGAAGACCATGAAGGCGACGGCATATTTCGGCATGTTGTTGACCAGACCGCCATAGGCCGCGATCTCGCGGGTGTGCAGACGGTCATAGACGACGCCGACGCAGAGGAAGAGCGCGCCCGAGACGATACCGTGCGACAGCATCTGGAAGATCGCACCCTGCACGCCCTGGGTGTTGGCGGCAAAGATACCCATCGTCACGTAGCCCATGTGAGCAACCGACGAATAGGCGATCAGCTTCTTGATGTCGGTCTGCATCATCGCGACCAGCGAGGTGTAGATGATGGCAACAACCGAAAGCGTGAAGACGAACGGTGCGAAGTAATCGGATGCGAGCGGGAACATCGGCAGCGAGAAGCGCAGGAAGCCGTATCCGCCGAGCTTGAGAAGGATGCCGGCCAGGATGACCGAGCCCGCCGTCGGCGCCTGAACGTGCGCGTCCGGGAGCCAGGTGTGGACCGGCCACATCGGCATCTTCACCGCGAAGGAAGCGAAGAAGGCAAGCCACAGCCACGTCTGCATCTGACGCGGGAAGCTATAGGCGAGCAGCTGCGGGATATCGGTCGTACCGGCCTGCCAGTACATCGCCATGATCGCAAGCAGCATCAGTACCGAGCCGAGCAGCGTATAGAGGAAGAACTTGTAGCTGGCGTAGACGCGGTCCTTGCCACCCCAGACACCGATGATGATGAACATCGGGATCAGGCCGGCCTCGAAGAACACGTAGAAGAGCACGATATCGAGCGACACGAAGACGCCGATCATGAACGTTTCCAGGACGAGGAACGCGATCATATAGGCCTTCAGGCGCTTCTCGATCGACAGCCAGCTTGCGAGCACGCAGAACGGCATGAGGAAGGCCGAGAGCACGACAAAGAGCACCGAGATGCCGTCCACACCCAGATGGTAGGAAATGCCGGTGCCCAGCCAATCGTGCTTTTCGATCATCTGGAAGCCGGGGTTCGAGGCATCGAACTGGTACCAGATGTAGACCGACACCGCGAAGGTGAAGATCGTCGTCAGCAGCGAAACGTTCAGGATGTTCCGGCGGCCGTAGGCGCTGTCTTCCCTTACGAGCAAGAGAAGCAGGACGCCGACGAGCGGCATGAAGGTGACCGCGGAAAGTACGGGCCAATCGGTCATCAGAAGGAACTCCTGAACATCATCCAAGTAACGAGCGCGGCAATGCCGATCAGCATCGCGAACGCGTAGTGATAAAGGTAACCAGTCTGCAGGCGGACAACGCGGTCAGTGACGTTCATCACGCGTGCGGCAATGCCGTTCGGGCCGTAGCCATCGATCACGCGACCGTCGCCTTCCTTCCAGAGGAAGGTGCCGAGCCACTTGGCCGAACGTACGAACAGGAAGTCATAGAGCTCGTCGAAGTACCACTTGTTGAGCAGGAACTGGTAGAGGCCACGATGCTGGTCTGCCAGATACTTCGGCAGTTCCGGCCGGCGGATATACATGTACCAGGCAGTGAAGAGGCCGAGCGCCATGGCGCAGAACGGGCTCCACTTCACCCACAGCGGTACGTGGTGGTACTCTTCGAGGATCTCGTTCTCCGCAGAGGTGAACAGAGCGCCCTTCCAGAACTCGACGTAATGGTGGCCGAAGAAGTAGTCGTGGAACAGGAAACCCGCGAGCAACGCGCCGGCGCCAAGGATATAGAGCGGCACCAGCATGACTTGCGGCGACTCGTGGACGTGATGCATGACATCCGACGACGCCCGCGGCTTGCCGTGGAAAGTCAGGAAGGTCAGACGCCAGGAGTAGAAGCTGGTGAAGAGAGCGGCAATGACAAGCAGCGCGAAGGCGAAGCCAGAAACGGCACTATGCGACGCGAAGGTCGACTCGATGATCGCATCCTTCGAGTAGAAGCCCGCTGTGCCGATAACGCCGGGGATGCCAACACCAGTCAGTGCAATCGTGCCGATGAACATCATCCAGTAGGTCACCCGGATGTGCGGCTTGAGGCCGCCCATATAGCGCATGTCCTGTTCGCCATCGACGGCGTGGATGACCGAACCGGCACCCAAGAACAGGAGCGCCTTGAAGAAGGCGTGCGTGAACAGGTGGAAGATGGCCGCGCCATAGGCGCCGACGCCGAGCGCCACGAACATGTAACCGAGTTGCGAGCAGGTCGAATAGGCGATGACGCGCTTGATGTCGTTCTGAACGAGACCGACGGTCGCCGCGAAGAAGGCGGTGATCGCACCGATGATGGTGACAACGGTCAGCGCATCCGGCGACAGTTCAAAGAGCGGCGACATGCGGGCGACGAGGAAGACGCCGGCGGTGACCATCGTTGCGGCATGAATCAGGGCCGAAACCGGGGTCGGGCCTTCCATCGCGTCCGGAAGCCAGGTGTGCAGCAGGAACTGCGCCGACTTGCCCATCGCGCCCATAAAGAGCAGCAAGCAGGCAGCCGTAATGGCGTCAGCCTTGTCGAGGTGCATGCCGAACAGGGTGACAACCGCCTCCCCTGCTGCAGCGCCTTCGGCCGGCAGATATGTCTGGGCCGCAGCGAAGATCGTCTCGAAGTTGACCGAGCCGAACAGCACGAAGACCAGGAAGATGCCGAGCGAGAAACCGAAGTCGCCGACGCGGTTGACGATGAAGGCCTTCATCGCAGCAGCGTTCGCCGACGGCTTCTTGTACCAGAAGCCGATGAGCAGGTAGGACGCCAGACCCACGCCTTCCCAGCCGAAGAACATCTGCACCAGGTTGTCCGACGTGATGAGCATGAGCATCGCGAAGGTAAACAGCGACAGATAGGCAAAGAAGCGCGGACGATGCGGGTCGTGGTGCATGTAGCCGATCGAATAGACATGCACGAGCGTCGACACCGTGTTGACGACGACGAACATGACCGACGTCAACGTGTCGACGCGGAATGCCCATTCGACATCGAAGCTGCCGGACTGGATCCAGCGCAGCACCGAAACCTTGATCATCTCCTGGTGGCCCAAGGCAACGTCGAAGAAGACGTACCAGGAGAGCGCAGCGGCGATGATCATCAGACCGCTGGTGACATATTCCGATGCCTTGGCGCCGATCGAAGTACCGAAGAGGCCGGCGATCAGAAAGCCGATCAAAGGCAGGAAGACGATAGCCTTGATGATGGTATCCATAGCCCAATCAGCCCTTCATCATGTTGACGTCTTCAACAGCGATCGAGCCGCGGTTGCGGTAGAAGACGACGAGAATTGCAAGTCCGATGGCCGCTTCCGCAGCCGCGACGGTCAGGATGAACAGGGCAAAGACCTGGCCCGTGATATCATTCAGGAACGCCGAGAAGGCGACCATGTTGATGTTGACCGCGAGAAGAATGAGTTCGACCGACATCAGGATGACGATGACGTTCTTCCGGTTCAGGAAGATGCCGAAGACGCCCAGCGTGAACAGGATGGCGCTGACGGTGAGATAGTGGGAAATTCCGATTTCCATTTTTTGTTCCTCGATCTCGCGTCCGACTTAGATGCCCTGGCCCGGCTTGACCGTGACCACCTCGACGGCGGTTTCGGGCGAGCGGGCGACCTGCTGCGGGATGTTCTGGCGCTTGATGTTTTCGCGGTGGCGCAGCGTCAGCACGATCGCGCCGATCATGGCGACGAGCAGCACGAGGCCGGCGATCTGGAAGAAGTAGACGTAGTGGGTATAGAGCACGTCACCGAGGGCGGCCGTATTCGTGCGGTCCGCCACCGCCGGGATCGGCATCGAAATCGACTTGGCGATTTCCGGTGAGAACGTCGCGCCGCCAACCACGATGATGAGTTCGGCTGCGAGGATAAGCCCGATCAGCGCACCGATCGGCGCATATTCTAGCACGCCCGCGCGCAGTTCTGCGAAGTCGATGTCGAGCATCATGACCACGAAGAGGAAGAGCACCGCGACCGCGCCGACGTAGACGACCAACAGGATCATCGCGAGGAATTCGGCGCCGGTCAGCAGGAACAGGCCCGCCGAGTTAAAGAAGGTCAGGATCAGGAACAGAACCGAATAAACCGGGTTCCTGGCCGCAATGACCATAAATGCCGACGCCACCGCGATGAAGGCAAAGAGATAGAAAAAAAGAACCTGCAGACCCATGATCGGTGCCTTCTTCGTCTTGCACGGCGTGAAGCGCTTCTGGCTCCACTCCACAGGCAAAGCCGGACACGCGTCCGGCCGTTGCCCAAACCTATGTCACATGCACCGCCCTCCCCGGGGCGGCGCTACGCTTTGGCCTCAGCGATAGGGCGAGTCCATTGCGATGTTGCGTGCGATTTCCCGTTCCCAACGGTCGCCGTTGGCGAGGAGCTTGTCCTTGTCGTAGTAAAGCTCTTCGCGCGTCTCGGTGGCGAACTCGAAGTTCGGGCCCTCGACGATGGCATCGACCGGACAGGCTTCCTGGCAGAAACCGCAATAGATGCACTTCACCATGTCGATGTCGTAGCGCACCGTACGGCGGGTGCCGTCGTTGCGGCGCGGGCCGGCTTCGATGGTGATGGCCTGTGCAGGACAGATCGCCTCGCACAGCTTGCAGGCGATGCAACGCTCTTCACCGTTCGGATAGCGGCGCAGCGCATGCTCGCCACGGAAGCGCGGGCTGACCGGCCCCTTTTCGAAGGGGTAGTTCAACGTCGCCTTCGGCTTGAAGAAGTAGCGCATCGACAAAAAGAACGCGCCGACGAATTCCTTCAGGAACAGCGAGCTGACGGCTTGCGAAAGACCGGCCATCATTTACCTCCAGAGTTGCCGGCCTGGGAGCGACCGGCGGTATGCTGCCAAACGTGAACCATCGTCATGCGGCTCCCGTCAGCTTGAGAACGAATGCAGTGATCACGACCATTGCGAGAGAGATTGGCAGGAAGACCTTCCAGCCGAGACGCATCAGCTGGTCGTAGCGGTAGCGCGGAACGAAAGCCTTCACCATCGCGAACATGAAGAACACGAAGGATGCCTTCAGCACGAACCAGATGATGCCGGGAACCCAGTTCAGGAACCAGACGTCGACCGGAGGCAGCCAGCCGCCAAGGAACAGGATCGTCGTCAATGCGCACATCAGGCAGATGGCAGCATATTCGCCGAGCATGAACATCATGTAAGGCGTGGAGCCGTACTCGACCATGAAGCCGGCGACGAGTTCGGATTCCGCTTCCGGAAGGTCGAAAGGCGGGCGGTTCGTTTCGGCAAGCGCCGAAATGAAGAACACGATGAACATCGGGAACAGTGCCAGCCAATGCCAGTCGAGGAACGACGCCGGCAGACCGAGGTTCGTGCCGATGCCCGTCGACTGGGCATTGACGATGTCCGTCAGGTTCAGCGAGCCGACGCAGAGAAGGACGGTGACAATGACGAAGCCGATCGAGACTTCGTAGGAGACCATCTGTGCTGCGGAGCGAAGCGCGCCGAGGAAGGGATATTTGGAGTTCGACGCCCAGCCGCCCATGATGATGCCATAAACTTCAAGCGAAGATATGGCGAACACGAAGAGGATGCCGACGTTGACGTTCGCAATCACCCAGCCGGCGTTGAGCGGGATCACCGCCCAGGCGGCGAGCGCCAGCGTCACGGAAACGAGCGGTGCGAGCAGGAAGATCGCCTTGTTGGCACCGGCGGGAATCACCGGTTCCTTGAAGACGAACTTCAAAAGGTCGGCGAAGGACTGGAAAAGTCCCCACGGGCCTACCACATTCGGACCACGGCGAAGCTGAACTGCAGCCCAGATCTTACGGTCGGCGAGCAGGATGTAGGCGATGAAAAGCAGCAGCGCGACCAGGAGCAGCAGCGACTGGGCGACCATGATGATCGCGGGCCAGACATAGGTCGAAACGAAAGCGTCCATGATACTCTATTCCCTCGCGCTCATTCCGCCGCAGCTTTGAAGTTGTTGCGTGCCAAAGCCGAGCATTCGGCCATGACGGCGGATGCGCGCGCTATCGGGTTCGTCAAATAGAAGTCTTTGACCGGAGACGCAAACACGGATTTGCCCATCTCACCGGCTTTTTGGCCGAGTGCGGCAATTTCGTCGCCGTTGCCGGTCGCGATCGCGTCGACATCGGCGAAATGCGGGTGGGCCGCATACAGCTTTGAGCGCAATTCGCCAAGCGAATCAAAGGGCAGCTTCTTGCCGAGCACGTCGGAAAGTGCGCGAATGATCGCCCAGTCCTCGCGTGCGTCGCCCGGTGCGAAGCCGGCGCG
The DNA here is from genome assembly GCF_020035535.1 of Ensifer adhaerens. Taxonomy (NCBI): domain Bacteria; kingdom Pseudomonadati; phylum Pseudomonadota; class Alphaproteobacteria; order Hyphomicrobiales; family Rhizobiaceae; genus Ensifer; species Ensifer adhaerens. Next base: position 1,051,092 of record NZ_CP083349.1, on the reverse strand, counting down.
GTTGCCGACCTGAACGCGGCCCTCGGTGTTGACCCAGGTGCCGGACTTTTCGGTGTAGGTCGCGCCCGGCAAAATGACGTCGGCGGCATGTGCGCCGTTGTCGCCGTGCGAGCCGATATAGACCGTGAAGCCGAACTTGCGATCGGCAAGGTCGATCTCGTCGGCGCCGAGCAGGAACAGAACGTCGGATGCGGTGACCATTTCGGCCGCCGTCTTGCCGTTTGCGCCCGGAACGAAGCCGAGGTCCAGACCACCGACGCGGGAAGCAGCCGTGTGGAGGACGGCAAAACCATTCCACTCGGCGGTGACCGCACCTACGGCACCTGCGAGCTTGGCGGCGGCAGAAAGAACGGCAGCACCGCCCTCCCCTGCGATCGCGCCCTGGCCGATGAGGATCATCGGGCGCTGCGCCTTCTTCAAGGTCGCTGCAAATTTGCCCTTGCCGGAGACGAGCTCGGCGAGCGTTTCGGTGCCGGCGCCGAGATACTCGTATTCGTAGCGCAGTTCGCCAGGCTCGCCGATCACGGCGATCGGGAAGTTGCCCATGCGGTAACGCTTGCGGATGCGGGCGTTGAGAACCGAAGCCTCGAAGCGCGGGTTGGAGCCGATGATCAACAGCGCATCAGCGCTTTCGATGCCAGCGATCGTCGGGTTGAAGAGGTAGCTGGCGCGGCCGAGCGACGGATCGAGTGCAGCGCCATCCTGGCGGCAGTCGACGCTTTCGGAGCCAAGAGCCGAGATCAGCTGCTTCAGCGCGTACATTTCTTCGACCGAAGCGAGGTCGCCGGCAATGGCGCCGATCTTGTCGCCCGAGGTCTGGGCAACGGCAGCCTTGACCGCCTGAAAGGCTTCGCCCCAGCTCGCCGGCTGCAGGCGGCCGTCCTTCTTGACGTAAGGACGATCGAGGCGCTGCGTCTTCAGGCCATCCCAGATGAAGCGGCTCTTGTCGGAGATCCACTCTTCGTTAATCTCTTCGTTGACGCGCGGCATGATGCGCATGACTTCGCGACCGCGGGTGTCGACGCGGATCGCCGAACCGAGCGCATCCATCACGTCGATGGATTCGGTCTTGTTCAACTCCCACGGACGGGCGGTGAAGGCAAAGGGCTTCGAGGTCAGCGCGCCCACGGGGCAAAGGTCGACGACGTTGCCCTGCAGTTCCGACGTCATTGCCTGCTCGAGATAGGTGGTGATCTCGGCGTCTTCGCCGCGGCCGATCAGGCCAAGCTCGGCAATGCCGGCAACTTCGGTCGTGAAACGAACGCACCGCGTGCAGTGGATGCAGCGGTTCATCACCGTCTTGACGAGCGGGCCGATGTACTTGTCTTCGACGGCGCGCTTGTTTTCCTGGTAGCGCGAGCTGTCGATACCGAAAGCCATCGCCTGGTCCTGCAGGTCGCATTCGCCGCCCTGGTCGCAGATCGGGCAGTCGAGCGGATGGTTGATCAGCAGGAATTCCATCACGCCTTCGCGCGCCTTCTTGACCATCGGCGTGGTCGTGAAGACTTCCGGCGCTTCGCCGTTCGGGCCCGGACGAAGGTCGCGCACGCCCATGGCGCAAGATGCGGCGGGCTTGGGCGGCCCGCCCTTCACCTCGATCAGACACATGCGGCAGTTGCCGGCGACCGACAGCCGCTCGTGGAAACAGAAGCGCGGAACTTCGGCCCCGGCCTCTTCGCACGCCTGAAGAAGCGTGAAATGATCCGGTACCTCGATCTCTTTTCCGTCGACTTTCAGCTTTGCCATCTTCGTACTCAATCCTGTCTTCCGTCCGTCGGCCTAAAGGCGACGGACAATTCCAACACAGCCTTGCTGCTTGCGGGCGATGGCCGTTGCCGGTCCCCCGCCCCTATTCTCTCACGCGCTTTTCAGCGCCTTGGCCTGTCCAACCCAATCGTCCCGCTTGATCCGCCCGCCGAAGCCGAGCTCGTCGTCGAAGCGAGCGACGTCCGCGTCGCTCCAGCCGGCAATGTCGGCAAAGCCGCTGATGCCCTTGGCGTTCAGCACCTGCTCAAGCTTCGGGCCGATACCGGAAATCCGCTTGAGGTCGTCGGCGGCTTTCGCCTTGGCGCGCGTCGCGCGAACCTTGACCACCTTTTCAGCGGCAACCTTTTCAACCACCGGCTTCGCCGCTGACCGCTTGGTAGACGCAGACGGCCTGGCGATCGGTTCCGGCTTTGCTTCGGCTTCCGTCGCCTTTGCGACAACGGCAGTCGTCACGCCAGATGCGGGCTCCGCCCGCTTCTGCGCCGCCTCGACGGCACCCTGCATCGCGCCGATCATGGCGCCTGCAAAGTGGCTCGTGAGGCCGAAGCCGATCGCGGTCGCCGCAGCAACTGCGGCCGCCGGGTGAACCATCAGCGGGTGCAGCGGCACCTGCGGCAGGTTCTTCATCCATTCGGCCATACCGAAAGGATCGGCCGGATCGCCGCCAAGCGGACGTGCGAACGGAATGCCTGCCTCGGCGTGTCCCTTCATCTGTCCCTCTTCGCGTGCGCCGGCCATCACCCGTTACTCCGCCGCTTCCAGAAGCGCGCCATGCGACGTGGCATTACGCGTGTACTCGTCGATGCGCTTTTCCATTTCCGGACGGAAGTGCTTGATCAGACCCTGGATCGGCCAGGCGGCTGCGTCGCCGAGCGCGCAGATCGTGTGGCCTTCCACCTGCTTGGTGACGTCGAACAGCATGTCGATTTCGCGCTTCTGGGCGCGACCCTGAACCATGCGTTCCATCACGCGCATCATCCAGCCGGTGCCTTCGCGGCACGGCGTGCACTGGCCGCAGCTCTCGTGCTTGTAGAAAGCCGAGAGGCGCCAGATCGCCTTGATGATGTCGGTCGACTTGTCCATGACAATAACGGCGGCGGTGCCGAGACCGGAGCCGAGTTCGCGCAGACCGTCATAGTCCATGATCGCGTCCTTCATCTGCGCGCCGGGCACGCAAGGAACGGACGAACCGCCGGGGATGACGGCAAGCAGGTTGTCCCAGCCGCCGCGAATGCCGCCACAGTGCTTTTCGATCAGTTCATGGAACGGGATCGACATCGCATCTTCGACCGTGCACGGGCGATTGACGTGACCGGAGACCGAATAGAGCTTAGTGCCGTGGTTGTTGGGACGGCCGAAGCTCGTGTACCAGCCGGCTCCGCGACGCAGGATGGTCGGGGTAACCGCGATCGACTCGACGTTGTTGACAGTCGTCGGGCAACCGTAGAGGCCCATGTTGGCCGGGAACGGCGGCTTCAGGCGCGGCTGACCCTTCTTGCCTTCAAGGCTTTCGAGCAGCGCGGTCTCTTCGCCACAGATATAGGCGCCGGCACCATGGTGCACGTAGACGTCGATGTCGTAGCCCAGCTTGTTGTTCTTGCCGAGCAGGCCGTACCCGTAGCACTCGTCGATCGCCGCCTGCAGCGCCTCGCGCTCGCGAATGAATTCTCCGCGCACGTAGATGTAGGCGACATGGGCGCCCATGGCGAAGCTGGCGATGACGCAGCCTTCGATCAGGGTATGCGGATCGTGACGCATGATGTCACGGTCCTTGCAGGTGCCGGGCTCGGACTCGTCGGCATTGACGACGAGGTAATGCGGACGGCCGTCGCTTTCCTTCGGCATGAAGGACCACTTGAGGCCCGTCGGGAAGCCGGCGCCACCACGACCGCGAAGGCCGGAAGCCTTCACTTCGTTGACAATCCAGTCACGGCCCTTCTCGAGCAGCTGCTTGGTGCCGTCCCAGTGGCCGCGCGCCATGGCGCCCTTCAGGGACTTGTCCTTGAGGCCATAGATATTGGTAAAGATGCGGTCTTCATCTCTGAGCATAATTCACCTCTTTACCGCGGCTTCTTGCCGAATACCTTGATGTATTCGGCTTCGCCACCCTTGGCGAGCGCCTTGGCCTGCTTGACCCAGTCGTCGCGTTCGATACGGCCCTTGAAATTCAGGTATCCGTCAACCCACTCGCGCTCCGCCTTCTTCCACGAAGCAACTTGCGTGTAGGTGTAGATGCCCAGTTCGTTCAGCGTGCCCTCGATCTTCGGACCGACGCCCGAGATCAGCTTGAGGTCGTCGACGGCTGCCGGCTTTTCGATGCCCGCCGGACGGTTCTTGTCCTCGAGCGACGGCTTGCCGGCAACGGCGGCAGCCTTGGCCGGCTTCGACTTGTCGACGGTGTCGCCTTCGACCTTGGCGTTGGCAGCAGCTTCTACCTTTGCCGTCGCCGGCGTCTTCAGGGATGCGTTGGTCTCGCTGGCGGTGGTCTTGGCCCGGCCGGCATTCGACGGCGGCACGGAAACGGCCGGAGCGTCGCTGACCTTCTTGGCGCTGGTCGCAGCCCTGGCCGGAACTGAATCTGCCGCCATCAGCGTCGTCAGGCCGCCTTCCGGCGCCGAATAGATGCGATCAATCTGCGGACCAGGGGTAACTTCAGAACCCTTGCCTGCTTCGAAACGGTCGATGATCTGCTCGAGTTGCTCGGGCGTCAGGTCCTCGAAGGTGTCCTTGAAGATCATGACCATCGGCGCGTTGACGCAGGCGCCCTGACATTCGACTTCTTCCCAGGAGAGCGTGCCGCTTTCGTTGAGGGTGAAGGGGTCATGGGCGATCTTGCTCTTGCAGACCTTGATCAGGTCTTCGGCGCCGCGCAGCATGCACGGCGTCGTGCCGCAAACCTGAACGTGCGCACGCGTGCCGACCGGCTTCAGCTGGAACTGGGTGTAGAAGGTCGCTACTTCGAGCACGCGGATATAGGCCATGCCCAGCATGTCCGCGATCGACTCGATGGCCGCCTTCGTGACCCAGCCGTCCTGATCCTGAGCGCGCATCAACAACGGGATGACGGCGGACTGCTCACGACCCTTGGGGTACTTCTTGATCGTTTCCTTCGCCCAGGCGGCGTTCTCCTTGCTGAAGGCAAAGCTCGCTGGCTGGACGGTGTCTTCGGCTAGTCGACGAACGGACATTCTAGTGGACACCTTATCAGTTAATCGAACCGCACCGCGATTTCGTCACCGAGACGAATTCGCAGGCATAGGCTGACTGGTCTTTCTGCAAAAATACGATGTAGCGCGTGCCATTGGCGACCGCGGCCTTGATCTCGTAGCCCTTGGCCACGAGCTCGGCCATCGAGCCCCCGCGCATGCCGCCCGAGGTCGCGCCGCTATCGACCGATTCCTGTGCGGAAGCGGTCGACATAAGCGCGAGAAGAGCGAGCGTGGCCAGGGGCGCGAGACGCATCAGCGATCCACCTCACCGAACACGATATCGAGGGAGCCCAGCACGGCCGAAACGTCGGCAAGCTGGTGTCCCCGACAGAGGAAATCCATCGCCTGGAGATGCGCATAACCCGGGGCGCGGATCTTGCAGCGATAGGGCTTGTTCGTGCCGTCAGAGACGAGATAGACGCCGAACTCGCCCTTCGGCGCTTCGACGGCGGCGTAAACTTCGCCGGCCGGCACGTGATAGCCTTCGGTGTAGAGCTTGAAATGGTGGATCAGCGCTTCCATCGAACGCTTCATCTCACCGCGCTTCGGTGGAACGATCTTGCCGTCAAGCGACGAAACCGGGCCGACCTTGGCGTCGCCGAGCAGGCGATCGACGCACTGGCGCATGATGCGCGCCGACTGGCGCATCTCGATCATGCGGATCAGGTAGCGGTCGAAGCAGTCGCCGTTCTTGCCGATCGGGATATCGAATTCCATGTCCGAATAGCACTCATAGGGCTGCGAACGACGCAGGTCCCAGGCAGCACCCGAACCACGTACCATGACACCCGAGAAGCCCCAGGCCCAAGCGTCATCGAGCTTCACGACGCCGATATCGACGTTGCGCTGCTTGAAGATGCGGTTGCCGGTGAGCAACTCGTCGATATCGTCGACGGTCTTCAGGAACGGATCGATCCACTTGCCGATGTCTTCGACCAGTTCGTGCGGCAGATCCTGATGGACACCGCCCGGACGGAAATAGGCAGAGTGCATGCGCGCGCCGCAGGCACGCTCGTAGAACACCATCAGCTTTTCGCGCTCTTCGAAGCCCCAAAGCGGCGGCGTCAGCGCGCCGACGTCCATGGCCTGCGTCGTGACGTTCAGAAGATGCGAGAGGATGCGGCCGATTTCCGAATAGAGAACACGGATGAGCTGGCCGCGGATCGGAACTTCCGTGCCCGTCAGCTTCTCAACCGCGAGTGCGAAAGCGTGCTCCTGGTTCATCGGCGCCACGTAGTCGAGGCGGTCGAAATAGGGCACGGCCTGCAAGTAGGTCTTGGTCTCGATCAGCTTCTCGGTGCCGCGATGCAGAAGGCCGATATGCGGATCGACGCGTTCGACGATTTCGCCATCAAGCTCGAGCACCAGGCGAAGAACGCCGTGCGCCGCCGGATGCTGCGGACCAAAGTTGATGTTGAAATTGCGGACGTTATGTTCGGTCATACCGATTGCTCCGGGCCGGACGGCAGCCGCTTGGCGGCTACCGCGGGCCATTTAGTCTCACCGTGCTTTCGCCTTCTCGTCGCCGGGCAGCACGTAGTCCGTGCCTTCCCAGGGAGAGAGGAAGTCGAAGTTGCGGAATTCCTGCTTCAGCTCGACGGGTTCGTAGACGACGCGCTTGGCCTGGTCGTCATAGCGGACCTCGACGAAACCGGTAACCGGGAAGTCCTTGCGCAGCGGATGTCCTTCAAAACCGTAGTCCGTCAGGATGCGGCGCAGGTCCGGATGGCCGGTGAACAGGATGCCGTACATGTCGTAGGCTTCACGCTCGAACCAGTCGGCGCCGGGATAGACCGGGGTTGCCGACGGAACCGGCTCGTTCTCGCCGGTTGCGACCTTGATGCGCACGCGCAGGTTCTGGCGCGGCGACAAGAGATGATAGACCACATCGAAACGGTCCGGCCGCTGCGGCCAGTCGACGCCGCAGACATCGACGAAATTGACGAAGGCGCACTGCACATCGTCACGAAGGAACGTCAGCAGCGCGATCAGGTTCGCCGATGTCGTCGTCAGCGTCAGCTCGCCATAGGCCAGCGATACGTCGGAGATCAGCGCGCCGCGCGTTTCGCGCAGGTAGGACGCAAGCTCATTCAGGGCTTCACTCATATTAAAGACCCCCTGCCCTTAGCGCTCGATCGTGCCGGTCCGGCGGATCTTCTTCTGCAGCAGGAGCACGCCGTAAAGCAGCGCTTCTGCCGTGGGAGGACAGCCTGGCACGTAGATGTCGACGGGAACGACGCGGTCGCAGCCGCGAACGACGGAATAGGAATAGTGGTAGTAGCCGCCGCCGTTGGCGCACGAGCCCATCGAGATGACGTAACGCGGCTCCGGCATCTGGTCATAGACCTTGCGGAGCGCAGGCGCCATCTTGTTGGTCAGCGTGCCGGCGACGATCATGACGTCGGACTGGCGCGGCGAGGCGCGCGGCGCAAAGCCGAAACGCTCTGCGTCGTAACGCGGCATCGACATCTGCATCATCTCGACCGCGCAGCAGGCGAGACCGAAGGTCATCCACATCAGCGAACCGGTACGGGCCCAGTTGATGAGTTCGTCGGTCGAGGTGACCAGAAAACCCTTGTCGGCGAGCTCATTGTTGATCTCGCCGAAGAATGCGTCATTGCTGCCAATCGGCTTGCCGGTGGAGGGATCGATGATCCCTTTCGGCTTGGGCGCAACGAGCGTGGTGCCGGAGGTCAGTTCCATTCCAGCGCTCCCTTCTTCCATTCATAGATAAAGCCGATCGTCAGCACACCGAGGAAGACCATCATCGACCAGAACCCGAACCAGCCGAGCTCATGGAACGATACCGCCCAGGGGAAGAGGAAGGCGACTTCAAGGTCGAAGATGATGAAGAGGATCGACACGAGGTAGAAGCGGATGTCGAACTTCATGCGGGCGTCGTCGAACGCATTGAAGCCGCACTCGTAGGCCGACAGCTTTTCCGAATCAGGAGCCTTGAAGGCGACGGCGAAGGGAGCAATCAGAAGCGCCACACCGATCACCAATGCGATTCCAATGAAAATCGCGATCGGAACGTAGGAACCGAGAAGTTCAGTCATTGTTATCCGTCCCTGCCTGCGGGAGGGCGCATGGGAGAGCGCCAGAACAACAAATCTCGCAGGCCGAAAAATATGTTGCAACGCCGGAGTGGTTAGCGCAGCCCGCGTCGTCGCGCAAGCCTTGAGGGGCCATTTAAACCGCTTCGCACCACAGGATCAGACGGGTGATACCGACAAAGCGCGGATTTGCGGGCCGACGCGAACTTTACGGTAAAACAAAGCGAGACGAGACAGATTGCCGCAGCGCACAATCCGGCCCTAAGGCCGACGCGATTTGCAAGAAAGGAGGAGAGAAGAAATGGCGCGAGTGACGGGGCTCGAACCCGCGACCTCCGGCGTGACAGGCCGGCACTCTAACCGACTGAGCTACACCCGCGCATGATGACCGCGAACGATCATTAGTACCACCATCGGCCCTCGATGAGAACCTAAGGCAATCCCAGATCAAGAGTGGCGCGAGTGACGGGGCTCGAACCCGCGACCTCCGGCGTGACAGGCCGGCACTCTAACCGACTGAGCTACACCCGCATCATCTTGACTTGGTTGAGGCGTTTCCGCCCCGCATCGAGCAGCAGCGCCGTTCGATGAGCGGCTAACTAAGCGGTTCGGATTGGGGTGTCAAGCGTGTTTGAAGACAAATCCGTGACGGAATGAAAATTGATCCACAGGGCAATAAAACGATCGAAATCAGAATGGACCAATGGCGCCTTCCGCCACCGGTCCATCGCCCCTACCCGATCATGCTCTGGTCCATCCGCATACCGGGAGGTTGATTCCGGATCTTCTTCCCTCCCTCCTCCGCGCGTCGTTGCCGGGGCGCCATACGCGTATTTTGTCCACAAGCACGAAGCCCGCAGTTTCAGGGGGTCGCGCAATCGCCAACAAAAAAAATCAAAAAAACGATACAAATGCTCTTGCGGTTTTTTTCGGTTACGCCTAGATCACGGCCACCGACGCGGCGGACTGATCCGGTCCAAACGCGGAAGGGCGATTAGCTCAGTTGGTAGAGCGCCTCGTTTACACCGAGGATGTCGGGAGTTCGAGTCTCTCATCGCCCACCATTTTCTCCCAAAGAAAAACATCACCGAACCTGCCGCATTTGTCACTCACGTATCGCGTCACGTTTGCGATCTGCCTTTCGTTCTGAGTTGCTTTCGCCTTAGAGCTCGGCCGTCAGCGGCCGGGAATCAGGGATTCAACGGGCCCGATCGCGATACCCGCCACCGTCAGCCTCGGCTGAACCAGCAAGACCGCCAAATCCCAATATGTCGGTAGGCGCAGCGGCGCTAGCCGCCGCGATACTGCTCGTCGCTGACATGTTCCAGCCAATCCACAGCCTTGCCGTCGAGCGCCTCCTGAATCGCAAGGTGGACCATGGCCGTATCGGGTGCGGCACCGTGCCAGTGCTTTTCGCCCGGCGGGAACCAGACGACATCGCCCATACGAATCTCCTGCACCGGGCCACCCCAGCTTTGCACGAGGCCACGGCCGGCCGTGACAACCAGGGTCTGGCCGAGCGGATGCGTATGCCAGGCCGTGCGCGCGCCGGGCTCGAAGGTGACGCTGACGGCGCGGACGCGCGCCGGTCCAGCGGCCTCGATTACCGGGTCCTGGCGCACAGTGCCGGTGAAGTATTCCGCCGGAGCGCGCATCGAAGGTCTCGATCCACCGGGTATGATGTCCATCTCTCGTTCCTCCGATTTTCGTATGTGCGCTCGTCGTCAGCAGAAATGCGCTACGGCCAACAGGCCCGACCTCATCCGCGAGCCTATCATAACCTGTGAATTGTCACAGTCGGACAGGCATCACGGGCGATCTCGCAAAGATGTTCGTGGTGCGTCAGATAGATCACCTGGCCGACACGCGCCATTTCGGCCATTTGCTCGAAGGCGCGGCCTGCGCGCCCGTCGTCAAAGGTCTCCATGATGTCGTCGGCGATGAAGGGCAGCGATTCGCGGGCAGCCGCGATTTCGTGATAGCCGGCGATTCTGAGTGCCAGATAGAGCTGGAACCGGGTGCCCTTGGAGAGATCCTTGGCGAGTTTCGATCCGCCGCCGGCGGCATTGGCGATCAGGAATTCCTGTCCCTTGTCGGATTGCGCCGACAGGCCGGAATACTCTCCGCCGCTGATCCGGCTGAAGGTTTCCGAAGCACGGCGCATCATTGCGCTACGGTGGCGCTCGCGGAAAAGCCGAAGCGCCGTCTCGGCCGCGATGACGCCGGCCCGGAGCCGAAGATAGGCAAGCGCCTTGCTCTCGATGTCGAGCAGCAGCGTTCGCCGCTTCTGATCGAGTTCGGCAACCGTATCGCCGCCGTCGACATCGACGAGCGCCTTTTCCTTGCCCCGCATGTCCGTATGCAGCTCGCTGACGTCGCGGTCGCTTTCTTCAAGCGCGGCATCGAGCCGCGCCAGTTCCAACCTAACGGCGGCGTCATCGAGCTCGGCGAGCAACGCCTCGGCCTGCGCGCAAGTGGCTACGCCCAATCGGGAAGCGATATCCGCTTCCAGTTCGGCTATGCGCTGGCGCAGGCGCTCCTGTTCGCGAGCGGCTTCGAACTGCTGCATGGCGTCATCGAGCGTTTCACACTCGAAAAACTCCGTCACGAGGCGCCGGCGCGCCCAATGAATCTCGCGCGCGCCACAGATGGCGCGCCGATCCTCCTCGAGGCGAGCCAATTCCGCCAGGGAAGTTGCCCGGCGGTCGGCAAGCCGTTGGGCCTCGGTGGCACGCGTCTTGAGCGCGGTAAACGTCGCGACCGTATCGTCTGTCGGCGATCCGCCCGCGAGGTCGGCGATATCGCGTTCGAAAGCCGCCTGATCCTTGCGCATCCCGGCGACACGGTACTCCAGATCGGCCTTTCGCTGTGTGTGCTTGTCCAGGTCCTGCAACACCGCAAGCATCGCACCGACCTGCTCCGGCAAGAGCTGCTCGCTGCGGTCGGCAAGCCAGCTCTTGGCAAGCAGTGTGCTCCACTGCTCCTGCCAGGCGGCCATTTCGGTTTCAGCAAGATCCAGGGTCGAGCGTCGGCCTTCGAGAACCGCAGCGCTGCGCTTTGCCGCCTCGCGGGCCGCATTGCGAGCGGCAGCCACGGTCTGCGCCTGCGATACGATGCGCTCCGCGATCAAAAGGAGATCGTCGAGCCGCTCCGACAGCCCTTCTTCAATGCCGATGCCGGCGAGTTCTTCACCGAGCCCGCGAACCGCCTCGGCCTCCTCCGCATGAGCGCGCTCGAATTCCAGACGGACAGCGCGTAGCTGCGCGCGCAGTTCGAGCGCCGAGCCCCTGATGGCGAGCCAGGCTTCCAGTTGCGGCAAGCGCGTGACGCTGGGTAAGCCGCACGACGTCGCGAGGGCTTCCAGAGACTTTGCCTGGGCCGCCATCTCCTCGCGGCATCGCTGCTGCTGCTCACGCAGGGCCGCAAGGCGGGCACGTCGCTCGGTTATCGCAAGCGACAGGCCGCGCAAATCCGCAAGCCGAGCCGTCTCTGTGAGACGCAGCGCCGTAACCTCGTCATCTCTGCCCATAGCCTCTTCGAAAGCGACCGCCGTTTCCAGAAGGAGCTGGCTCTTGTGCCGTTCCCAGGCCTCGTCACGACGGAGGCGTAGTGCCGCGGCAGAACCGTCGTCCAGCGCCCCGCCAACGCCAGACAGCGCGGCCAGCCGCGCCTCCTCGCCCGCAAGCAGTTCCTGCTCGCCGGCGACGCGATCGGAAAGGCGCGCTTGCCGCTCTTCCAATGAAGCCACGACCTTGCGCAACGCCTCAAGTGCTCCGGGTGCGGGAACGCCGAGTGCCAACAGATCGTCGGCGCTGCCAGCGAAAGGCCTCAGCTGCAGCAGTTTGTCGGCAAGTTCCGCTTCAAGACGATCCAGAGATTGCGCGGCGGCCTGCTTCCGCAGCAGGCAGTCGCTGCGGCGCAGCAGCGCCAGACGGCCGGAAAGACCGGAGGTATCCGCGGCTCCCCCCTCTCCCTCGATCCGGGCCAGTTCGCGTTCAGCGGCGCGACATTCTTCGGCGGCAGCTTGCACTTCGTGACGTGCCGCATTGCAACGTTCGACAAGAGCAGAATGACGGCGCGCGAGATCTTGAAGCCGCGCGCCGATCCCAGCCGGCAACAGCAGATCGGCGGGGTCCCGGTCAGCCGGCTCTCCGAGCCGCAGCAGGCAGCCGACGATCTCCGTCGACGTCCGCGTCAATTCTTCCAGTCGCGACGGCATATCGCGCGCGGCAGTGACATAGCGCGCATCGAGCGCGGTCTCCTGCAGCGCCGTCAGCCGCTCAGCCAGGCACAGCCCTTCCTTATCGAGCGGGAATTCTTCCAGAGCGTCGCGGCGACGCTGAATCTCGCTTTCGTTCTGGCGGAGCCGGACTTCGATCTCCGCCTCCTGGCGGCGAAGTGCCGGCAGCTCGGTAACCCACTCGGCCGGCGGGACCGGCAGCACTGGAGCACTTGCCAGCTCCTGGCGAAGTACGCGCAGCCGGCCAAAGTGCGGCAGCGCTTCAATCTCGGCATTAAGGCGAGCGCGCGCGACCCGCAGTTCGGCACGGCGTGTGATCGCCGCCTCGTGGCGGTCGCGGGCTTGCGCCAGGGTCTTGCGCAGGGCCGCGTATTCGCGGGCATTGATATCGAGAGTGTTTCGCTCCGTCCTCAGGGCATCAAGCTGCGCCTTCAGCTCCGCAAGCTGATGCTTGCGCGCCTGCGGCCGATAGAAGGCGTCGGCCTGGCCGCGCAGGGCCGCAAGGATCGCCGTACTGTCCGGCAGGCCGGAGCTTGCGGAAAACAACAGCGAACCGAGTTCTCCCTCGCTCTTCAGGATCGCCTCCCCGCCCTTCTCAATGCTCTCATCGTCGAGCGAAAACATCGTCTGGTAGGTGTCGCGGTCGATGGCGCCCAATGCTCCGGAGAAGAGATTGTCGGGCAGCGGCTGATCATCTGCGCTGACCAGCGAGTTCGTCTTGCGTTTGAGCCGGAACACACGATGCGTCCGACCCGCCGCCTCGATGGTGCCGCCGACCCGCATCGTCGGATAGGGATGCAGGAAGCCGTAAGGGCTCGAATGCTCGATCCCGAAGAGCAGATCGAGGAAGCCCGAAAACATCGTTGATTTGCCGGCCTCGTTGGGCCCGTAGACGATGTGCAGGTCGGGCACACCGGCGACGCTCTCACCAAAGTCGAGCCGGCGATCGGTGAATTTGCCGTAGCGAACGAGATCGAGCGCGGTGAGCCGCATCAGTGCTGCCCCTCGCCTGCACCGCCGCCGTGAAGATGGGCAAGTACCTCCGTGCCTCCCGAAGCGCTGGCCTCGAAGGCGAGCCGCTCGATGGCGTCTTCATCGGGCGCCAACACTTGGCGCAGCTCAGGGGGCAGTTGTTGCAGCAGATCTTCCACCGCTGCCCGGACCTCCTGGCGAAATCCGTGGGCGGGCAGCACATCTGCCTCTACGAGGGCGACCAGCTCATCGACGGGGTCGAGCATCGCCCCCGTCTTTTCCACCATGGGGTTGCTGCAGGCGAGATCCAGCTTTTCGATCCAGCAAACGACGATGCCGGCTGCAATGTTGTCGATCTCGGCGCGCAGCAAATCCGCGTCGCGGCGAAGGCGCCAGGCAAGCGACGTAGCCCCGGTAAGCGTTACACGCAGGATGACGTTTTCCGCCAGCGTATCTGTCGAGACCCGCACAAGCGCCTGTTTGACCGCATCGAGCACATCGCGCCACTCGGAGAGGCCGGAGATATCGACGGACAGGCGCTCGAAACTGGCGATGCCGATCGGCAGCTCGGCAATCTCGGCCCGACCGTCATCATCGAACGCCACCAGCGTCACGCTCTTCACGCCGGCTTCGTTGACATCACGGCCCTGCGGTATGCCGGGCATGACGACGAAGGGCGCCGTCGCGTGTATCTGGCGCTGATGGATATGGCCAAGCGCCCAGTAGTCAAAACCATGTGCCACGAGGTCACCGGTGCTGCACGGAGCGTAGGGATCATGACCAGAGGCGCCGGCAAGGCTCGTGTGCAACATGCCGATGTTGAGCGCACCTGGTGTGGGCGGTTGAAAGGCCGGCAACAGGCTTTCCGGGGCGTGCGGGCTGGCGAAGCTCACCCCGTGTACATAGACATCGCGCCCACTTGCCAAGGTCTTTGCAAGAACGGCCTTCGATCGGCCTTTGAACACATGCGCCGAAGGCGGCAGGGTGAGCTCGTTGGTCACCTGCGATTGGGCATCGTGGTTGCCACGAATGATGAAGGTCCGAATCCCCGTCTCGTCCAGCCGGCGCAATTCCCGCCCAAGAAACAGCGCTGTGTTCATCGACGTCTGGCTGCCGTCATAAAGATCGCCTGCAATCAGCAGCGCATCGACTTTCTCGGCGATGCAGAGATCGACGATCTTGACGAAGGCGCGCCTGGACGCCCCCCGCACGATCTCGGCAAGATCGGCATTTCTGAGGGCGAGGCTGCGGAGAGGCGAATCGAGATGAAGATCTGCGGTATGGACGAAGCGGAAGGGCATGGCCGACCATGGCCCGGCAGGCTGGCGCCCGTCAATCAGTGTCGGCCCTTCATCCACGTGGGAGATTGGCCCGCACTCGACGCGCAAATTTCAGACCGCCTAAGTAAAACCAAGACTAATACAGAACATCCCCGTGGCGATTGCCGAATGCGAACGATCAACAGCAGCCCCAGAGTACCTGCAAATATCAGATTATACTCACTTTAATCGATTAGGGCTTTTGTAATATCTTGTTCGCTAGGTTTCCGCCGGCTGCGCTCGAAGCGCATCCAGGCACCGGAATGATTCCTGCTTCGGCATCCGCTCCGTCATGACGATCAAGAGCCGGAACGACTTCATCAAGCACAGCTTTTATGGACGGCCGTCCTTCCGGGGGGAACCTATGTCACGGCTCAAGATTTCACATACGCTCATTGCCCTTTTCCTCGTGGTCGCCGCTATCGTCACGGCGCTGGCCGTCTCCTCGCTCGGCGGCATCAAGATGATGAACGAGCGCAACAACGAGATCGCCACCACCTGGCTGCCGCGCGTCTCGCTTTCCCGCGCGCTCGAAACCCAGCTTTCGGACACGCGCATGGCCTTTGCGCGCCACCTGATCTCGCTGACGCCCTTCGAAAAGAAAGCCGCCGAGAAAGTCATCGGCCAGACCGTCGAAGGCTTCAACAAGCTCGCCGACGACTATGCCGCGCTGATGGTGACGGATGCCGACAAGGCCGCGCTGGAAAAAGTGCGCGGCGCCTACCAGGCCTACCTCTCGATTGCCGACGGCATGGTGAAGCTCTCCAACAATCTCGAGAACATGAAGGCGCAGAGCGTCTTCAAGGTCGAGATGCGGGAGACCGAGCAGAAGGTCGACGAGGCGATCAAGGAAGTGCGCGCGATCAACCTCGCCGGTGCCGATGCAGCGGTTGCAGCAAGCTCGGCCACGCATGACCAGATCCGCATGATCGAAATGGCGGTCATCGCCGTTGCCGCCATCATCGTGCTCGGTGCCATTCTTTATGCCGTGCGCGGCATTGCCCGCCCGATCCAGATCATCACCCGTTCGATGGCGCGCCTTGCGGAGGGCGACACGGAAAGCAACATCCCCTACGGTGCCCGCAAGGACGAAATCGGCGAGATGGCCCGTGCCGTCGAAGTCTTCCGCCAGGCGGCGATCACCAACCAGCAGCTCGAAGCAGATGCCCAGGCACAGCGCGCCCAGGCTGAGGCCGATCGCCTGCGTCTGACCGAAGAAGCGGAAGTCGCGGCCCAGCGCCGCCTCCAGGAAGCAACGGCGGGTCTCGCCGGCGGTCTGCGCCGTCTTGCCTCCGGCGATCTCGCCTTCCAGCTCAACGAACCCTTCGCACCGGACTTCGAGCAGCTTCGCCACGACCTGAACCAGGCCGTCGCCCAGCTCGCCGATACGCTCGCGGCCGTTTCGGCGAGCTCCGGCAGCATCGACAGCGGTGCGCGCGAAGTCAGCCAGAGCGCTGACGACCTGTCGCGCCGGACCGAGCAGCAGGCCGCCTCGCTGGAAGAGACGGCCGCAGCTCTCGACCAGATCACCGCCAATGTCGGCAACTCCTCGAAGCGCACCCATGAGGCGCGCACGGTGGCCAGCCAGGCCAATGAAAGCGCCCGCAAGTCCGGCGCGATCGTCTCGGGTGCGGTCGATGCCATGGGGCGTATCGAGCATTCATCGAGCCAGATCTCCAACATCATCGGTGTGATCGACGAGATCGCCTTCCAGACCAACCTTCTGGCGCTGAATGCCGGCGTCGAAGCGGCCCGGGCCGGCGATGCCGGCAAGGGCTTTGCCGTCGTCGCCCAGGAAGTGCGCGAGCTTGCCCAGCGCTCGGCCAATGCGGCCAAGGAGATCAAGGACCTGATCCGCAACTCCACCGTCGAAGTCGAAAGCGGCGTCCGGCTCGTGCGCGAAACCGGCGAAGCTCTGCGCACCATCGAAGGCTTCATCGTCACGATCAACCAGCACATGGATGCGATCGCCGTTTCGGCACAGGAACAGTCTGCCGGACTGTCGGAGGTCAATACCGCGGTCAACCAGATGGATCAGGTCACCCAACAGAACGCAGCCATGGTCGAGGAAGCCAATGCCGCAAGCGCCACGCTTGCCCAGGAAGCCGGCCGCCTGCGCGAACTGATCGCTCGCTTCACATTGGAAGAGGCCCAGGCCCACGGCTATGCGCCCTCCACCGGCTCGACACGTCGGGCGGCATAATCCGGCGCGGCTCGCGCGCGTTGCGAGCCGTCCCCGCGGAATTCTCGTTCGACGCTCAAGTCTCCGCGTCGAAGCAGGACCGCTCTAAACGCGAAATTCTTGCGACTTGCAAGTCAAACGGCCGCCGGCAACGGCGGCCGTTTCTTTGTCGGCAAGGTACTTACCGTGAAACGCGGGAGGTTTGTGTCGACAAATGCGGCAATTATAACTATCACTAATGTTACTGCCATTTCACATGGCACCTCATGAAATTTCAACGACGATCATGAAGAAGACATTCGAAGTTTCAGATAGACTGTTCGAGCTTTACCACCGGGTTCACCGGCTGGTGAACGAATCGATGACCGAAGAAGGCGTGTCGCTGGCACGCAGCAAATTCCTCTTCTTTCTCAGCAAGCTCGGCCCCTGCCGCTCGACCGATATCGCCTGTGCGCTGAATTTCGCGCCGCGTACGGTCACCGAGGCCATCGATGGCCTGGAACGTGACCGCCTGGTCATGCGCAAGCCCGACCCCGAAGACCGGCGCGCCAAGATCGTCTCGATTACCGAAACGGGCCGCATCGTGCTCGAAGCCGCCGAGCATCCGCGCAAGCAGTTGCTCGAAGAGATCTTCTCGGCGCTCGACGACGAAGAACTCGACGCGCTCTACGACATTGTCGGCAAGCTGGTCGACAAGACGGACGATATCCGCAAGCGCAAGGACGAAGAGGAAGCGGCGCAGGTCGCCGTCGCCCGCTAATAGCGGCTCCTTCCACCGGATCGCACAATGCCGAAAAATAGAAAGAGGCCGGGACATCATGTCCCGGCCTCTTCCGTTTTTCTCCGGGCGATAACGCTTACATCGCGTTGATGGCGCCAATGGAGAAGAACAGGGTCTCGCCGGAGGAATCGTCGACACCGTCGTTGTCGGTGACGACGTAGCCGTTGCCGGCGGCATCGACGGTGAAGCCTTCGACCTTGTCGACGACATAGCCGTTGAGTGCCTTCAGTTCCGGAATGAGGTCACGAACCTCTTCCTTCTTGACGACGGGCAGATCGCCACCGAGTGCCGCCGGCTTCAGTTCCGTCAGCGCGACGCGGTAGATCTTCTTGAGCTTGGCGGCCTGGCCGATCAGGTTGTCGCGCTCGATGATGTAGACGTAGTCGCCATGGACGGAAATTTCCGACAGGCCAACCCAGCCTTCGCCGGCCTTTTCCAGCGGGTAGCGCACTGCGCCCCATTCTTCGCTCTTCGGATTATAGGAAACGAGTTTGACGAAGCCCTTCTCGTCGTCCTTCCATTCGCGCTGCACGGCCATCCATAGCGTCTGGTCGTCGCCTTCGCCAACAACCGTGATGCCTTCGAAGCCGAAGCGAGTTTCGCCGGCACGCAGGGCCTCAGGCAGGGCGATTTCCTTCTTGATCTCGCCCTTCTTGTTCACGTGGAAGATCGCGTGGCTGTAGAGCTTGTCGGAGTTGCCTTCGGATGCGAGCCAGAAGCCCCCTTCCCCGTCATTGGCAATGCCTTCGATGTCGAGCTTCTGCGCTGGCGCACCATCACGGGTAATGGCGAGCGCTTCGGTGATCAGCGCCGGCTTCTGCGTGGCGTCGATCGTGAAGATCGTCGGCTGCGACGAGTAGACCGAATCGTTGACGGCGCGCAGGAAGCCCGGCTTGTCTGCAACGGCAGCCAGACCGGAAAGTGCGCCGAAGCCGATCGGCAGGCCGTCCTTCTCGGCGGAGCGGATCTGCGGATAGGCAGCCTCGCCTTCACCGCGCTCGTAGATCATGACGTGCGAACGCGCGCCGCCGTCCTCGACGAGATCGAGTTCGTTGGCGGTCGCAAGCAGGTTGCGCGACGGGATCGCGACGGCGCCCTCCGGCGAGATGCCTGATGGCAGGAGCTGCAGCAGCTCAGGCTCCGCACCGGTGTCCTTGTAAACGCCGACGACCGAAGCGCGTTCGGCGAGCAGGAAGAACAGGTTGTCGTCGCCGAACTTCGCTGCTTCCAGCCCCTCGGGTTCGACACCCTTGGCCGACGAGCGCTTTTCCGGGTAGTGACCGATCGCGGCGACGGCGTGCTCGAAGCTGGCGCCCGATTCGTAGAGGACCTTGCCAGTCGTATCGAAGATAGTGAAGCCGCGCGAACCGCCTTCGTAGTCGCCTTCGTTGGCAATGACGATCCGGTTGTCGTCAAGCCACTTCACGGCGTCAGGCTCGCGCTTGCGGCCCGGCTGCTCGTCCTTGAAGGCGATCGCACCGTTGCGCTTGGTGTCGATGTTCTTGAGGTCGACCGTACCGGCGGAGAAATGCGTCTTCACCGTCGCGGTCTTGCCGTCGATGATGATGATATGGTTGTTTTCCTGCAGCGTGAGCGCAATCTCGTCCTTGCTGTTGAAGGAGACGAATTCCGGCTCCGGATCCTCGCCGGCGATTTCGGCAAGACCGGTCAGCGTCACGCGCTTCAGCGAGCCGCAATCGGCCACACCGTCCTTCAGCGACAGGATCACCAGGTCGCCGGCCGGCATCTGCGGGATCTTGCCGTCGTTCAGTTCCTCGTCGCGCTCGTTTTCGATGGCGACGGCCGCAAGCGTGCGGTCCTTGTTGACAGCGACCGAATCCGGCTGACCACCGAGATCACAGGTGCTCTCCACCTTCTTCGATGCCAGGTCGACGATAGCCAGGAGACCGGAAGGCTTGACGAAGCTTTCGCGCGTGTTGACCGCAACGAGCGCCTTACCGCCGGCAACGGTAACGGAGGTCGGCTCACCGTCGAAAGAAATCGTACCGGCGGCCTTCGGTGCGTTGGCATCGGTGATGTCGATCAGGCCGACGCGCTTGCCCGGGCTGTCGGAGTAGATCAGCGTATTTCCGTCTTCGCTGGCGGTGATGATCTCGGCGGACGTCGGCGCCTTGCGCGCGTCACCTTCCGGAAGATTGTCTGCGACAGCAAAGGACGCAATGCGGTTGAAGACGGGCTCGGCCGCCGCGGGAAAAGCCGCGGAAGCGAGGAGGACGGCGGCAAGCGCCGTTACGCGCGATCTAATGGTCATGAAATCCCCCATGGACACTTCTGAAAAACATGGGGTTTCTGCGCGATGGGGATGACAGCCGAATGACAGCCGAACGGTTTTGCACCATTCAGGCGGCCACGGTCTCCCGCTCGCGCCGAATCTCGTTGCGCATGATGAACAGCGACGCGCCGAGGATCAGGATCGCGCCGATCCAGAGATAGCCCGTCGGCGCATAACCAAAGACCAGCCAGCCGGCGAAGACATTGAGCGGCAGCTTCAAATCATCGAAGGGCTGCACATAGGCAGCGTCGGCAACCGTATAGGCAAGCGTCAGCAAGTACTGCGCGAAAACGGTCATGACCCCGGCCAGCAGGAGAAGGCCGAGCGCCGCGCCATCCGGCACCGCAAAACCGGCGGTGAGTGCAATGACGCCATTGATCGGGGTCAGAAGGACAAGCAGCCAGATGGTGATGGTTTCGGGACGCTCGCTGCCTGTCAAGTTCTTGGTGATGAGCGACGAGGCGCCCCAGAGCAGCGCGGAGAGGATCGGCAGAAGTGCTGCCCAGGTGAAGCTGTCCGACCAGGGCTGGAGAATGATCATCGCGCCGGCAAAACCGACCGCCGTTGCGGTCCAGCGCGCCGGCCCGACCCGTTCGCCGAGGAACAGGCGGGCGCCGAGGATGATGAAGAAGGGCGAGGTCATGACCAGAGCAATCGCTTGCCAGATCGGCACATGGGCAAGGCCGGAGACCCAGGCTCCGACGCCGAAGGCGGCAAGCGCCACACGCACCACGTGACGCCAGGGGTAATCGGTGCGCATCGCCGAAAGCCCGACGCGGCGTAGGAACGGCAAAGAAAAGAGGAAGGCGAAGGCATATTGCCAGAAGGCGGTGGCGGCAGCGGGGAAGCCGAGCTTCATCGTCAGCCATTGGGTGACGACATTGAGGCCGGCGAAGGCAATACCGGCCAGCACCATGAAGCCGGCTCCGGCCATGGCGCGCGAGGAGGAGAAACCGAGGGAAGTCTGATTCATGTCATGCATCCTGAACACTGGACAAACACAAATCAGGACGCATGAGCGCACGGCACGACGCCGGGCAACCTCTGCCCTTCGTGCCGACGATCATTCTCTTTCATCCGGACTATGACCGTCGGCTCCGGAATTGCACCGGATCTGCTGACCCCTTCCCCGTTGCAGGGGAAAGGCGCTCGCGGGCTTGAGCCACACCACGTGCGACAGCGACCTTTGCGCATCTTGAAGGATGCGCGGCGCTGTGGAGCCCTTACCGCCGGTGGGGATTTTCACCCCGCCCTGAGAATGGGCAAGCCGTAGAGCAAATGGCGGGAGGCCGCAAGGGCCGCCCCCGAAATGCGAAAGGGTCCGGCTTTCGCCGAACCCTCGAATACCTGGACTGCCGGCCTCGTGTCCGGCCGCCAAGCAAATCTGATCAGCCGTTGACGGCGTCCTTCAGGCCCTTGCCGGCCGTGAACTTCGGCACGTTACGAGCCGGAATGTCAACTTCCGCACCCGTGGACGGGTTGCGGCCCTTCGAGGCTTCGCGGCGCGAAACCGAGAAGTTGCCGAAGCCGACCAGGCGAATGTCGCCGCCGTTCTTCAGCTCGCCCTGGATGGTCTCGAAAACTGCATCAACTGCAGAAGATGCGTCGGTCTTGGAAAGTCCGGCCTTCTCAGCAACGGCAGACACGAGCTCATTTTTGTTCATGTTTCCACCCCTTTCAGATTGGTTCGAAACAACTGTGTTTTAAGCCGCGGCGGCTTGCGCATCGCCCGCGTCTTGCCTTTCCCAATTGCGCCTAATCCCTTGGAATGCAAGGCTTGCAGCGTGCTTTTACAACAAAAAAGACCGGCCAGAGGCCGGTCTTCCCAATTTTTCTGCAAAATGGGCGCCGCGTGAGGTCGCTGCGCCCATTCACTGGCACTTTTTAGTGGGCGATCGAAGAGCCCGCTTCGTCCTGCGAATCAACCGCTGCGACGGTTGCCGGCTCGTTTGCCGGGTCCCATTCGATCGGTTCCGGCATGCGCACCAGAGCGTGTTCAAGCACTTCGCCCATCCGCGAAACCGGGATGATTTCGAGCGCGTTCTTCACGTTGTCCGGGATCTCGGCGAGATCCTTGGCGTTCTCCTCAGGGATGAGCACCTTCTTGATGCCACCCCGGAGAGCCGCCAGGAGCTTCTCCTTGAGGCCACCGATCGGCAGTACGCGGCCGCGCAGCGTGATCTCGCCGGTCATCGCGACATCCTTGGAGATCGGGATGCCGGTCATGATCGACACGATCGTGGTTGCCATGGCGACACCGGCCGACGGACCATCCTTCGGCGTCGCGCCTTCCGGTACGTGCACGTGGATGTCACGCTTGTCGAACAGCGGCGGTTCGATGCCAAAGTCGATTGCGCGCGAACGGACATAGGAGGCCGCCGCGGAAATCGATTCCTTCATCACGTCGCGCAGGTTACCGGTGACGGTCATGCGACCCTTTCCGGGCATCATGACGCCTTCGATCGTCAGCAGCTCGCCGCCGACCTCGGTCCATGCGAGACCGGTGACAACACCGATCTGATCGTCACGTTCGGCTTCGCCGTGGCGGAAGCGCGGAACGCCCAGATAGTCGTTGATGTTGTCCGCGGTCACTTCGACCTTCTTGGCCTTGCCCTTGATGATCTCGGTCACGGCCTTGCGGGCGAGCTTCATCAGCTCGCGTTCGAAGTTACGCACACCGGCTTCGCGGGTGTAGGTCTGGATGACCGCCATCAGCGCACCGTCGGTGACCGAGAACTCCTTCGGCTGCAGCGCGTGGTCGCGGATCGCCTTCGGCAGCAGGTGCCGCTTGGCGATTTCCAGCTTTTCCTCTTCAGTGTAGCCGGCGATGCGGATCACTTCCATGCGGTCCATCAACGGCGCCGGAATATTCAGCGTGTTGGCGGTGGTGATGAACATCACGTTGGACAGGTCGTATTCGACTTCCAGGTAGTGGTCCATGAAGGTCGAGTTCTGTTCCGGATCCAGCACCTCGAGCAGCGCCGACGACGGATCGCCGCGGAAGTCCTGGCCCATCTTGTCGATTTCGTCGAGCAGGAACAGCGGGTTGGACCGCTTCGCCTTCTTCATCGACTGAACGACCTTGCCCGGCATGGAGCCGATATAGGTGCGGCGGTGGCCACGGATTTCGGCTTCGTCACGAACGCCGCCGAGCGCCATGCGCACATATTCGCGGCCGGTCGCCTTGGCGATCGACTTGGCGAGTGAGGTCTTGCCGACGCCCGGAGGGCCGACGAGGCACAGGATCGGGCCCTTGATCTTGGTCGAACGCGCCTGCACAGCAAGATACTCGACGATCCGCTCCTTGACCTTGTCGAGACCAAAGTGATCGACGTTGAGCACTTCCTCGGCATGGTTGAGGTCAGTCTTGATCTTCGACTTCTTGCCCCAGGGCAGCCCGAGCAGCCAATCGAGGTAGTTGCGAACCACGGTGGCTTCCGCGGACATCGGGCTCATCTGGCGCAGCTTCTTCAGCTCCGCGTCAGCCTTTTCGCGCGCTTCCTTGGAAAGCTTCGTCTTGGCGATGCGCTCCTCGATCTCGGCCATCTCGTCGCGGCCATCTTCACCGTCGCCGAGTTCCTTCTGGATCGCCTTCATCTGTTCGTTGAGGTAGTACTCGCGCTGGGTCTTCTCCATCTGGCGCTTGACGCGCGAGCGGATGCGCTTTTCGACCTGCAGGACGGAAATCTCACCTTCCATGAAGCCGAGCGCCTTTTCCAGACGCATCTTCACGCTGGTGGTCTCCAGCATTTCCTGCTTTTCGACGATCTTGATCGACAGGTGCGAAGCGACCGTATCGGCGAGCTTCGAATAGTCTTCGATCTGGCTGGCGACGCCGACGACCTCGGGAGAAATCTTCTTGTTGAGCTTTACGTAGCTTTCGAACTCGGAGACGACCGAGCGGCTAAGCGCCTCGATCTCGACCGGATCTTCTTCCGGCTCGCTCAGCGTATGCGCCGAAGCCTCGTAGAATTCCTCGCGCGGCGTGTAGCCGTCGATCTTGGCGCGCGCACGGCCTTCCACCAGCACCTTGACGGTGCCGTCGGGCAGTTTCAGCAATTGCAGGACATTGGCGACGGTGCCGACTTCATAGATCGCAGAGGGTTCCGGATCGTCGTCGGTGGCATTGATCTGGGTGGCAAGCATGATCTGCTTGTCGGTGCCCATGACTTCCTCAAGCGCACGGATCGACTTTTCACGGCCGACGAAGAGCGGCACGATCATGTGCGGGAAGACTACGATGTCGCGGAGCGGCAGGACCGGGTAGGTCGCGCTTTCAGTCGCCGGTGACGTTTTGTTCGTCATGTCATTTCCTTTCCGTCCCGATTTCGGGCCCGTTCCCGGGAGCCCCGCAGGCACTCCCGGTTGTCATATTTTCCACATGAAAGTGGAGTGCCACCGCGTCCATTTCAAGGCTGGACGCGACACCCACCAACCGTGGCCGGGTCCTTCTGACTACGCATCATTTCTGTTGCGGGCCTTGCGACGGAGAACGAGGCTCAAGGACGCGCAACGACAAAGGTCCTTCATTGAATCGTCACATCATTGCGTTGTTTGAGACACTTTAGCAACAATCGAATTGTGAAATCTGCGCTGCGGCGGCTTTGTCTCAACAGCTAAGTGCGCGAACATGAAAAAGCCCGCACAAGGCGGGCTTCTCAAACGATATTTCGGCGTTATCAGGCCGAAACGTTGGTCTTTTCGTCCGACCGCTCGGAGTAGATGTAGAGCGGCCGCGCCGCGCCCTTGACCACCTCGTCGGAGATGACCACTTCGCGCACGCCTTCGAGCGTCGGCAGCTCGAACATGGTGTCGAGCAGGATCTTTTCCATGATCGAACGGAGACCGCGAGCACCGGTCTTGCGCACGATTGCCCGGCGGGCGATCTCGCGCAGTGCGTCCTCGTGGAAGGTAAGCTCCACGTCTTCCATCTCGAACAGGCGCTGGTACTGCTTGACGAGCGCGTTCTTCGGCTCCGAGAGGATCTGGATCAGCGCGTCCTCGTCGAGGTCTTCCAGCGTCGCAAGGACCGGCAGACGGCCGATGAATTCCGGGATCAGGCCGAACTTGACCAGATCTTCCGGCTCCAATTCACGCAGCACTTCGCCAACGCGACGGTCTTCCGGCGCGCGAACCGTGGCGCCGAAACCGATCGAAGTCTTCTCGCCGCGGGCAGAGATGATCTTGTCGAGGCCGGCGAAGGCGCCACCGCAAATGAAGAGGATATTGGTGGTGTCGACCTGCAGGAATTCCTGCTGCGGATGCTTGCGGCCACCCTGTGGCGGCACAGATGCGACCGTGCCTTCCATGATCTTCAGCAGTGCCTGCTGCACGCCCTCGCCCGAGACGTCGCGGGTTATCGACGGGTTGTCCGACTTGCGCGAAATCTTGTCGACTTCGTCGATGTAGACGATACCGCGCTGTGCGCGCTCGACGTTGTAGTCGGCGGCCTGCAGCAGCTTCAGGATGATGTTCTCGACATCCTCACCGACATAACCGGCTTCAGTCAGCGTCGTGGCGTCAGCCATCGTGAACGGCACGTCGATGATGCGGGCGAGCGTCTGGGCGAGATAGGTCTTGCCGCAGCCCGTCGGGCCGACGAGCATGATGTTGGACTTCGCCAACTCGACGTCGCTGCCCTTGGCCGCATGCGCCAGGCGCTTGTAATGGTTGTGCACGGCCACCGAGAGGATGCGCTTGGCCTGCTGCTGACCGATGACGTATTCGTCGAGGACCTTGATGATTTCCTGAGGGGTCGGAACGCCATCGCGGGACTTGACCATCGAGGTCTTGTTCTCTTCGCGAATGATGTCCATGCACAGTTCGACGCATTCATCGCAGATGAAGACGGTCGGTCCGGCAATCAGCTTACGGACTTCGTGCTGGCTTTTGCCGCAGAACGAACAATAAAGCGTATTCTTCGAGTCACCGCCGTTGCTTCCGCTGACCTTGCTCATTTCCACTTCCTTCCAGCACGCCGGACACCTCAAGAGAAGCATCGCGGACCACTCAATTCGCCCTGTAGCCTATCCTCACGCAGGGCTTCCGGGAGTACTTACCGCACCAGGGCGACATGCCCGATGCGGCTGCAACGACTCTCCCAACTCATCCGAACACTATGCCCTCAGAATCCAACATAGCATTAACGGTCCATATTAACGGCTTTACCCTGACGATAAAGCCCTTGAGCCATTACAATTGTGTCACAATTACATCTATCGCGACACAAAAGCGCGTTATCAGGCCTGCTCCGCGCCTTCGATCTCTTCGCGCGAGGTCAGCACCTTGTCGACGATTCCCCACTCCAGAGCCTCATCCGCGCTCATGAAATGGTCGCGATCGAGTGTCTGCTCGACTTCCTCGTAGGTGCGACCGCAATGCTTGACGTAGACCTCGTTGAGGCGACGCTTCATCTTGAGAATGTCGCGGGCGTGGCGCTCGATATCGGAGGCCTGGCCCTGGAAACCGCCCGAGGGCTGGTGAACCATGACGCGCGCATTCGGCGTGGCAAAGCGCATATCCTTGTGACCGGCCGCCAGGAGCAGCGAGCCCATCGAGGCTGCCTGGCCGACGCAGAGTGTCGAGACCGCAGGCTTGATGAACTGCATCGTGTCGTAGATCGCCATGCCGGACGTAACGACACCGCCCGGAGAATTGATATAGAGCGCGATTTCCTTCTTCGGGTTTTCCGCCTCGAGGAAAAGCAGCTGAGCGCAAACGAGCGTCGCCATCTGATCTTCGACCGGGCCGGTTACGAAGATGATGCGCTCCTTCAGAAGGCGCGAAAAGATATCGTAGGAACGTTCACCGCGGTTGGTCTGTTCAACAACCATCGGCACCAGTGCCAGGGCGGTATCAACGGGATTTCTCATATCGAACCTTCATCAATCGGGCTCGCAAAACCTTTGCGAACCGGGAATCACGGGATTTGCCTTCTGTCCCTACATAGAGTGTCAACACCCTTCACTTCAAGTCGCGAAGCTTCGATAACCTTAATCGAAGCCCCGCATTACTGCGAAGTTCGGCGCTCCTCCACACATGGTTGTCAATAGCGCCTTTTTTCGCCGATATGCGCAGCGCATGCCGCCGCGACCAAGCATTTCACACAGGGTTCGACGACGTCGGTAAACGAACGGCAAATCCTGTGCCGGCACCGCCGCCTTCCTAGAGCTGGGACTCAATCGGCAGAATACGGATCAGGTTGGCAATCATGCGCCTGGCAAGGCTGGCATCCGGTTCGCGCCGCAGCAGCCGCTCGGAGCCTTCCGCGCGATCACGCCAGACAAGCCGTGAACCGTCCATGCCCAGCCGGTAGCTGATCGAGGGCGAGGTCTCCTCCTCGAACATGCCGGCGAGTTCGCCGGCGAGTGCAGCGTCCGCGAACACGACGCCCATTTCCGTGTTGAGCGACGCGGACCGCGGGTCGAAGTTCATGGAGCCGACGAAACCATGACGACCATCGACGACGAAGGCCTTGCTGTGCAGGCTAGCATTGCGGGCACCAAACAGCGACATGCGGTGTCCCTCGGCAACGTCCCCCTGCTCCTTCAGCTCGAAGAGCTCCACGCCGGCGCGCACGAGCTTGCGGCGATACTTGATGTAGCCACCGTGAACGGCCGCGACATCGGTCGCGGCAAGGGAGTTGGTCAGCACCGACACCCGTGCGCCTCGCGCGGCAATGGAGACAAGCTCCCTGGTGCCGGCGACGCCGGGGATAAAATAGGGCGAAATGATCCTGAGATCCCTCACCGCCGCCTCGATCAACGGGAAGAGTTCGCGCAGCAACCAGTTCTGGCGCCGCTGCATCAATGCCTTTTCCGGAGGGTCGGATGCCAGGCGGATTTCCGAACTCCAGTGAAGCTGCCGCCTGCCGTGGTAGATGTCGGCTTGCTGAACCGCCCCATCGATACGCTCTAGATAGAACCGGCCCGCCGGCGTCCGGGCAAGCCCGTCGACGGCCTCGCGGAGTGCCGGCAAATATTGCTTGCGGGGTGTGCGCAGCGCCGCAATCGGGAGGACTGAGGCACTGTTCCAATAGCGGTCGAACATCGCGGATGCCTGTTCCAGCACCGGCCCTACCATCCAGACATCGAGGTCGCGGAAGTTGGAGAGTTCGGCGGCATCGAAGTAGGCGTCACCGATGTTGCGTCCACCGGCAATCGCGACGCGGCCATCGGCCACCCACAGCTTGTTGTGCATGCGGCGGGTGGCGCTGAAGGCGCGGATCGCCATTTCGAAGCCGCGGCGAAAGCGGTCGGTGCGCGCCCGGCTCGGGTTGAACAGCCGCACGTCGATATTGGGGTGGGCGTCGAGCGCAATGCACATGCGATCGTGAATGCCGGCGTTGATGTCATCGAGCAACAAGCGGACACGCACGCCTCTGTCGGCCGCCGCCAGAATCTCGCGGGCCAGCAGAAGACCGGTCAGATCGCCCTTCCAATAATAGTACTGCAGATCGAGGCTGCGGCCGGCGCGCCGGGCCGCATGCGCACGCACGACCAGGGCCTCGATGTTGTCCGAGACAAGCGCCACGCCATTTGCGCCCAAATGCGCGGCAAGAAGCGGCGTGATGTGCCGGTCGAGGTCCGTACCCGCCTCAGCCACGGGAAGCGCCGTTGACGGTGGGCCATGCGGGCGCCGGCCGAACCGGCCGTAGATATAGAGGATGGCCGCAACGACGATACCGACGATGGCGGCGACGGTGATCAGAACGGAGGACAACATCGAAAGCTCGCCCCGCCGTCAGACCTGCCCCGCGCGACCGGCTTCGACGCGCTTGTCATCTCGATTGTCCTGCTGGGCGGTCTTCAGGGCGATCGACGCCTTGACCGGCAGATGGTCCGAGGCGATCCGCGCAAGCGGTGAATCATGCACGGCGACCGAGGTCACCAGACTGTGCGGGTTGCCAAGCACGCGATCGAGCGGCAGCAGCGGAAAGCGCGACGGAAAGCTCGCGACCGTCGCATGCGAAGGATCGAAAACCGGACTCAGAAACGACAGCGACGACCGCCGGCCCATGCGCCATTCGTTGAGATCGCCGATCAACAAGGTCGGCCGCCCGTTCGCGTCGGCTGCCGCCTCGAGGATCGCCTCGGCCTGCTGGGCGCGGGAATGCCTGAGAAGCCCCAGATGGGCAGCGATGATGCGCAAGGGTCCAACCTTCAGGTCGAGATCGACGACGAGCGCGCCACGCGGCTCGACGCCCGGAAGCTTCAGTTGACGGACATCGGAGACGGCACCCTCGCGCAGCAACAGTACATTGCCGTGCCAGCCATGCCCCTTGGCGGAAAAACCGGAGATCGGCACCGAGACGAGATGGGCCTCGCGCCGAATGTGTTCGAGATCGAGAAGACCGGCGCGCTCACCGAACCGCTGGTCCGCTTCCTGAAGCGCAACGATATCGGCACCCAGTTCGCCGATCACGTTGGCGGTCCGCCCAGGATCGAAGCGGCCATCGGTACCGACACATTTGTGGATGTTGTAGGAGGCGATGACGATATCCCCGCGGCTCACCGCAGCTTCGCGATGAACGACCGTGGGGCGCCGCTTGCGGATCGCTGCGACGATCCCCGCCGATAGACTGGACTGGTTTTTTGCCATGCCGCTCCCTGCCTGCTGCCCGCATCATTGCGCAAATAGGTCACCGGGCGCCACTGAAAAAGGGTCAGGGGGCGGAAGTTGTTTCGCAACTGCGTTGCCGCGTCGAACGGCTGGACGCCGGCCCTGCAGGAGCAGCGCCGGCGTCCATTGTCGGCAATCTCACTCAGTCGGCCGGCCCTGCAAACAGGATCAGATTTCGGTCCGGATCGAGCACGATGAAGGTGCGTGCGCCCCAGGGTTCCGTCCGCAAAGATTGATGAAAACGCACGCCAGCTGCCTGATAGGCCAGGAACAATTGCTTGATGTCATTGGCGGTTTCGAGCGTGATGGCAGCCGATAGCAGGTCTTCCCGCTCGCGAATGTCGCCGACGAAAACCGGTTCGCAGACAAGCCGCAGAGCGAGCCTGGCATTGTCTCGAACGACCTGCCCATAGAAGGGCGGCTTGCCGTAGACGAAATCGACGGAAAAGCCGAGCTTCTCCGTGTAGAAGGCGCATGAGGCCTTGATATCGGCGACAAACAGTTGTGCAGCGATCGATTGCAGCACCGGCTGCGACGTGGCGGGGATTGAGTGTGTGGTCACTGTCAGGGCTCCTGATTTGAGCGCCTGCCAACTGTCGAATCCCGATTGGCGCGCAATCAGTTCCTGCGCGTCGGCGAGCTTGAACTCCGACTTGAGAATTGCGTCGTCATCAAGTCCACGGTAACGCGGCAACGCAGCCCTGATCTCGGCCGCGACCGGATGGTACCGTTCGCGATGCCATTTGAGATACTGCTTCGCCTGCTTCTTCAGGTTTTCAAGGTTTGGCATGGGCGCAACTACGGTGTGTCTTCCGTAGGCGGGCGTTGCCCTTTCAGCCACTTGCCGATGCGCCCTACGCAGCGCCACGAGATTGACCGCCATCGCCGGCACTGTCAACGCCGTCCCGGTGTGAGCGGAGGGATATCAGCACTTGCCGGCCGAACGCCGGTTCCCGTAGAAATAGGCATCGATCCAAACCTGGGAAGAGCCCGTTGCATGCTTGCCATTACCATTGACGGCGCCCAAAGGCGCGTTTCCATCGACGCGCGCGATCCCGCCTTCTACCGTGAGCCCCGCGCCGCCTATGCCGAGATCCACGCGCAATGCCCGGCCTTCTTCTGGGAAGAGCGGCAGCAATGGTATTTCGCAGGTTATGACCAAGTGAACGCACTGCTCCGCGACCGACGTTTCGGCCGGCAGATCCTGCATGTGGCGACGCGCGAAGAAGTGGGCCTCCCGGCACCGAAGCCACATCTCAAGGAATTCGACGCCCTTGAGGAGCATTCGCTTTTGGAACTAGAGCCGCCAGCACACACGCGGCTGCGCACGCTCGTCAACCGGGCCTTCGTCTCGCGGCAGATCGAGCAGTTGAGACCGGATATCGAGCGGCTGTCGCATGCCTTGATCGATGGCTTTGCAAGCGATGGTCAGGTCGAATTGCTGAAGACCTTTGCAGAAGCGCTTCCCGTGACGATCATCGCCCGCATGCTCGGCATTCCCGTCGACGCGGCGCCCGACCTTCTCGACTGGTCGCACCGCATGGTCAAAATGTATGTCTTCAACCCGAGCTACGAAACCGAACTCGACGCCAATCAGGCTTCTGCCGACTTTGCCGATTATCTCCGAAAGATCATCGCAGAGAAACGCCGCAACCCCGCCGACGACCTGCTGACGCACATGATCACCTCGGAAAAGGATGGCGAGCGGTTGTCGGATGCGGAACTGGTCTCGACCACCGCCCTCCTCCTTAATGCCGGCCACGAAGCGACCGTGCATCAGATCGGCAATGCCGTCAGGACCATTCTGCAATCGGGACTTTCCGCCGAGGATTTGTTTGAGACGCAAGCGGCAACGGCGCTAACGATCGAGGAGTGTCTGCGCTTTGCAGCACCTCTGCACATTTTCCAGCGTTATGCCCTGTCGGACCTCGTACTCGATGATGGCATCTCGCTGCGAAAAGGGGACAAGATCGGGCTGCTGCTCGGGGCTGCAAACGTGGACCCGAAAAAATTCACGGACCCGAATGCATTCCGGCCGACGCGCGACGAAGGCGTAAATGTCTCCTTCGGGGCGGGTTTACATTTCTGCATCGGGGCGCCCCTCGCCCGGCTGGAGCTCAATCTCTCGCTGCCAATCCTGTTTCGGCGGCTGCCGAATATGCGGCTGAAGAACGAGCCCGAGGTGAAGGACGCCTTCCATTTTCACGGTCTGGAGCGCCTCGACCTCGTCTGGTGAGCCGCACCGGAGGCCGTCCGGCCGCCGGTGCCTGGATGCTTAGAGGCGGATGACGTAATCCTTGCGGGTTGTCTCCACCACCTCCCACGTGCCTTCGAAGCCGGGGCGCAGGATCATGCTGTCGCCGGCACGAAGATGCGCCGCCTCGCCACCATCCTGCGTGACGATCGAATAACCGGAGATGATGTGGAAGTATTCCCACTCCTCGTAGACGATCCGCCATTTTCCGGGCGTTGATTCCCAGACCCCGGCATAGAGGCCGCCATCGGCCTCCTCCAGGTTCCAGGTCCGGAACTGCGGTGCCCCGGAAATCAGCCGCTCGGCTGCCGGCGTACCGGTTTCCGCCTCGACGGAAGACAGATCGAACTTCTGCATATTCGTCATCTTGGCACCTTTACGGGAGGCGCTACCTCCCTTCCTGTATCAGAGCTTTGCCAGCGACTGCTCGAGATCCGCGATGATGTCGGAGACGTCCTCGATGCCGACCGAGAGGCGCACGACGTCAGGACCGGCACCGGCTGCCACCTGCTGCTCGGGTGTCAGCTGGCGATGGGTCGTCGAGGCCGGATGAATGACGAGCGAGCGGGTGTCGCCAATGTTGGCGAGATGCGAGAACATTTCCAGCCCTTCGACGAAGCGCTTACCGGCCTCGTAGCCACCCTTGAGGCCGAAGGTGAACACGGCACCGGCACCCTTCGGCGAATAGCGCTGCTGCAGTGCGTGGTTGGGGTCGTCCTCCAGCCCGGCATAGTTCACCCACGAAATCTTGTCGTGCGTCTTCAGCCACTTGGCGACCGCGAGTGCGTTGTCGCAATGGCGCTGCATACGCAGCGGCAGGGTCTCGGAACCAGTCACCAGCATGAAGGCGTTGAAGGGCGAGATCGCCGGACCGAAGTCGCGCAGGCCGAGGACGCGCGCGGCGATGGCGAAGGCGATGTTGCCAAAGGTCTGATGCAGCACGACGCCGGCATACTCCGGACGCGGTTCGGACAGCATCGGATACTTGCCGGACTTCGACCAGTCGAAGGTGCCGCCATCGACGATGACGCCGCCCATGGAGTTGCCGTGGCCGCCGATGAACTTGGTCAGTGAGTGCACGACGATGTCGGCGCCATGCTCAAGCGGCCGCAGCAGGTATGGCGTCGCCATGGTGTTGTCGACGATCAGCGGCAGCTCGTGCTTGCGGGCGACCTCGGCGATCGCCGCGATATCGACGAAGGTGCCGCCGGGATTGGCGAGGCTCTCGATAAAGATCGCCTTGGTGCGCCGATCGATCTTCGCCTCGAAGGAGGCCGGATCGCTCGGATCGGCCCAGCGAACCTGCCAGTCAAAGGACTTGAAGGCGTGGCCGAACTGGTTGACCGAGCCGCCATAGAGCCGGTTGGCGGCGACGAAATTGTCGCCCGGGCTCATGATCGTGTGGAAGACGAGCAACTGGGCAGCGTGACCTGAGGCAACGGCGAGCGCCGCGGTGCCGCCTTCGAGCGCGGCGATGCGTTCCTCGAGAACCGCCTGCGTCGGGTTCATGATGCGGGTATAGATGTTGCCGAACTGCTGGAGGCCGAAAAGGGCTGCGGCATGGTCGGTGTCGTTGAAGACGAAGCTCGTCGTCTGGTAGATCGGCGTCGCCCGTGCGCCCGTGGTCGGGTCGGGCTGCGCCCCCGCATGAATTGCGAGCGTGTTGAAACCAGGATTGTCTTTCGTCATTCACCCCTCCCATGATCAGAGCCCGACCGCCTGCTGGCAGGTCAAGAACGCTCTATCATCTTGAATCTGCGCGTTATCCGCGAGCGAACCTCCGCGGTTCAGCGCGGAAGCCGCGGCACTATTCCAGAGCCACCGCACGCGGTCAAAGAGGATTTTACGAAACTGACGGTTGCGTGGCTGCAGGCGGTACTTGTGGAAGAGATGTCAGCCGATCAGGCGCGGATACTCGATTGCCGGACAGCGGTCCATGACGACCTTGATCCCGGCGGCCTCCGCCTTCGCCGCTGCACCGTCGTGCCGCACGGAAAGCTGCCCCCAGATTGCCTTGGGCAGTGCGTCCAGTGCCAGGATCTCGTCGACGAGTGCCGGAAGCGCATCGGCGGCGCGGAAGACATCCACCATGTCGATCGGCTCCTTGACGTCGGCGAGCCTGCCGAACACCGTCTGGCCCTGGATGGTCTTGCCGACGTGGCCGGGGTTGATGGGGATCACCCGATAGCCCTTGCGCAACAGGAACGCCATGACCCTGTGGCTCGGCCGCTCGGCATTCGGTGAGGCGCCGACGAGGGCGATCGTCTTGGTCTCGCGCAGGATGTCAGCGAGATAATAGTCCGGATAGGCGTCGTGGTTCATTAAGGCTTCGGGTCCATTCCATTTAAACGATTGTATAATGATGCCGAGGTGCAGCGAGTCAACTGTGCGGTCCGCGACCACGCGTCAAGCCGAAGACAGCGGCCAGCGTGAGACTTTCCGATTGATTTTGCGGCCAAGCGGCGCGACAAGCTTCACAAAGCCTGCCACATCGTTTTCCGAGGTCCGATCTTGCCCGTTGAAGTCATTGCGCTCGTCCTGTTCGGGGCGTTGTTGCACGCGACCTGGAATGCCCTGGTCAAGGCAGGTTCGGAAAAATCGCTCGATGCAGCGATGATCGCACTCGGGGCAGCCGTCGTCGCAATCCCGTTCCTGCCCTTGCTGCCCCTGCCCAAACCGGAAGCCTGGCCTTACATCCTGGTTTCCGCACTGTTCCAGTTCGCCTATTTCCAGCTTGTCGCCGCCTCCTATCGCGCCGGCGATATCGGCCTTGTCTATCCGCTGATGCGCGGGACCGCGCCCTTGATCGTGGCTGCCACTAGTGGCGCGCTGATCGGTGAGGAGCTTGCGTTCGGCACGATGCTCGGCATTCTGACGATCTCGGTCGGCGTGCTCACGCTCGCCTTCGAGTCCAGAAAAGGCGGCAGACACGCGATCGTGCTCGCCCTTCTCAATGCCTGCGTCATCGCCAGCTACACCTATGTCGACGGCATCGGCGCGCGCATCTCTGGCAATGCGATTTCCTACACATTATGGATGGCGCTGCTGCCACCGGTGCTGCTTTTCACCTGGGCCTTTGCCCGGCGCGGCATCAAGCCCGTTGCCCGCCATGTCTACAAGAACTGGTGGCGGGGCCTCATCGGCGGCGCCGGCTCGATCGGCGCCTATGGACTTGCCCTGTGGGCCATGACCAAGGCGCCGGTCGCGACCGTCGCCGCGCTCCGCGAGACCTCGATCCTCTTTGCCGTCGTGATCTCGGTGGTGTTTCTCAAGGAGCCGGTCAGCGTCTGGCGCATCGCCGCTGCCTGCGTCATTGCGCTTGGCGCCCTGCTTCTGAAGCTCGCATGAGTCTCAGTCCTCCTTCCACTCCGGCATGCGCTTGCCGAGGAAAGCGCCGATGCCGTCTTCGGCATCACGCGCCAGCATGTTCTCGACCATCACGCCGACGGCGTAGTCGTAAGCCTCAGGCAGGTCCATCTCCGCCTGGCGATAGAAGGCCTCCTTGCCGATCTTCAGCGCCTGCGGCGACTTCGAAGCGATCACGGCGGCGTATTTGTCGACGACCTGGCGCAGATACTGCTGCGGCACGATGCGGTTGACGAGACCGAAATCCTTGGCCGTCGAAGCGTCGATGGTCTCGCCGGTCAACAGCATCTCCATCGCCTGCTTGCGGTGTGCCGCACGCGTGAGCGCGACCATCGGCGTCGAGCAGAAGAGACCGATATTGACGCCGGGCGTGCAGAAGGTGGAACTGTCGGTGCAGATCGCGAGGTCACAGCTTGCGACGAGTTGGCAGCCGGCTGCCGTTGCCAAGCCATCGATCTCGGCGATGACGGCCTGCGGCAGCCGTGTGATTTTCAGCATGAGATCGGCGCACGGGCGGATCGTCCGTTCGAAGAAGGCCCTGCCGCGGTCGTCGTCTTCGCGGTGCGCAGTCATTTCTTTCAGATCGTGACCGGCAGAAAACAGCTTGCCCGTGGCGGCGAGCACGACGACCCTGATGTCATTGGAAGTGGCGACCGCATCGAACTCAGCGTGCAGCGCCTCCATCATGGCGATCGACAGCACGTTGGCCGGCGAGTTGTTGAGCGTCAACCGCAGCACCGGCCCGGAGCGTTCGCTGAGCAGCAGGCCATTCGGCTCTTCTTTCTTGAACGATACGACTTCGGCCATCTTCTTCTCCTGAAACTTGAACTCGGGCTTGGTGGTACGCCGGACGCGCCTGCGGTGCAAGGTGACCGGAGAACCGGTCGGCGCATGTATCTAAGACCTTTTTCCGCCTTGCGTCCCGCCGCGGGTCGGTCTCAGGTGGCGGCGGCAATATTGAAGGATAGAATGGATGACCACCGAGCCGATCATGACCGTCGACGACCTCAACCGATTTCTCGACACGGATTTTCCGCAGGTCCACACCGATGGCAAGGTCTTTCACGTCACGGCGGTCGGCCCCGGCTTTGCCACCATGCGGCTCGATCCGAACGAACGGCACATCCGGCCGGGCGGAACCGTCTCCGGCCCTACCCTCTTCGCGCTTGCCGACGTTTCCGCCTATATCGCGCTGATCGCCCATATCGGGCCGGTTGCGCTTGCCGTCACCACCAATCTCAACATCAACTTCCTGCGCAAGCCCGAGCCGGAACCTCTGGAATGCACCTGCCGCATCCTGAAACTCGGCAAGCGGCTTGCCGTTCTCGACGCATCGATCGTCAAGGTGGGCGGCGACGATCTGGTCGCGCATGCCACGGCGACCTATTCGATTCCGCCGCGATAATTTGTGGTAACAAAATACCATACAAGTAACATATTGTTTTTACTTACCTTTATTTCCATCGTGCAGATTTCACGTTCTTGACGCTTGTTTCGCTCTTGCGTATAAGCTGCCGCAGATCGCGGTCCTTACGGGCCGCTTTCTCTTTTGTCCGGGAAACCGGGCAAAACCAAGCAACAAGAAACGCCCAGCGGTTCGCCGCTCGGGTCCAAAGAAAGAGTTTTGATATGGCAACCTTCGTTCAGAAGCCTGCAGAGGTGGAGAAGAAGTGGATCATCATCGACGCCGAAGGCCTCGTTGTTGGTCGCCTCGCTTCCCTCATCGCAAACCGCCTGCGCGGCAAGCACAAAGCTACCTTCACCCCGCATGTTGACGACGGCGACAACGTCATCGTCATCAACGCCGAGAAGGCAGTTCTGACGGGCAAGAAGTACACCGACAAGAAGTACTACTGGCACACCGGCTACCCCG
This sequence comes from Ensifer adhaerens, assembly GCF_020035535.1. Taxonomy (NCBI): domain Bacteria; kingdom Pseudomonadati; phylum Pseudomonadota; class Alphaproteobacteria; order Hyphomicrobiales; family Rhizobiaceae; genus Ensifer; species Ensifer adhaerens. The sequence goes on along the minus strand of NZ_CP083349.1, from coordinate 1,014,159 downwards.
GCGGCATCAAGGAGCGCACCGCTCGCCAGATCATCGAAGGCCGCTTCCCGGAGCGCGTCATCGAGAAGGCCGTCGAGCGCATGGTTCCGCGCGGTCCGCTCGGCCGTCGCCAGATGAAGAACCTGCGCGTATACGCAGGCGCCAACCACCCGCATGAAGCACAGCAGCCGGCCGTCCTCGACGTCGCCAAGCTGAACAGCAAGAACACAAGGAGCGCCTGATAATGGCTGACCTTTCCGCTCTCAAGGACATCGCCACGACCGCGGAACCGGCTGCTCCGGTTCACGTCAAGAAGGTCGACGCCCAGGGTCGCTCCTACGCGACCGGCAAGCGTAAGGACGCTGTCGCCCGCGTATGGGTCAAGCCGGGCACCGGCAAGATCACCATCAACGGCAAGCCCTACTCGGCTTACTTCGCCCGTCCGGTTCTGCAGATGATCCTGCAGCAGCCGATCGTCGCTGCTGCCCGTGATGGCCAGTTCGACATCGACGCGACCGTTGCTGGCGGCGGTCTCTCCGGCCAGGCCGGTGCCGTTCGTCACGGCATCTCCAAGGCACTCACCTACTTCGAACCGGGCCTGCGCTCGGTTCTGAAGCGCGGTGGCTTCCTCACCCGCGACAGCCGCGTGGTCGAACGCAAGAAGTACGGCCGTGCGAAGGCACGTCGTTCGTTCCAGTTCTCGAAGCGTTAATCGCTTCCAAACTGCGACACTTGGAAAGGCGGAGCTTTGCTCCGCCTTTTTTTGTTATCATCCGACGCACCGTGTCCAACAACGTCGCCCCACCGAGGATCGCATGACAAGCTCCCCCGTCGCCAAGACCCCAGAGCCGCCCTATTACATCGTCACCTTCGCCTCGCGCCGCACGGCCGGCGATCACGGCTACGACAAGATGGGAGAGGAAATGGAGCGGCTTGCGCGCGAGCAGCCCGGTTTTCTCGGTCTGGAAAGCGTTCGCGGCGCCGACGGCTTCGGCCTCACCAATTCCTATTGGGCGAACGAGGAGAGCATCGCGGCGTGGAAAAGCGACGTCCGGCATCTGACCGCCCAGCGGCTCGGCCGCGAGCGCTGGTACGAGGACTATCAGGTGCGCGTCGGCAAGATCGAACGGCAATACGGCTTCGAGCGCTGACACGGTCAGTTCGTCGTTCAATGAATGATGACCTCACCGGTCGGTCTTGAACGACGCAATCCCGGACGGAAAACCGCTTCGCACTTTTCCTGGAATTGCTTCAGATCGGCAGCTCGGTCGTCGATTTGAGTTCACGCAGGACGAAGCTCGACACAACGGTGCGCACGTGCGGATTGCGCATCAGATAGCGCGTCATGAAGGCATCGTAGCTTTCGACATCGGTGGCGCGAATCTTCAGCATGTAGTCGAAGGTGCCAGAGAGCGCGTAGCACTCCATGATCTCCGGTCGGTCCCGAACCAGCGCCGAGAAGGCCGCGATCGCCTCGTCATGGTGATCTTCCAGCGTCACATGGGCGATGATGCAGAGTTTCAAATCGAGCTTTGCCGGGTCGAGCAGCGCCACGCGCTTGCGAATGACGCCGTCCGTCTCCAGTTCCTGCAGCCGCCTCCAGGCCGAGCTCTGCGACATTCCGGCCTTTTCCGCGAGTTCCGAAAGAGACTGACCGCTATCGGCCTGAATCAGCCGCAACAGCTTTCGCAACGGTTGAAAATTTTCCTTCACATCGGACGACATTTCGAAATTTCCTCCCGTCAACGGGCCGCAATCTGGCAACTGTGAAACAAATACTCGCTCCAGTCGCGATACAATTGCAACAACAGAGTTGTTTTGACGAAGAGGAGACGTCATGACGAAGGAAAGCACCTACACTGCGAAACTACCGGAGCCTGACGGCACCTATCTCTACACTCCGGAAGAAGATGCGATCTGGGGCGAGCTTTATCAGCGGCAGATGAATCTCCTCGCCGACAAGGCCTGCGACGAGTATCTGGAAGGCGCAAGGACGCTCGATCTCGGCCCGCACCACGTGCCGCAGTTGAAAGACGTGAACCGGCGCCTCGCCGAAACCACCGGCTTCGGCGTCGAAGGCGTGCCGGCTCTTATTCCGCCGTCCCGCTTCTACGAGCTTCTGTCCCAGGGCAAGTTCCCGCTGGCGACCTTCATTCGCCGCCGCGAGCATATCGATTACATCGAAGAGCCCGATATCTTCCACGAAGTCTTCGGTCACTGCCCGCTGCTGACCAACCAGAGCTACGCCAATTTCGTCCGGCGCTTCGGCGAAAAAGCCGTCTCGCTTGGCAAGGGCTATTCCTGGCACATGTTCCGGATCTTCTGGTTCACCGTCGAGTTCGGTCTGATCAACACGTCGAAGGGCCGCCGCTGCTATGGCGCCGGCATCGTTTCTTCGCCGAACGAGACACGGAATGCCATGGAAACGCCAGGCATCGAGTTCCGCCCGTTCGACCTGATGACCGTGCTGCGCACGCCCTATCGCATCGATATCGTGCAGCCGATCTACTACGTGATCGACAGTTTCGCTCAGCTCGAAACGATCATCGAAGAGGATATCGCCGCGCGCATCACTGAAGCGAAAGCGCTTGGCGACTTCGCCCCGACCTACGAGGCCAAGGCATCGTAATCGCCGAAGAATCGGCCGGCAGGCCCTTGCCTTGCCGGCAACGATTGTCCAACGTCTCGCCACGAGAAGTAGAGCGGAATGGCCGACCACAGCGCCGACATACCGCGCGCAAGCAGAGGCGGGACATGGCCAACAGGACAATCGATCACGCGCTGACGGCGCGCTCTCTCACATCGGCGGCATCCGACCCGACGCATGCCGGCATTCTCTCCTTCATGCGCCGCAAGTATTCGAAGCAATTAAAGGGCGTTGATGCCGTTGTCTGGGGCATTCCTTTCGATGCCGCCACCTCGAACCGCCCCGGAGCCCGCTTCGGGCCGCAGGCGGTCCGTCGCGCCTCGGCGATCTTCGACAACGATCCACAATACCCGTTCGAGCGTGATCTCTTCGCGCAGATGGCGACCATCGACTACGGCGACTGCCTGCTCGACTACGGCAATCATTCGAAGACGCCGGTAACGATCGAGCGCGAGGCGGCCAAGATCATCAGGAGCGGCGCCTATCTGCAGACGCTCGGCGGCGACCATTTCGTCACCTATCCGATCCTGAAGGCGCAGGCGGCTCTCCACGGCCCCCTCGCCCTCGTGCAATTCGACGCCCACCAGGATACCTGGCCGGACGAGCGCGGTCGCATCGACCATGGCTCCTTCGTCGGTCGTGCCGCCCGCGAGGGCCTGATCGATACCGACGCTTCGATCCAGATCGGCATCCGTACCCACGCGCCGGAGGATTGCGGCATTCGCATCCTTTATGGCTACGACGTCGAAGAGATGGGTGCTGCCGAGATCGCCGAGACGATCATAAGGCAGGTCGGCGAGCGCAAGGCGTATCTGACCTTCGACATCGATTGCCTCGACCCCGCCTATGCACCCGGCACCGGCACCCCGGTCGCCGGCGGCCCATCGAGCGCCAAGATCCTGTCGGTATTGCGCAAGCTCGGCGCGCTGACGGTCGTCGGCAGCGATGTCGTCGAAGTGGCGCCGGCCTATGACCATGCCGACGTCACCGCGATCGCCGGCGCGACGGTCGCGATGTACATGCTGGGGCTGCATGCGGAAAAGCTTGCAGAGCGCGCACCGCTTCGCTGAAGATAGCCGCTGCCGTTGCGATGAAGTGCTGCTGCTTATATAGAAGCAATGGGTCTGGCGGCGTCCCGCCGGCCTGTTGAGAAATTGATTCAATTCTATGCCAGAGTGATTCCGGAACGACCTCTAACCTACTGGCAGAACGGGAAAATCATGAAACCGAAGATCTTCATCGATGGCGAACACGGCACCACGGGCCTGCAGATCCGCACGCGCATGGCCGGCCGTAGCGATCTCGAACTGCTTTCCATTCCGGAAGCGGAACGACGCAACGCCGCGATGCGCGAAGATCTGCTGAACGATGCCGACATCGCCATCCTGTGCCTGCCGGATGACGCGTCGCGCGAGGCGGTTTCGATGGTTTCCGGCAACAACAAGGTTCGCATCATCGACACCTCGACCGCGCACCGCATCGCGCCCGATTGGGCCTACGGCTTTGCCGAAATGGACAAGGCGCAGCCGGAGAAGATCCGCAGTGCCCGTTGCGTCGCCAATCCCGGCTGCTATCCGACCGGCGCGATCGGCGTGATCCGGCCGCTGCGCCAGGCCGGCATCCTGCCGGACGGCTATCCGGTCACGGTCAACGCGGTTTCCGGCTATACCGGCGGCGGTAAGCAGATGATCGCGCAGATGGAAGACGAGGCCAATCCGGAGCACATCAGCGCGCCGCACTTCCTCTACGGCCTGCCGCTCAAACACAAGCATGTTCCCGAGATGAAGATGCATGGCCTGCTCGACCGCGCACCGATCTTCGCCCCGTCGGTCGGCAAATTCGCGCAGGGCATGATCGTCCAGGTCCCGCTCTATATCGAAGATCTCGCCGCGGGCGCGACGCTGGAAACGATCCATGCGGCGCTGGTCGAGCACTATGCGGGCCAGTCGATCGTCGAGGTCGTGTCGCTTGAGGAAGGCGAGAAGCTCGCGCGCATCGACGCGACCGAGCTTGCCGGCAAGGACACGATGAAGCTCTTCGTCTTCGGCAGCCGCGGCGGTAATCATGTGAACCTTGTCGCCCTGCTCGACAATCTCGGCAAGGGCGCATCGGGCGCGGCCGTCCAGAACATGGACCTCATGCTGTCGGCCTGATCAGCAATCGGCTGAAAACAAAAAGACCCCGGCGAACCGCTCGCCGGGGTCTTTCTTTTTTCCGGTATTTTACCGAACGTCAGTCCCGATACTGGATTGCCGTCGGTCGCAAATACTCGCCGTAAAAGCCGCGCCAGTGGGCGATGGCAAAGCCGAGCACAACGAGCGCGCCACCCTGGTGCGCCACGCCCCAGCCGACCGGCACCTGCAAGACGAGCGTGGTGATGCCGATCACCGCCTGGACCGAGACGAGCAGGAAGAGGAGCACCGAGCGCCGCGCATGGGTGGTTTCGGGCGCTGCCCTCAGCGAGGCGATCATGTGCATCAGCGCGAAGGCAAAGAGCACGTAGGCGCCGATCCGGTGAACGAACTGCACAGTCTTCGGGTTCTCGAACAGATTGATCCACCAGGGCTGCTGCAGGAACAGGTCCTGCGGGATGATGGCGCCATCCATCAGCGGCCAGGTATTGTAGCTGAAACCGGCATCGAGGCCGGCGACGAGCGCGCCGAGATAGATCTGGAACAGGCTCATGAGCGCGATGATCATTGCCATCTTGCGCGAACGATCTGTGGGCGCCGCGTCGTTGGAATGCGGGCTGAGCCCGCGCAATATCCACATGCAGGCGGCAAAGATCAGACAGGCGATGACGAGGTGTGTCGCCAATCGGTACTGGCTGACTTCGGTCCGCTCGACGAGGCCGGAAGATACCATCCACCAACCGATGAAGCCCTGAAAGCCGCCAAGCGCGAGGATGCCAAGAAGTGGCATCCGGAGCTTGCGCTCGATCCGGCCGGTCAGCCAGAAGAACGCGAGCGGCAGCGCGAAGATTATGCCTATGGTGCGGGCCAGCAGGCGATGCGCCCACTCCCACCAGAAGATCGTCTTGAACTGCTCGACCGACATGCCGGCGTTAAGCTGCTGGTACTGTGGAATGCGCTGATAGAGCTGGAACTCTTCTTCCCATTCCTCCGCAGAAAGCGGCGGGATCACGCCGTGAATCGGCTTCCATTCGGTGATCGACAGGCCGGATTCCGTAAGCCTCGTCGCGCCGCCGACGAGCACCAGCGCAAAAAGGGTGAAGAGCACGACCGCCAACCAACCGCGGATCTGCCGGCGGTTACGGTCGGTTCTGCTGATCTCGTTTCGAAGCATCTGTTCTGTCGCCAATTCGACGCCGGCCATCATTTTCCCTCTGGTATTGCAGGGTTGTCGGCGGAGCGACCGGACGGATCAACGGTCGCACCTCTCTGAAAGCCGTTGATTTGCACCAGAGCGGCATGCAAAACAAGGCCGAAACCTTTGCGGCATGCCGTCGCGGCCGGCCATTGTGCCATTTGAAAGAAATGAAATGCCCGTACGCCTCAGAAAGTTGATCGGCACGATCCTGATCATCATCCTCGTCGTCGTCTATGCGCTGGCCGCTGTCACCTTCGCCTCGCTGCTGCTCGGGGCGTCGCCTTGGTGGGTGCACCTTGCCTACTTCTTCTTCACCGGCCTGCTCTGGATATTGCCAGCCATGCTGATTATCAAATGGATGGAAAAGCCGGCGCGCGATCGCTGATCCCCCGGCGCGGTGGACATCCGAGGAGACGCCCATGAGGCTTGCGGTAATCGCTGATATCCATGGCAACGACCTCGCGCTTGAGGCCGTGCTTGCCGACATCGATACGCTCGGCATCACCGACATCGTCAACCTCGGCGATCACTTGAGCGGCCCGCTCAATGCCGCGCGGACCGCCGACATCCTCATCGAACGAGGGATCCCTTCGATCAGAGGCAATCACGATCGCTATCTCCTGACCATCGATCCCCGCAAACTGGGGCAGTCGGATCGCGCGGCATACGATCAATTGCAACCGCAGCACCGCGAATGGCTGGCCACCCTGCCCGTCGCACACGTCCACAAGGAAACGTTCTTCCTGTGCCATGCGACGCCGACGGATGATGAGACCTACTGGCTGGAGGCACTGACGAGCGACGGCACGGTCCATATGGCGGCTCGTTCGGCAATCGAGGCTGAGGCCGCCGGCATCGACTACCCGGTGATCCTCTGCGGACACACGCATATCCAGCGCGCCGTCCGCCTCTCGGACGGCCGCCTTGTCGTCAATCCCGGCAGCGTCGGCTGCCCCGGTTATGACGACGACCAGCCCGTGCCGCACAAGGTCGAGGCGGGTTCGCCGGATGCGCGCTACGCCATCATCGAAAAGGCGGGCGCCGGGTGGAGCGTCACCTTCCGCAATGTCCCGTATGACTGGGCGGCGATGTCCCGGCTCGCGGCCAGTCGCAACCGACTGGAATGGGCAAAGGCACTCGCCACCGGCTTTCTCGACTGATCCGCCGTGCCGCTGGCCAGCGACGCTTCACGCTTTGCTAACTGCGTTCCCCGGTTATTCTTCACCGCCATACATGAGAGCTATCGCATTAAACGGATCGTAGCCGGCTTGAGGTTCAATCGCGCGGCAACAGGGACCGGATGGCACCTTCGATGACGAACTCCGATCTGACCATGGAAGGCTCCGGCGACCGCCGTCCGCGCACGTCCGTTCGTGTCGGGCCGACCGACGCCACTGGCCGGTTCGAGATTTCGATCCATCGCACCATGGAGCCGCTGGAAACTGAATGGCGTACGCTCGACAGCCTGGCCGCCAATTCGCTTCATCACGCCTATGACTGGTGCCGCGCCTGGAAAGAAACCCACAACAGCGACCTCCTGTTGCTGCGCGCTGCCTTCAATGGCGAGCTTTTCCTCATTCTGCCGCTGGAGATCAGGCATGGTCGCCTGTTTCGAACGGCGCGCCTGATCGGAACGGAACACAGCAACCTCAACACTGGGCTCTTTACCGCCGAAGCCTCGGCGGCCATGACGCCGGCGCTTGCGCATGCTTTGGCCCGCGATGTCAGTATGGCGTTAAACGGCGTTGCCGACATCCTCATGCTCGAACGGGTACCCTGCGAATGGCGTGGCAGCCCCAGCCCCTTTGCCGCGCTTCCTGGCGTCGCAAACCCCAATGCTTCGTTCCAGCTCCCCCTCCTCGGTAGCATCCAGCACACACTGGCGCAGATCAACGCCAAGCGGCGGCGCAAGAAGATGCGCATCTCCGAGCGACGCCTGGCGGAGATGGGTGGCTACGACTACGTGGTTGCTCGCACCCCCGACGAGGCGCAGGCGCTGCTCGATACCTTCTTCCGGCAAAAGGCGACACGGTTTGCGGCACTTGGCCTTCCCGACGTTTTCCAGCAAGCCGAGACAACGGCCTTCTTCCACGCGCTCGCAGCCTCTCAGGATGGTGACCCGCAGCTCATGCAGTTGAACGCCATCCGGCTTAAGGGTGAACATGACGGACAAGTCGTCGCCGTCGCCGGGCTTTCGTTGAAAGGCGACCATGTCATCTGCCAGTTCGGCTCGATCGACGAGGTGCTGGCAGGCGATGCAAGCCCGGGTGAATTGTTGTTCTACCGGATGATCGAGCGTCTTTCGGTCCAGGGTGTGCGCCTGTTCGATTTCGGCGTCGGCGATCAACTCTACAAGCGATCGTGGTGTACGATCGAGACGCCATTGCGTGACATCATATTGCCGGTAACGCTTCCCGGACACCTTGCCGCCTTGCGCCATCATCTCGTCGTGCGCGCAAAGGCGGCGGCCAAGTCGAACAAGGCCGTCTACGCTCGCCTGCAGCGAGCGAGACGGTTCAGGCAAGGCAGAGGCGATTCACGAGGCACCCCGGACTAAGCTGCAACGTCGCGCGCATGCGGGCCGCGGCGGTCATTCGCGACCGAGGCGCCGTCTTCCGATTAGGCAGCATCCCGGTCGGGATATTCCGGGCCGGGTTCGACCTGCCCGGTCATCAGCACGATGTCGCGATAGCCGGCCGCGCCAAAACCGGTCAGCACCTCGACGATGCGTTCATCGCTGACCGACGGCGCCGACAGGATGATCTCTGCACTATCGCGCCCGGCGATCTTCTCGACAGCCATCTCGTCCGCCGGACCGCACTCGACCAGAACGAGATCGTAGGCGTTGGTCAGGGCGTCGATGATCATCTTTAGCCGCTCGATGCCGCGCATCGCCTGCCGTGGGTCGGCATCGCCCTGGGGAATGACGTGAGCGTCGGAGAAACGATCGGCGTGGATCGTATCCGTGAACGGCACTTCACCGGCCAGCAGGTTGGTGATCCCGGGAAGCTGTGGTGAGCGCGCCATAAGGCGCGTCGGGCAGGCCGATCCGGTCAGATCGATCAGCACCACCTTCACATCGTCCTCGGCCAGCAGGCGTGCCAGCATGACGGTTGCGGTCGATCCTTCGTCTCCACCCGGAGAGACCGAAATTGCAACGCGTGCACCTGCGGCGCGCAGATGTTCCGCAACCGCTTCGATGGAGAAATCCGGTTCGGTGGCTGCTTCTGTGGTGTCCGTGTCCATAGCCGGTGCTTCCGCTGCCGGAAGCAGGTCGACTGCGTCATCGACCAAGGGCGCCACTTCGGGTACCGTTTCGGCGGCGACGATCGGGGTATCGGTCGCGCTTGCGGCCAAAGCCGGCCGGGGTCGCATCGGGGCAACCCGCTCGCCGCTTGCCGAGACGGGCCGCAACGCCCGGCCGCTGAACAATTCCCCCAGCATGATCACGACGCAGCTCAACAGGAACGTCGCGAGCGCGGCGACAATGGTGATCGGCAGAACTTTCGGGAAGCTCGCGCTGGTCGGAACCACCGCGGTTGAAATCACGCGCGCATCGGCAGGGGTCGCATTCTCCACCGTGCGCGAGGTCGCCTCGCGGTAGCGGGAGAGATAGGTTTCGAGCAACTGCCGCTGAGCGGTCGCCTCGCGCTCGAGCGCACGCAGCCCCACCTCTTCTTCACCGGCCTGGGCCGATTGAGCCTTCAGCCCATTGAGTTGCTGGACAAGCTGCTGTTCGCGCAGTTCACCGACCTTCGCCTCATTTTCGAGGCTCGTCAGGATCTTGTGCGTCTCGGTACGGATCTGGCCACGGATGCCTTCAAGCTGCGACTTCAGCGCCCTCAGGCGCGGGTGTCCGTCAAGCAAGGTCGTAGAAAGGTCGGCGACCTGTGCCTGCAGGTTTGCCTCGGTCTCCTTGAGGCGCTGAATCATCTGCGATCCGACGACATCGGCGATCGTGTCCGGTGCCCGGCCGCTCGCAAGCGCCGAGCGCACGCCCGCAGCGCGCGCTTCGGCGTTCGCACGCTCACCGCGCACGCGGGCCAGCTCGGTGGAGATATCCGTCAGTTGCCGTGTGGCAAAATTCGTCGTCTCGCCGGTCGGCAACAGATCCGAAGACGCGCGATAGGCGGCAACCTTCGCCTCGGCATCCCGCACCTTCTCGCGCAGATTGGCAATCTCGGGCTCCAGCCAGCGGGTCGCCTCGGAATTGGTGTCGAGCTTCGCCCCGCTTTGCAGCGCAAGGAAGACCTTCGCCATTTCGTTCGGGACGGTGGCCGCGAGTTGGCGATCCTTTGAGGTGAAGGCGATCGCGATCACGCGCGACTTTTCGACCTGATAGACCTGGAGCTTTTCATTGAACTCCTTGAGAACTCTTTCTTCCGGCGCCAGTTCCAGCGGATTCTTCTTGAGGCCGAGCATCACGAGGAGGTCGGAAATCGCCGAGGGCGCCGACGACGGGTCGAACTCCTTCAGCTCATAGAGCTTCATGTTGCGGGCGACCTGCTTGATCAGGTCGGCCGAACGAAGCACCTGCACCTGGCTCAGAATTCCGGATTCGTCGAAGACGCGATCTGCCCCAGCCTGGGAAGCCTGGTTCGGGCCGCTGAATTCCGGCTCGCGCGATTCGATCAGCACGCGCGTTTCGCTCTGATAGTCCGGCGAAATCATTTTCGCCGCACCGAAGGCGAGTGCGGCCACACAGGCCGTTGCGAGCAACACCTTGACGCGCCGATCCCAGACGGCACGAAACAGGCCGCCGAGGTCGATATCCACATCCTGTTGACCGCTGCCGCTTCCCGACATGCTACTGGCTCCGAACCTTCAAATTTTGCCGGAGGGTAAATGAACATGGTAACGCAAGGGTTAATGCAATCAACTTCCGGACGATAAACCCCTCCCCTCTGCAGCGATACGCGGCAAAAATTCTACCGCGAGTTTACCGGCTATTAACCCTAACGGATCGATAACGTCCGAAAAGGTGGGTCGTTTCCGGAGCCTATGAACCGCATGTCAACCGCAGCTATCAAGACGGGTCTCGCGATCACGGCGGCAGTGCTGTCGATGTTGCTCAGCGGTTGCACCAGCTACCAGCCCGCGCCGAAGGCTTTCAGCGAAGCCACGATCCAGCCCTATCGCCTCGACAGCGGCGACCGCTTGCGCATCAACGTCTTCGAACAGGCCGGCCTCAGCGGCACCTATACGGTCGACCAGGCCGGGTATGTCGCGTTTCCGCTGATCGGCACCGTTGCCTCGCGCGGCAAGACCCTGCCGGAACTCGAAGGCATGATCGCCGCCAAGTTGCGCCAGGGCTATCTGCGCGACCCCGACGTGACGATCGAGGTCGATCGCTACCGCTCGGTCTTCATCATGGGTGAAGTCGGCCAGGCCGGGCAATATGCCTATGTTCCGGGAATGACCGTGCAGAATGCGATTGCGGTCGCCGGCGGTTTCTCGCCGCGCGCCAACCAGTCCAACGCCGACATTACCCGCAAGATCAACGGCCGCATCATCACCGGCCGGGTTCCGATCACCGACGCGGTTCTCGCCGGCGATACGATCTACATCCGCGAACGCCTGTTCTGATCTCGATGCAGCAACAGCGTCCCCTGCGCATAATCCATTGTTTCAGGTCGCCCGTCGGCGGAATTTTCCGCCACGTGCGCGATCTCGCCGAGGCGCACGCCCGCGCCGGGCATGAGGTCGGCATTCTCTGCGACAGCACCACCGGGGGTAGCCACGAAGATTCACTGTTCGACGAGATCCGGCCCCATCTGGCGCTAGGCCTCGTTCGCATGCCGATTCACCGCTCCGTCGGTCCGTCGGATTTTGCCGCGCTGTGGCGCGGTTACAAGGAAATCAGAAGTTTGCGACCGGATGTGTTGCATGGGCACGGCGCCAAGGGTGGCGCCATTGCCCGGCTCATCGGTTCAGCCTTGCGGGTCAACAGGTATCGCGTAGCCCGCCTTTATTCACCGCACGGGGGAAGCCTGCACTTTTGCCGCCGTTCCCTGATCGGGCGGCTTGTCTTCCCGCTGGAACGGGCACAGGAGCGGCTTGCGGACGCTCTCGTTTTTGTCTGCGATTTCGAGCGCCAGACCTATTTCACCAAGGTCGGCGCGCCGCGGGTACGGCACGAACTGATCTATAACGGGATAGACGACGGGGAATTCGAGGTGATCACCCCACGGCCGGATGCGGTCGATTTTCTCTATATCGGCATGATGCGGGACCTGAAGGGTCCCGATTTGTTTGTGGAGGCCTTCGCGCGAACCGAACGTCTTGTCGGACGGCCACTTTCGGCATTGATGATCGGCGACGGCCCGCAACAGGAGGAGTACAGCGAACTGATGCTGCAGCAGGGCCTGAGCCGCCGCATCAGGATGCACCCGGCCATGAAGACCCGCGAAGCGTTTACGCTAGCGCGCAATGTCGTCGTTCCCTCGCGGGCCGAGTCCATGCCCTACATAGTCCTCGAAGCACTCGCGGCCAGAAAGCCGGTCATCGCCAGCCGTGTCGGCGGCATCCCGGAAATACTTGGGCCCGACAGCGGCGCACTGGCAGAACCGGCCGACGTCCAATCGCTGGCCACCATCATGGCGCGCTCGATCAGCGAGAAGGACTGGGCGACACGGGTCATGCCTGAACCGAGCACGTTCAAATCACGTTTCGCCGCTTCGGTAATGTCCGCCGACATGCTAGACCTCTATCGGGAATTGTGCCGTTACCAGCCACCCACGGATAGCGTGTCGCCCACAACGTAAGCGTTTCTTAGTGGCTTTCTGCTATCCGGGCTGTGGAACTTCAGCGCCGGAAGACAGCCATGAACAAGTTTGACCGCCCGGGTTCATTCGATCCGGAAGCGCTTCGCAAGAAGATTTCGGAAATCCGCGCCCGCGCACCCGGCGAAATGCCGAACGGTGAGCCGACCGCGGAACTTAATCCGCTGGCGCGGCAAATCGCCGAGCAGTTCCGGGCCGACACCTATTCGCCGGCCATGATCATGGGCCTGATGCGGCTTTTCGAATTCTGCGCGCTCTTTGCCATCGGCTACGCGATCAACGCGCTCTACGTTCAACCGGGTTTCGAGCAATTGCCGCTCTATATGGCGATCCTGATGGGCGGTTCGGCCCTGGCGGTCGCCGCGATGCAGATCGCAGATACCTATCAGATCCCGGCGCTACGCGCCTGGTTGCGCGTGATGCCGCGTATTCTCGCAGCCTGGGCGATTGCCTTCGGCGGGATCGCCATCGCCCTGTTCTTCCTGAAATCCGGCCATCAGTATTCCCGTGTCTGGTTCGGCGGCTGGTTTGTCGGCGGCGCAATCTTCCTCATCGCCGAACGCGCCTTCATCGCCTATTCCATTCGCCACTGGGCGCGTAACGGCACGATGGAACGCCGCGCCGTCGTCGTCGGCGGCGGCCAGCCGGCCAAGGACCTGATCCGCACGCTTGAGGATCAGCCCGACAACGACATCCGTATCTGCGGTATCTTCGACGACCGCGACGAACGGCGCTCACCCAACGTCATCGCCGGTTATCCGAAACTCGGAACGGTCAATGAGCTCGTCGAGTTTGCCCGCCTGGCACGGATCGACATGCTGATCATCTCGCTGCCTCTGACGGCGGAAAAGCGCATTCTCGAACTCCTGAAGAAGCTCTGGATCCTGCCGGTCGACATCCGGCTCGCCGCACACGCCAACAATCTGCGCTTCCGTCCGCGCAGCTATTCCCATGTCGGCGATGTTCCCATGCTCGACATCTTCGACAAGCCGATCGCCGACTGGGATTCTGTCGCCAAGCGTGGCTTCGACATCTTCTTCAGCCTGGTCGCCCTGGTGCTGCTCTGGCCGATCATGCTCGGCGCCGCCATTGCAGTCAAAGCCACGTCGCCCGGGCCGATCATTTTCAAGCAGAAGCGCCATGGCTTCAACAACGAGACGATCGAGGTCTACAAGTTCCGCTCGATGTACACGCATATGAGCGACCCCTCGGCCCGCAACGCCGTAACCAAGGGCGATCCGCGCGTCACACCGGTCGGGCGTTTCATCCGCAAGTCGTCGATCGACGAACTGCCGCAGATCCTCAACGTGCTGAAAGGCGAGCTCTCGCTCGTCGGCCCGCGTCCGCACGCCGTATTGGCGCAGACCCAGAACCGGACCTATTCCGACGTCGTCGAAGGCTACTTCGCGCGCCATCGCGTCAAGCCGGGCGTTACCGGCTGGGCGCAGATCAACGGCTGGCGGGGCGAAATCGACAATGACGAAAAGATCCGCCTGCGCACGGCCTTCGACCTCCACTACATCGAAAACTGGTCGCTGCTCTTCGACCTCAAGATCCTGTTCCTGACGCCGTTTCGGCTCCTCAACACCGAGAACGCCTATTGAGCACCGTCGAGACAGGCCGGTTTCCGATCGCGCGTCCCCAGCTTGCAGCACTTTCGCTGTTCGGTTCGGGCATGGTCGCGTTCGCCGTGTTCCTTTCCGGCTTCGTCATCTTCGAGCCGGCGCCCTATGAGCTGTTCCTGGTTGCGCTCATCGGGCTGTGGGCGCTCTTCGGTCTCAAGATTTCGCGCAGCGTCGCCCCCCTCCTCACGCTTCTGACGCTGTTCATGGTGGGCGGCATCCTATCGCTGACGGTCATGGTCGATCTGACCAAAGGGCCGATGTACATGGGGGTTTCCGGCTTTCTTGCGCTTTCGTCCGTTTTCTTCGCGGCGATCATCGAGGACCGCCATGAGCGGCTGCGTCTGATCTTCAATGCCTGGCTGGCCGCCGCCATCATTACCGCCCTGCTCGGCATCCTCGGTTATTTCGGCGCCGTTCCGGGTGCGGAGAATTTCACGCTCTACGGTCGCGCCAAGGGGGCGTTCCAGGATCCCAATGTGTTCGGGCCGTTTCTGTCGGTACCGGCCATGTATCTGATCCACGGCATCCTGACGCAGCCGATCCAGAAGGCACCCCTGAAGATCGCAGCGCTGATGATCCTTGCGCTCGGTGTCTTCCTCTCGTTTTCGCGTGCGGCCTGGGCGCTCAATCTCTTCTGTGTCGTGGCCTTTGTCTTTGTCATGCTGCTCAAGGAGCGTAACGGCCTCTTCCGCCTGAGGATCCTGGTGCTGGCACTCGTCGGCGGGCTGCTGGTTGTCGGCGCTCTTGTCGTCGCCCTGCAATCCGAACAAGTCGCCACGCTGTTTTCCAGCCGCTCGCAGCTCGTGCAGGATTACGATGGCGGTCATCTAGGACGCTTCGACCGCCACAGGCTTGGCTTCCTGATGTCCATGGAAAAGCCCCTCGGCATCGGCCCCATGGTCTTCAGCACGATCTTCCCGGAAGACGAGCACAATGTCTGGCTCAAGTCGCTGACGTCCTATGGTTGGCTCGGCTTCGTCAGCTATGTGACGCTGATCATCTGGACGCTGTCGCTCGGCTTCCGTTTCCTGCTGCTCAACCGTCCCTGGCAGACCTACCTGATGATTGCCTGGGTCGCCGTTCTCGGCCATGTCGGCGTCGGCAACGTCATCGACACCGATCACTGGCGCCACTTCTATCTGCTCGTCGGCATCATCTGGGGATGTGCCGCCCTCGAATATCGTCATCGCCGGCAAGCGCGCGCCGGCTGGAGCTCCTGATCATGGAACATTTTGTTCCGGGCCGGCGACCGGCCCTGCCCCTACGCCTGCTTGAGGTCCTGGAACCGAGCGGCGGCGGCTCGGGTCGACATTTCGTCGACCTCTGCCGCGGCATGCATGAGCGCGGCCACCATGTCGAGGCGGTCTATTCGCCGGTGCGCGCCGAGGAGGGTTTCGTGCGCGAACTGAAGGCGGTCGGCCTGCCGGCCGTCCACGCCGTCAACATGAAGCGGGCTCCGGGCCCGTGGGATCTGGCCTCCTTCCTGGAACTGCGGCGCATCATCCGCAACAACGACTTCGATATCATCCACGGCCACAGTTCCAAGGCAGGTGCGCTGACCCGGATTCGACTTCCGGGTCCGCACATCCCACGCCTTTATACTCCACACGCCTTTCGCACGCTCGACCCCAGGCTCGGCCGTGGTGGACGGTTGATCTATGGCATGATCGAGTGGGGCCTTGCCCGCTTCTTCACCGACCATCTCATCTGCGTTTCCGAGGACGAGCATCGCCACGCCCTGTCGTTGCATATGCCCGGAGACCGGATGTCGGTGGTCGTCAATGGCGTCGCTCCGCCCTCGTGCGAAATGGCGCAAACGATTCGCGCCAGCTTCGGGATCGCGCCCGATGCCTTCGTCTTCGGCTTCATCGGCCGGCTCTCGGCACAGAAGGCACCGGAGCGTCTAATCGCCGCCTTCCAGAGCATCGCCGCATCGGTGAAGAACAGCCATCTGGTCATGGTCGGCGCCGGTGCACTGGAGGGCCCCCTGCGCAAGGCGATCGCCGAAAGCGGACTGCAGAACCGCATGCACCTGACCTCGGCCTTTACGGGACCACAGGCGGCGCCGGCTTTCGACCTTCTGGTCATGCCGAGCCGCTACGAGGCGATGTCCTACGTCATGCTGGAAGGGGCGGCCGCGGGCAAACCGATCATCGCCACCGATATCGGCGGCGCGCGCACGGTCATCGAAGATGGCGAGAACGGCTTCATCCTGCCGAACAGCGACGACACGTCCCTGCTCGCGAAGACGATGGCCAAAGCCGCAGCACCGGAAACATTCGAAGAGCTGGCTGCCTTTGCGCGCAGCCGGAAGCACCGCTTCACCCTCGATGTGATGCTCGATCAAACCGAGACACTCTATGAGCAGGTGGCCACCAAACGCCGAGTGTCAGCGATCCTTCAGCCGGCGGAGTAGCGCAAGTAAGATAGGGATGGGAAACAGATCAATCGCTCTCTGGGGGATTGAGGATTGAGAAGAATGGTCGGAGCGGCGGGATTCGAACCCACGACCCCTTGACCCCCAGTCAAGTGCGCTACCGGGCTGCGCTACGCTCCGAACCGAGGAAACCCCTATATAACCAACGCTTAGAGCGCAAGCGGGAATTTCGAACTCTGCGTGAAAAAGAAATATCCGGCGTGGAAAAGCTGCGGACCTGCCGCGGAACGCTGAGAAAATCGCTCCGCTTTCCCCGGTCATCGCCCTGAGATCGACGGACGCGCAATGCAAGGGAACCTTCACCAAGTCTCAAATCGCATCGCTCGAAAAGCCCTGCCTAACGCAACGTGAGCTTGCCATCACAACCGATTTGAGGGACAGTTTGGTACTGGCCCTTGAGGCCTGGAGCCTCCATTTTCAGGAGTAGACCATGCCTCTTAAATCACTGCTGGCCATAACCGCACTCGTCGTCCTGACCCTGTCCGGATGCGCGACATCCGGTTCGACCAACACAACCTACGCGCAGTGGACCGGCCCCTATCCGGAGCCTGATGTTTCCGCATCGAGCCCCGGTGGTTTCCGTATGTCCTACTAAGACGCGGCACCTGTGGTGTGAGCGACAGAACGCGAGCCCAGTGAGGCGTCCCTCGGTCGCTCACGTCAATGCATGAGTGGGTTGCCCTTCTCCCAGACCCGAAGCATTTGGATGCGGGCCACCTGCCAATCTCCCAAACCGACGATCGATCGAATGTTTGCCGTCAGTTCCGGCGGGGATTTTCTGCTGGCAACAACGCCGCACATTCGCGCAAGCGCCATGCCTGCGTCGCGGCTGATTTTTTTAAGGTCATAAAAGCATCGCGCGTTGCAAAACTCGCACGCGCCCCGTAGGCGATCGCGATCTCAGCGAACCTGGTCGAGCAGGCGCTTGCATTCCAGGAGATCGTAGAGCGCCTCCTGAAGCAGGGCCCGGTCCTCCTTGCCCACGGACGACGATTTGCCGAGGGAGATTTCCGGCACATCGTCGCTACCGCCGCCGAATGAAAAGAAGCGGCGGCTCGCCGGCGCTTTGGCGCGTCCGACAATCTGATCTTCTTCCGAAACGCCGGCCTTGGGCGGTGCCGGCTCCTCATTGCTGGATGCAGCAAGCGCCTCGACGGTCGCAAGATCGCCGCTGGCGATGGCCGCGACAAACTTGTTGCCGTTGGTCTTCAGCAGCTTCTGCACGCCCTTGATGGTATAGCCGTGATCGTAGAGCAGATGCCGGATGCCCTTGAGGAGATCGACGTCTTCGGGCCGGTAATAGCGCCGACCGCCGCCGCGCTTCATCGGCTTGATCTGCTGGAAACGGGTTTCCCAGAAACGCAGAACGTGCTGCGGCAGATCGAGATCGTCAGCGACCTCGCTGATGGTGCGGAATGCGTCCGGGCTCTTTTCCATGTGGTTCCCAATCCATGTCACGCGACTCATGCTCGCGAGCAGCAATGAACCGATATCATACCGATGATGGCACGAATCGGACCCATTTCAACGGCTTATGGATGGGTTTTCAACCACATTTGTGGCTGACGCCATGACGTTACGCCACGGGCGATACCGGCTTCTGCTTGGCTCTGCGGCTGAGATGGGCCTTCAACACGCGCTGCTTGAGCACGTTGGACGCCTTGAAGGTCATCACGCGACGGGGCGAGATCGGCACTTCCTCGCCGGTCTTCGGATTTCGCCCGATACGCTCGTTCTTGTCGCGGACCTGGAAGGTCGCGAAAGAAGACAGCTTCACACTCTCGCCACGCACGATTGCGTTGCATATTTCGTCAATGACGGTTTCCACCAACTCGGCAGACTCTGTCCGTGACAGACCCACCTTGCGAAATACCGACTCAGCCAAGTCCGCCCGTGTTACTGTTTTTCCGCTCATCTTCCCCCACCAACGTCTGGTACGCCGATCAGCGACCGAAGACTATTGCCCTTACCTTTTGCGGTCAAGCGCCTGTTGCTTAAGCAATTTCTTTACCAGCGGAGGAGCACGGAGCCCCAGGTGAAGCCGCCGCCCATGGCCTCGAGCAGCACGAGGTCACCCTTCTTGATCCGGCCGTCACCAGCCGCCGCGTTCAACGCCAGCGGAATGGAGGCAGCCGAGGTGTTGCCATGCAGGTCGACCGTCACCACAACCTTGTCGAGAGGGATGCCGAGCTTCTTGGCGGAGCCGTCGATAATGCGCCGGTTGGCCTGGTGCGGCACCAGCCAGTCCAGATCTTCTGCGGTCGTTCCAGTCGCCTCGAACGCCGCCTCGATCACGTCGGTAATCATGCCGACTGCATGCTTGAATACTTCGCGGCCTTCCATCTTGAGATGGCCGACTGTGCCCGTCGTCGAGGGGCCGCCATCGACATAGAGCTTGTCGCGATGGGCACCATCGGAGCGAAGCTTGGCTGTCAACACCCCACGGTCGGCATTCGTGCCCTCGCCCTCCTGGGCCTCCAGAATGATGGCGCCGGCGCCATCGCCGAAGAGCACGCAAGTCGTCCGGTCGGTCCAGTCGAGAATGCGGGAGAATGTTTCCGCGCCGATCACCAGTACGCGCTTGGCAAGCCCGCCGCGGATGTAAGCGTCGGCGGTCGTCACCGCATAGACGAAACCGGAACAGACTGCCTGCAAATCAAAGGCAGCGCCATGGCGCATACCGAGCCGGTCCTGGATGTTGACGGCCGTGGCCGGGAACGTGTTGTCCGGCGTCGAGGTCGCCAGGATGATGAGATCGATGTCATCGGGCGTAAGCCCGGCATTGGCGAGCGCCGCACGGGCCGCCCCTTCACCGAGCGACGCGGTCGTTTCGCCCTCACCGGCGATGTAGCGCTGCCGGATACCAGTGCGCTGCACGATCCACTCATCGGACGTATCGACCTTGGATTCCAGCTCCTGATTGGTGACAACGCGCTTCGGCAAAGCTGCGCCGAAGCCGCGAACGACGGAACGGATCATTTATTCAAACCTCATCATTCATGCCGGCGGAAAGAGCCTGTGGCGGTTCGGCGCCATGGTACTTTGCCAGATCGAGCTCGATCTTCGACTTCAGGCCATTCTTCACCATGTCGTAGCCGACATCGATTGCGGCTGCGAAACCCTCAGCGTCGGCACCACCATGGCTCTTGATCACGACGCCATTGAGGCCGAGGAAGACACCACCATTGACCTTCCGGGGGTCCATCTTCTCACGCAACCGGTCGAACGCACCCTTCGCCAGGATGTAGCCGATCTTGGCAAGCAGCGTGCGCGACATTGCGGCGCGGAGATATTCGGCAATCTGGCGCGCGGTGCCTTCGGCAGCCTTCAGCGCGATATTGCCGGAAAAGCCTTCGGTCACGACGACGTCAACCGTTCCGCGGCCGATGTCATTGCCCTCGACGAAGCCGTAATAGTCGAAGCCATCAATGTTGGCTTCACGGATCAGGCGGCCAGCTTCCTTGACCTCTTCCTGTCCCTTGATTTCTTCAACCCCGACATTGAGAAGACCGACCGTCGGCCGTTCGATCTCAAAGAGTGCACGCGCCATTGCGCCACCCATCAGTGCGAAGTCCATGAGTTGCTGGGCATCCGCACCGATCGTCGCCCCGACGTCGAGCACGATGCTCTCGCCCTTCAGCGTCGGCCAGATGGCCGCGATCGCCGGACGTTGGATCCCCTGCATCGTGCGCAGACAGAAGACCGACATGGCCATGAGCGCGCCGGTGTTTCCGGCCGAAACGACGACGTCTGCCTCGCCGGCATTGATCGCGTCGATTGCTTTCCACATGCTCGACTTACCGCGGCCGCGGCGAAGCGCCTGGCTCGGCTTCTCATCCATCGCGACCGCGATCTCGCAATCAAAAAAAGTGCTGTTGGCCTTGAGCTTCGGATATTTTTCCAGGAGGTCCGCGCATTGCGCTTCGATTCCGAACAACACGAACTTGATGTCCGGATGACGTTCGAGCGCTCTTGCGGCGCCCGGGATGACGACTTCGGGACCATAGTCGCCACCCATCACGTCAAGTGAAATTCTGACCACGCGTGTCTTATCCTTCATTTCTGCCACACAACACGTGCCGTCGTGGCGCACTCTTCTCGGACGCAATGACGAAACATATTGATTCTGACGCTTGAGCCAAGCACGCGGCAGATCGCTTCACGGCTCTTTCGGCCGGTTTGGGGCCAAAATACTGCTTTTCCTTTGCGTGACAACCGAATTGTAGAGGAGGCTTTCGCAGCCTCAGTCCTTTTTCCAGTCCTTCAGAACGGCAAACGGGTTCGGCTTCTTGTCATCGGCCGCCGTACTCTCGATGCGCGCCCCGAAACTCGCGCCTGGCTTGCGCGGATAAGGGTCGATGGCGAGCGCCACCTGCTCGCTGACGACGACGCCGGCATCGACCGTGTCACCCGTGAAGGTGTCAGGAATGTCCGGTCCATCCGGATCGAGAATCATCTCGCCGCCATCGTTGCTCGCCTGGCGAGCGAGCCGCGACCCTTCGGGCACCAGGATCGCTTCGACCGGCTCGTGGATATCGGCCTCGACCGGCTCGAGCGTCACCACACAGCTTTGCACGATACGGGCCGTGACCTCACCCTTGATCTTGATGCCGTCCTTCTTCCAGCGCGCAATCTGCAGCTCTGCGCTGAGCGATAGCACATCGCTGACACCCCAGAGCTTTGCCAGTGCCGCCCTTTCCCGCTCGTTCGCGGAGAGATGCACGCTGACAGCGTTCGCCGAGATATGCCCCACCTTCACCGGATAGGAGAAGGCCGGTTGGCTATCGTCTTTCATGATCGGATCCTTCCTCGCCAAGGCAATTACTGCCCAGTCGCGAATGCAGCCGCCGCCCGTGTTCCGGCTCGCGGCGCAATGTCTCTTATAACCGCTCTATTAAGCTCCAGCGGATGGTATCTGCAACTGACCGGTCTCGACAACCGCTTCGGCAACGTCGGCGAGCTGCGCCTCAACCGTCAGCAGATAGGTTGCAAGCGCATCCATCGAGGGGGCTGCATCGCCGCCTTCCGGATGAAAGTTGCGCTTCAGTGCCGCCGCCAAGGCGGCCACGTCCTTGGCCTCGAGCGCTGCCGCATAGGATTCCAGGCGCCCGTAATACATGCCGGCCAGCTTCTTCATCTTCTTTGGAACGCCGGCATCGCCTACGCCGAGTTCGCGGATCGAATGATCGACGTCCTCGAAGAAAGCATCGATGATCTCCTGGGCGATTTCCTGGCCGGGCCTTGCCGAAGCGCGCGTACGGCGGAAGTAGAGGATCAGCATAGCCGACAGCATCTCGAACCGCCCCATGACCGTGTCCGGCACATCGAGGTCGGTATAGAGATACGGTTGGCGCGCGGCCGACGTCAGCAGTGCATACTGCCTCTCGACGATCACGGTATTGCCGCTTTTTCTTTTAAACAGTCCAAAAATCATCACAAAGCTCGGGCTTGGCTTTCTCGAAATGCGCGCAAGCGCCCATCCCGTTGTTGCATGACAGCCGAAGCTGGTTTACCGAAGCAGGCACGAATTGCAATGGCGGATCTGCCATCGTTTCTCCAAGGGGAGCTGTCGTTGACGAAGCGGTATTTGAGAAAAAACTTTAAAACCCTCGGCCGCGTGGCGGTCGTAGCTACCATCGCCGGTCTCACCCTTTCAGCCTGCCAGTCCGCCAATGTCGGTGAAGTCCTTCATCAGGGTTATGTGGTTGACCAGGAAACGCTCAACCTCGTCCCGGTCGGTTCCAGCCGCGAGCAGGTGCTCCTTTCGCTCGGCACGCCGTCGACGACCGCAACCTTCGACAACGAAGTGTTCTACTACATTTCGCAGACCCGCAAGCGTCCTGTCGCCTTCATGAAGCCTCAGCTGGTCGACCAGTCGATCCTGGCCGTTTACTTCGACAAGGAAGGCACCGTCAGCCAGCTCGCACACTATACGCTGAAGGATGGCAAGGTGTTCGACATGCTGTCGCGCACGACGCCGACCGGTGGCAAGGAAACGAGCTTCCTCGGCCAGCTGCTGAGCGGACCGGGCGCCGGTCAGGCTGCGGCAAAGAGCCTGTTCAAAGACTTCGGCAGCAGGTAGTTCACCCATTACAAAGAAAGGCCCGCGGAAGTCACTTCCGCGGGCCTTTTTCGTTTCGTCGGTGCGATCAGGCGAGGATCGCCAGCAGCAGCAACGCCACGATGTTGGTGATCTTGATCGCCGGGTTCACGGCCGGGCCAGCCGTATCCTTGTAGGGATCGCCTACCGTATCGCCGGTGACGGACGCCTTGTGGGCATCCGAGCCCTTGAGATGACGTTCGCCATTCTTGTCGACGAAGCCATCCTCGAAGCTCTTCTTGGCATTGTCCCACGCGCCGCCGCCCGACGTCATCGAGATCGCCACGAAGAGGCCGTTGACGATGACGCCGAGAAGCGATGCGCCGAGTGCTGCGAAGGCCGAGGCCTTGGAACCCGACAGCAGGAGCACGCCGAAGTAGACGACGACAGGCGCAAGCACCGGCAGCAGCGAGGGAACGACCATTTCGCGGATCGCCGCCTTCGTCAGCAGGTCGACGGCACGGCCATAGTCCGGCCGCTCAGTGCCTTGCATGATGCCGGGCTTTTCGCGGAACTGGCGACGAACTTCCTCGACGATGGACCCGGCCGCACGGCCGACCGCCGTCATCGCGATACCGCCAAAGAGGTATGGGATGAGGCCGCCGAAGATCAATCCGGCCACGACGTAGGGGTTGGAGAGATCGAAGGAGATCTGCCCGACATCGGCGAAGTACGGATACTTGTCGCCATTGGCGGCGAAGTAGCTGAGGTCGTTCGAATAGGCCGCGAAGAGCACCAGCGCGCCGAGACCGGCCGAACCGATCGCGTAACCCTTGGTGACGGCCTTGGTGGTGTTGCCGACGGCGTCGAGCGCGTCCGTCGACTTGCGCACTTCCGGCGGCAGGTGCGACATTTCCGCGATGCCGCCGGCGTTGTCGGTTACCGGTCCGAACGCATCGAGCGCCACGATCATGCCGGCAAGGCCGAGCATGGCGGTGACGGCAATGCCCGTGCCGAAGAGGCCGGCGAGCTGGTAGGTGGAGATGATGCCGCCGACGATGACGATCGCCGGCAGGGCCGTCGATTCCAGCGAAACCGCAAGCCCCTGGATCACGTTGGTGCCGTGACCGGTGACCGAAGCCTGGGCGATTGAGTTCACCGGCCGCTTGTTGGTGCCGGTATAGTACTCGGTGATCACCACGATCAGAGCCGTGACGACCAGGCCGAGGATGCCGCAAAGGAACAGGTTCCAGCCGGTAATGTCCTTGCCT
Organism: Ensifer adhaerens; assembly: GCF_020035535.1. Lineage (NCBI taxonomy): Bacteria > Pseudomonadati > Pseudomonadota > Alphaproteobacteria > Hyphomicrobiales > Rhizobiaceae > Ensifer > Ensifer adhaerens. Next base: position 990,048 of record NZ_CP083349.1, on the reverse strand, counting down.
GCGACGGTGCCGATCGTGCCCCATCCGATGGTGAACGACGTAGCGGCGCCGAGACCGAGGATCGACAGGACGCCGGTCACGATCAGGCCCCGGTAGAGGGCACCCATGATCGAGTTGTTGGTGCCGAGCTTCACGAAGAAGGTGCCAACGATCGAAGTAACGATGCAGGCTGCGCAGATCGCCAGCGGGTAGACCATCACAGTCGCCAGGATCGGCGTGCCACCGAAGAAGATCGCCGCCAATACCATGGTCGCGACGACGGATACGGCATAGGTTTCAAACAGGTCAGCGGCCATGCCGGCGCAATCGCCAACATTGTCGCCGACGTTGTCGGCGATCGTCGCCGGGTTGCGCGGATCATCCTCCGGAATACCGGCTTCCACCTTGCCGACGAGGTCGCCGCCGACGTCTGCGCCCTTGGTAAAGATCCCTCCGCCGAGACGAGCAAAGATCGAAATCAGCGAAGCGCCGAAACCGAGCGCGACCAGCGCATCGATGACTTCGCGCGACGCGGGCTCATGCCCGAGGCCGGCCGTGAGGACGACGTAGTAGACGGAAACGCCGAGAAGCGCTAGGCCCGCTACGAGAAGGCCGGTAATCGCCCCGGATTTGAATGCGATGTCGAGGCCGGAGGCAAGACTGACGGAAGCCGCCTGGGCGGTGCGGACGTTCGCCCGAACAGAAACATGCATGCCGATGAAGCCCGCAGCACCCGAAAGGATTGCACCAACCAGAAAGCCGAAAGCGGCAGCGGGAGAAAGAAGTACCCAAGCGGCGATGAAAACGACGACGCCGACGATGGCAATGGTCTTGTATTGACGCGTGAGATAGGCCTGCGCCCCTTCACGAATGTAGCCTGCGATTTCTTGCATGCGGGCGTTCCCCTGGTCGGCGGCCAGCACCGACTGTGTTGCCCAGATGGCATAAGCCACCGCGAGCAACCCGCATGCGATAACGCCCAATAAAATGGTCATTTCGCATTACCCTCCGTTACAACCCGCAGACTCACTCCCGGCCACGGGCCCCTCAAAACCGCGAATCACGCGCCACCTCCTCAAGCAGCGCCCCCCACGGCGCGGCCAGAGTGCGGTTGCAACGGGAGATCGTCAAGCCCCGGAAAACGCCAGTGATAAGGCGCTCCGACGACTTTGAATGTCAGGAGGAAAGGACTTAGGCGGCGGCGTTCCGCGGCGCACGCTTCAATAGCAGCAGAAGCACGAGGCAGACGATGGTGACCGGCCAGACGACCGCGTTCAGCATGTCCCACCCATAGACCGAAAGCACCTTGCCCGAGGCAAAGGACGACAGCGCCACGGTCGTGAACAGGATGATGTCATGGAAGGCCTGGACCTTGTCGGCTTCCTGCGGGCGATAGCTGCTCGCAACAATCGCCGTCGAGCCGATGAAGCCGAAGTTCCAGCCGAGGCCAAGCAGCACCAGGGCGCCCCAGAAGTTCCAGAGCTCGATGCCCATATGCGCAACCGTGGCACAGGCCATCAGCAACAGCAGGCCGCAGCCGACGATACGTTCGGCGCCGAACCGGCTGATCAGCCAGCCGGTGAAGAAGCTCGGAGCAAACATCGCAAGTACGTGCCACTGGATGCCGAGCGTTGCGAGCTCGGTCGAAAACCCGCAGCCCACCACCATCTCGACCGGTGCACCGGTCATCATGAACGTCATCAGCGCGTAGCTGGAGATGCCGCAGACCATGCCGGTGGCAAAGCGCTGGTTGCGCACGATAGCGCCGAGCGGACGCACGGCCTGATCGTGATGCCCTTTCGCCATGGCACTCGGTTCGGGCAACCGCAGGGGCGCGAAGAAGAAGGCCGCAAGCAGGCTGATCGGCAGCAGCACGACGAAAGCGCCGGCAAAGGATACCGGTGCAAACAGGTCACCGGCAAAGATCACGATCTGCGGGCCGAGCACAGCGGAAACAATACCGCCCCCCAGGATCAAAGAGATCGCCTTGGGCTTGTAGAAGGACGGGGAAGCATCGGCGGCGGCGAAGCGCAGCTTCTGCGTGAAGCCGTTCGAAGAGCCGAGCATCGCGAGAGCGAAGGCGAAGAGCCAGAAGCTTTCGCGGAAAAGTGCGACGGCGGCGAGCGCCGCACCTGCGGCGGCGATCCCCGTCCCGGTCATGAACGCAAAACGGCGGCCAATCAGGCGCGAGAGCATCGCTACCAGCACGACGCCGAGCGCCATGCCGACGTTAAAGGCCGTGAGCGGTGCGGTCGCCAGCGACTTGTCTTCCGCCAGCAATTGATAGCCGGCAACCCCGCCGATGGAGAAGCAGATCGGCCCGACGACGCCGAGGATGGCCTGTGCGGCAGTCAGATGGAAAACGTTGCGGCGCGCTTCGCGAAGGGTGGCCCCCATGTCATCCGCAGCAACCGCAACCATTATTCTACTTCCTGAACTCGCTACGGACCTGCTTGGCGATGCGGTCGAGAACGGCATTGACGAGCTTCGGCTCGTCATCCTCGAAGAAGGCCTTGGCGATCTCGACATATTCGGTGACGATGACCGGAACCGGCACGTCCTTGCGCTCCAGCATCTCGAAGGTGCCGGCGCGCAGGATGGCGCGGACTGTGGAATCGAGCCGCGACAGCGCCCAATCGTCCTGCAGCGCCGAACCAATCAACGGATCGAGCTTGCGCTGATCACGCACGACGCCGGCGACGATCGAGCGGAACCAGGAGGCGTCCGCCTTCAGATAGGTGTCGCCGTCGACGTCCTGGCCGAGGCGATGGGCTTCGTATTCGGCGACCACTTCGAGCACGCCAGTACCACCAATATCCATCTGATAGAGTGCCTGCACGGCGGCAAGGCGCGCTGCGCCGCGCTGGTTGACCTGCTTCAGCGGCTGATCCGAGGGTGTCTTCGTCACTTTTCCGTGCCCAGTTTCTTCTTCAATTCAATCATGGTGAGGGCCGCGCGTGCAGCAAACCCACCCTTGTCACCTTCCGACCGGCGGGCACGCGCCCAGGCCTGATCGTCATTCTCGACCGTCAGGATACCATTGCCAATGGCGAGGCTTTCGCTCACGGCGAGATCCATGATGGCCCGCGAAGATTCATTCGCGACGATATCGAAATGATAGGTCTCGCCGCGGATCACCATGCCGAGCGCGACGAAGCCATCATACTCCGTGCCGCCCTCTTCCGCACCATCAAGCGCCATGGCGATGGCCGGCGGGATTTCGAGCGCACCCGGAACCGTCACGATATCATAGGTGGCCCCGGCTGCGTCCAGTGCATGCTTGGCACCGTCGAGCAATGCATCGGCCATATCGTCATAGAAACGCGCTTCCACAATCAGAATGTGGGCTGCCGTGGTCTCTGCCATGGATCACCTGTCTTTGAGAGTTCGTCGCCGGATGCGACCGGCAGGCGGCGGTAAAACCATGCCCGGCGCCGAATGGCAAGCAAATTCCGCCGCAGACGGCCTTTTGCCGCGCTGGATGGCGCCAGAATAGCAAGTCCGAAGGGCTCTTTCCCGTACGTGGTTCGAACACAGAGGCATGCTTGCTTGCGGTTTGCAGCGCGGAGCCGCAAGCTCAGGTAACAGACATAAAACACACGAGGCATCCGCATGCTTGAAACCCGGTCGACGATCCGCCTCCCCCGTACGCCGCAGGCGGTCGTCTTCGATATGGATGGGCTGCTCTTCGATACGGAGACGCTTGCCCGCGACGCCATGATGCGAACTGCACCGGATTTCGGTTACGAAATGCCCGTCTCGCTCTATCTCGACATGATCGGCCTTCCGGGCGACGCGACGCGGTCCGTGCTGAGACAGCATTTCGGCGAAGCGTTCGACGCCGACAAATTCTGGGACCGTGCAGCGGCCCATTTCGAAATGCTGGTAGCCACCGAACTCCGTTTGAAACCGGGAGTGACCGAACTCGTCGGCCTGCTGGAAGAAATGGGACTGCGCTTTGCGATCGCCACTTCGTCGCGGCACGACGACGTCCAGCGCAATCTCGCGATACGCGCCTTGACCGACAGCTTTCCGACCGTCGTCGCCTATGGCGACTATGTCTGCGGAAAGCCGCATCCGGATCCATTCGTGACGGCAGCAAAACGGCTCGCCGTCGCGCCGGAATTCTGCCTCGCTTTGGAGGACAGCCATAACGGCGTGCGCTCGGCGACATCTGCCGGCATGATGACAGTGATGGTTCCCGACCTGTTGCCGCCAACGGAAGACGTCAGGGCCATCTGCGTCGGCATCGCCAACAGCCTCCACGACGTCAGCGAAGCGCTCAAGGCGACACAGCGACAAGCAAACGACGCGCCGCGCTCACCGTCATAGGATTGCAAAATCGAGATACAATCAACGTGACGTTTATCAGATTTCAACGCTTGTCGGTTGACGATCCGCTGATCACAGGACACGGATAGGGACGGACCGTCGATGCTTCTCGAGGCGCTGGCGGCACCAGGGAGGAAGACATGACGGAAACACGAAAACCGATCGTCAACCCGAAGACGCTCGACCTCGACCACTGGACGAAGGGCGAACTGTTCGAATCGCGCGACGTCTCTTTTGGAGCGCTGCTGGGCCTCAAGGATCTCGGCATCGGCTACGGCGAAGTGCCGCCCGGCAAATCCGGCTGTCCGTTTCATAATCACCACGTCGAGGAAGAGCTCTTCATCATCCTCGAGGGCGAAGGCACGTACCGTTTCGGCAGCGAGCGTTATTCGGTAGGCCCGGGTGATATCCTGGGCGCACCCACGGGTGGGCCGGAAACGGCACATCACCTGATCAACACCGGCACGGTGCCGCTCAAATACCTGTCGATCTCGACCCTCGCGGCAACCGAGATCTGCGAATATCCCGATTCCGGCAAGTTTCTCGCCAAGACGCGCACGCCCGGCGGCGAACGACATTTCCGTTTCATCGGCCGCGCGGAAAGCACCGTCGACTATTGGGACGGCGAGCCCGGCGTCTGAGTTCACCACAGCATAGGATCGAACATGTATAGCGTGCCTATCATCGAGACTGATCGCCTCATCCTGCGCCCCTATCGCCGTGACGACTTCCCCTCTTACGCTGCGCTGTTCGGCGATGCCGAGGTTATCCGTTACGTCGGCGGGGTGCCGTTTACGCGCGAACAATCCTGGACCCGTTTCCTGCGCCAGGTCGGCATGTGGCACTATTTCGGCTTCGGCTTCTTTGCCATCCAGGACCGGGAGACAGGCACCTTTCTTGGCGAAGCCGGGTTCCACGACGTACACCGGGCCATTACGCCGTCGCTCGAAGGGACGATGGAAACCGGATGGGCGCTGTCGCCAAAGGCTCATGGCCGAGGCCTGGCAACCGAGGCCGTCAGTGCTGCGCTCAAATGGGCCGATCAGCAGTTTCCGACACTGCGGAAGACCTGCATCATCGACATCGGCAACCACGCCTCCATCCGTGTCGCGGAAAAGCACGGCTTCCAGGAGTTCTGGCGAACGACCTATCACGGCAATCACGTGATCATGTTCGAACGCCATCAGAAAGCATCGGCCTCGACCACGAGGAACATGCGTGCGCACGCCGAAACATGAACAATTTTTAATTGTTTTGCGGCCCCAGGTGCCACGGAAACGGCCAGATTCCAGCCCAGTTTCCTAGGCGTTGGCACGACGCGCCCCCGCCCCAAGCCGAGGAAACGCCGCCCCAATCAGTCGAAACAGTCCGGCACGTCCTGCTGCGGGTTACGCAACCCGCAAGCGACGTCTGCTGGCCGCTGCGGCACGAAATGGCGATCGGCCTCCGAGACCCCTGAGGGTCCCGCGTTCGGGTAGGAGGCCGACGGTCACGCTGTCGCAAGCAACCTAGGAGCATGACCATGAACCGCATAGCCAAGCTTTCCGTCATCGCTGCTCTCTCCGCCCTTTCCTTCGGGGGCGTCTCCTTCGCGGCAGGCACCGCGATGAACTGGCCGGCGCTTCAAGGGAAACCACTTCAACATCGTTGACGTCGACACGCTCAAGGAATCGAGCGAGACACGGACCTGGCTCAAGGAAGCCACGCCGAAGCAAGTCTCGGCCTTGCACGCCGCGGTCCACGCCAACAAGCCGCTGGCCGCCAAGCTGAAGGGCCAGAACGTCGAGATGAACAACATCGCCGGTGCGGAACAGGCGGCCGATGGCAGCCTGACCTTCTATCTGCGCTGAGCCTCAAATCACCCTCCCAAAACGCCACCGCCCCCAGTCGGGGGCGGTTTGCTTTCGAGATGGCCCCGGCAAGACCTTCAGACGTTTCTCACGCCGGCTTGGGTGCCGGAAACTCGGCCAACCGCGCTGCATAACGGGCCATGGTGTCGACTTCGAAGTTCACAAAATCGCCCGCCTTGCGCTCTCCCCAGGTCGTGACCTCAAGCGAATGGCGGATGAGCAGCACGTCGAATTCTGCGCCGTCGACCTTGTTGACCGTCAGCGACGTGCCATCGAGCGCGACGGAGCCCTTCGGAGCAACGAACTTTGCCAGATGCTCGGGGGCCCGCAACCGGAAGCGCACCGCGTCGCCTTCCGGCTCGACCGAGAGGATTTCCGCCTTGTCGTCGACGTGACCGGAGACCAGGTGGCCGCCAAGTTCATCGCCGATCTTCAGCGACCGCTCGAGGTTGATCCGCGTGCCCTTCGCCCACCCCGCGATCGTCGTCAACCGCAGTGCCTCTTCCCAGGCTTCGACCTCGAACCAGCGCTCGTTGCTGCCGGCGTCAGGAAGGGCAGTCACCGTCAGGCACACGCCGGAATGGGCGATCGAAGCCCCCATGTCGATGGTCTTCGGATCATAGCTCGTGGCAACGCGCAGCTTGATGCCTTCCTTGAGCGGGGTGACGGCATCGACGGTGCCGATATCGGTAACAATACCTGTGAACATTAGCTCTCTCTTTCGTATTCCTCGAACAGATCGTCGCCATACCGTGCCTCGGCGATGCGTCGGTAGCCTGTCGGCACGGACCTACGGTCAAATGGGGATGCGATGCCGTTTTCGCCAATCGTCCCAGGCCCGGTGTAGAGCTGGATACGATCGACGAGGCCCGCATCGAGAAACGCACGCGCCGCGACAGCTCCGCCTTCGACCATCAGCGAGGAGAGGCCACGGGAAGCAAGGGCCGCCAGCAGGTCGGCAATCGAACCGGCCTCGAGCACCTCGACGCCGGCAGCCTCCAGGGCTGCCTTGCGTGCGGTGCGGCCATCGTCGGTGTCCGCATCGCCGGATTCATCACTCGATACCACGATCACCGGGACATCCCGCGCCGTTCGCGCCAGCTTCGAAAAAAGCGGCAGGTCGAGGCGACGATCAAGTACTATGCGTAGCGGCGAATGATGTTCGAGCCCCGGCAACCGCACGGTCAATTCGGGATCGTCGGCCGTCGCCGTGCCGATGCCGACCAGGATCGCATCGGTCTCGGCTCTCAACGTCTGCACCTGACCGCGCGAGATGGGGCCGGTAATCCGCACCTGCCCCTCCCCCTTCCGGCCGATCATGCCATCAGCGGAAACGGCAAGCTTGAGAGTCACATAGGGCCGCCGGCTGACCTGACGCATGAGATAAGCTTCAAGTGCGTGCTGTCCGTCTTCCGCAAGGACACCGATATCGACGGTGATGCCGGCGTCACGCAGCCGCACGACACCACGCCCGGCGACGCGCTCGTCCGGGTCGAGGATCGCGATCACCACGCGGGAAACGCCGGATGCGACAAGCGCGTCGGCGCAAGGCGGCGTCTTACCGTGATGCGAGCAGGGCTCCAGTGTCACGTAGGCGGTCGCGCCCCTCGCCTCCTCGCCCGCTTCGGCAAGCGCCTGAGTTTCGGCATGCGGACGGCCGCTTCGCGCCGTCACAGCGCGGCCGACGATGACGCCGTCCTTGACGATGACACAGGCGACGGAAGGATTGGTGGATGTCTGTCCGAGATGATGGCGGGCCAGCCTCAGCGCCGCGGCCATGAACCTCTCGTCTTCACGGTTGGGCGCTGTCATGGCTCTATCCAGCGTGAGCTACTCGCCGGGATCGCGCGCGATCTTGGCGCTGATCTCGGTGATGACCTTCTCGAAATCCTCGGCATGCGAGAAATCGCGATAAACCGAAGCGTAGCGCACGAAGGCAACGTCATCGAGGCTCTTCAGCGCTTCGAGCACCTGCAGGCCGATTTCCTCCGAGGGGATCTCGGTCTCGCCGGAGCTTTCGAGGCGACGCACGATGCCGGAAACAGCCCGCTCGATTCGGTCCCGGTCGACCGGACGCTTCCGCAGTGCGATCTCGAAGGACCGCAAAAGTTTGTCCCGGTCGAAAGGAACCTTCCGACCGGTCTTCTTGATGATCATCAACTCACGCAACTGCACCCGTTCGAAGGTCGTGAAACGACCTCCGCAATCCGGACAAATCCGGCGGCGGCGAATGGCATTCCCGTCCTCTGCCGGACGGGAATCCTTCACCTGACTGTCTTCAGAACCGCAATAGGGGCAGCGCATGGGCGAACGATCACATGTAGCCGTACATCGGGAAACGGTCGGTCAGCTTGACGACCTTTTCACGAACACCCGCCTCGACGGCGGCATTGCCCTCGTCGGAGTTGGCGACCTTCAGGCCGTCGAGGACCTCGACGATCAGCTCGCCGATTTCCTTGAACTCGGCTTCCTTAAAGCCGCGGGTCGTGCCGGCAGGCGTGCCGAGACGGACGCCCGAGGTGACAAAGGGCTTCTCAGGATCGAACGGAATGCCGTTCTTGTTGCAGGTGATGAAGGCGCGGCCGAGAGCGGCTTCTGCGCGCTTGCCCGTCGCGTTCTTCTTGCGCAGGTCGACCAGCATCAGGTGGTTGTCGGTGCCACCGGATACGATATCGAGGCCGTTGGCCTTCAGCGTTTCGGAAAGCGTGCGGGCGTTCTTGACGATCTGGGCCGCATAGTCCTTGAACGACGGCTGCAGCGCTTCGCCGAACGCAACCGCCTTGGCAGCGATGACGTGCATCAGCGGACCGCCCTGCAGGCCCGGGAAGACGGCCGAGTTGATCTTCTTGGCGATATCTTCGTCGTTGGTCAGAACCATGCCGCCGCGCGGACCACGGAGCGACTTATGCGTCGTGGTCGTGGCAACGTGGCAGTGCGGGAACGGCGACGGATGCTGGCCACCGGCAACGAGGCCGGCGATGTGGGCCATGTCGACCATCAGCCAGGCGCCGACTTCGTCTGCGATTTCGCGGAAGCGCTTCCAGTCCCAGATGCGGGAATAGGCGGTGCCGCCGGCGATGATGAGCTTCGGCTTGTGCTTGCGTGCCTGCTCGGCAACGTTGTCCATGTCGAGCAGGTGATCGTCTTCACGCACGCCGTAGGAAACGACGTTGAACCACTTGCCGGACATGTTGACCGGCGATCCGTGCGTCAGGTGACCGCCCGAATTGAGGTCGAGGCCCATGAAGGTGTCGCCGGGCTGCAAGAGCGCCAGGAACACGGCCTGGTTCATCTGCGAACCGGAGTTCGGCTGAACGTTGGCGAAGTTGACGCCGAACAGCTTCTTGGCACGTTCGATCGCCAGTTCCTCGGCGATGTCGACGAACTGGCAGCCGCCGTAGTAGCGCTTGCCCGGATAGCCCTCGGCGTATTTGTTGGTCATGATCGAGCCCTGGGCTTCGAGCACGGCGCGGGAAACGATGTTCTCGGAGGCGATCAGCTCGATCTCGTGGCGCTGACGACCCAGCTCCTTCTCGATCGCACCAAAGATGTCCGGATCGCTGTCGGCCAGAGAGCGGGTGAAGAAGGCGTCATTGGTCTGTTCAGGCATCGGCGCGAGGCTCCTCTCAAGGGTGGCAGTTCTTTAACTTCCTCGCACGGAGAGAGCAATATCCGCTGTGCGGTTTGCGTCATTTCCCCTATCTGCCGCGCCGAAATATCGCGGGGTCCGGCGCACGAAAAAGCCGCGCTCCCCGGGAGAGCGCGGCTTTTCAATCTCGTGTCGCAAATCTGCTTATTGCGGCAGTGCGTCCTGGTCGACCGAACCGGCGGACTGCTCAACGCCATAGGGGGTCTGAAGGGCCAGTTCGGTAGCGCCGTCGCGCTGGTAGATGTCGTCGCGGAACTGCACCACGCCGTCCTTGGCGGACCAGGCCGTGATGTAGGTGAAGAAAACAGGGACTTCCTCGGCGAGCGTGATCGGCGTGTTGACGCCGGTCTTGATGGTCGCCTCGATCTGCTGGCGCGACCAGCCGGGCGTTTCCTTGAGCAGCCAGGTCGAAAGGTCGCGCACGTTCTGCACGCGCACGCAACCGGACGATTCGAAGCGCATGAGCTTGTTGAACAGGCCCTGCTGCGGCGTGTCGTGCATGTAGACCTGATGCTCGTTGTGGAAGTTGATCTTCGTCGACGACATCGCGTTGATCTTGCCCGGGTCCTGGCGGAACATCAGGTTCGGCGCCTTTTCGGCGTTCCAGTCGACCGTCTCCGGCGACACTTCGCCGCCGCTGCCGTCGAACAGGCGGATCGAGTTGCGTGCGAGGTAGGTCGGATCCTTGCGCATCAGCGGCATGATATCCTTCTGGATGATCGAGCGCGGCGCGGTCCAATAGGGGTTGAGAATGACCTCGTAGATCTTCGAGTTGAGAATCGGCGACTGACGATCGATCTTGCCGACGATCGCCGTATGGCGCAGCGCCACGCGGCCGTTCTCCACCGCTTCGATATAGGCAGCCGGAATGTTGACCATCACGTAACGGCGGCCGAGATCGCCGGACATCGACTGCAGGCGCACCAGGTTGGTCTGGAGCTGGCCGAGGCGGGTGTTGGCGTCGACGTTGATTGCCTTCAGCGTGTATTCGCCGATGACGCCATCCGGCGGCAGGCCGTGGCGCGCCTGGAAGCGCTTGACGGCGCCTTCGACGTAGCTGTCGAAGGACGAGGAAACGCCGGCCGAACGCGGCAGATCGCCGGAAACCATCAGGCGCTGACGGAGCTGCTGTACCGAGGGATCGGTAACGCCGAGCTCGAGCTTGACGCTGGTCTGGACCGTCGGCCAGCCACCTTGAGAAACGATGTTCTGGTAGTCGAAGATCGCCTGCTGCACGTGGGCGATCGTCTCCGGACCGAAGACAGGCGTATTCGAAACGACCGTCGTCGCGGTGCGCGATGCCCCTTTTGCGTCAAACTGGTCGTCCCAGGAGCCGCGGCGAGGCGAATTGATGATCTCGTTCAGGGCGTCCTGTGCGCTTGCCGCGCCGGCGACTGCCACAGCGCCGAAGGTTGCTGCCGAGCGCAGAAAAGCGCGGCGCGAGAATGCATCAATTCCATTCTTTTTCGACATATTCCTACCATCCCAATGCGTTGGCACGCGCCCTATGCGCTGAAACGCAAGTTGCCGGAGCCCTAACACGATCGTGGTTAACAAAGGTCAACCAACGAGCCACCCTGCCCTCACATGATTTCACGATACCGCGAGTGAGGACCCTCATCCGGCAGGCGACACGCGAAACGATTCCACACGCCAGAAAACACGTGGCTGCACCTACCGCATGTCGTCGTCGCTGTCACAGCAATATGGCCAATTCGTGTCTCGGCGAGGCTGAACCGCGACATGGCACGCCTTTTGCTTTTCACCATTGCGGGCGATTGGCAGGCCAACCTGCGGACGGCAACATTTTGATTTTCTAATATTTTCCGCTTGGAAGGCAGCCCGAACCCCAGAATGCGGCGCTGCAGCGGTGCGGCTTTTCAGCAACAGGATGGGAAGGTCGCAAATGGCAAAGGTCGGACACGCAGGGATTGCGCCCGACCCTTGAACTGGAGGTTTTGACCCGGATTACAGGCGATACATGATCGAGTCGTTCCAGAAGCGATCGAGACGCTGCAGGAGCTTGTTCATCTGGGTAAACTCGTCCGAACCGATGCCGCCGACCTTCTGGATCGAGCCGATGTGGCGCTCGTAAAGCTTGGCAACGGTTTCAGCGATGTCCTGGCCATCTTCCGTCAAGCTGATGCGGACCGAGCGACGGTCGACGCGCGAGCGCTGGTGGTTGATCAGGCCGAGATCGACAAGCTTCTTGACGTTGTAGGAAACGTTCGAGCCGAGGTAATAGCCGCGGGAGCGAAGTTCGCCGGCGGTCAGTTCCGAGTTGCCGATATTGAAGAGCAACAGGGCCTGGACGGCGTTGACGTCGCTGCGACCTTCCCGATCGAACTCGTCCTTGATGACGTCGAGCAGACGGCGATGCAGGCGCTCGACGAGGTGGAGGGATTCCATATAGAGACCGCGGATGGTTTCTTCCTGGGGGTCTCGGGGCGCAGCAACCTGCGGCTTCATCTTGGTGTTCATTTGACTGCCTCACTGTTTTGTTTGGCGGTGTCTGTTTGTCTTCCCGCCTTGAGTGAGACCCTATCGAATACGTCTAAAATTCTACTTAAACCGCAGCCTTAACAAGAGCTTGCCATTTGAAGAGCCTGTCTCAGGGTGAATCAACTCTTACCTGCTTGGCCTGCCGCCAGCGCTGATAGAGCAGCGCCGCCCGGAAAAGAACGAAAGTCACGGCAACTGCCACATGCAGCACGACCAGCAATGGACGCGCGCCGAAACTGGCCGGATAGAACTCGTACATCGCGATTTCGATCGCCGCTGCGACCACCCAGACCACAGGCCCCCAGGAGACGAGCAACCAGAGGCCAAGGGCCGCAACGGGATAGACGACGGCAAGCGCAGTCGCCGCCGCACGCCATTCGGGCGTCAAGAGATCGAACCGCCCGGCACCGCCATGGGAAAAGCCGATCAGCATGGCCCAGTAGTTGAGTGCGAACCAGATGCATGAGGCGGAAACGAGACGCAGGAAGAGACCGAAGAGGATCTCGGTCAGCGAGGGTTTCAGCACATGGGCAGAATCATGAAGCATGGCCGGCAAGATAGGGCGGGTCTTTCTCATCCGCCAGCGGGATCGCAGCTTCCCCTCCCCTACCGCATCATTGAGAGAAGAAATGCCGCAGCCCGTTTCCCGGTCGCGCGGTTCCCAATTGCCGCCGGCCCATGATAAAGCGCTTGGCCAACGACGATTTTGACGGGAAAGGCGCGGGCGCAATGAACGACAGGACAAATCTTGTGGACAGGATTACCGGCCACCGCCGCATGCGCCGCAACCGCAAGGCCGACTGGACGCGGCGACTGGTGCAGGAAAACCGCCTAACCGTCGACGATCTCATCTGGCCGATCTTCATCGTGCCGGGCAGCAATATCGTGCAGCCGATCGATGCCATGCCCGGCGTCAACCGCATGAGCGTCGACAAGGCCGTGGAAGCGGTCAAGGAAGCGGCCGACCTCGGCATTCCGGCGATCGCCACCTTCCCGAACGTCGACATGTCGCTGCGCGACGAGACCGGCTCCAACAGCCTTGCCGCCGACAACCTGATCAATCAGGCGACCCGCGCCTTCAAGAAGGCAGTACCCGAGATCGGCATCATCACCGACGTGGCGCTCGACCCCTTTACCAGCCACGGCCATGACGGCATCCTGCGCGACGGCGAGATCGTCAACGATGAAACCGTCGAGATGATCTCCAGGGCAGCGGTCGCGCAGGCGGATGCCGGCTCCGACATCATCGCCCCGTCCGACATGATGGATGGCCGCATCGGCGCGATCCGCCAGGCACTCGACGCAGCCGGACACCAGAATGTCGGCATCATGGCCTATGCGACCAAGTTCGCCTCCGGCTTCTACGGTCCCTATCGCGAGGCGATCGGCACCGGCGGGCTGCTCAAGGGCGACAAGAAGACCTATTACATCGACCCGGCCAACGGCACCGAGGCGATCCGCGACGCGGCCCTCGACGTCGAGGAAGGCGCCGACATGCTGATGGTGAAGCCCGGCCTTCCCTATCTCGACATCTGCTGGCGCATGAAGGAGGCATTCGGCCTGCCGGTCTTCGCCTATCAGGTTTCCGGCGAATATTCGCAGGTCAAGGCGGCCGCCGCAAACGGCTGGATCGACGGCGACAAGGTGATGCTGGAAACGCTGCTCGCCTTCAAGCGCGCAGGCTGCGACGGCATCCTCAGCTATTTCGCCGTCGAAGTGGCTCGCATCCTCGCCAAGGACCGGTAGACCAGCAATCCGATCAAGTCTTCTCTCCTTGTTTTGGCCGGGATGTGATCCCATATCCTCAATGGAACCAAGCGAGGCCGAAACGGATGACGATGCACAACGAAGAACTGAGGCTGCCGAGCAATGATTGGCGCGCCTATCAGGGCGTGCTGTCCCGGCGCATATTTGCCTTCCTGCTCGATTACGCCATCATCGGGTTGCTGTGGATTCCCGCGGCAGTCGTCGTCTTTTTCCTGGGCATCCTCACGCTCGGCCTTGGCTTCATGCTCTATCCGGCGCTCTTTGCGATCGTCGCGATGCTCTATTTCGGCCTGACGGTCGGCGGTCGCGAGCAGGCTTCGCCCGGCATGCGGATGATGGGTCTTGCGATCGCGCGCACCGACGGACGTCCGATGGATTTCCTGACCGCAATCGTGCATCTCGTCATCTTCTGGATCGCCAACGCCCTGCTGACGCCGCTGATCCTCCTGATCGGTCTTTTTACCGATCGCAGCCGCTTGCTGCACGACCTGCTGATCGGCACCGTCACCGTCCGCCGCGACATGTACTGACCGGAAGCGCAGACTATTGTCGACAACGCTAAAATAACTGGCCAGCGGAGGCGGAAGCTGCAAACGAGTGAGTTGACGTTTTCCATTCTTCCGCCATGCTATTGTCATGAACAACCGCGCGAAGAGTGACCTCCGCACTCGATGAACACACAGACCGCACCGTCTCCGCAATTCTACCTGACTGCGCCGGCAGCCTGCCCTTATCTGCCGAACGAGATGGAGCGAAAAGTCTTCACCCACATGGTCGGCGAGCGCGCACCGGAACTCAACGACCTCCTGACGCAGGGCGGTTTCCGCCGCTCGCAGAACATCGCCTATCGTCCGGCGTGCGAGACTTGCCGCGCCTGCATCTCGGTGCGGATCCTTGCCAACGAGTTCGCACCCAGCCGCTCGATGCGCCGGGTGCTTGCGACCAATCACGACGTGATTTCGGCCGAGTATCCGGCCGAACCTTCCAGCGAACAGTACAATCTCTTCCGCCGCTATCTCGACCGTCGCCACCAGAAGGGCGGCATGTCGGACATGTCAGTCCTCGACTATGCAATGATGGTCGAAGACACGCACGTGCACACGAAGATCATCGAGTACCGCCTGCGGGTCGAAGGCGACGGGATTAGCCAGAAGGCGCGTGGACCGCTCATCGCCGCAGCGCTGACCGATCGCATGGGCGACGGGCTTTCCATGGTCTATTCGTTCTTCGATCCCGCCCACGAAGACCGATCGCTCGGCACTTTCATGATTCTCGACCATATTCGCCGTGCCAAAGAGCGCGGCCTTCCCCACGTCTATCTTGGCTATTGGGTCAAGGGATCGCGGAAGATGGGCTATAAAACAAAGTTTTTGCCGCAAGAACACCTTATGGCCCGTGGCTGGGAACGCTATGAAGGCGGGGATACCACCCTGGAAGCCGCTCCTACTAAAACGGGTTAGAAATTGAGTTCATCTTCTGATGCCGCGATGCACCGGCGCGGCCTTGCCATCACCGGCATCGGTGGCCTTGCACTTTCCTTCGACATCCCGCTCATCCGTTCCGCCGGCGGCGACGTCTGGTCACTGCTTGCCGTGCGCAGCCTGTCGACCTTCGTCATCGCGCTTGGCACCTGGTTCGTGATCAACCGCCTCTTCGGCCGGAAGATCTCCCTTCTGCCGGGCAAGACAGGCCTCGTGGTCGGGCTGTTCTACGGCATCAACTCTTGCACCTTCCTGCTTGCCGTCTTCAACACATCGACGGCCAACGTGGTCTTCATCCTCGCCTTCACCTCGATGTTTGCCGCCATTTTGTCCTGGATCTTCCTGAAGGAACGACCATCGAACGCCACGCTCGTGACCATGCTGGTCATGGTGTTCGGTGTCGGATTGATCGTCCAGGACGGGTTGGAAAGCGGCCATCTTTTCGGTGACGCGATGGCGGCATCCTCCGCCTTCCTGCTTGCAAGCGCGATCACGATCAGCCGCGCAAGCAAACGCGACATGGCGCTGGTGCCACTGGTCACAGCAATCTTCCCCGGAGCGCTTGCGCTCTTGATGCTGCCCTCTTCGGGCTTCACGATTGCGGAACCCGGCTACATCTTCTTCAACGGGCTCGTGATGATCCCGCTCGCGTTCTTCTGCCTGGCGACGGGACCGCGTTACCTTTCGGCACCGGAAGTGGGTATGTTCTATCTGCTGGAAACGATCCTCGCGCCGATCTGGGTCTGGCTGGTCTTTGCCGAAACCCCGACGACGCAGACCTTGATGGGCGGCGCCATCCTGATCTTCGCGCTCATCGGCCATTCGCTCTGGCAGATGCGCAGCCGAGCGCTCAGGGCCGCAGTGGCCTGCGCCGAGTAGCGCAACCGGTCAATTGTCGCGGCGAGGACCGGTTGGCCGGGGGCGGCGCGATTTCTGATCCGTTTCGTTGAGACGATCGCGCACCGGCGTTCTCTCGGGCACAGGCTCCGACGCGGCGGTTGCCAGCCGAGTTTCCGGCATTTGCACGCGCATCGCCCAAAGCTCGCGATTGGTGTTGATCCAGGTGGCTGCCTCGCTCAAAGGCGCCGGATTTCCGCTGAGCGATTCGCCCTCACGGCGCCGCAGGCGCGTGATGAGCCCAGCGGCTTCCAGTAGCGCGATATGCTTCTCCAGCTCTTCCCCTCGGACCGCCACGGCGGTGCCAATGTCGGCGAGACGGGCTTCGCCGGCAAAGAGGATCTCGAAGATCCGCCGGCGTATCGGGCTGGCGAGCGCCAGTAGAATATCGTCGAGGTTGCTGGCGTTCGGCATCGTCTCCATCCTGTTGGATGGGCAGTGATCCACGATACGGCGACACCTTACAAGCGCCGTATTTCGCTCGGTTTCAACTGTGTTTCCAATACCTTAATGCAAAAATTCGGCGCCCCGGAATGGGACACCAACCATGCAGCCAATCGGCCGCATGGCTGGGATTTCAAGATCAGCCGCTGAACTTTCCGCTGCGCGGGAAGCCCTTCGGAACGACGCGACCGGCCGATGCACGGTCCGCCTGCCACTCGATCAACTCATCTTTCGTCTTGGTGAAGACGCGGCCAGCGCTGTCTTCCCAGATGAGCCCCTCAGCGATCGTGAAGCAGCGAATGTCGGAGATGCCGCCATCCTTGTAGCGCTGCAACCGGACACCCTTGCCGCGCGCCATTTCAGGGATCTGGACGAGCGGGAAGACGAGCATCTTGCGGTTCTCGCCGACGACGGCAACATGGTCGCCCTTGACCGGCACGACCAGCTTCGTTTCGTCCGGCATCGAGACGTTCATCACCTGCTTGCCCTTGCGGGTATTGGCGACGATGTCGCTTTCCGTCACGACGAAACCGTTACCTGCAGCCGACGAGACGATCAGCTTGCGCGCCGGATCGTGAACAAAGGCAGTCAGGACGTCCTGATCGTTCTCCATGTCGACGATGATGCGCAGTGGTTCGCCATGCCCGCGACCGCCGGGCAGCTTGTCGCCACCAAGCGTGTAGACCTTGCCGCCGGTCGTAAAGACCAGGATCTTGTCCGTCGTTTGCGCCGGGAATGCCACCTTGAGTGCATCGCCCTCCTTGAACTGGAGCGAGGACGTGTCGGAGATATGGCCCTTCAGCGCACGGATCCAGCCCTTTTCCGAGATGACGACGGTGATCGGTTCCTTCTCGATCATCGCCTGCTGGATCGCCTCCACGTCGGCTTCCGGCGCATCGGCAAACGTGCTGCGGCGCTTACCGATGTCGGTCGCCTTGGCAAACTTCTTTTTGACCTCGCCGATCTCCCAGGCGACCGTCTGCCACTGCTTCTCCTCGGAGGCGAGCAGCGCTTCGATTTCGGCCTTTTCCTTCGACAGGGCGTCGAACTCTGTGCGGATCTCGAACTCTTCGAGCCGGCGCAACGAGCGCAGGCGCATGTTGAGGATCGACTCGGCCTGAAGGTCCGTGAGCGAGAACCGCTCCATCATGACAGGCTTGGGCTCGTCCTCTTCGCGGATGATGCGAATGACTTCGTCGATGTTCAGATAGGCGACGAGGTAACCGCCGAGGATCTCGAGCCGGCGGTCGATCGCCGCCAGGCGATGGCGGGACCGGCGCTGCAACACCTCGCGGCGATGCGCCAGCCATTCCGACAGCACCTCGTTGAGCGCCATGACCCGCGGCACCCGCCCCATGGACAAGACGTTCATGTTGAGCGAGATGCGGCTTTCGAGCTCGGTCAGCTTGAACAGCGACTCCATCAGGATGCCGGCATCGACCGAGCGGCTCTTCGGCACCAGGACGATGCGGACATCTTCCGCGGATTCGTCGCGAATGTCTTCGAGCAGTGGCAGCTTGCGGGCGACCAGAAGCTCGGCAATCTTTTCGATCAGGCGCGACTTCTGAACCTGGTAGGGGATCTCGGTGACGACGATCTGGTAGCCGCCACGACCAATGTCCTCCTGAACCCAACGGGCACGGACGCGGAAACCGCCACGGCCCGTGCGATAGGATTCGGCCATGCTTTCGCGGCTCTCGACGATCACACCGCCGGTCGGGAAATCAGGTCCTTCGATGCCGCCCTTCTGCGGATTGGCCGGATCGTAAAGCAGATCCTCGACGCTCGCTTCCGGATGGCGGATGAGATGCAGCGCCGCGTCGCACAATTCATGTGCGTTGTGCGGCGGTATCGAAGTGGCCATGCCGACGGCGATACCGGTGGCGCCGTTTGCAAGCAGGTTCGGGAAGGCCCCCGGAAGCACAGTCGGCTCCTGGTCTTCCTCGTTGTAGGTGGGGCGGAAGTCCACCGCGTCCTGATCGATACCCTCGAGAAGCAGCGAACAGACGTCCGTCATCTTCGCTTCGGTGTATCGCATCGCCGCGGCGTTATCGCCGTCGATGTTGCCGAAGTTGCCCTGGCCGTCGACCAGCGGATAGCGGATCGCAAACTCCTGGGACAGGCGCACCAGCGCGTCATAGATCGAGGCGTCGCCGTGCGGGTGGAACTTACCCATCACGTCGCCGACGATGCGGGCGCATTTCTTGAACGATGAATTGGGCCTGAGACCCATCTCGCTCATCGCATGCACGATGCGGCGATGCACGGGCTTCAACCCGTCGCGAACGTCCGGAAGTGCGCGGTGCATGATGGTCGACAACGCATAGGCGAGATAACGCTCTTCCAGCGCCGCCTTGAGGTCAACCGGCTGAATATTGTCGTCCCCGCCTGACGGGGGATTAAGGCTTTGTCCCATAGGTCCTTGCTAGCGCAACAAACCCGGAACAGCAAGGTTTTCAGGGGATGCCATTGTGGAGAACCCCCGCCCAGTCAACAGTTGGCGCCTGAAGCGATCCGCTTGCTCCGGCGCAATGTTCGTGCAACGGTCGGGCCGCTATGCGTCTGAGGCGAGCGCTTGGTAACATCCCGGAAAGCATGCCCGGTCAGGAACATGTGCGGTTTGGCCAAGCGAATATAATTTCGCCCTGTTTCGTAATAGCTTCGGCTGCAGTTGATTTGGACGATCTGTGAGGGGGATTGCAAGACACGAACTGGCCGCCGAAAACTGCCGGATGTTGCCGTTCGCTCCCAGTTGACGCCCTCTGCCGGGACAAACCAGATTAGCCACGCCTCATCTTCGAAACAGCTACACAATCAAAGATTTTACGAAGGAACTCGACAATGATGCACACGCGCAAGATCCGCCTGATGATGGCGAGTGCCGCGCTCCTCACTCTCGCCAGCCCGGCCTTTGCACTCGATGGCGCGGACCTGATGAAGAAGCTCGATGCGGCAACGAACGCGAACGGCACCTCCCTCACCTATGACAAGGCCGAGGTCGACGGCGACAAGGTGACGGTGACCGGCGTGCAGCTGAAGTTCGCCAGCCAGCCGGGCGAACCGACGAACCTGAAGATCGGTGACCTGACCTTCGAAGGTGTCGAGGAAACCGAGGGCGGTGGCTACTACGCCGAAACCGTATCCTTCCCGGACGTGAACCTCAGCCAGGAAGAAGGCAGCCTCTCGGTCAAGGACATCCTGCTCTCTGGCCTCACGATTCCCGCCAACGCCAAGGGCGAGACGATCAACGACATCCTTCTCTATGAAAGCGCGAGCACGGGCCCGATCACGCTCAACGCCAAGGGTAAGGAAGTATTCTCGCTCGAAAGCACCGAAGCCAACCTGGCACGCCAGGAAAATGACGCCGGCTTCGACTTCGACGCGACCGCTTCCGGCATCAAGGCGGACCTTTCCTCTGTTGAAGATGCCAAGACAAAGGACGCGATCGAAAAGCTCGGCCTCACCACGATTGACGGCGCTCTGACGATGAAGGGCAGCTGGGAAGTCGACAGCGGCAATGTCGCCCTGGAAGAATACGCCTTCGACTTCAAGAACGTCGGCCGGCTGAACTTCGCCTTCGATATCTCCGGCTACACGCTGGGCTTCGTCAAATCGATGCAGGAAGCGATGAAGGCGGCCGAGGCCAACCCGAACAAGGAAGAGGCAAACCAGGCCATGGGCCTCGCCATGATGGGTCTGGTGCAGCAATTGACCTTCAACAGCGCCGAAATCCGCTTCGACGACGCCTCCATCACCAAGAAGGCGCTGGACTATGCCGGCTCGCAGCAGGGCGTTACGGGCGATCAGATGGCGCAGTCGCTGAAGGGTCTGGTGCCAATCATGATGGCTCAGCTCAACGTGCCGGAACTGCAGAACCAGGTATCCGCCGCCATCAACGCCTATCTCGATGGCCCGAAGAGCCTGACGATCAGCGCTGCACCGGAAAAGCCGGTTCCGTTCCCGATGATCATGGGCGCCGCCATGGGCGCACCGAACACCATTCCGTCGGTGCTCGGCGTCAAGGTGACCGCAAACGACTGATGTTTCGGCTTGCTCCCGGCGTCGACCGACTGCCGGGAGCAGGCGACCTTGGAACGAGTTTTGCGCGCCCACACGGGCGCGCAAGCTTTGACGGCTCCGCGACTCAGGGAGGCCGTAGGACCTCCGGTCCAACTTCATTCAAGCATATCGTTATTGCGCATCCACCCGCCCTCGACAGAACAAGGGCCGTTACTACTTGCGCTCACGCGGCCGGTCGGCAGGGCACTTCTTGACGGCGCGCGCTTTGGCTAATGCTGCCGTTGCTATTTCGACACGTTACTCACGCCACCAAGAAAATTTGGCCCCGGGTGATAGCGTTTTTTGCCAAAATCGTGCATGCCAAAATCAGGCCGCCGTTAAACCGACGTCCAGCAACTTGAGAACATTTAAAGCACACCGGGAATTCTCGGACCTCGTGCAAGAAATACAAATATACGCCTAAATATCATCTTCACGTTACGGCAGATCGGACGTAAATGCTCGCCTGGCTCCAGCAATCTGTAAATTTCAGGGAAGAATTGCTGGAGGGGAAGTTCGCTCCCGTCCGCGCCGATTACTATTCGGGTCCGCCGGGGAAACCGCTGCGGTTGCTGCTTCAGGCGCGGACAGATTTCCTGTCGATCTGGCGTGCCAGTGACTATACCGAAAAGGTCTCGCAGATCCGGATCCTCGGTCGGCAGATCATCGTCGTCAACTCGCCCGATCTGATCCGACAGGTCGTCGTCAAGCGGCACGAGAACTTCGAACGCAAGAGCCCGCAGATGCGCCGGGCGCTCGAGTTTCTGCTCGGAGACGGGTTGTTCATTTCCGACGGCGACACCTGGAAACAGCGCCGGCCGCTGGTAGCCGATATCGTCCACGCCAAGAGAGTGCCGTCCTTCGGCCCTGTCATGGAGAAGACGACCAGCGAGCTCGTCGAGCGCTGGAACGAGATGCCCGATGGAGCCGAGGTCAATGCGCTCCACGAAATGGCGGGCCTGACCGCGGAGATCATCGCGCGCAGCGTCTTCGGCAACCAGCTCGGCGACGACAGTGCGGCCGCCGTGACCGAGGGCTTCACAAGCTACCAGTCCTTGGTGGATTCCATCAACATCGGCTACTTCCTCGGCTTCGACGACGGCCTGCCCGTCCTGCGCACCCCGAGCCTGCGCCGCTCGGTCAAGCGCATCCACGGAACGATCGACAAGGTTGTGGAGGATCATCTTGCCGGCCGCGGCGACCACAACTCGATGGTCGAGCTGCTCATCCGACGACAACAGCGAAATCCGGAGCTGAAACTCGACCTCGTCGCCTTGCGCAACGAGGCCGCGACCATCTTCATGGCCGGTCACGAGACGACGGCGGCGACACTGACATGGACCTGGTATCTGCTTTCCAAGGCAGGCTGGATCGAGAAAGCCGTTCACGACGAGATCGCCAGGGTCTGCGGTGAGAGAACGCCGACCATCGACGACGTACCGCAGCTCGAATGGTGCCGCGCCGTCATCGAGGAAACGCTGCGCCTCTACCCACCGGTTCCGATCCTGGCGCGGCAGACGCGCGAGGCGGACATGATCGGCGATGTTGCCGCCGAACCGGGCTCGCTCGTGCTCATCGTGCCGTGGCTGCTGCACCGGACTGAAAGCCTCTTCCAGGATCCCCACCATTTCCATCCAGAGCGGTTCACCGAAGGTCGTCGCCCGACACCCTACAGCTTCATCCCCTTCGCCAGCGGCCCGCGCGTCTGCCCAGGCCTGCACTTCGGCCTGACGGAAGCGATCCTTTGCCTGGCGATCATCGCTCAACAGTACCGTGTGCGCCTGCGCGAACACCACGCGGTCGAGCCGATCTGCCGGCTGACGCTCAGGCCGAAGGGCGGACTACCGGTGACCCTGCACAGACGGCAGAGACCATCCCATGACCGCTGAAGAACCACGCCAGACCGAGAAGATCGCCAAACGAAAGGCCTGGAGCTTCACAAGCGAAGGCCGACCAACCTTCGCCGACGCCCTATCGGGACGCGAGGGTTTCAATGCGTTCCGACGCTATTGGGTGACGGATAATCTCTGGAACCTCGCGCATCTCGCCGGCCATTTCGGGATGAAGCTACTGCCAATGGACGCCTGCTCCAGCCTTGGTGCAGCGCTCGGTCTTTTCGCCGTGCCGCGCTTCCACAAGGTGGCGTCGCAGCGCGCACGGGAAACGATCCGCGCACTGCGGCCCGATCTCGACGCTGCCGGGCAAGAGGCGCTCTTTCGCGAGAATTGCCGGTCACAGGGGCGGCTGATGACCGAATTCTCCGTCGTGAACCGGCTGCAGAACAACCGTGATCGGCTGACGTTGAACGGCCTCGACATCATCGGCGAAGTGGCCAAGGCTGGGCCTGTGATCATCGTCGGCATGCACCTCGGCAACTGGGAAGTTGGCCCGACTGTGTTGCAGAGCATCAATGTGCGCCCCTATGCCTTCTATCTCCCGCCCAAGGGCCGTGCCAAGGCATGGATCGCCGAGCGCGTGCGCAGCAAAGCCGGATTGCGTTTTCTGCCGCCGGGCATGGAGGGGATCCGCCCGGCGATCAAGATTCTGAAGAGCGGCGGCGTCGTCAGCATGTTCTGCGACGAAGGTTTTGGCGGCACAATCCGTGGACCGTTCTTCGACCGCAAGCCGCATCAGGAAGGCAATTTTGCGCTCGCCATTCGCCTGGCGCGCATGACTGGTGCCACGATCTGTCCCTGGTACGGATTGCGCACCAAGGGGTTCCGTTTCGAGTGCCGGGCGCTGGAGCCCATCCGGCTACCGGCTTCCGATGACCCCAACGCCCGCCTCCTGGACGATATGCTGCTGTTGAACAACGCGATCGAGCCCATCGTTCATGCGCATCTCGACCAATGGTATTTCCTCGACAACGCGCTTCGGCCGGAATGACGACCTCTTGGTTTTTCGCCCGCTTGGCTTCCATGATATGATCAGCGCTTGATGCCTTCGGACCTCGGCCTATTTACCTTGGGCGGGGACTCGAGGTCCCCGCATTCCTGACCGATAAAACGGAAGGAGGAGTCCATGGGACTGAAGCATGCGGATATCACCGCCATCCTTGGCCCGGTCGACGAGACATTGATGGCCGAATTGCTTGCGACAGGCGCCACGGCGGGTGAACTCGCCGAAGCTATCGCCTGGGTCAACAACGACGAAGCGCTGATCGGTGAAGGCCGCCACCTGCCGGCCGGCCGCGTTGCGGCATTGATCGATATCCTGACGCCGGACAATGACGAAGAACGGGACTTCGCCACGTAGCGGAACGTGCCGTCAGGCGCGCCGACAGTATTCGATTGCAGCCAAGGTTGCCCCCTCGCGCGGCGGGCGGCGGGAGCATGAGGCCACGTGTTTTGTGTTGAGGGAGGTCAACGATGGCAGCCAAGGAAGTCAAGTTCAGTAGCGATGCCCGCGACCGTATGCTGCGTGGTGTCGACATCCTCGCCGACGCCGTAAAGGTGACGCTCGGTCCAAAGGGACGGAACGTGGTCATCGAGAAGGCCTTTGGCGCACCGCGCGTCACCAAGGACGGCGTATCGGTTGCCAAGGAGATCGAGCTCGAAGACAAGTTCGAGAATATGGGCGCGCAGATGCTGCGGGAGGTCGCGTCGCGCACCAGCGACGTCGCAGGCGACGGAACGACGACGGCCACCGTGCTTGCTCAAGCCATTGTCCGGGAAGGTATCAAGGCAATCGCTTCGGGTATGAACCCGATGGACCTCAAGCGAGGCATCGACCTCGCCGTCGAGGCGATCGTGGCACAACTGAAAACCCAGGCCCGCAAGATCTCCAACAACGAGGAAATCGCGCAGGTCGGCACGATCTCGGCCAACGGCGACAGGGAAATCGGCAGCTATCTGGCACAGGCGATGGAGCGCGTCGGCAACGAGGGCGTGATCACCGTGGAGGAAGCCAAAACCGCCGAGATCGAACTCGAAATCGTCGAGGGCATGCAGTTCGACCGCGGCTATCTCTCCCCCTACTTCATCACCGACCAGGAGAAGATGCGCGTCGAGTTCGAAGACCCGTATATTCTCATCCACGAGAAGAAACTCTCAAACCTTCAGGCGATGATCCCGATCCTCGAATCGGTGATCCAGGCGAGCCGCCCTTTGCTGATCATTGCCGAGGATGTGGAGGGCGAAGCGCTTGCCACGCTCGTCGTCAACAAACTGCGCGGCGGCCTGAAGATCGCCGCGGTGAAGGCGCCAGGCTTTGGCGACCGGCGCAAGGCGATCCTCGAGGACATTGCCATCCTCACGGGCGGTACGGTCATCTCCGACGATCTCGGCATCAAGCTTGAGAACGTGACGCTCGACACGCTTGGTCGCGCCAAACGAGTGATGGTCGAGAAGGAGAACACGACGATCGTCGATGGCGCCGGAGCGAAAGCGGATATCGGCGGACGTGTCAGCCAGATCAAGGCGCAGATCGAAGAATCGACCTCCGACTACGATCGCGAAAAGCTGCAGGAGCGGCTCGCCAAGCTTGCCGGCGGCGTCGCGGTGATCCGCGTCGGCGGGTCGACCGAAGTGGAAGTGAAGGAAAAAAAGGACCGCGTCGACGATGCGCTGCATGCAACGCGCGCCGCCGTAGAGGAAGGTATTCTGCCAGGCGGTGGCGTCGCCTTGCTCAGGGTCGTTCATGCGCTCGACGGGCTCAAGGCTGGCAACGATGATCAGCGCGTCGGCGTCGAGATCGTGCGGCGGGCAGTCGAGATGCCCGTGCGTCAGATTGCCGAAAACGCCGGCGCCGAAGGCTCTGTCATCGTCGGGAAGCTACGGGAGAACAATGACTTCGCCCACGGTTGGAACGCCCAGACCGGCGAATATGGCGATCTCTTCCGCATGGGTGTTATCGACCCGGCCAAGGTGGTGCGCGCGGCGCTTCAGGATGCGGCCTCCGTCGCCGGCCTGTTGGTGACGACCGAAGCTATGGTCGCCGAGAAGCCGAAGAAGAACGGCCCCACGCCACCGCCCGGCCCCGGCATGGATTTCTGACGCGCTCAGTCCGCTCAGGAAGAAGGATGCCGATGGCGCGCCACCTCGGCGATCGCCAGTTCGGCGATCGCCAGGAGTTCCACTTCGCTGGCGCCGTCCTGCGCCTGCACTGTCATGCCCTGGAGGATCGCGCCGACGAAGCGCGCAAGCCCGGCGAGGTCCGTGTCGGCACGCAACTCTCCGTCGACGACGCCCTGCCTGAAACGGGCCTCCAGCAGCGCCAGGGTCTCGCTGCGCAAGGCGGACACGTGCCGTGCGATCGCCTGGTTCTCGACGGCGCAGGTCAGCACCGCGGTTGAGATCATGCAGCCCTTCGGTCTGCCGGGAAGCGTAAACTCGTGCGCAGAGGCGCGCAGTATCTTGTCGATCACCTCGACCACATGCCCTTCGCTGGCGAGATTGCGGCCCGCCGCAGCGCCCGCCTCGCGCCGATATTGTTCAAGCGCCTCGCGATAGAGATCTGCCTTCGAGGTGAAGGCGGCATAGAGACTTTGCGGCGTAATCCCCATGGCGGCGGTGAGATCGGAGATCGAGGCGCCCTCGTAGCCGAGCCTCCAGAAGGTATCGCCGGCTGCGGCCAGAGCCACGTCGCGGTCGAAGGCGCGCGGCCGTCCCCGGCGGCGAGCGGATGATTCTGCGGGTTCATTTTTTTTCACAATGGTCACTCTAGAATCATCTCGCAACCTGACGTATTCAGGAATGGTCATTGTGATTATAGAGGGATTTGTCCGATGAGTCTCCACCTGAAAGAAGCAGCGCTGCTCGCGTTGCTGCTTGCCTCCCCTGCACTGGCCGAAGATCAGAACGCATCGCTCGGCGCACGGCTCGACCCGGTGATCGACCGGGCGATCGCCGACAAACGCATCGTCGGGACCGTGATCCTCGTCGCCCGCGACGGCGAACTCGTCTATGCCCGCGCTGCAGGGCTCGCCGACCGTGAGGCTGACCGCGCTATGAAGGAGGATGACATCTTCCGCTTTGCCTCGGTCACTAAACCCTTCGTGACGGCGGCGGCCATGCGCCTTGTCGAAGAGGGCCGGATCACGCTTGACGATCCGGTCAGCAAGTGGTTGCCGGACTTCAAGCCGGCCTTTGACGGAAAGCCGGCGACGATCCTCGTCCGCCACCTGCTCAACCATACGGCGGGGCTCGAATACGGCTTCTTCCAGCCGCCCGGAGGAACCTATGCCAAGGCCGGCGTCTCTGACGGTCTCGATCTCACCGACATCTCGCTCGACGAGAACCTCAAGCGTCTCGCCAGCGTCCCGCTCGCATCCGAACCGGGCAGGTCCTTTCGCTATTCACTGGCGATCGACGTGCTTGGCAGCGTCATCGAGAAAGCGACCGGCAAGACGCTCGACAAGGCCGTCAACGAACTCGTTGTCGCCCCGCTTTCCCTCACCGACGCAGGTTTCTCGACGAAGCCATCGGAGCGACTGACCGCCGCCTATTTCGACGCGTCCCCTGCTCCGAAGCGCATGGAGGGAAGCGTCGCCGTGCCGATCGGAGAAGGCAAGCTGACGTTCTCGCCGGGCCGCATCCTCGATGCCAAGCAATTCCCCTCGGGTGGGGCCGGCATGGCCGGTACGGCCAAGGATGTGCTGACCTTCCTCGAGACCATCCGCAAGGGCGGAGGCCCCATTCTGTCGGCTCAAACGGTGAAGGCGATGATGCAGGACCAGACCGGTCCGGAGGCCAAGACGCAGGGTCCAGGCTGGGGCTTCGGCTATGGCTGGGCCGTGCTCGTCGATCCCAAGGCCGGCGCCACGCCGCAATCGAAGGGCACCATCCAGTGGGGCGGTGCTTATGGCCACAACTGGTTCGTCGATCCGGTCGAGAAAATCACCGTCGTCGCCATGACGAACACCACCTTCGAAGGCATGTGGGGGCCGTTCACCCGCGATGTTCGCGACGCCGTCTACGGCAAGCGTTGAACAGATCGAACGCATCAAGAGAAAAAGCCTGGCGAGACGATCGCCGGGCTTTCTTTTTCATCAGGTCCGTTCGACCTTTAGTCCTTCTTTTGCGGGATCGGGCGGAGCGCCAGTTCACGCAATTGCGCCGGCGTCGCCTCGGACGGCGCGCCCATCAGCAGATCGACGGCCTGCTGGTTCATCGGGAAGATCGAGATCTCGCGCAGGTTCTTGGCGCCGACGAGCAGCATGACGATGCGGTCGATGCCGAAGGCCATGCCACCGTGCGGCGGTGCGCCGTACTGGAATGCACGGTAGAGGCCGCCGAACTGGTCTTCGACCTCCTGCTGCGACTTGCCGGTCAGCTCGAACGCCTTGACCATGACTTCCGGCAGCTGGTTACGGATCGAGCCCGAGGCGATTTCGAAGCCGTTGCAGACCATGTCGTACTGGTAGGCCTTGATCGACAGCGGATCTTCGCCGTTGAGCGCTTCCAGGCCGCCTTGCGGCATCGAAAAGGGGTTGTGCGCGAAGTCGATCTTCTTTTCGTCTTCCAGCCATTCGTAGAACGGGAAGTCGACGATCCAGCAGAATTCGTAGCGGTCGCGGTCAACGAGGTTCAGTTCCTCGCCGGCGCGGGTGCGGGCTTCGCCGGCAAACTTGTAGAACTTCGCGGGGTCGCCAGCGACGAAGAAGCAGGCGTCGCCATCGTCGAGGCCGAGCTGAGTGCGGATCGCATCCGTGCGCTCTTCGCCGATGTTCTTGGCGAGCGGTCCGGCGCCTTCGAGCTTTTCACCTTCCTTGCGCCAGAAGATGTAACCGAGGCCCGGCTGGCCCTGGCTCTGCGCCCAGGCGTTCATGCGGTCGCAGAAGGCGCGCGAACCACCGGTCTTGGCCGGGATAGCCCAGACTTCGACCTTCGGGTTCGACGCAATCATGTTCGCAAAGACCTTGAAGCCGGAGCCGGCGAAGTGCTCGGTGACAGCCTGCATCTCGATCGGGTTGCGCAGGTCCGGCTTGTCGGAACCATACTTGCGGATCGCCGTGTCATAGGGGATGCGCGGGAACTTCTCGGTCACCGGCTTGCCTTCGGCGAACTCGACGAAGATGTCGCGGATGACCGGTTCCATGGTCGACCAGACGTCTTCCTGCTCGACGAAGCTCATTTCCAGGTCGAGTTGGTAGAACTCGCCCGGCAGGCGGTCGGCACGCGGGTCTTCGTCGCGGAAGCACGGCGCGATCTGGAAGTAACGGTCGAAGCCGGCAACCATCAGGAGCTGCTTGTACTGCTGCGGCGCCTGCGGCAGGGCGTAGAAGCTGCCGGGATGGATACGCGAAGGAACTAGGAAGTCGCGCGCGCCTTCCGGCGACGAGGCTGTCAGGATCGGGGTCGTGTATTCGGTGAAGCCGACATCGCCCATATGGCGGCGCATCGACGAGATGATCTGGGTGCGCTTGACGATGTTCTTGTGCAGCGTGTCGCGGCGCAGATCGAGGAAGCGGTACTTGAGGCGCACGTCTTCCGGATAGTCGGGCTCACCGAAGACCGGCAGCGGCAATTCCTTGGCGGCCGAGAGAACCTCGATCTCCTGGGCGTAGAGCTCGATCTCGCCAGTCGGCATCCCCTTGTTGACCGTGTCGTCGGTGCGCGCCTTGACGATACCGTCGATGCGGATCACCCACTCGCCGCGAACGGTTTCCGCGATCTTGAAGGCCGGGCTGTCCGGATCGGCAACGACCTGGGTCAGGCCGTAGTGGTCGCGCAGGTCGATGAAGAGCACGCCGCCATGGTCGCGTACGCGATGGACCCAGCCGGAGAGGCGAACGGTGGAACCGACGTCCGACTTGCGGAGGGCGGCACAGGTGTGGCTGCGGTAACGATGCATCGTCTTATCCCGGAATTGCAAAGAGCCGCGCAAGCTCGCTGGAACGGCGCGCGGCAACATGGTCAAAATCGGGCGGAAAAGCGCATGATGCGCAGCCTTTGTCAAGCCGCGCGACCGCTGCCGCCCCCGATGGACGTGCGTTGTAAACGAAGGAAACGGCCAGTCCAAGGCCACTTGTGGCACGAGCAGGCCGAAATGCTGCGAAAAGAACGGCAACCGTCACAATTCGGGACTGTCCGGCGGCAGAATGCAGGGCTACACATTTGAAGGCCCGCATTGATCCCCGAGTCGCGGCCGATTCCCGGATGTCGCCTGCCCCATGTCTCAGATTCGCCCGCTCATCCCCCTTCTCGCTACTGCAGGCATCCTCATCGGCGGCAATGGCCTGCAGGGCACCTTCATCTCGCTTCGCGCATTGGAAGAGGGCTTTTCGACATCGCTGATCGGCGTGATCGGCGCCGGATACAACATCGGCTTCGCGCTCGGCTGCGTCTATGTCACGCGCATCCTGCGATCGATCGGTCACATCCGCACCTTCTCGGCCATGGCGGCGATCGCTTCGGCCGCGGCCATTTCGATGGTGCTCGTCATCAATCCACTGATGTGGTTCCTGATGCGGCTGCTGGCCGGCATCTGTTTTGCCTGCCTGTTCGCGACCGTCGAAAGCTGGCTCAACGCCAGCGTCACCAATGCCAACCGGGCGCGCACGCTTTCCGTCTATCGCCTCGTCGATCTCGGTTCGGTGACGGCGGCGCAATATGTCATCCCCGGCATCGGTCTCGAAGGCTTCGAACTCTTCGCCATCATCTCCATGGCGCTGACGCTGTCGCTCGTGCCGATCTCCTTTGCCGACCGATCAAGCCCGGTCGCGCCGGAAGCGATCCGTTTCGACGTCAAGGCGCTCTGGAACATCTCGCCGCTCGCGACCGTCGGCTGCATCGTCGTCGGCCTGACCAACGCGGCCTTCCGCTCGCTTGGCCCGATCTATGCGCAAGGGATCGGCCTGTCGGTGACGGCCATCGCCACCTTCATGAGCGCCGGCATTATCGGTGGCGTCGTGCTGCAATACCCGCTCGGTCATTACTCCGACCGGCTCGACCGTCGGCTGATCATCCTGATCGCCACCTTCGGCTCGTTGCTCGCCGGCCTGTTCCTCGCCTTCGGCGCCGGCAACGACGAGTGGCTGAACTTTGCCGGCATCTTCCTCTTCGGCGCCTTTGCGATGCCGCTCTATTCGCTCTGTTCGGCGCATGCCAACGACCACGCAGCAGAGGGTCAGCACGCGCTGGTGTCCGCCGGCATGCTGTTCTTCTGGTCTCTTGGCGCCATCATCGGGCCGCTGTTTGCATCCTTCCTGCTCGAGATCTTCGGACCGCAGGCGCTGTTCATCTATACCGCGGCCATCCTCTTCCTGTTCATGCTCTACACCCTGCAGCGCATGACGGCGCGCGCGCCGGTGCCCACACAGGAGCGCGCGATGCCGTTCCGCAATCTTCTGCGCACCTCGTCTTTCTTCAACAAGCTTGCGGCCAGCAACAACCACAAGCGCAAGGACGGTTGACCCCGACCTGCGGCAAGATGCGCGCCGTTGAAAGAATTGCTGAACTCCACAATCAGGTTTAGAACCGGCGACAACGCGAACAGCTCCCGAGATTGCCGAATGCCCGTCATCAGCCGCCGTACTTTTCTTCAAGGCTCTGCCGCGCTGGGAGGCGCCTTTGCGCTCGGCGCCGGCATGGCGGCGCGTGCGGGCACCGCGCCTGATCCGCAGCTTCTCACGGCGCAGCTGATCGACGCGAAGATCGCCAGCGACGGCGTGACACCGAAAGTGATGACCTACGGACTGGGTGAGGCCGAAAACAGCGGCATGCCACCAGTCCTGCGCATGCGCAAAGGCGAGCCCTATGCCGCGCGCCTCATCAACCGGCTGGACGAACCGACGACGGTGCACTGGCACGGGCTCAGGATCGCCAACGCCATGGACGGGGTGCCCGAGTTGACGCAGCCCTATGTCTATCCGGGCGATCCTTTCGACTACGTGTTCACGCCGCCCGACGCCGGCACCTTCTGGTACCATCCCCACTGCAACACGCTGACCCAGATGGGCGCCGGGATGACCGGCGTGATTGTCGTCGAGAACCCTGAGGATCCGGTGTTCGACGCCGAAATCGTGCTCAACCTGCGCGACTGGCGGCTTGGCACAGGCGGCGCCTTCATCGATCCCTTCAAGCCGCGCGATGCGGCACGCGGCGGCACCTACGGCACGGTGCGTACCGCCAACTGGCAGCAGGAACCGACCTACGACGCGCCCGCCGGCGGCCTGGTACGCGTGCGCATCGTCGCAACCGATGTCACGCGCATCTATACGATCGGCCTCGACGGCGCGCCGGCAACGGTGATCGCGCTCGACGGCAATCCGGTCGACAAGCCGTTTGCGCTCGACCGCTACGATTTCGGCCCGGGCCAACGCGTCGATCTTGTCGTGCGCATGCCCGATGGCGAGGGCCAGACGGTTGCGCTCGGCAATTTCCGGGGTTCGCATCCCTGGACGATCGCGCGCTTCCGGGCGACCGGCGCTTCGTTCAAACGTGATCTCAGGGATGTCGCCCCCCTGCCCGCCAACCGGATCGCCGAAGCGGACCTCTCCACCGCAATCCGCGTGCCGATCGAGCTGACGGCGACCGCCGAACACAAGGCCGCGCCCTCGATCTGCGGCTCGCTCGGCTATACGTTCTGGGCGATCAACAAGGTGCCGTGGCCGGGCGACACGCCCGACCCGATCGCGCCGATCGAGGAAATGAAGCTCGGCAAGAGCTATGTGCTGCAGGTCGCCAACCGGACGCCGCACGCCCACCCGATCCATCTGCACGGCTTAAGCTTCCGCATCCTCAACTCCAACAAGCGAACCTTCCTGCCGCCGCCGACCGACACGATCCTGCTTTTGCCCGACGAACAGGCGGAAGTGGCGCTGGTGGCAGACAATCCGGGCGATTGGGTCATCCATTGCCACATCATCGAGCACCAGAAGACCGGCATGACGGGTTATTTCAAGATCGTCTGAGAATTTCGATTGTGACAGATGCCGCGAAGGGTTACACGAAAATCCAAGCCGCATTTTTGCCACAGTGATTTAAATCTGATGATTGAAACAACCGCAGACCTTGAGGCCGCTTGCCAGCAGCTGGCCCGCTCAAATTATATTACGATTGATACCGAATTCCTGCGCGAGACGACCTTCTGGCCGGAGCTCTGCCTGATCCAGATGGCGAGCCCGGATCTTGCCGTCATCGTCGACCCGATGGCCAAAGGCATCGACCTCGCTCCATTCTTCGCGCTGATGGCCAATCCTGAGGTCATCAAGGTGTTCCATGCAGCGCGCCAAGATATCGAGATCATCTTCCATCTCGGCAACCTCATTCCGCACCCGATCTTCGACACGCAGGTCGCGGCCATGGTTTGCGGTTTCGGCGACAGCGTCTCCTATGATCAGCTCGTCAACCGCGTCACCGGCACCCAGATCGACAAGTCCTCGCGCTTCACCGACTGGAGCCGCCGGCCGCTGACCGACAAGCAGCTCGACTACGCACTCGCCGACGTCACGCATCTGCGCGACATCTACAAGTATCTCGCCGCCGAACTGGAGCGCGAGGGGCGTTCGCTGTGGCTGACGGAGGAGATGGCGATCCTCGAGGCGCGGGACACCTACGACCTGCATCCCGACGATGCCTGGCAGCGTCTGAAGATGCGCGTCAAGAAGCCGATCGAACTTGCGGTCCTCAAGACCGTCGCCGCCTGGCGCGAACGCGAGGCACGCGCCCGCAACGTGCCGCGCGGACGCATCCTCAAGGACGACGCCATCTACGAAATCGCCCAGCAGCAACCGAAGGACGCGGAAGCGCTCGCGCGACTCAGGACCATCCCCAAGGGCTGGGAACGCTCCGGCGCCGGAACGGCGGTCATCGAGGCGGTTAACGAGGCGCTTGCGATCCCGAAGGCCGACTTGCCGAAACTGCCGCGCCAAAGCCACACGCCGGAAGGCGCCGCTGCCGCCGGCGAAATGCTGAAGGTGCTTTTGAAGCTGATCGCCGAAAAGCAGGGCGTGGCCGCAAAGATCATCGCCAACAGCGACGATCTCGACAAGATCGCCGCCGAGGGCGACAAGGCCGATGTCGGCGCGCTCAAGGGCTGGCGGCGAGAACTCTTCGGTGAAACCGCGCTGAAGCTCATCAATGGCGAAGTGGCCCTTCGTTTCGTCGACAAGAAGATCGAGACTGTCGAGCTCGGGAACTGAGCCCACACGGGCGGAGACAAGTTTCCGCCCGAATCCGGCTCTAGCTGAAAGCGCGGCGGAACAGAATCACCACCGTCTCAAACGGGGTGACAAGGCGTGGAGCCGGCGCGGTCAACCGTGCCGACTGACACGGATGCCGCTTCTTCCGGTACCGGGGCTTTCCGCATGCGTTGGCGCTTCTCCACTTTCGAAGGACTTCTCCTGCTGCTCGTCGTCGCGGGTGCAGGCGCGGTCTACGCATGGGTCTTCTATGGAAAAGGCGCCCTGATCGGTGCCACCTATGCGCTGTTCATGTGCCTGCCGATCATCGCCTTTGAACGGCGCGTCATCTTCCGGCGCCTCAATCGACGCATCCACGCCTTCTCAACCCCAGTGTTCTTCGTCGCCTCGCTCGCGGTCTACTTCGTGCTTCTCGACGTCGGCTACGCCGTCGCCGGGCTGATCATGCAGGCGACCGGAGTGATGGAGGACAACTGGATGGCGGCAATGATGCCGTCCAAGACGGTCCTGTTCTTCGCGCTCGGCATTTCAGGATCGCTCGTCTTCATACTGAGGGTGCGCGAACTGCTTGGGCGCGACGTGTTCCTGAGCCTGCTGACGGGGCGCTACCGCAGACCGATCCAGGAAGAACGGGTCTTTCTGTTCATCGATCTTGCCGGCTCGACCTCCTTTGCCGAACGGTACGGCGACCTTCGCATGCAGGAATATCTCGGCAAGCTGTTCGCAACGATTGCCGACCCGGTGCTGCGTTATCGCGGGTCGATCGACGATTATGTGGGCGACGCCGCCGTCATCACCTGGCCCTTCGACCGCGCCACCAACAACGCTGCCTGCATCCATTGCGTCTTCGATATTCTGGAAACCATCGACGCGGACGCACACCGCTGGCAGAAGGAGTTCGGCGAGGTCCCACGCCTGCGCGCAGCCCTCCACGGCGGCACCATCGTCGCTGCCGAAATCGGCCTCGACAGGCACAAGATTACCTATTTCGGCGACACGGTGAACACCACCGCCCGGCTGGAAGGCTTCTGCAAGACGCTCGGTCATCAGGTGCTGATCTCTACCGACCTGGCCCGCAAAATGCGCTTGCCGCACTATGTCAGGGTCGAGGATCTCGGCGAGCACGCGGTCAAGGGGCGCGGCCAGAAGCTCGGGGTGCTTGCGCTGCGTGTCGGTAGCGCGGCGCCTGCTCTTGCGCCCAGCGCGGCGGAATAACCGTCGTCGACCTGCAGCCCTTCAGCCGTGCAGTTTTGCGCCCTTGGTAATCTTGTCGACCAGCTTCTTGTCCGCATGGATGGCGATGCCGGCGACCGCGGCATCATCCGGGCGGGTCGCGGCGAAGATCGCTCGATTGGCGTTGTCGTGCCCGGTGGCGAACATGCCATCGACATAGATCGATGCGCGCACGTCTCGCTCGATCGCGCGCCGTTGAATGTTGCCGAGCGTCTTCCCATCTGCAGCCAGTACAATGATCGGCTGAATGCTCAAGGCATTGTAGACGTTGCCGGCGCCGTCGCGATAATCTTCACCGATGATATCGGGCTTCTGCCCGGCAATCCCGGTGGCGAGGAAGGCGGTGACGTTCAGCTTCTGCCAGGTTGCCAGGTCCTCGCGCAAGACGATTGCAAATTTGGTATCGAACATGACGGTCATCTCCTTTTCAGCCCGACAGGGTGTGCCGGAAGACGCATTATCGGGTGATGCCGCGATCAATCTTGAACGATTGTGCGGTGCGCCTGGCGACGGCATCCGGGTCGCACCTGCCGTCGATGGCATCGAACGCATCGAGGCGCGCCTGCACGGAAAATTCTTCGAGCCGCACCGCCACGACACCTATGCGATCGGCGTGACGCTGGGCGGTGTTCAGACGTTCCAGTACCGCGGCGAAAGCCGCTTCAGCAATCCCGGGAGCATCATCATCCTCCATCCGGACGAGGTCCATGATGGCGGCGCCGGAACGGAGATCGGGTTGCGCTACCGGATGATGTATCTGCAACCGGAACGGCTGCTCGCAGCACTCGGCGAAACGGACCGTACCCTGCCCTTCGTCGCAGCACCGGTCGTGGGTGACGAGGCCCTGCGGCAGGCGGTCGGAGAAGCCGTGATGGATCTCGACAACGGTATCGACGAACTGGCGCTCTACGACATACTCGTGCGGATCGCAGAGGGCCTTTACCGCCACGCCGGCGCCAGGGACATCAAGCCTGGAAAGGCCGACAAGCAGGCCGTTCTCGAGGCAACCGAATTCCTTCGCGCCAACCTCGAACGTCCGGTCGGCTCTCAGGAACTCGAGACGGTCAGCGGGCTCGATCGCTTTACGCTGGCCCGGCAATTCCGCCGTGTTCTCGGCACCAGCCCGCATCGCTACCTCCTGATGCGCCGACTGGAGCGTGCCCGCCAGATGATCGCCCGCGGAGAAAGTCTTGCAGGTGCTGCGCTCGAAACCGGCTTTGCCGATCAGGCGCATTTCACCCGCCATTTCAAGCGCGCCTACGGCATCACGCCCGGACGCTGGGCTAGCCTCACCATTGCAGGCTGAGCCTGTCACCAAAGCTTCATCGGGTTGTAAAGCAAGCATCACCCAACCGTCATCATAGCCGCCTATCGGGTTGCGGGACTGCAGCGCCGCGCGTCTCAAGACGCGCAAAGGTCGCTGTAGCACTTCGAATTTGCTGCATGTCTTTCTCCTTGGATCGAGAGCGATCCAAGGAGAAAGACATGCAGAAGGCTCCAACCCATGGTGACTTTCATGACGAAAACGCTTCTCGCCACCGCGGCTCTTACTCTTTTGATGACGATGGCCGCCTCGGCCGAAGAAAAGTCGTTCACCGCGACCCTCAAGGGTCACGCAATCCTGCCGGCGAACACGATCATCGCCGCCCCTGCGGACGCGCCCGAGTATCTCAAGACCTCCGGCAAATTCACCAACGCGGACCGCAAGCGCGCCGAAGCGCTCGGTACCGTTCCCGGTAAGGATGGCGTTCGCCCTACCGGCCTGTCGCTTCCCTTCGACGGCCAGCCGATGCAGGGCTTCTCCGGCATCAAGGCGATGGAAGACGGTACGTTCTGGAGCCTCTCCGACAACGGCTTCGGCAGCAAGCTGAACTCCAGCGACGCCATGCTGATGCTGCATCACGTGAAGATGGACTGGGATGGCGGCAAGGTCGAAGCACTGAAGACGCTCTTCCTGACCGACCCGGACAAGAAGGCGCCCTTCCCGATCGTCATGGAAGGTTCCGACAAGCGTTATCTCACTGGTGCTGACTTCGACGTCGAATCGATCCAGCCGGTCGCCGACGGCTTCTGGGTTGGCGAAGAATTCGGCCCCTACGTCCTCAAGTTCGACCTCGACGGTAAGCTGACGGACGTGATCGCGACCACGGTCGACGGCAAGCCGGTGCTTTCGCCCGATAATCCGACGCTGACGCTGCAGGGCGATCCATCGAAGAAGACGCCCGCTTTCAACCTGAAGCGTTCCGGCGGCTATGAAGGCATGGCGCTTTCCAACGACGGCAGCAAGCTCTACGGCCTGCTCGAAGGCCCGATCTGGACGGACAGTGAAACGGTCGAGCAGGCCGATGGCCGCCCGGCGCTGCGCATCATCGAACTCGATGTCGCAACCAAGGCCTGGACCGGCCGCAGCTGGCTCTATCCCCTGGCGGAAGGTGGTGAGGCCATCGGCGACTTCAACATGCTCGACGACAAGACCGCGCTGGTGATCGAGCGCGACAATGGTGCCGGGACGGTCGACAAGGCCTGCGCCGATCCGAAGGACCCGAAGCCGGACTGCTTCGCAACGGGCTCCAAGGTCAAGCGCATCTACAAGATCGCCTTCGACGACAGCAATGTCGGCAAGGCCGTACGCAAGATCGGCTACATCGACCTCTTGAAGATCGCCGACCCGGACAACAGGAAGCGCCAGGGCGGCGGCGACGGCTTCTACGACATGCCCTTCGTCACGATCGAGAACGTCGACCGCGTCGATGAGACCCACATCATCGTCGGCAACGACAACAACCTGCCGTTCTCGGCCGGTCGCTCGCTCGACAAGGCCGACGACAACGAGTTCGTACTGCTCGAAGTCGGCGATTTCCTGAAGGCCGAATAATCAAAAAAGGGCGCGCGAGCCGAAGTTCACGCGCCCTGCCCGCTTGATCCGGGATTTTCTTCAGCTCAGCTTTCGAAGTGGAAAGCGAGCCGCTTGCCGGTGAGCTTGCCAAGCTGTTGCAGGCGCCCATCCAGTCGTTCGCCGGAGAACTCTGAGTAGGCGGCCGGAACCACGATTTCCAGATCCACGTCCGGCAGAGACGATTTTCGGAACGTCAGGTTCCGCGCAACGCCGGGCATCGATGCCGAGAAGAGATAGGCGACACGCAAGAGGCCGCCGAGCAGCTTCGCCAGCTCCAGCAGGCGCGGCGTGGTGATCCCGGCAAGCGCGTTCGTGGTGCCGTCATCGTTCAGCCCTTCGAAGCGGTAGTAGTTGGAAAGCGCGATATAGGCGCGGCCGGCGTGGGTGATTCCTGAGAAGGTCGAGTGGGCGATGATGTTCAGGGCCTGCAGGCCGCGATAATCCGGATGCGCGCGCCAGCTGATATCGGCGAGCAGGCAGGCGGCCTGGCGATACCGGCTTTCCTCTTCCGTCTCCTCGATCCCGAAGAACGGCACCATGCGGCCGGTCCAGTCGGCCAGCTCACGGGCGTGCTCGGGCGAGCGGGCGCGCAGGATGGCAATCTCGTTCGCCGCCGTCAGCAACGGATCCTGGGCGCGTTCCTCGTCCTTCAGCAACGAGAACAGGTAGCCTTCGCGCACGCCGAGCGCCGAGAAGGAAATCCGCTCTGGCTTCATGATCGAGAGCGCTTCCTGCATGGCGATCGCGCCAAAGGGCAGAAGGCTGCGGCGGCTCTTCGAGATCGTCGAATAGGCCGAGGGTTTGATGTTCTTCGGCTCGATCACTTCCGGCAGCAGCGCCATCGCCTCGTCATAGGAAATCTCGTAGCCCTGCATCATGTGCAGCGGATAATCGCGGATCTCCATGTGCAGCTTGGCGATCGAGCGCCAGGTGCCACCGACGGCATAGAAGGTACGCCCGGCGCCAGTCTTCAGCACCGCCGAATTCTTCATGAACTTGCGCACCCAGGTACGCGCTTTCGTCAACGAGCCGTTGCTGTGTTCGAACAGACGAATGCCGCCAAGCGGCAGGGTGATGCCCTTGCCGATCTTCGTGCCGGAGACGTCGACGAGTTCCAGGGAGCCGCCGCCAAGGTCGCCAACGACGCCATCTGGATCGTGATAGCCGCTGACGATGCCCATCGCGGAGTAATAGGCCTCCTCCTCGCCGGTGAGGATGCGGACCTTGTGACCGAGGATCGCCTCCGCCTTCTCGATGAAGGCCGGGCCGTTGCTCGCCTCACGTGCGGCGGCCGTCGCCAGCACATACATCGACGTCGCACGCGCCTGCTTGGAGAGCGCGTGGAAGCGATGCAGCGCCTTCAGCGCGCGCTCGACGCTTTCTTCGTCCATTCGTCCGGTGGCATCGATGCCTTTGCCGAGACCGCACATCACCTTTTCGTTGAACAGCATGGCCGGCGAGCGGCTCAGGCCTTCATAGACGACAAGGCGGATGGAGTTCGAACCGATATCGATAACAGAAACCGGGCGGATGCCGGGCAGACGCCCCTGCGCTTCAGACTCGACCATGCAATTCCAGTTTATTTGTGCCAGCCGCTCTTCCAGCCGGCTATGAGCTTCGGTGCGCTGGACTTCAGGGCCTCACCCCGGCCGGAGAGGCTGGGATTGGTCATGAAATAGTGCTGTGCGTTGAAAGGCTCGGCGTCCTTGCCGACTTCCATCCGGCGAGACGTGCCATCAGGAAGAATTTCGTAGCTCTGCTGGTTGTCGATGAGATTGCCCAGCATGATCTGCGACAGAACCTGTTCGTGCACAGTCCGGTTGATGAGAGGCACGAGCGTCTCGACCCGCCGGTCCAGATTGCGCGGCATCATATCCGCCGAGCCGATATAGACAAGGGCATTTTCCGATGGAAGCCCATGGCCGTTGCCGAAGCAGAATATGCGGGAATGTTCGAGGAAACGGCCGACAATGGACTTGACTCGAATATTGTCGGACAGACCCGGGACTTGCGGACGCAGGCAGCAGATGCCGCGCACCACGAGATCGATCTCGACGCCGGCGCGGCTCGCCTTGTAGAGCGCGTCGATGATTTCCGGATCAACGAGCGAATTCATCTTCATCCAGATCGCTGCCGGGCGGCCGGCCTTGGCATGCTGGATCTCTTCGTCGACGTGCCTGAGGATACGCGGGCGCAGGGTGTGCGGCGAGACGGCGAGCTTCATGCCCGCTTCCGGCTCGCCATAGCCCGTGATGAAATTGAAGATGTTCGCCATGTCGTGGGCGATCACCGGGTTGCAGGTGAAGAACGACAGGTCGGTGTAGATCTTCGCCGTTACCGGATGGTAGTTGCCGGTGCCGAGGTGGCAGTAGGTTCTGAGCTTGCCCTCTTCGCGCCGGACCACCATCGACATCTTGGCATGGGTCTTCAGTTCGATGAAGCCGAAGACGACCTGCACGCCGGCGCGTTCGAGGTCGCGCGCCCAGCGGATGTTGGCTTCTTCGTCGAAACGGGCCTTGAGTTCGACCAGGGCCGTCACCGACTTGCCGGCCTCGGCCGCGTCGATCAGCGCACGCACGATCGGGCTGTCGTTGGAAGTGCGGTAGAGCGTCTGCTTGATGGCGACGACGTCCGGGTCGCGCGCCGCCTGCAGCAGGAACTGAACGACGACGTCGAAAGATTCATAGGGGTGATGGACCACCATGTCCTTTTCGCGGATCGCCGCCAGGCAATCGCCGGCATGTTCGCGCACGCGCTCGGGAAAACGCGGATTGTAGGGTTCGAAGCGCAGGTCGTCGCGCGGTGCCTTGGTGATCTCCGAGAGCGTGTTGAGCGCTAGGAGCCCCGGCAGAACGGCAATGCGGTTTTCCGGAACGCCAAGTTCCTGCACGACGAACTGGCGCAGTGACGCCGGCATCTCCGAATCCGTCTCGATGCGGATCACCGAGCCGCGGCGACGGCGCTTCAGCGCCGTTTCGAAGAAGCGCACCAGGTCTTCGGCTTCTTCCTCTACCTCGATATCGCTGTCGCGGATGATGCGGAACGTACCGGAACCCTTGACCTCGTAGCCGGGAAACAGCCTGTCGATGAATTGGCTGACGACGTCTTCAAGCGTGATGTAGCGGATGACGTTCTTGACGTCGGGCAGCCGGATGAAGCGATCGAGTGCGACCGGCAGGCGCAAGAGCGCGGTCATCGGCTCGCGGCCGGTCTTGCTGACGAGCTGCAGGCCCATCGAGAAGCCGAGGTTCGGAATGAACGGGAACGGATGGGCCGGGTCGATCGAGAGCGGCGTCAGCACCGGGAAGATCGACTGGTCGAACTCGTTGGCAAGCCAGCTCCTGTCCTGCGCCGACAGTGATGCCGGGCGCACGATCAGGATATCTTCCTTGGCGAGATACTGCTGCAGGACGGCGAGCGAGGCCTGCTGCTCCATCTGCAGATTGTCGATTTCCTTGAGGATGTCTTCGAGCTGCTCGACCGGAGTCTTGCCGTCGGGCGAACGCATGGAAAGTCCCTGGCGCACCTGGCCTTCCAGACCTGCGACGCGCACCATGAAGAACTCGTCGAGATTGGCGGCGGAGATCGACAGAAAGCGGATGCGCTCCAACAGCGGATGTGCGGTGTTCAGCGTCTCTTCAAGCACCCGACGATTGAACTGCAGCCAGGAAAACTCGCGGTTGATGAAGCGCTGCGGGCTGGCCAGCAGATCGACATCCTCCACCGCTGCCTGGTTTTCGTTCACCGCCGTTACCGCGTTGTCCATGCTCATCCGATCCCATTGCTCCGGTTGCACCGGCTATCTCAGTTTGACGACGGTTCTGTGACAGTCAATCGGAACGCCGCTGATTCCCCAGTTCTTCGAGAACTTCCGAAGCGAGCACCCGGCTGAGCTTGGTGCCACGGGAAAGCGCCAGATGGTCGATGCGTTCGACGATCGTCTGCGCTGCCTCGAGCGACCGTTCCATGCGCTGAACGATGTAACCCACGAGCCGCTCGTCGACGAAGAGCTGACGGTCGGCGAAGAGCTTGATCAGAACTTGCGTCAGCAACTCGTCATCCGGCTCGCCGATCTCGACGACGGTCGCAGCCTTGAGGCGAGAACGCAGATCCGGCAGGGTCACCGGCCAGGACATCGGCCAGAGCCGGGTCGTCATCAGCAGACCGGTGCCATGCTGGCGCACATTGTTGATGACGTGGAACAGCGTCGTGTCGTCAAAGCCGCTGCGGTCGGCGTCCTCGAAGAGAACGGGCCGTTCAGCCGCGATGACGGCAGCATCGGAACCGGCGAGCGGGTGGATGACCTCAGCTCCTGCCCGCTCCTTCCAGATACTGGCAAGGTGCGATTTGCCCGAGCCGACCGGCCCGGCGATGATGACCACCGGCGAGGGCCAGTCCGGCCAATGGTCGACGATCGCGATCGCCGCGCTCAGTCTGTCGGAGACGAGCAGGTCTTCACGGCCCGTCGCCGGGTCGTGGCCAAAGGCCAGGGGGATTTGTTCAAATGGGCGTTTTGTCATGCTGTACTCGGGACAATCGTCGGAAATCAGGCGGCCTTGTCGCTCTTCGCCTTCTTTTCCACTGCCTTGCCGTGCCCGTGATAGAGATCGCTATCAAGGTACCGCTGGATGCCGAAGCGGACAAGCACGCCGATGGCCGCTGCCGCCGGCACCGCCACCAGCAGGCCAACGAAGCCGAAGAGCGCGCCGAAGGCGAGCAGGGCAAACATCAGCCAGACCGGATGCAGGCCGACGCTCTTGCCCACCAGCTTCGGCTGGAGGATGTTGCCCTCCATGAACTGGCCGCTGAAGAAGACGGCAAGCACAAGGCCGATCCAGAGATAGTCCGGCCAGAACTGCACCAGGGCGACGCCAACGGCAAGCACGAGGCCGACCATCGAGCCGACATAGGGGATGAAGCTGATCATGCCGGCGAAGAGGCCGATCAGCAGGCCGAAATTGAGGCCGACCAAAGACAGGCCGATACCGTAATAGAGGCCGAGAATGACGCAGAGCGAGCCCTGACCGCGCACGAAACCGGCGATCGTCGCGTTCATGTCGCGGGCGATCTGGCGCACATCCGAGACGTAGTCGCGCGGCACCCAACTGTCGACCTTCTCCACCATCCGGTCCCAGTCGAGCAGGATGTAGAAGGCGACGACGGGGGTCACGACGAGCAGCGAAATGACGTCGAGCAGTGCCACGCCGGAGTTCCAGATCTGCTGGAAGAGCGTGCCGACGAAGGCCGCCCCCTGCTCCAACAGCTTGCCTGAACTCTGCTTGATCGACGGCATCTGGCTCGCCAGCCAATCGGGAATGAGCCGCGTCTGTGCTTCATTGACGAGCACCTGCAACTTGGACGCATAGCCGGGGATGTTCGCAATGAAGTCCGAAGCCTGGCTGACGACCACGGGAATGATGATCATCAGCGCCAGCACGAAGACGACGACGAAACCGATCAGGATGACGACCGTCGCCATCAGGCGACTGAGGCCGAGGCGCTCGAGACGGTCGGCCACCGGATCGAGGAAATAGGCAAGCGCCATGCCGGCAAGGAACGGCAGCAGGATAGAGCTGAAGACCATGAGGAAGGCAATGAAGGCGCCAAGCACCAGCATCCAGAAGATGACCTGGCGCTGCAATCCGGAACCACTGACCTTGATATCCATGACACTCCCTTAGACCACGATCATCTGGGGTCGGATCGACCCAAAATCATAAACGCGGTCGTTTCTCATCAGCGAAAGCGGGATGCGGGCGGGGAACCGCACACTCTTCCTCATCTCGCTCTCGCGCGCTGCACGCGCCGAACGCGTATCACAACCCTTTAGAGGAGATAGGGGGCGGCGCGGGCGCCGGTCAAGTCCAACCGGGCGGCACCGCGCGGTTTGGAGCCATGCTGTTCGTTTCTACCGTGGGATATGGGCAAAATGTTGAAAAAACGCCGCCAATGCATGCTCTCGGCTTGCACTCCCTTGCCTGCCGTGCCAATCGCATCCGCAAAATACCTGTCGCACGACGAGCCTTGGAGAACGAGCATGAGCCAGTCGGGAAAGAACGGCCTCACCTATAGCGACGCGGGCGTGGATATCGACGCCGGTAACCTGATGGTCGAG
This sequence comes from Ensifer adhaerens, assembly GCF_020035535.1. Classification (NCBI taxonomy): domain Bacteria; kingdom Pseudomonadati; phylum Pseudomonadota; class Alphaproteobacteria; order Hyphomicrobiales; family Rhizobiaceae; genus Ensifer; species Ensifer adhaerens. Next base: position 945,760 of record NZ_CP083349.1, on the reverse strand, counting down.
AAGATCAAGCCGCATGTGCGCTCGACGCGGCGCCCCGGCGCCGATGGCGAAATCGGCGGCTTCGGCGGCCTGTTCGACCTGAAGGCGGCAGGCTTCACCGACCCGGTTCTGGTTGCTGCCAATGACGGCGTCGGAACCAAGCTCAAGATCGCGATCGACGCCAACAAGCATGACACCGTCGGCATCGACCTCGTCGCCATGTGCGTCAACGACCTGGTGGTCCAGGGCGCCGAGCCGCTGTTCTTCCTCGACTACTTCGCAACCGGCAAGCTCGATCCGGACCAGGGTGCGGCCATCGTCGCCGGCATTGCCAGCGGCTGCCGCGAGGCGGGCTGTGCACTGATCGGCGGCGAGACCGCCGAAATGCCGGGCATGTATTCGGGCGGCGATTATGACCTCGCGGGCTTTGCTGTCGGCGCTGCCGAACGCGGCCAGTTGCTGCCGGCCGGCGACATCTCCGAAGGCGACGCCATCCTCGGCCTCGCCTCGTCGGGCGTCCACTCCAACGGCTATTCGCTGGTGCGCAAGATCGTCGCGCTCTCGGGCCTTGCCTGGGATGCCCCTGCCCCGTTCGGAGAAGGCACGCTTGCCGATCTCCTGATGACGCCGACGCGCATCTATGTGAAGCCGCTCCTGAAGGCGATCCGCGAAACCGGCGCGATCAAGGCGCTCGCCCACATCACCGGCGGCGGCTTCCCCGAAAACATTCCGCGCGTGCTGCCGAAGCATCTCGCTGCCGAGATCGACCTCGACGCGATCAAGGCGCCGAAGGTCTTCTCCTGGCTCGCCCAGACCGGTGGCGTTGCCGCCAATGAAATGCTGCGCACCTTCAATTGCGGCGTCGGCATGATCGCCGTCGTTCCGGCCGACAAGGCTGCAGAGGTCGCTTCTGTGCTGACCGGCGAGGGCGAAACCGTCTTTACGCTCGGCCGCATGGTCGCTCGCGACGAAGGTGCCGCCGGCACGATCTACAAGGGCAACCTCGCTCTATGACGACTGAGGTCTCGACGGGCAAGAAGCGGGTCGTCGTCTTCATTTCGGGCGGCGGCTCCAACATGCTGGCGCTGGCGAAAGCGGCAGCCGAGCCGGGCTTCCCGGCCGAAATCGTCGCGGTTATCGCCGACAAGGCAGATGCCGGCGGCCTCGACAAGGCGGCGGCACTGGGCATTCCGACACGCAGCTTCCTGCGCAAGGATTTCGACAGCAAGGACGCCCACGAGGCAGCAATCCTTGCCGAGCTCGACCGCCTGTCGCCCGACATCATCTGCCTGGCCGGATACATGCGGCTACTGTCGGCAACCTTTATCCAGCGCCATGAAGGACGGATCCTCAACATCCATCCCTCGCTGCTGCCGCTTTTCCCCGGCCTGCACACCCATCAGCGCGCCATCGACGCCGGCATGAAAGTTGCCGGCTGCACGGTGCATTTCGTCACCGAAGGGATGGACGAAGGCCCGATCCTGGCGCAGGCGGTGGTTCCGGTTTTACCCGGCGACACATCGGAAAGCCTCGCAACGCGGGTGCTGACCGTCGAGCACCGCACCTATCCGATGGCGCTTCGGCTGATGGCCGAGGGCAAGGTGCGCATGGAAGGCGGCCGCGCGGTGAGCCAGAGCGCCGCCGAAGCGAACGCCACGCTGATCTCACCGGCGGCCTGACTAAATCAAATCGTCACTTCGCCGACGCCAGCCGGCGATCGAGGGCATCAAGCACGCGCCGTGTCAGTGCCGGATAGTCCTCGTCAAAGTGGTGACCGCCGTCGATGCCGATGACGTCGACGCCTGTGCCCTTCAATTCGGGGCAGGCATCATCCTCTTCGTCCATTCCGTAGATGCACTGCACGAGCGCCGGATCGATGCGCTTGATGTCGTCGAGCGGATCGCCGCCCTTGCCATCGCCTTCCGCGCCCAGCCAGCCCAGCACCGAGACCTTGTAGTCGACCATGTGCGACAGCGCCATCAGCGTCACCTGGCGCACATGCGCCTTTTCGCCCGACGGCAGCAGGTTGAAGGTTCGAGGCAGGACATCGGCACCGAAGGAATAACCGATCAGCAGAACGTTGCGGACGTTCCAGTGCTTGCGGTAGTAGCTCATCACCTTGGCGAGATCATCCGCCGTCACCTGGGGATCGCGCTCCGACCAGAAGTAATGCAGGGAATCGAAACCGACGACGGGAACACCCTGCTGCTGGAGGACGTCGCCGACCTCCTTGTCGATGTCACGCCAGCCGCCGTCACCCGAATAGATCACCGCCATCGTGTCGCGCGTAGGCTTGGCATCGAGAATGGTCAGCGGCAGGCCGAACGGATTGCCGGCGTCGCTCTCGCTGTCGATGATGTCCGAGAGGTGGTCGGACAAGGTCGTGAAGGCGTCGTCGTCGCTGTCCTCCTGATCGACATCCGAATGTTTCGCGATGAGCGCAGCCACATGCGAACGCCCATCCGCGGAGGCTTCCGGCGAGAAGACGACGGAGACCGGGTCCGGTAAGGGGCCGTCGGTCAAGCCGTAGACCATGCGGTCGCCTTTCTTCACCTTCTCGGCCGGCGTGCAGAGCTGCTTCTTGAGCGCTATCCCCTCCTCCGGGTCGACCGCCAGCGTCTGGCCGATCGTGGCCGGCGGTGTCTGGGCGGCAATCGCGAGCGCCATGGCACCACCGGCACCCACGCCGGCGACGATGGGCAGTTGATATGAATCGCTGCCGATGGCGCGCTGTATCTGCTGGCTCAGCGACTCGATGTCGGAGACCATGTAGATGCAGTCGCCGTCATCCTTGGCGAGCGACGCGAGGTAAGCCTTGAGATCGACACCGATGACGACGGTCTTGTCACCGGTGAGCGTATCGGCAACCGCCTGCTCCTTGTCCGTCCAGCCACCAGCATCCGAAAGCAGCACGACGAGTGCGGCCGCCTTTTCCTTGGGGAGCATGATGCGCGGCGACGGGATCATCCCGGCATCGTAGCTCTTCGGCGCGTCTTCCGCGAGAGCGGGAAGAATGGAAGCCGAAAGCAGCAGCGCCGCCGAGATGAGACATTTCCAGGCGTTCGCGACACGGATCATTTCTTCACCACTCCTTTGAGACCACCGCCGATCAGGAATGTCGCATCCATCAAGGCGAGGATCGGATTGATGCCGCCACTGGCGACAAGATACCGCGGTTGCCACTGCGGATGAAACTTCGATTTGAAGGCACGCAAACCCTTGAAGTTGTAGAAGCGCTCGCCGTGTTCGAAGAAGGTACGGCCGGCCCGGTCCCATACCGGCGCAATCTGGCGCGTCGACATGCCTGAAAGTGGCGCCATGCCGAGATTGAAGGCACGAAAGCCTTCCGCCTTCAGGTATTCCATAACTTGGGCGAAAAGAAAGTCCATCGCCCCTTTCGGCGCATCCGGGGAGAACCGCATCAGATCGACGGTGCCTTCTTCCTTCGTCGCAGTCACCAGAATGTTGGCGAAGGCGACGATGCGACCGCCGCTGGTCAGGATGGCTACCGGCTGCTCGGTCAGATAGTCGGGATCGAAGGCGCCGAGCGAGAAACCTTTTTCCTTGGCATTGTGGTGCGCAAGCCAGGCATCGGACACTTCCGTCAGGTCCGCCATGATCCCCGGAACATCCGCCGGCGAAACGACACGAAACTCAAGACCGTCACGTTGAGCGCGGCTGACCTGTTGCCGCAGGTTCGCCCATTTGCCGCCCTTCATCTCGAAGCGAGCGAGATCGACGCGCGCCAGTTCGCCGAGCCGGAAAGCGCGCAGCCCCGCATCGGCGTAGTAGGCGAGCCCTTCGGGCGAGACCTGGTAGAAGACCGCCCGGCAACCGGCGGCACGCGCCTTCTCGATGAAATGCCAGATCAATTCCGGCCAGGCGTCGATCGGGCCGACCGGATCAAAGAGTGCGATCCACGAACGGGCCCGCTGACCGTACATGATGAAGGCCCGCCGATCGGCCGAGAACAGGATGCTCTTGTCGCCCATGCGCACCAGATTGGCGTCGGACATGTTCTGTGCCTCGACGATCGCCAAAGCCCGTTCCATCGCGTCGTTGGAGGCGGGTTCGGCCGACCCTGCAGCAGGCCGCATCAGGCTCCAGATCGCAAGCATGCTGGCGCCGATGGTCACGCCCAAGAGCGCCCGCAGCCCACGCGGCGCCTCGGCCGAGAATTCGAACTGCCACCAGAGTTCGTGGCTGTATTCGACATCGCGGTAGACGAAGAGCAGGACGACCAGTCCGCCCAGGCAGATGACCCCGAGCGCCGTGAGCCACGGTATGGTGAGCGCCTGACCAAAGAGCGAAGCCGGCCGAACGAACAAGCGCCGGCTGACGAGCAGCCCCAGCAGGAAGAAGGCGAGCATGCCTGCCTCCACCACCGCGATCGCCTTGATCAGCGACAGCAGCAGGGCGGCGATTGCGATCACGATTGATGCCCACCAGGCCCCATCAAGCCGCAGAGCAAGTCCGCGCGAGACGACGACGAGCGCCAGCCCGAGCAGGCTCGCGAGGAAATGTGCGCCCTCGACGATCGGCAGGGGCAGCAGACTTTCGAGAAATGCCAGGTTTTCGTCCGGGGTCGGCGTCACGCTCGACAGCACGAGCATGATCGCGAGCACGATGCCGAGCGTGGCCAACAGCAGCGGCGTCATCCGCCCGCCGATACGCCGGACGCTGGAGGCGACGGGATGGCCGGCAAGCTGGCGAAGCTCGATACCAATGACGACGGCGATCGCGATCACCAGCGGCAGCACGTGATAGATCACGCGATAAAGCACCAGCGCGCCGAGAATGGTGTCGACATCGGTGTTGTGGCCGAGCGTCGCGATGATGATCGTCTCGAACACCCCGAGACCAGCCGGAACGTGGCTGAGGACACCGACGCCGACGGCCAGCGAGTAGACGGCAAGGAAAGCCGGCCAGCCGATGGTGCCGGCCGGCAGGAGCACGTAGAGCACGGTCGCCGAAGCGGCCAGATCGAGCGCCGTCACCAGGAACTGGCGCGAGACCGTTCGCGAATCGGGCAACCGCAGGGTCAGGCGTCCCAGGCTCACCTCGCGGCCGTCGCGCGCCAGGAAGAACACAGAGAACAACCCGCCGAGGATGATGACCGCAATCAGGCGCAGGAACAGGGGATCGAGCCCTGTCATCGGCGCCACATATTCGCCCACGGCGAGCAGACTGAGACAGGTCACCGTCAGAAGGCCAAGCCCGAAGGCGAGCGTCACGAAGGCGATGATCCGGGCGATGTTTTCCGGCTCTATGCCGAGGCGGGAGTAGGACCGATAGCGGATCGCGCCACCGCTCAGCGCACCGAAGCCCGCGGTGTTGCCGACGGCATAGGCGCACGCGGCCGTCAGCGCCACATCGGCATAGGGCAGTTTGCGCCGGACGTAGTCGAGCGCGCTGACGTCATAGAAGGTCAGCGCCAGGAAGCTCAATGCCGTGAAGAAAATCGCTGCCGCAACCGCCGTCCAGGGCGTGTCCGCCAGTGCCTGCACGACTTCGTCGTACTGAACTTCCGATGTCAGATGAAAGATCGCAAAGCCGAAGAGAGCGATCACAAAAAGCGTACCGGCGGCCGAAAGATAGCGACGGTTGCGGCGCAGGAAGGAGATCCAACCTCCCTCCGCCTGCTGCTCGTCGTCGGTTGCGCTTTCCGAGATGGAGGATGTCATGGGCGCCCATGTCAAATGATGAGAACATCAGCGCTTTAGCCTACCCGATACGGATCAAAAAGTGAAATATCCGTAATAAATTATATTCTTATAAAACAATGCCTTAGTCGATGAGTTCGTTGCGGTTTAGCTTAGCCCATTGCAACAGCATGATCGTCTTGGCGTCGCAGATCTCGCCGGTGGCGATCATCGCGAAGGCCTGATCGAGCGGTATTTCGAGAACTTCGATATCCTCACCCTCATGCGCGAGCCCGCCGCCATCCCCGCGTTTTTCCGTGACGTCGATATAGCCGACGAAGAAGCTCGTGCGTTCGGTGATCGCGCCCGGGCTCATATAGGCATCGAAAAGGTGGGTGGCGCCCTCGACGTGGTAGCCGGTCTCTTCCAGTGCCTCGCGGGCGATCGCGACTTCCGGGGTGTCGTCATCCAGCAACCCGGCCACCGCTTCGATCATGTAAGCAGGGTGCCCCTGCAGAAGCACAGGAACGCGCAGCTGCCGCACCAGCACTACGCTTTGCCGCCTGGCATCAACGAGCAGGATGGTCGCGGCACTGCCATGATCGTGAACCTCGCGCTTCAGTGTCGCGGTCACGCCGTTCGACATGTCCTGTTCGAGCGTCACCTCCTCGAGATGGATGAACCCGTCCCAGAGCGTGCGGCGGCCAATGATCCTGACGCGCGGATCGTGATGTGTGCTCATGCAAAATCCTTCTGCGGCCGGGCCAATCCAGCCGCCTCAGCCTTTAATGAACTTGTTCCTTTGCGGCGCGATCTTCGCGCTCCATCTGCAAGGTCGTGTGGTGCAGGTCGAACTCCTGGCGCAAACGGCTCTCGATCGCCCGGCGCACCGTTTCGCCATCGACGCCCTCGGCGAGCACCACATGGGCGGTCAGCGACGGTTGGCTCTGGGTGATTGCCCAGAGGTGTAGGTCATGCACCGAGGTGACACCGGGCACGGCCGCGATCGTCGCGTGGACATCGGCGAGCCGCATGCCCGGCGGAACGCCTTCGAGCAGAATGTTGACGCACTCCTTGAGGAGCACCCAGGTGCGCGGGAAGACCATGAAGCCGATACCGACCGCAAGCAGGGAGTCCACCCATTGCCAGCCGGTGAACCAGATGACCGCCGCGCCGACAATGACGGCAAGCGACCCGAGCATATCGGACCAGACCTCAAGATAGGCGCCCTTGACGTTGAGGCTCTCGTCCTTGTGGCTCGTCAGCAGCCGCATCGAAGCGAGATTGACGAGCAGGCCGATGATCGCGATCACCAGCATGCCGCCCGACTGGATTTCCTGCGGTTCCGACAGGCGCTTCCAGGCTTCGTAGAGAATGTAGAAGGCAACGGCGAGCAGGAGCAGCGCGTTGAAGGCGGCGGCCAGGATTTCGAAACGCGCATAGCCATAGGTACGCAACAGGTCGGACGGGCGGCGGCCCACATGGATGGCGACGAGCGCGATCGCCAGGGCGGCCGTGTCGGTCAACATGTGCATGGCGTCGGAGATCAGCGCCAGACTGCCGGTCAGCACCCCACCCACGACTTCGGCCAGCATGAAGCCGCCGGTCAGGCCAAGCGAAGCCCAAAGCCGGGAGACGGGCGTGCTGTTGACATCTGCATGGTGGTGGTCGCCGCTCATGGAGGGTTCCGTCCGTCGTTGAACAACCTGTTTTTAGCGCGCCAACCTGAGCCAGACCCTGTTGTCGTGGAAAGCGGCACCGCCATAGGGCGCCACGGCATCGGCACCGGTAAGCACGTTGATCCCCTCCCCGTCGAGATGGGCGCCGTTCGGCCACAGCCCCTCGGCGATCACGACGCCGCGGCGTGTACCCCCGCCGATCTTTGCATGCAGGCGGATCTCGCCGCGTTGGTTGCCGAGCTGGACGACATCGCCATCGGCGATGCCAAGCGCCTCTGCGTCGTCCGCATGGAGCATCACTTCCGGGCGCACTTCCTTCTGGATGGAGGACGGCGTCTCGGCAAAGGTCGAGTTGAGGAACGAGCGGGCCGGCGAGGTCGCGAGACGGAATGGATACTCGGCGTCGGCCACCTCGATCAGATCGACGTGGTCAGGGAACTCCGGCAGTTCCGCGTGCGGCCCCTGAATGCCCATGGACTTCGGCGGTCGGTTCGGCGCAGGCGTTCCCGTCCAGTCCGCCTTGAAGCGGAACTTGCCATCGGGATGGCCGAAGCCGTTGAGATAATGCGCGTCTTCGAAGGCTGGCTGACAGTCCAGCCACTTCTCTTGCCTCATCTCCTCGTAACCGATGCCGTAATTGGCAAGCAGCCGATCGATATGCTGGCGCTCGGTCAGGCCGAAGCCGGCATGGTCGGCAACGCCCAGGCGCTTGGCCAGTTCCTCGATGACGAAGAGGTTGGTGCGCACGCTCGAGGGCGGCTCCACTACCTTGGGGCCGATCAGGATATGCTGGTGGCCGCCACCGCGATAGAGGTCGTCATGTTCGAGGAACATGGTGGCCGGCAGCACGATATCCGCGACCGCAGCCGTATCCGTCATGAACTGCTCGTGCACGGCGACGAAGAGATCGTCGCGCAGGAAGCCGCGTTTCACCAGCCGCTGCTCCGGGGCGACGTTCACCGGATTGGTGTTCTGGATCAGCATCGCCGTCACCGGTCCGCGATGGCGCAATGCTTCGGCGTCCCCGGTCAACACGCGGCCGATCTGCGACTGGTCGAGCATGCGCACATCCGGATCGTGGAAGGCCGAGCCGATCAGCTCGCGCTTGTCGAGCTTGAAGATATCGTTGTTGGAGTGGAAGGCACCGCCGCCTTCGTGCTTCCAGGAGCCGAGCACCGTCGCCACGGAGGTCGCCGCATGGATGGCGACGGCACCGTTGCGCTGGCGGGTGAAGCCGTAGCCGAGGCGGAAGTAGGTGCGTGGCGTCGTGCCGACGAGTTTGGCGAAGGCCTCGATCTCCTCGACCGAAAGCCCGGTGATGGCGGAGGCCCATTCCGGCCCGCGCGACTGAAGATGCGCCTCAAGCCCGGCCGGGTCGTCCGCGAACTTCGCCATATAGGCCCGGTCGGCATAGCCGTCACGGAAGGCGATGTGCATGACGGCGCAGGCAAGTGCTGCATCGGTGCCGGGCTTCAGCACCAGCCCCATGTCCGCCTGCTTGACGGTCGGATTGTCGTAGATGTCGATGACGACGATCTTCGCGCCGCGATCCTTACGGGCTTTCACCGCATGGGTCATCACATTGACCTGGGTCGCGACCGCGTTCGTGCCCCAGATGACCACACAATCGGCCTTGGCCATCTCGCGCGGATCGGGACCACGCAAGGCGCCGGTCGCCATGGTCAAGCCAGTCCAGGCCATGTTGGTGCAGATCGAGCCGAAGAAGCCGGAATAGCGCTTGGCGTGACGCAGCCGATCGATCGAGTCGCGCTGCACCTGGCCCATGGTTCCTGCATAGAAGTAGGGCCAGACGGCTTCTGCGCCATGCTTCTGCTCGGCGCGCATGAACTGATCGGCAATCTCGTCGAGTGCCGCTTCCCAGCTCACCTCCTGCCAGCTGCCCTCGCCCTTGGAGCCCTTACGGCGCTGCGGCACCATGAGACGGCCCGGATGGTAGATGCGCTCGGAGTAGCGCGCCACCTTGGCGCAGATCACACCGGCGGTGTAGGTGTTGGCGGAAGCGCCACGCACGCGACCGATCCGCCCCTCGGCGGTCAGGTCCACCTCCAGCGCGCAAGCGGAGGGACAGTCGTGCGGACAGACCGAATGACCTATCGATTTTTCTGCTTTGATGGGGGTCGCAACGTTCATGGCTTTTCTATATGGCATCGACAAACGGGCTCAAAGAGCCAATCGTCCACCCATCGAAACAATTGATCGGGGCCATCGGCGGCGCTCATGAACTATCGGCACATCTACCACGCGGGCAATTTTGCAGACGTCCTGAAGCACGCGGTGCTGGCGCGGCTCGTCACCTATCTCCAGCAGAAGGAGAAGGCATTCCGGGTGCTCGATACCCATGCCGGCATCGGCCTCTATGACCTCTCCAGCGAGGAAGCGCAGAAGACCGGGGAATGGCGCGACGGCATCGGCCGACTTCTCGAGGGTGAGTTGCCCGCCGAGATCGCTGCCATCCTCGCTCCCTACCTACAGTCGATCCGCACGCTCAATCCCGGGCCCGAGCTGACACTCTATCCTGGCTCGCCGAAGCTTGCCCGCATGCTCTTCCGTCCGCAGGACAGGCTTTCGGCGATGGAGTTGCATCCGGACGACTACGAAACGCTGCATCGGCTTTTCGACGGTGATTTCCAAAGCCGGGTTACCGAGCTCGACGGCTGGCTGGCGCTCGGCGCACATCTGCCGCCGAAGGAAAAGCGTGGACTGATCCTCGTCGATCCGCCCTTTGAAAAGGAGGGCGAATACGAACGGCTCGCCGATGGCCTTGCGCGCGGCTACCGCCGCTTTGCCGGCGGCGTCTATTGCCTTTGGTATCCCTTGAAGCAGGGTGCGCCGATCAAGGCATTCCATGAGGCGCTGAAGGCGCTGGACATTCCGAAGATGCTCTGCGCCGAACTGTCCGTCAGAAGCGACCGGGAAACCACCGGGCTTTCCGGCTCCGGCCTCATCATCGTCAACCCGCCGTTCACGCTGAAGGGCGAACTCGATCTGCTGCTGCCGTTCCTGAAAACCCGGCTAGCGCAGGATCGCTTCGCCTCTTCGCGCTGCTTCTGGCTGCGCGGTGAAGAACAGGCAACCGGAGGGGCTTGACGGGCGGCGGCCACACGCCGCAATCTTGAGTGACGATTGAGGGAGACGCCCATGACTCGCACGCTCGCCGCCAAGCTTCTCATTTCGCTTTCGCTCGCCGGCGCCGCAGCGCCGAGCGCTATGGCCGCCGACTACATCGGCGGGGCTCCAGCCCAGTCCTTCTACGATACCGGTGTTTGCAGCGAAGCGTCGGTGCTCGGCTTCATCACCTCCCGCTTCGAATACCGGGATGCGAACTATCTCCACGCCAATCTGTCGATCGCCGAGATCCGCAACACGGGCCAAAGCAGGCAGGAGCTCCGCGACGAGACGCACCTGGTCGAACGCGAATATTGCCGCGCCACCGCCGTGATGACGGACGGGTATCAGCGCTCGCTGTACTATGTCATCGAACGTCCCTGGGGCTTTGCCGGCGTCGGCCGCAGCATCGAATTCTGCGTCGGCGGGCTTGATCCCTGGTACGTCTACGGCGCCCACTGCGCATCGCTTCAATAAGCATGGCGCCACTACTCCGGACTATGCGCCGGCTTTTGCCGGCGCTTTTCGTTGCGGCAAGCTTGATCGGCTGCAGTGACCAGAACACCGAGAAAGCGCCGACAACAACCAAAGGCGACAGCGCGAATGTAGCCGCCGCGGTACCGATCGGCAGCGGCTTCGATTTTTACGTGCTGTCACTGTCCTGGTCGCCGACCTGGTGTGGCGACAATGATCCCAACGGAAAATCCAGCCAATGCGAGGCGGGATCCAATCGCGGCCTGATCGTGCACGGCCTCTGGCCCCAGAACGAAAGAGGATATCCGGACTTCTGCCCGACGCGGCAATCCGATCGTGTGCCGTCGTCGCTCGGCAAGCAGTATCTCGATCTCATCCCGTCCATGGGTCTGATCGGCCATCAATGGCGCAAGCACGGCACTTGCTCGGGCCTCAGCCAGGAGGACTATTTCGCCGTCACCCGCGCCGCGTGGAACCGGCTTGCGCTGCCGCCGGAACTCTCACCACCCCGGCAGCAGACCAATTTGTCCGTCAACGCGATCGAAGGCGCGCTCGTCGCCAAAAATCCCGGCATGACGAAGGATGCCGTCGCCGTTACCTGTGAAGGCAACAGGCTCGAAGAAATCCGGATCTGCTTCGACAAATCGCTGAACTTCCGATCCTGCCCGGCTGTCGATCGCCAGGCCTGCCGGAAAGACAATGTGTCCCTGCCCCCGGCGCCGTAGCTGGCGGGGGATCGGAACGCAAACGATGCTCGCCTTGAAAACCGCAATTCCTGGAAAGAAAGACGTTCGATGAAGATACTGTACTCGCCCGCTTCGCCCTATTCGAACAAGGTTCGGATGGCCGCGCATTATGCCGGGTTTTCGGCGGACAGCGCGCTAACCGACACCGGTGCCAATCCCCCGGAACTGATCGCCAATAATCCGCTCGGCAAAATACCGACGCTCATCCTCGACGATGGCCGTTCGGTCTACGACAGCCGTGCGATCATGCATTTCATCGATCGGGACACCAAGGGCATGCTCTACCCCAAGAACGCGGGTAAGCGGACCGACGTCGAGATCCTCGAAGCCTTGTGCGACGGCGTCTGCGACAGCCTACTCGCGATCGTCTACGAGAAGCGCTCGCACCCGCCGGAAAAGGTGCATCAGCCCTGGATCGACCGGCAATGGGAAAAGGTGGAACGCAGTCTCGACCACCTGAACGCCAATCTGCCGAAGACCGGAGCCAAGCTTCATGCCGGGCATTTCGCCCTTGCGGCGATGCTGCGTTACATCGAGTTGCGCTTCAGCGGCGAGTGGCAGCGCGGCCGTGCCAAGCTCAAGAACTGGCCGGCGAAGTTCGAAAAGCACTTCCCCGACTATTCCAAGTTCAAGGCCTAAAAAATCAGCCTGACAAACGTTAGGACATAAAAAAGGCCGGGTCACCCCGGCCTTCTTTTTGATCCGGCAAAAGCCGATCAGAACTTCACGCCCATACCGACGCGAACGCTGTGCTCGTCGTAACCGGAGGACACGTTGGTGCCGCCCATCTTGAAGTCCTTCGAGCCGTAGTCCGTGTAGCGGTACTCGACGCGTGCGGTGATGTTGTCGGTGACGAAGGTTTCCGCGCCAGCACCGGCGGTCCAGCCGACCATGGTGTTCGTGTCGGAAGCGCCACCAACGCTGCCCTTGGCCTGGCCGACAGCGAGACCGGCGGTGCCGTACAGCAGTACCGGGTTCAGATCGACACCGACGCGAGCGCGCAGCGAGCCGTTGACGCCCTGCTTCATGCGCAGGTTGCCCTTGGTCGAATCCTGGCCGGAGTAACCGATATCGGCTTCACCGCCGTATACCAGCTGGCCGCTCTGTACGTTGTAGCCGCCGTAGAGACCGCCGCCGAAACCAGCTGCCGTGTTGCTGCCGGTCGCGTCATGCTGACCATGGTGCCAATCGGCGGTACCACCGACATAGGCGCCCGACCAGTTCTTCACTGCCGGCTCGGTGTATTCGGCCTGCGGAGCTGCCGGAACTTCGTCGATCGCATCTGCAGCCTGGGCGGCCTGGAAGGCGATGAGGGTCATGGCGGAAGCCATGAGGGTGGTGGTGAGCGTACGCATAAATATTCTCCTTTTCGTACCGATGCGCCGCGGGCTTGGGGTCCCACAGTGAAACATCGGACAACTTTCAATTAACCCGCCCGGTTGAGCTGAAATTGGCCAGCAAATGAGGATTCACAAGAGCCAAAATGTGAAATTTTGGTGGCACAATCACGCCCAAAATTTGATGTTGCTTTGGAGCCACAGGGGATTTGTTAACCATATTTCAAGATTAACGAAAGTTATACTATAAGACTTCAAAATAATACAATTTACGCCAATTCCATTAATTTTTCCGCAAGGAACTGTCAGGGAGTGTTTCAGCCTCACGTTTCTTGCCTATATCTTCGTCCGCTGACGCGAAGATTCGAAAAAGCGGGATGAAACGTTGAAGAAAGCACTGAAGGCGGCCCTCGTGACCGGGGGCGCCAAGCGGATCGGCAAAGCTATAGTTGAGGATCTTGCGGCACATGGTTTTGCGGTCGCTGTCCATGCCGACGCCTCATTTGACGAAGCGGAAGCGCTGGCCACGGCTCTCACCGGAGCTGGAACGAAGGCGGTCGCGCTTCGCGCTGACCTCACCGATACGGCGGAGACCTCGACGCTCATTGCTCGCGCCGCCGAGGCGCTCGGTTCTCTCGATCTGCTGGTCAACAATGCCTCGGTTTTCAAGAAGGACAGCCTCGACGTTTTCGACGAATCAATCTGGGATCAGCACTTCGCCCTGCATGTGAAGGCTCCTTCCCTATTGGCGCGCGATTTCGCCGGGCAGCTTCCGGCCGGCGCCAATGGTCTCATTATCAATGTCATCGACCAACGCGTCTGGGCTCCCAATCCGCGCTTTTATTCCTATATGTTGTCCAAGTCGGCGCTGTGGACGGCAACCCGGACCATGGCGCAGGCGCTTGCCCCGCGCATCCGCGTCAACGGCATCGGCCCCGGGCCGACGCTGCCGAACGAACGGCAGGACCCTGGGGATTTTGAGGCGCAGGTCGATGCGCTGATTCTCAAACGCGGGCCGACGCTCGACGAATTCGGACGGACGATCCGGTTCCTGTTCGACACACCGTCGATCACCGGACAGATGATCGCGCTCGACGGGGGCCAACACCTCGCCTGGGAAACGCCCGACATCAGGGAGATAGTGGAATGAATGGACGCGTGCCGGCCGACGGCGGCATCCTCTACGACGGTACCGAGACGGAAGACGACGACGATCTGGTCGAAGCGGCAGAAAGCACAAACGCTGCGCCGCCGGTCGAGTGGAACGAGAATCACGCCGAAATGGACGGCTTGAAAGGCGCGGAGCTGATCCAGGCCTTCGTCAAACTGTTGCCAAACGGTCCCGGCGTCTACCGCATGTTCAACGAGACCGGCGACGTACTTTACGTCGGCAAGGCGCGCAGCCTGAAGAAGCGTGTGAGCAACTATGCCCAGGGGCGCGGCCACTCCAACCGTATCGCGCGCATGGTCCGCGAAACGGCGAACATGGAGTTCGTGACCACGCGCACCGAGATCGAGGCGCTGCTGCTCGAAGCAAACCTGATCAAGCGCTTGCGCCCACGCTTCAACGTGCTTTTGCGCGACGACAAGTCGTTTCCCTATATCCTGGTCACCGGCGACAGCCGGGCGCCGGCGCTCTACAAGCATCGCGGCGCGCGCAGTCGCAAAGGCGATTTCTTCGGTCCGTTCGCGTCGGCCGGCGCCGTCGGCCGCACCATCAATTCGCTGCAGCGCGCCTTTTTGCTTCGGACCTGCACCGACAGCGTTTTCGAGACGCGCACGCGGCCCTGTCTGCTCTACCAGATCAAGCGCTGTTCGGCGCCGTGCACCGGCGAAATCAGCGATCAGGGCTATGCGGAGCTGGTGCAGGAGGCCAAGGACTTTCTCTCGGGCAAGAGCCAGGCGGTGAAGGCGACGATTGCCGCCGCCATGGGCGAGGCCGCCGAGAACCTCGACTTCGAACGGGCGGCCCTTTACCGCGACCGTCTGGCGGCACTCAGCCACGTCCAGAGCCATCAGGGCATCAATCCCGCCGGCGTCGAGGAAGCGGATGTCTTTGCGATCCACCACGAAGGCGGCATTTCCTGCATCCAGGTCTTCTTCTTCCGCACCGGCCAGAACTGGGGCAACCGCGCCTACTTCCCGAAGGCCGACCCCTCGCTGCCGACAGCTGAGGTGCTCTCGCAGTTCCTTGCGCAGTTTTACGATGACAAGCCCTGTCCACGGCAGATCCTGCTTTGCGAAGCCGTGGAAGAACAGGAACTGCTCGGCCAGGCGCTCAGCGAGAAATCCGGATACAAAGTCGCGATCCAGGTGCCGCAGCGCGGCGAGAAGAAGGATCTCGTCGACCACGCGCTTGCCAATGCGCGTGAAGCCCATGGCCGCAAGCTGGCGGAAACCGCCTCCCAGTCGAGGCTGCTTGAAGGCTTTTCGGAAACCTTCAAGCTCGAACGCACACCGCGCCGCATCGAGATCTACGACAACTCCCACATCATGGGCACCAACGCCGTTGGCGGCATGGTGGTGGCGGGGCCGGAAGGTTTCGTCAAAGGCCAGTATCGGAAGTTCAACATCAAATCGACCGACATCACGCCAGGCGACGACTTCGGCATGATGCGCGAGGTGATGACGCGGCGGTTTTCGCGACTGCTCAAGGAAGAAGGCAAGCCGGACAGGAGCGCCGAGCCGACCGATGACGGCGCCTTCCCCGCCTGGCCCGATGTCATCCTCATCGACGGTGGCCAGGGCCAGATGACCGCCGTGCGGGCCATTCTTAAAGAGCTCGACGTCGAAGACTGCGTGACCGCAATCGGCGTTGCCAAGGGTGTCGACCGCGATGCTGGACGCGAACGCTTCTTCGCGCTTGGACGAGACAGCTTCACGCTGCCGCCGCGCGACCCGGTGCTCTACTTCATCCAGCGACTGCGCGACGAGGCGCACCGGTTTGCGATCGGCTCGCATCGGGCGCGGCGCAAGAAGGAGATGGTCAAGAACCCGCTCGACGAGATCGCCGGCATCGGCCCGACGCGCAAGCGCGCGCTGCTCACGCATTTCGGCACCGCAAAGGCCGTCTCCCGCGCCGGCATCAACGACCTCATGGCCGTCAGCGGCATTTCCGAAACGGTGGCCCGGCTGGTTTACGAACATTTCCACGACGACGCCGCGAAATGAAAACCGGGTGTCACAATTCACCCGGCGTTCACATGCAATAGGGCAAATATGACAGTTGCCGACGATGACCTGTTGACCTCCGGCCAGCAAAGTCATTCTGTACCAGACGAACCAGAGAACACGAATCCATGCCCACGCCCGTCGCCTACAGCATCCCGAACCTGCTCACCTATTTCCGAATCCTGATCGTGCCGCTGATCGTCCTTTGCTTCTTCATCGAAGGGCGGCTGCACAGTTCGGATTTTGCGCGCTGGACCGCGGTCACGCTCTTCGCGATTGCGTCGATCACGGACTTCTTCGACGGCTACCTTGCCCGCATCTGGAAGCAGACGTCGAATATTGGCAAGATGCTGGATCCGATCGCCGACAAGCTGCTTGTCGCCTCGATCCTGCTGCTCGTCGCAGCCGACGGCACGATCGCCGGCTGGTCGATCTGGGCTGCGATCATCATCCTCTGCCGCGAAATCCTGGTATCGGGCCTCCGTGAATATCTGGCGGCGCTGAAGGTCAGCGTGCCCGTCACCCGCATCGCCAAGTGGAAGACCACGATCCAGATGGTGGCGATTGCCTTCCTGCTGGCAGGCCCCGCCGGCGACAAGGTTTTGCCCTACACGACCGAGGCTGGTATCGTGCTCCTTTGGATCGCCGCCGCCATCACGCTCTATACGGGCTACGACTATTTCCGCGCCGGCCTCAAGCACGTGGTCAACGAATGAGCACGGTCAATCTCGTCTATTTCTCCTGGGTGCGCGAGCGCATCGGCAAGGGCGAAGAGACGCTGGACGTTCCGGCCAGCGTTGTCTCCGTCGCCGACCTGCTCGCGTACCTGAAGACGCTCGGCGAGGAATACGAAGCGGCGCTCGAACACGAAAACGTCATCCGTGCGGCCATCAACCAGGAGCATGTCGACCACGGGGAGCCGATTGCCGGCGCCCGGGAGATTGCCCTGTTTCCGCCGATGACGGGTGGCTGAGCCCATGAGCGCGCCGGTCACCGTGCGCGTTCAGCGCGAGGATTTCGACCTCAATGCCGAGGTTGAGAAGCTTTCGGCTGGACGTCGCGACATCGGCGCGGTCGTTACCTTTTCTGGGCTTTGCCGCGACGAAGCCGGAACGCTTGCCGCCCTTGAGCTCGAACACTACCCCGGCATGGCGGAAGCGGAGATCGCGCGCATCTCCAACGAGGCGGTCGAGCGCTTCTCGCTCCAGGCCGCCACAGCCATTCACCGTTACGGAAAAATCCTTCCCGGCGAAAACATCGTGCTGGTCGTTGCCGCCTCGCGGCATCGGCAGGCCGCCTTCGATGGCGCCAACTTCATCATGGATTTCCTGAAGACGTCGGCGCCTTTCTGGAAAAAAGAACACCTCGGCGACGGCACCACCGGCGGCTGGGTCAGCGCCAAGGATGCGGACGATACCGCACGGGACCGCTGGTCGATGAAGTAGCGCCCGCCTCTTGCGATCAGGGGATGACCTTCTCCTTGCGCGTCACCGCCAACACGACCACCAGAAAGCCGAAGATCGCGAAGTCACGCCAGAGAATGGGGCCATAGGCGGTCCAGAGCGTCTCAAGCAATCCGATTCCGGCCGCACCGAGCGCCGCGTAGAGTGGTGAAGCCTGGCCGCCGATCGCAGCGATGAACAGCACCTTGACGCCGAAGGTCAATCCCGTGCCGAAGTCCATGTTGCCGTAGTACGACGCAGCGAGAACGCCGCAGACGGCGGCGATCAACGATGCCACGCCATAGGCGACGATGTAGACAGTCGCGGCATCGACGCCGCAGAGCGCTGCAGCCCCCCGATCCTCGGACACTGCACGCCAAAACCGCCCTGCCCGCGAATGCGTGAGGAACCAGTGCCCGGCTGCCACGAGCGCCGCCATCAGCACCGTGTTGCCAATCTGTATGATCGTCAGGGTTACGGGAAAACGCGGATCGTTCCAGAAGACGATGTTGCCGTTCAGGAACGGGGGCAGCCACAGGCTGCGTGACTGCGAGGCGAGCCGCGCCATTTCCATCAGGACCAGCAGGCAACCGAGCGAAGCGACAACGACGGTATTGGCGGAGGAGAAGGCAAGCGGCCGCATGACATACCGCCCGGCCACGAGCCCGGCGCCGAGGCTGAAGGTCAGGGCCGCAGCAGCCCCAAGGCCAAGAGCAGCTGGCAGCACCAGCCACAGCCGGTTCCAGCCGAAATCCGCAAACAGCACAAACATCTGGCCGGAGAACGCAAAGAGCGCGCCATAGGTGAGATCAGCCCGGCGCGTCACCGCGAAGGCGATCGCATAGCCGAAAGCGAGCGCCGCATAGAGGGCAGCGACGGGAACGGCGTTGGCGAGCTGCTGCATAAAATAGAGCATGGCGCATCCGGAGCGTGACAAGATCAATATAACTGGTAAAATCATTTTTGCCAGTTAGGATTTTCACATGACCTTCACCTGGACAGCCCATCGATTTGCCGGCGGCGCCTTGGCGCTGGATGTGGCCAATTCCATCGTCCTGCGTTTCGATCCGGAACGCCGGATCGATCGCTTCGCCGATGCCGCGGCAATCGATTCCTTTGCGGAAGCGGCCAACCACTTCGCAGCAGAGAACACCCGCTTCGGCCCACTGGCCCCCGTCGCCGCGGAAAACCGCGCCAAGCTGCTGTGGCTGCGCGAAGCGACCGATCGGCACTTTCGCGCCGAGATATCGGCCAATGGACGACCGGAACTGCTGGCGGATCTGCTCGAGGCGATCGCCGGCGTCTTGCGCGGCTCCTCCCACTCTGGCGGTCTGCTTCCGCTCGACACGGCGACCGCGCAATCGGCGCTGAGCCTCGCGGCGAACCCCGAACCCGACCGGCTGAAGATCTGCCCGAATTGCGGCTGGCTGTTTCTCGACCGCAGCCGCAATCGCAGCCGCACCTGGTGCGACATGGCCGTCTGCGGCAATCGCAACAAGGCCAGGCGCCACTACCATCGCAACAGGGAAGAGACAGGCCCATGACAAGGACATTCGGGATCTTGGCGGCAATTGCCATCGCGCTCGTCGCTACCGCCTGTCAGCGCGAGAGCGGACCCGATCCGTTGAAGCTGACGGGCAAGATGTTCGTCTTCAACTACCGCCTCGCCTACGCGACCTACATGATCACACTGATGAAGGCGGAGGCGGTGCCAGATGGGAGCGTTGTCCTTGCACGCTTCGAAAATCCGGCAGGCGGCGACGCGCTCACGCTGGAGCGCAAACTCTTCCCGAAGCTGGAGAAGGTGGTGCTGGAAAGCCCAGATATTACCTGCGTGAAGAAAGACCGCCCCTATGCGGTGACGATCGAGGTCAAAGGCCCTGAGGGCCAGTCGCTGCAGAAACTCGAGACCACAGTCATCTCCGACATCGACCAGGACATCATGCCGGCGAAAGCGTTGGTCGAAGGCCCTGCCTATGACAAGAACCCGGAGGTCTTCCGCGGCGGCAAGGCGCCGGAGCATTTCGAAACCGCCAAGTGCCCGGTTTGAGACCGGCAATAAAAAACCGGAGCGTTTCCGCTCCGGTTCAAATCCTGAATCAATTCAGGCCGTTGTAGCCCGAACCGAAGATTTTGAATCAGCCGACGATCTCGGTGCCCGAGAACCAGTAGGCGATTTCTTCAGCAGCGGTTTCCGGAGCATCCGAACCGTGAACCGAGTTCTCGCCGATCGAGAGAGCGTGAACCTTGCGGATGGTGCCTTCGTCAGCGTTTGCCGGGTTGGTGGCGCCCATGACTTCGCGGTTCTTGGCGATTGCGTTTTCGCCTTCGAGAACCTGAACGATGGTCGGGCCGGAGGACATGAACTCAACCAGTTCGCCGAAGAACGGACGTTCCTTGTGAACGGCGTAGAAGCCTTCGGCTTCGCGACGGCTCATCCAGACGCGCTTCGAGGCGACGACGCGCAGGCCGGCATCTTCGAGCATCTTGGTGATTGCGCCGGTCAGGTTGCGCTTGGTCGCGTCCGGCTTGATCATCGAGAAGGTACGTTCAATAGCCATTGGCTCAAATCCCTTGTTTCTTGAGAAGTGGCGGTTCATTAGCCGCCAATCCCGCGCAAAACAAGGGGGTTCGCCGATGATTCGGCTTGGGCCAAGCGGGTTTCACGCAGCCGTCACACTGCGTCCGAGCCCGTGGTGCAGATCGAGACAGCGTTCGAACCAGTCGGTGACGGGATCGCCCGGCTGTAGGAGACGCTGCGGCGAGACAATGCGCGCCCACTGAAACGCGCCGAAGACGATATAGTCGGCGAAAAGCGGTGACGCGCCGCCGAGGAAATCCTGAAACTTCAGCATATGGCGCAGCGGCTCGAGCTTTTCCGAGAAGGTCGCAAGAGATGCTCCCCCGCTTTCGGCGACCGCTTCGAGCGATGTGCCGAAACGCTTTTCACGGCTCTCACGGAAGTAGGCCTGGTCGACCGGATCAAGGCGATCGTGAATGTCGCGGATGATGATGCGGGTAATCGCTGGATGCAGCGTCGTCTGCGACCAGCCTTCGACGAAGCGAGCGATGGCCATGGCTCCCTCCCCGGCGAAGAGCGACGGTCGGTCCGGATAGTTCTGTTCGAGATAAAGCGCGATCTCGAAGCTGTCCTTCACCAGCCGTTCGCCGTCCCGCAGCAGCGGCACCAGGCTTGTCGCCCCATCCTCGACCACCGGGATTTCGGTGAAACCGATCGGCACAACGTCGAAATCGAGCCCCTTGTGCGCCAGTGACATCTTCGTCTTCCACACATGTGGCGAGAACGGACGCGCCCTGTCAGCACCACAAAGCGAATAGAGTTTTCTCGTCATGTGAACTCCCGGTCGGTTGGCGTCCCGTTGAACGACAAATCGGCCGCGCCATCAAATCAGTAAATTTCATGAGTGATATCAGCCACAGAAATGCGGTTTCGAGTTAGCGTCGTCGCCCCAAGCCGAAGCCCCCTCAGGAGATATCCGATGCTCGATCACTTTCGCATGTTCGCCGACTATAACCGCTGGGCGAACCGCCTGGTCTACACCGCCGCCGCTGAACTGACCGATGCCGAGTTGCGGCAAAACCGAGGCGCCTTCTTCGGCTCACTGCTTTCGACCCTCAACCACATCCTCGTTGCAGACCGTATCTGGATGAAGCGCTTTACGCGCGAGGGCGACGCCCCAGCCTCGCTCGACACGATCCTCCATGACGATCTGTCGGCACTCACCGCCGCTCGGATTGCCGAAGACGCGCGCATCATCGCCTGGATCGATGGCCTCAGCGACGAACGCCTTGCCGCAGCCCTCACCTATTCGCCGGTCGTCAACCCTACGGTCATCACGCAGAAGCTGGCACCGACGCTCGCGCATTTCTTCAACCACCAGACCCATCACCGCGGGCAGGCGCATGCAACGCTCACCGCGCTCGGTGGCCCATCCCTGGCGCTCGATCTCGCCTATTTCCTCAGGACCGAAGGATTACAGTGGGCGTAGCGGAGATCGCAGCACTGCGAAGTTGAGCACCCGAAGTGGCCGGATCTCACGCTCCCGCCACGCGGCAAGCGTTTTCAAGAGTTGCCGCTGGCCGAGCCAGGCGACGAGACCGAGCGCCACACCGCCGAAGATCGACAGGAACGAAAACGCCGGGGTTGGCAATGCCGGCTGCAGCGGCAGCATCAGCAACTCCGGCACGAAGCGGTGCAGGATGTAGATGTGGAAACCCGCTGCCGACAGAGGCAGGATAAGCTGCGCCGCCCAACGCGGCACGTTGATGCGCGGGAGATAGATGAGCGCGGCCAGGACGGCGATCTGCAAGATGTACTTGATCTGCGTCCCGATCCAGACTCCCTCGTACAGGCCGAAGAACAGGAAGGCTCCTGTGCCGGCCACCATCAGCAGCAGCCGCTGTTTGGCCGTTTCGGCGACGGCGGCGCACCAGCCGATAACGGCGAGATAAAAGATCCAGGGCAGGGTAAAGATCTGCCGATTGCCGATCGGCCAGAGCAACGGCAGGGCAAGCCGGGCGACAAGTGCCGCCAAAAGCAGAGACATCCCTGCGGCGAAGGGTCTTGCCGATACGAAACGGCGGAACCGCGGAATGGCGAAAAGCCCGACGAAGACCAGCATCATCTGGAAATAGGCTTCGATGAACCAGTAGAGATACGGCACCATGCCATGCGTCTCCGGAAGCGTCAGGCCGAAATTGCCGACGAGCAGAACCGAGGCCCAGGGCACCTCACCCCAGGCAACCGCATAGGTCGCGACGATCAGATAATAGGGAACCAGCACCTGAGCGAGCGGCCGCAGGATCGCCCAGCCATCTCCGGCGAGAAGCGGCCCTATCTGGAACCTGGCGAGGCTGAAGCCTGCGAGAACGACCATGGCCGCCGATCCACCGGGGATCGGCCACACGGTTTCATGGTGCACCACGACCAGCAGAATGGCCAGCGCACGTACCAGCAGGTCCGTCCCGATCCGCCGCGTGGCGGTCTCGCAGCGTTCCTGGACCGACAGGTCGGCAATCGACAAGGTCTCCCAGGCGTCCGGAACTTGCCCCAACGCCTTTTCCAAACCCATGGAAAGCTGAACGAAGCGAAGGGAGTCGCCGCCCAGCGATACAAAACTGTCCGAGCGCTTAACCCGCTTCGGATAGAAGACCTGCGCAAAGAGTTCTTCGATGCCGCCACTGTCGTCGTCGCCGTTGGCTGCTGCCTGGCGAGCTGCCATGTTGAGCGCGTTGTAATCGACCTTGCCGCTGGCAAGCCGTGGCATCTCGGCAAGCGCGGTGGCCTTCAGATGGGCGAGCGTCAACCCGCTTGCCTGCGCCAGGAACCGCTTGACCTCTTCGGCATCGCGGTTGCCGGTATAAAAGGCGTGAAGGCCGGCATCGTCACCGACGACGGCAGCTGCGATGCCGCGCCTTTCGAGCGCTGCTTCCAGCACGTCGTGCGCGATCCTGAGCCCGGCAATCTTGGAGATCCGCTTCATGCGGCCGACGATCTGGAACAGCCCATCGGCATGTCGCATCGCAAGATCGCCAGTGCGCAGCTCGGTGAGTTCGGCACCGCGGCAGAGATCGTCACGCGACGTGGCATAACCCATCATCACGTTCGGGCCGCGATAGACGAGTTCACCGGCCAGGCCGTCGCTTTCGATCGGCGCACCGTTCTCATTCTCGATCAGGAGGCGCCCACCTGGGATCGCAACGCCGATCCTGTCCTCGTTGCCGGCAAGCAAAGCGGGCGGCATATAGGCGATGCGCGCGGTGGCTTCGGTCTGGCCGTACATGGCGAAGAAGGCCGCGCCTTGAGCGCCCAGGTGGTCGTTGTAGAGACGGATGACGTCCGGGCCCAACCGACCGCCAGCGACGGTCATGAAACGCAGGTGCGGGAACCGCCGATCGCGGAAGCCCACCTTCTCCAGCAATTCGTAGGAATAGGGCACACCCGCAAGGTTCGTGCTGCCGCTTTCGGCAAGACCATCGAGGAAACCGGCATCGAGGACCGATCCGCCGGGGATATAGAGGCTGGCGCCGGCTGCCAGGTGGGAATTCAGCACCGACAGGCCGTAGGAGTAATGAAGCGGCAGGATGAGGCAGCCGCGATCCGCGGCCGTCAGACCGAGATAGTCCGCGATGGACGCGGCGTTTGCCGTGATGTTTTCCCGGGACAGGCGCACGGCCTTGCCGCAACCGGTGCTGCCGGAGGTCGAGAGCATGACGGCGAGTTGGTCATGGGGCGCCCCGCCGTCTTGTCGCAGATGCTCCGTGCGCCAGCGGCCATCAATCCGGCGGAAGCAGAAGTCTGGCTCGAAGGCATCGACCCAAGATGCAGTCGCGCCGTTTTTCGGGGCCTGCATCGCTACGGCATGCCCCGCAGCCAGTGCTGCCAGATAGGCAACGATCGCATGTTCGGAAAGCTCCGCCTCGATCGCCACCAACCCACGCGGACCTCGGAAGGCCAGCGCCTGGCGGATGATCCGCTCACCGAGCTCCCGATAGGTGACGGTCCGCTGCCCGGAAAAGACCAGCGCCGGCCGGTCGCCCCATTTCGCCAGATTCGCAATGAACGAGATGGACATCCTTGACCGTCGCTGTTTGCCCGAGCTCCGATGCCCGATTTAGCAGCGCCGAATATAATTGGTGACTAAAGCCGTCAAGTATAAAGATCGACGAGCTGACGGCTGTCAGCTCGGTTGCGATTGTCAGTTGCGTACTGCCTCCCTCAGATGGAATTCAGCAACCATACCGGGCGGGAATGGGCAACCGCCTGAAATCTTCAGACTCCCTTAAAAGCGGCCTTCCATAGTGCTCATCGATCCGGACATCATCGTCCGATAGACATGTGGGGACCACGACGGAATGACCAGGCAAGTTCCAGCGGACGCCGGCCGATCGCAGGCGCGGCAGGCAGCGATCATTCTGAAAGTGGCGCATGCCATGTCCGCGCACGGGATCGCTGCCCTGCCCCGCAATTACGAACTTTTCTACGAGGCGCTGTCCGGTCGCTTGCCCCAGCTTTCCCGGGACCTTGCGGCACTCGGGCACAACCCGCAACAGGACTCGCTGGACGCCTTGGGCCTCAAGCATCACCTTGTCTCCCACGCAGCCCTCGCAGCGGACCGGACGAGAGCTGCAGCCCAGGAAATCCTCGCCGACATGGCCGGCAAGCTCAAGCTTGCGCTGACGCAGAAGCAAACGTTCAAGATCGAACTCGATCGTTTCGCCGGTCGGCTGGCGGCAGATCCCGTTGCCGGCCTGTCGGACTTCGCCGACGACGCCGCACGGCTCCGAGAAACGGCAGGGCGTTTGATGAACGAAGAGAATGCCCTGCAGCACGCACTGGAAACCAGTGCGCAGCGCATGGCCGAATTCGAGGGGGATCTCGCCGAAAGCAGCCGGTCGCTTACCCGCGACGCCGCGACGGGCTTGCCGAACCGTCTGGCGCTGACAGCGAAGCTCGACTCCATTCTCGAAACGGAGCGGGCAGACCAGCCGATTGCCCTGCTTCTCGTCTCCGTTCAAGGGCTTCACGAGATGGCCGAGCGCCACGGTGGCGCGGTTGCGGCGAAGGCGCTTGCCAAGGTGTCGGCGCTGTTTCGCAAGTCGATCAAGAAGAACGATTTCGTCGCTCGCGCGGGCCAGCAGGACTTCGCCTTCGTCTGCCGGGATGTCAGCCTCGAAAATGCCGAGACCATAGCGCGCCGCCTCCGGCAATCCGTGGAAGAACTGAAAGTCGCCCTTCCCGGGCGGGCACACACCGCCGAGACGCTCTCGCTTGCAGCCGGCATCACCATCGCGCAACCGGCATCGACGAGCGCCGACCTCATCAACCAGGCGGAACTGGCGCTGGCCGGCGCACGCGATGGCGCCGGTATCCTTGGCTATTCGGCGGCGCTCGGCCGCGGCCACGGCAGGACCTACGGTCAGAGCGCCGCTTGACCGTCGCGCATCAGGCGGCGACCGGCTGGCGGTTCTCATCGATCTCCGACGCCTTTTCCCGGAGGCAGCCAAGCAAGCGGAAGAGCTCGGTGCGCTCGCAATCGTCAAGCGCGGAAAACAGTTCATCGATCGTGCGATGGCGCGGCTGCAAGGCCGCTTCCAGTGCGAGCCTCCCGCGATCGGTGATCGAGATGATCTTCGCGCGACGATCTTCCGGATCTGCTTCACGGACGACCATGCCGTCCCGCTCCAACCCGTCGATCGCTTCGGTGACGGTTCTGGCCGCAAAGTTGAGCGCCGAGGCGATATCCGCGCAGCGGCAAGGCCCCAGCGTGTTCAGATAGAACAGGAATTTGCTGCGCGCGAGCGAAACGCCTTCCTCCGACATAGACGCGTTCACCAGGCGATGAACGCAGTGATAGAGATCGAAGAGCCGCTCGGCGACTTCGACTTTTTCTGTCATGGCAATGTACCTCATCTGGCAACGCCAAAACGAAACAACCCGGCCCCGCGTGGCGGGACCGGGCTGTTCGGTCAACCGTTTGGCGTGACTTACTGTTTGTTTTCGTCGGCCTGGCCGAAAGCCTTGGCGCGGCTGTTGGCGATCGCGCCGGTTGCCGTCGCATCGACGGCTCTGTCTTCGATACCTGCGTAGTAATCGCCGCGGCTGGTCGTGCTCGCGGAGACGCCGGTGCCGGCGGAGGCCTCAGCGCGGCCGGTAAAGAGCGGCGTGGCGCTCACGCCCTCGTAGTAGCTGCCGCCGGCGATAGCGGCCGACGCGCCGCCGAGCATGGCGGCCGCAGCGAGGATCGCGGCAATGGACTTCTTCATGGATCGGTTCCTTGGTGGAGATAGACGGTAGGGCTAAGCCCGCTTGGCGCTTGGGAGGTCGCCTCATAGGATCATGGCGATGATCAATCAAATCCCTTGAAAGTGGGTGCGGGCAGAAGCCCGCACCCTTATATCGTCGCGGTTAGCGCGAAATGCCCTGATAGTATTCGCCTTCGCCGCCGATCACGCTCTTCGGCGCAACGCCGTAGTTTACCACCGAGCCGGTCCGGGTGCTGTCCACATAGCCAGCTTCCGAATTGCCGATGGTGAAGGAGGTCTTGCCGGTGACGGCAGGCGTGCGCTCGGTGAACAGCGGCGTCGGGCTGATGCCTTCGTAGTAGCTGCCTCCGGCAAAGGCAGCAGAGGCCCCACCGAGGATAGCGGTTGCAACGAGAGCGGCGGAAAGAGCGGTCTGGATTACAGTTTTCATGGTCTTCACTCCTGGGAGGCTCGTTCGGTTGAACGAGGTTTCATCTAAATTGTCCGTGGCCGGATCGGTCGTCCCTCGGAACGCGGGGCCCTTTGCCGATGGCGTTCAGTCGATCGAGGCGGTCAGAAGAGCGTTCCCCGCCCTTCCGTTATTGAGATGGTCCCTCACGATGAGGATGTGTAGTATCGATTGTCGGAACGCGTTGTTCAAAAATTGATAACAATGGCCTCTTGAAATCACAGACCGACGCCGGAGGAAACGCAGCGTGCCCGCGCCTCTTGCCTTCCCGGCCAAGTCCGGGCAAAAGGCCGCAATGATCCAGATTTCCGGCCTTTCCGCCCGCATCGCGGGACGTCTCCTCATCGAAAATGCATCCGTGACGCTTCCGGCGGGCACGAAGGCGGGGCTCGTGGGCCGAAACGGCGCTGGCAAGTCCACGCTGTTTCGCATCATCACCGGCGAATTCGCGTCGGAAGCCGGCTCGATCGCGCTGCCGAAGAACGCGCGCATCGGTCAGGTGGCGCAGGAGGCGCCCGGCACAGAGGAACCGCTGATCGAGATCGTGCTCAAGGCGGACAAGGAGCGCACTGCGCTGGTCGCCGAAGCGGAAACAGCGACCGATCCGCACCGGATTGCCGAAATCCAGACACGGCTCGCCGACATCGGTGCCCACTCCGCAGAAGCGCGTGCTGCAAGCATTCTCGCCGGCCTCGGCTTCGACCACGAAGCACAGCTGCGTCCCGCCTCCTCATTTTCGGGCGGCTGGCGGATGCGGGTGGCGCTCGCGGGCGTGCTCTTTTCCGAGCCGGATTTGCTGCTGCTCGACGAGCCGACCAACTATCTCGACCTTGAAGGCACGCTCTGGCTCGAAGATTACATCCGCCGCTATCCGCACACCGTCATCATCATCAGCCACGACCGCGACCTCTTGAACACCGCGGTCAACGCCATCGTGCATCTCGATCAGAAGAAGCTCACCTTCTATCGTGGGCCCTACGACCAGTTCGAGCGGCAGAAGGCGGAAGCCGACGAGCTGCAGATGAAGGCGAAAGCCAAGAACGACGCGGCACGGAAGCACCTCCAGAGCTTCATCGACCGCTTCAAGGCCAAGGCCACCAAGGCCCGCCAGGCGCAAAGCCGCGTCAAGGCGCTGGAGCGCATGGGTACGATTGCGGCGGTGATCGAAGATCATGTCCAGGGCTTCTCCTTCCCGGACCCGGAGAAGGAAGCCGCCTCGCCGATCATCGCCGTCACCGGCGGTACCGTCGGCTACGAGCCCGGTAAGCCCATCCTAAAGCGTTTGAACCTCAGGATCGACACGGACGACCGTATCGCCCTGCTCGGTTCGAACGGCAACGGCAAGTCCACTTTCGCCAAGTTCATCTCGGGTCGCCTTGCACCAGAGGCGGGCGAACTGAAGATTGCGCCGAACCTCAAGGTCGGCTTCTTCGCCCAGCACCAGCTCGACGACCTGATCCCCACCCAGAGCGCCGTCGAACATGTACGGCGACGCATGCCCGAAGCACCCGAAGCAAAGGTGCGCTCGCGCGTGGCGCAGATGGGGCTTGCGACGGAAAAGATGGAAACGCCCGCCAAGGATCTTTCCGGCGGTGAAAAGGCGCGGCTGCTCATGGGCCTTGCCGCCTTCGACGCGCCGAACCTCCTGATCCTCGACGAGCCGACCAACCACCTCGACATCGACAGCCGCAACGCGCTGATCACGGCGCTCAACGACTATTCCGGTGCCGTGATCCTGATCTCGCACGACCGGCACCTGATCGAGGCGACGGCCGACCGGCTGTGGCTGGTGCGTGATGGAACGGTGACCAGCTACGATGGCGACCTTGAAGACTACCGCAGCCTGATCGTCGGGGGACCGAAGGCGAAGGACGAGAAGCCGAGGCCGACCGGCGTCGATGACAGCCTTTCGAAGGCGGACCAGCGTAAGGCCAACGCCGACAAGCGCGCCTCGCTGGCGCCGCTTCGCAAGAAGATCAATGAAATCGAATCCTTGACCGGAAAGCTGGAAAAACTGATTCAGGCACTTGATGTGGAACTTGCCGATCCGGCGCTCTACGAAAAATCCCCGGCGAAGGCTGCACAAAAGGCCAAGGAACGTTCCGACGCGGCGGCGAAACTCTCTCACGCCGAAGAGCAATGGCTCGAGCTTTCCGCCGAGTACGAAGAGGCGATGGCCGGTTGATAACAGCCGGCCCGGCAGTTCAGCCCAATTCGAACGTGGTGATGCCGTGGATCCGCGCAAGGGGCAACCCGGGGTCCGGCCCGCGATACATGCGCGCCGTTTCGAATACGGGCCGCAGATTGTAGCGATCGCAAAGCGCCTTGGCCGAGGCGTTCGGTTCGGGAATGTCGAGAAAGACCTCACTGCCGTTGACAGCGGCTGCAAGCTTGCGAAAGACCAGATCGGCCCCCGTCTCGGTGTCGGAAAACAGCGGCCCGATCTTGAAGCCGTTGCGGCAGGCCCTGATCGTGCCATAGGCCGCGACCGCGCCGTCGCGCAGCAGCAAGACGCTACGCCGTCCATCGCTCGGCTTCAGCCATTCGCGAAGAAATGCCTCGCGACGGGCGGGGACGAAGCGGCGGTCAAAGTCAGTGAGGAGCGGCATATGGACCGGCGCCACCTCCAGAAGATCGGCGCCCGGCGGCTCGACGACGTCGATGCTGCCGCCGTAGCGGATATTCGCATGGGCGTAGGTGAAACCGGAGCGGCGATAAATCTCCTGCTGGGCGACCACGCCATCGAGGCCGATTATGCGTCCTTCGGCGGCCGACATCGCCTGCTGCCACAGTTGCCGGCCGATGCCCTGACCGCGATGGTCCGGTCGGGTGATGTAGAAACCAAGAAAGCCGTAGCTTTCATTGTATCGCACCAGCGAGATCGCTCCGACGGGGCCGTCCTCTCCGTCGGCCACCCAATAACCGTCCGGATCGGTCGCCCAGAAAGGGCCCGCATCGCCGAGCCCCGGATTCCATCCCTCCTCGGCCGCCCACTCGATCATGACGTCGAGTTCCCCGCGGCTTGCTCGACGAATTTTCTGCTGCATGGTTCACTCCTCAGGGGCGGTCAGATCGCCCTAACGTCCGCCCGGTTGACGAGACAAAACGGCACGTCCGGTGGTAGAGCTAGCGCGGTGGCGTTCAGAGGGAATGATACTCTGTCGATTTCGCCGACATTGATGGCATAAGCTGCCGGCGGACCGGCGGCGCTTGTCCCCTCTGCGCAATCTGCTACAAGAGCCGACAATAAGTCATACAAATCGAGCGGAACACCATGGCCCCCATCAATATTGCCCTTGTCGGTATCGGCAAGATCGTTCGTGACCAGCACCTGCCGGCGATCGCCAAGAACAGCGACTATCACCTGATCGCCGCCGCAAGCCGGCATGGCACGGTCGACGGCATCGACAACTTCAAATCGATCGAAGCTATGCTCGAAGCCGTACCTTCGATCGAGGCCGTGTCACTGTGCATGCCGCCGCAGTATCGCTACGAGGCTGCCCGCGCCGCGCTCGACGCGGGCAAGCATGTGTTCCTGGAAAAGCCCCCGGGCGCCACCCTCAGCGAAGTCGCCGACCTCGAGGCACTGGCGGCATCGAAGGGGTTGTCGCTGTTCGCAAGCTGGCACTCCCGTTACGCGCCTGCCGTCGAAGCGGCAAAATCCTTCCTGGCGGCAACGACGATCAATGATGTCCAGGTCATCTGGAAAGAAGACGTGCGCCACTGGCACCCGAACCAGGAATGGATCTGGGCGGCGGGAGGCCTCGGCGTCTTCGATCCCGGCATCAACGCACTTTCGATCGTCACGCACATCCTCCCGAACCCGCTGTTCGTGACCGCGGCCGTGCTTGAATTCCCCGAGAACCGCGACGCGCCGATCGCTGCCAACATCACCTTCACAGATGCGCAGAAACTGCCGGTTTCCGCCGAGTTCGACTGGCGCCAGACCGGCAAGCAGAGCTGGGACATCGTTGCCCGGACCGCGGCGGGCGAGATGGTACTGTCCGAAGGCGGCGCGAAGCTCGCCGTCGATGGCAAGCTCGTGCATCAGGAACCGGAACAGGAATACCCGATGCTCTATCGGCGCTTCGCCGAGATCGTCAAAGCCCGAAAGTCGGACGTCGATCTGGCGCCGCTGCGCCACGTTGCCGATGCTTTCATGCTCGGAAAGCGCAAGTTCGTCGAGGCCTTCCACGACTGATCTTCCGGACACGGCAGAAACAAGAAGGCCCGCGGCTTCGGCCGCGGGCTTTTTCGTCGCAACATATTGTAAGTTCAGGCCTTTTTTTCCCAACGGCCGTCGCGGTTCTGCTGCCAGTAGGTCAAGGTGTGCCCCTCCGCCTTCAGCCGTTTCCAATGGGCGCGCGCGCCTTCAAGCTGCTCCTGGTCGTAACCGTCGAACATGAACACGATGCGCTCATAGGCCGAAACGTCAGGCGGGCTGGCGCCATCGATGACGAAACGAACCGTCGCCGCATTCGCATTGCCTTCGTCGGCCACCAACAACACCGGCTGATCGGCGGCGAATTCGCCGGCATCGGTGCCATGTGGCAGGAAGCTCTCGTCACGATAGACCCAGAGGTGCGTATCCAGCGCGTCACGCCGCTCGACGTCGATCGTCTGCACGGCCACCCGCCAGCCGCGCTCGACACTCTTGTCGAGCAACGGCGGCAGTGCGTCTTCGAGCTTCGATTCCGTCAGATGATAGAACAGGATTTCGGTCATGCCGATTACTTCCCGCCTTTCGTCACGTCCGGCATCGCCGGTCAGGCCTCGTAGCTCGCCCGCACCAGCTCATCGAGCAGTCGTACCCCGAAGCCCGAGCCCCAGGACTGGTTGACCTCATCGGTCGGCGCACCCATGGCAGTGCCGGCGATATCGAGGTGCGCCCAGGGCGTGTCCTTGACGAAACGCTTCAGGAACTGCGCCGCCGTCACCGCGCCGCCGTAGCGGCCGCCGGTGTTTTTCATGTCGGCAAACTTGCTGTCGATCATCTTGTCGTATTCCTTGCCGAGCGGCATGCGCCACAGGCGTTCATGCGTCGCGACGCCAGCGGCGAGCAATTGTCCGGCGAGACGGTCGTCGTTCGAGAACAGGCCGGCGTGATGGGTCGCCAGCGCCACCATGATCGCGCCGGTCAGTGTCGCAAGGTCGATCATTGCCTGCGGCTTGAAGCGATCGTTGCAGTACCAGAGCGCATCGCAAAGCACGAGACGACCTTCTGCATCCGTGTTGATCACCTCGATCGTCTGGCCGGACATCGAGGTGACGATGTCACCGGGGCGCTGAGCGCTGCCATCGGGCATATTTTCCACAAGGCCGATGATCCCGATGACGTTGACCTTCGCCTCACGCGCGGCCAGCACGTGCATCAGGCCGGTGACGGCAGCCGCACCGCCCATGTCGCCCTTCATTTCCTCCATGCCGGCGGCCGGCTTGATCGAGATGCCGCCGCTGTCGAAGACGACGCCCTTGCCGATGAAGGCGAGCGGCCGCTCCTTGGCCTTGCCACCCTTCCACTGCATGATGACAAGGCGCGGCGGACGGGTAGAGCCCTGCGCCACGCCGAGAAGCGCACCCATGCCGAGCTTTTTCATATCCTTTTCGGTGAGGATTTCCACCTCAACGCCGAGTTTCTCCAGTTCCTTCGCTTTCGCCGCAAATTCGACCGGGCCCAGTACGTTCGCCGGCTCGTTCACCAGATCGCGCGCCAGGAACACGCCTTCGGCCACCGCCTCTGCCGCCGCGAAAGCCTTCTTCGCAGCAATGACGGTACCGGTCACGATCGTGACCTTGGTCGGCTTGCCGGAGGTCTTGGCGTCGTCGTCGGCCTTTTTGGTCTTATAGCCGTCGAAGCTATAGGCGTTCATCTCCATACCGAGCGCGAAGTCGGCGGCCGCCTTGCCGGTCACTTCGACCTCGGGAGCATCGATGAAGACGGTCACCTTGTCAGCCGAGCCGAGTTTCGCCGCAACCGCGCCGCCGGCCTTCAGCCAATCGTGATCCGAGAGTGCATCCGCCTCTCCAATTCCGAACACGATGACTCGGTCTGCGGGAGAGCCATGCGGCGCTATGATATCGAGGCTGGAGAATGCCTTTCCGGTGAACTTCTTCACCTTGGCCGCCTTTGCCACAACATCTTCCGGATCGGCGACGTCGGCGCCAGCAGCGGCTCCAGCGCCCGACGTCTTGAGGAGTACCGCGACACCGCCGCTCGGCCGGTGGGACTTGGCAAAGGTGAACTCGAACTTCATCGGCATTGGAAAACTCCGGGGTATTTTCATGATTCTGTGCGCAGCCGGAGATTCGAAAGAAGCCTCCGAGAGCCGGGCGCCAGGGCAAGGTGATCGGGCCACGACGCATCCGGACGACACGGCGAGGCCTGCGGCGATCCGCCCTGTTACCGGGCGGTTACAGTGGAAAATATTCGCAACATTCGCCACCGTCAAAGCTGTGGCCGGCACCCTTCTCGCTTTTCAACCGCTTGGCAAGATGCCCCCAGATGTTTACATGCGGTTAACCGAGGTTCTTCGCCTTAAATTATCCCTGTTGCTTCACAATTTGAGCGACACGAAATAGCGGGCGAGAACCAGGCTTCGGTTTGGACACAGGCAAGGCCTGGTCCGATACCGCCGCCGGAACAGAAACATGAGCAGGATTTTGGACCGGACACGGGCATGAAGCTGATCGAACGCTACATATTCCGGCGTGCCTTGGTCATGTTCCTCGCGACTCTCCTGCCATTGCTTGGGATTGTGTGGACGACCCAGGCGCTCGCCAACGTCAACCTGGTCACCGACAGCGGCCAGTCAGTCTTGGCTTTCGCCAAGCTCGCAACCCTCATCCTGCCTTCGGTCATCCCGATCATCCTGCCCTTCGCTCTGGTCATCGGCGTCACCCAGACGCTCACCACGATGAACACCGATTCGGAATTGACGGTGCTCAACGCTGCCGGCAGCTCGCGGATGGCCATCATCCGGCCGATCATATTTCTGGCGGCGGGCCTGAGCGTCCTGTCCTTTGCGGTCGATAATTTTGTCGAGCCCTACTCGCGCGTTTCGGTACGCAAGATGCTGGCAACCGCCAACGCCGACTTACTGTCGTCGGTCGTTCAGGAGAATTCGTTCCGCAAGGTTGCCGACGGCCTCTATGTTCAGGTCGGCGCGCGCCGCAGCGGCGGCGTATTGCAAGGCATCTTCGTTGCCGATTCGCGCAATCCGGCCTTTGAGCTCGTCTATTACGCCCGCGAAGGCGCGGTCGATGAAAAGAGCTCCGCCCTGGTGATGAAGGACGGCGAGGTGCAACGCAAACTGCCCGACGGCAGCGTCTCGATCATCAAGTTCGATTCCTATGCCTTCGACCTTGCCGACATGACCAAGACGACCCGCGAGGCGACGATTCGGGCGAAGGACCGCGACCTTGCCGGCCTTCTCAATCCGGATCTGAACGATCAGGTCTACAAGAACAAGCCGCTCGCCTTTACCGCCGAGCTCAATCGCCGCCTGACGGAGTGGACCTTTCCGCTTCTGTTCGGACTGATCGCGCTGGTTTTCAGCAGTGACGCAAGGTCCCACCGCGAAGCACGCGTCCATCCGATGGTAAGCGCGCTTGGAACGGCGCTGCTCATTCGCTGGATGACCTTCTATGCCGGCAACAGCGCCGAGGATTCCATCTGGTTCGTGCCCCTGATGTACATCGTGCCGCTTGCGGCCGGTGCCCTCTGCATTCACCAGCTCGTCAGCAACAAGCGCCTCGACATCCCGATGACCTGGCAGGAAAAGCTGCAGGACCTCCTGGTTCGTCTCCGCCTCGTACGGCGTGATGCCGAAGGAGGACAGCCGTCATGATGGGTACGCTCGGCCGCTACTTCTTCATCCGTTACGTGATCACCACGTTCTGGTTCCTTGTCGGTATCTTCTCGCTGATCTTCATCATCGACTTCAGCGAACAGGCGAGCCGCCTCGCAAACCTGCCGCACTATTCGATCACCGGCGCTCTGCTGATGACCGCCTTCCGCATCCCGCTGATCCTGCAGCAGACGATCCCGTTTGTGGCGCTGTTTTCGGCAATGGCGGCGCTGATTTCCCTCAACCGGCGCTACGAACTGGTCGTGACCCGCGCCGCGGGCATTTCCGTCTGGCAGTTCCTGCGTCCGTTCGTTCTGGGTGCCTTCCTTTTCGGCGTGCTTGCAGTGGTGGTGCTGAACCCGCTTGCTGCCTGGGGAACGAAACGTGGAGAGGCGCTTCTGGCGGAATGGGGCGCCTCGCGATCCTCCGATGCCGGATCCATTCCGTGGTTGCGGCAAATCTACAACGGTACGGATACAATCATCGGCGCGCGCTCGGTCCAGGACAACGGAACGACGCTCCTCAACGTCACGGTCATCCACTTCGATCCACAGGGCACGATCATTCTGAGACAGGATGCGGCGTCGGCGAAACTCGAAGATGGTTACTGGCTTCTTAACGACGTAACGGAAACGCGCAACGGGCAGCTGCCGCGTCGTTTGAAAACAGCACAGCTCAGCACCAATCTAAAGGCCGAGTTTGTTCAGGAACGTCTTGCAAAGGCTGATTCCATTCAGTTTTTCGACCTTCCGAGCAAGATCGAGGTGGCTCGCTCCTTCGGCTTCTCGACAAACGGCATGGAAACTCAATTCCACTCGATGCTCTCGCTGCCGCTGCTTCTCGTCGCCATGACGTTGATAGCCGCCTGCGTGTCGCTCAAATTTAGCCGGTTCAACCAATCTCGCTCCGTAATTCTGGGTGGCATCGTCTCAGGCTTCGTGCTTTATGTCGTCACCGTGCTTGTCAAAGCATTCGGGAGCAGCGGCATTGTGCCTCCTTTCGTTGCAGCCTGGTTGCCAGTTGTTGTAGCGATGGCGCTGGGCTCGACGATTCTTTTAAATCAGGAGGATGGCTAGTGGCGGTAGTGAACCGCAAACGTATGACGCTGATCAACGCTACCCTGCTTGCAGGCGTGGCGCTGCAGACACTTGCCATGGGAATGAATGCGCCAGCAATGGCGCAGCAGGGTTCGGACCGCCTCGATTCGTTGCGCCCGAACATGCCGGAAGACGCCAAGCTGCTTCTGTCCGCCAATGAGCTCGTCTACAACAAGGACGCCGAGAAGGTGATCGTGCGCGGCAACGTGCAGATCGACTACGGCGGCTACAAGATGGTGGCCCGTCAGGTCGAGTACGACCAGAAGAATGGCCGCATCTTGGCATCCGGGGAAATCCAGTTCATCGAGCCGGGCGGCAATGTCGTCTACGCCGACAAGATGGACGTCACCGATGATTTCGGGAACGGTTTCCTTGAGCAGATGCGCATCGAAACCACCGATCTGACCCGGCTTGCCGCGACCAGCGGCGAGCGCCGGAACGGTGAGGAATTCATCCTGAACGAGGCCGTCTACACGGCCTGCACGCCCTGCGCTACCAAGCCGGAGCATCGCTCGCTTTGGCACATCAAGGCGCAGCGCGTCATTCAGAACGGTCGTACGCGGACGATTCGCCTCGAGAACGCCCGCTTCGAACTCTTCGGCAAGCCGATCGCCTATATTCCGGTGATGGAACTGCCCGACCATACGGTCAAGCGTAAGAGCGGCTTCCTTTTCCCGACATTCCGCTCGGCACAGAAGCTCGGCGTCGGCGTCGGCGTTCCCTACTATTGGGCGATCTCGCCCTATATGGATGCGACGGCAACCGTGACGGGCCTGACCCGGCAGGGCTTCCTGCTGGAGGGCGAATTCCGCCAGCGGTTCCACAACGGCTTCCATACGCTGAACGTCGCCGGCATCAGCCAACTCGACAAGAGCAAGTTCACGCCTGGCACGGTCGACGCGGAGAAGACCAATCGCGGCATGATCGGGTCGAAGGCCGAGTTCGAGATCAATCCGCGCTGGACATTCGGCTGGAACGTTCTCGTCCAGTCGGACGCAAACTTCGCCAAGACCTACGAACTGTCGAACTTCGACGGTACGACCTATGTCAACCAGGCCTACCTGACCGGGCTCGGCAAGCGAAACTTCTTCGATCTGCGCGCCTTCTACTTCGACATTCAGGACGCGGACCCGAACAGCATCAAGGAAAATCAGCAACCTACGGTGCAGGTTCTCGATTACTCCTACAAGGCGCCTCAGCCCATTTTGGGCGGCGAGCTTTCGGCAACCGTCAACCTGACGAACATCAAGCGCAACCGGCTGGACTTAGAGAATGTTCCAGGCGTCGTCGATCGCTTCCGCGGTCTGGAGGGCACAACCCACCGCCTGACGGGCGAGCTTGAATGGAAGCGCACTTTCATCGCCCCCGGCGGCCTCGTCGTCACACCGCTTCTGGCGGCGCGTGGTGATGCCCTCGGGCTCAACATGGACGCTCCAGGACCGCTCTATACCGGCGACTACAACACCAGCGACGCGACGACGCGGCGCATGTTGACCGCCGGTCTCGAGGCCCGTTACCCGATCCTGTTCGTCGGCGAAGGCAGCAGCCACGTGCTCGAGCCGATCGCTCAGCTCTATGCACGCCCGGACGAACAGGATGCCGGCGGCCTGCCGAACGAAGACGCCCAGAGCTTCGTGTTCGACGCGACCAACCTTTTCGACCGCGACAAGTTCTCGGGCTTCGACCGGGTCGAAGGTGGCACGCGCGCCAACGTCGGTTTCCGCTATACCGGCACGTTCGACAGCGGCTATGGCCTGCGCGGTGTCGTCGGTCAGTCCTTCCATCTCGGTGGTCTGAATTCGTTTGCAACCGACGACCTGGTGAAGGCCGGCGCGAACTCCGGTCTGGAAACGAAGAGCTCAGACTATGTCGCGATGTTCGGCATCGATGCACCGTCCGGCCTGATGGCCAGCCTCTCGGGCCGTCTCGACGAAAGGGATCTAGGACTCCGCCGCGCAGACGCGAGCGTCGGGTATCTCGGCACGACCTGGCAGGCGGCGATGACCTACACGCGCATCGAAGCCCAGCCGCTTTATGGCTCACAGGTGGACCAGGACGAAATCCAGACGGCCGCCGCCTACAAGTTCCATGACTATTGGTCGGTGTTTGGTGCCATCACCTACGACATCAACCGGGACGTCATTTCGCGCAACGGCTTCGGCGTGACCTACGACGATCAGGACACCCTGTTCTCGATCGTCTACAAGCAGGAACGCGACACCGGCAGCACGCTGGCGAACGATTGGTCGATCGGCGCCAGAATCAGCTTCCGCACGCTCGGCGACGTGAATGTCGGCGACACCAAGTTCGAAGAGCTGGATTACTATTAAGATCATTGAAACGAAGGGGCGAAACGCGAAGTTCGCCCCTTCGCGCAATTTTGGGCTGCTCAAACGGTCTTGTCATCGTTTGGCCGCATGTATTATGCATTTCCTCCGACAAGATAAGGCAACGGCGCAACGCCGGTAGGCGGACAAGGCCCGACGACGGAGATCGTCCGGCGAACAGGAAAAGGTAATGGGCGGGAAAATGTCGATCTCGAGGACGCTTTCGGTATTGGCTGTGGCCGGAGCCCTGAGCATCGCGGCATGTGCCGGTGCGCAGGCTGCAAGCCAGGTCAAGGTAACGGTCAACAACACCGTGATCACCTCGGGCGATATTGCCAAGCGAGTTGCGTTCATACGCCTCCAGCGCCAGAAGGGTGGTGCGGAAGAAGCGAAGAAGCAACTGGTGGACGAGGTCCTGAAGCGCGCCGAGATCGTTCGCATCGGTCAATCGGTCAGCACGCAGGACGTGGATGCCGCCTATGCCCGTTTCGCGGCTGGCAACAAGCTTTCACCGGAACAGCTCGGCAAGATCCTCGACCAGGCCGGTGTCGGCGCCGATCACTTCAAGCAATTTATCGCCGTCCAGATGAGCTGGCCGCGCGCGGTGAACTTCCGCTTTGGCAGCTCGAGCCGACTGCAGGGCGCCGATCTTGTCAAGCGAATGATGGAAGGCGGCGGCAACAAGCCGGTGACGACCGAGTATTTCCTGCAGCAGGTGATCTTCGTCATCCCCGAGAAGAAGCGCGGCGCCATCACGGCAAAGCGGCAGGCCGAGGCGAATGCCTCCCGTTCGCAGTTCCCGGGTTGCGAGACCTCGAAGGCGTTTGCCGCCAACTATCGCGACGTTTCGATCCGCAGCCTAGGACGGATGCTGGCCCAGCAGTTGCCGGAGGAGTGGAAGCCGCTCATCGAGAAGGCCGGCGAGAACGGCACGACCGGGACCCGCGTGACCGAAAAGGGCGTCGAGTACCTGGCGATCTGCAAGAAGCGTGAAGTCAACGACGACACGGCCGCGGAAATCGTCTTCCGTGCCGAAGACATCGGCAAGAAGAAAGAAGGCGGCGAAGACCCCAACAGCGAAAAGTACCTCGAGGAACTGCGCAAGAAAGCGCAGATCGTCAACAAGTAAGCACCCGGCAACATGCGCAAACCAACCGGCGGACCACTCGCCCTAACCATGGGCGACCCGGCCGGTATCGGTCCGGACATCAGCCTTTCGGCCTGGCTTGGCCGCCGCGGGCACGCGACGGCGCCCTTTCTGTTCATAGGCGATGCTTCAGTGCTTGCCGCGCGTGCGGCGCTGCTTGGCTATTCGGTTCCCATTCGAGAAACGGATTGCGGCGGCGCGATGTCCGCGTTTGATGCGGCGCTGCCTGTGCTACCGCTTGCCTGCCCTGCCCTGGTCACAGCGGGCGATCCCGACACCGCCAATGCCAGCGCCGTCATCGGCGCGATCGACACCGCAGTGCGCCTTGTGACCGCCGGCGAAGCCTCCGCAGTCGTAACCAACCCGATCGCCAAGGCGGTTCTTTACGATGCCGGCTTCCGCTTTCCCGGCCATACGGAATACCTGGCGGACCTTGCCGAGAAGGCGACGGGGCAACCCGTCCTGCCGGTCATGCTGCTTGCCGGGCCGAAGCTGCGCGCCGTCCCCGTCACGATCCACATCCCGCTGAAGGACGTGCCGGATCAGTTGACGCCAGACCTCATCTATCGCACCTGCGTGATAACGGCGGCTGATCTGCACACGCGCTTCGGGCTTGAGCGCCCACGGCTCGCAATCGCCGGGCTCAATCCGCACGCCGGCGAGAACGGTGCGCTCGGTCTTGAGGATGATGCGATCATCCGCCCCGTCATCGACCGGCTGCGCGCGGAAGGCATCGATGCCGTAGGGCCGCTGCCGGCTGACACGATGTTCCACGACCGGGCGCGCGCGAGCTACGACGTTGCGATCTGCATGTATCACGATCAGGCTCTGATCCCGGCGAAAGCGCTTGGCTTCGACGACAGTGTCAACGTCACGCTCGGCCTTCCCTTCATCCGCACGTCGCCCGACCACGGCACGGCCTTCAGCCTGGCCGGCAAGGGCATTGCCCGCGACGACAGCTTGAGAGCAGCGCTCGACCTTGCCGCTACCCTTGCGGCTAATACGCCAGGAGATACCCGCTGATGGCCGCGCTCGACGGTCTCCCCCCCTTACGCGACGTGATTCAGCGTCACGGCCTGGACGCCAAGAAGGCGCTCGGACAGAACTTCCTGCTCGACCTCAATCTGACACAGAAGATCGCGCGGACCGCCGGTTCACTCGAAGGCGTGACTGTCATCGAAGTCGGCCCTGGTCCCGGCGGTCTCACACGTGCCATCCTGGCCCTTGGCGCCAGGAAGGTCATCGCGATCGAACGGGACTCCCGCTGCCTGCCGGCTCTGGCTGAAATCAGCGCTCACTATCCGGGCCGGCTGCAGGTGATCGAAGGTGACGCCCTGAAGACGTCGTTCGAGACGCTTGCCGACGATGGACCGGTCAAAGTCATCGCCAAT
The DNA here is from genome assembly GCF_020035535.1 of Ensifer adhaerens. NCBI lineage: Bacteria > Pseudomonadati > Pseudomonadota > Alphaproteobacteria > Hyphomicrobiales > Rhizobiaceae > Ensifer > Ensifer adhaerens. Next base: position 905,120 of record NZ_CP083349.1, on the reverse strand, counting down.
CTGCCCTACAATGTCGGAACGCAATTGTTGGTCAACTGGCTGCTGCCGGATCGTTGGCCGCCCTTCTGGCAATCGCTGACGCTGATGTTCCAGCGCGAAGTGGGCCTCAGGATCGTGGCGGACGCGGATGACGACCACTACGGGCGTCTCGGTGTACTCTGCGGCTGGCGTACGAACGCGCGGATGGCCTTCGACGTACCGCCGCAGGCATTTACGCCGCCGCCGAAGGTAACGTCGTCTGTGGTTCATCTGGAGCCGGTGGAAAACCCGATCCCCTGCTCCGTGTCGGCACTTGAGAAGGTAACGCACGCCGCCTTTGGCCAGCGGCGAAAGATGTTGCGCCAAAGTCTGAAGCCGCTTGGCGGCGAGGCTCTGCTGGCGAAGGCCGATATCGACCCGCAACGGCGGGCCGAGACGCTTTCGGTGGAAGAATTCTGCCGGCTGGCAAACTGCCTCTAGCCGCCTTGGCAACCGCCGAGCCGCAGGAGGCCGGAGCCCTCCGGCCTCCTGCCCTGCTCGCAATGCGAGCTAGAACGGATTTTCCGTCAGAAGCCCATTGACGAAATCGAACAGGCCCGGGCGCCGGTCACGGCGAAGCCGCTCGGCCTCGACGATCGAGCGGACCGCCGAGAAGGCGCGGTCGAGATCGTCGTTGAGCACGATGTAATCGTATTCCCGCCAATGCTCGATCTCGGCGCGCGAGTTGGCGAGCCGCGTGGCGATCACCTCTTCGCTGTCTTCGGCCCGGCGGTGCAAGCGTGACTGCAGCTCGGCCATCGACGGCGGCAGGATGAAGATCGACACGACGTCGCCGGCCATCTTTTCCTGAAGCTGCTGAGCACCCTGCCAATCGATATCGAAGAGCATGTCACGGCCGGCAGCCATCGCCGCTTCGACGGCGTCGCGCGGCGTACCGTAGAAATTGCCGTGCACCTCCGCCCATTCCAGCAGCGAGTCTGTTGCTCTGAGCGCCTCAAATTCACGGATCGTTTTGAAATGATAATGTCGGCCGTCGATTTCGCTCGGGCGGCGCTGGCGCGTCGTCACGCTGACGGAGATGCTCATCTCCGGATCGGCTTCCAGGAGGTTGCGCGCGATCGTCGACTTTCCGGCGCCCGAGGGCGAGGAAATGACGAGCATCAGCCCACGACGGGCAATCTTGATGGGCGAAGGGGTCGCCGGGGTCATGCTTTACTCCAGATTCTGAACCTGTTCGCGGAACTGGTCGATGACGACCTTGAGCTCAATGCCGGCGGCCGAAACGGCGGCCGCGTTCGACTTGGAACAGATGGTATTCGATTCTCGGTTAAATTCCTGTGCCAGGAAATCGAGCTTGCGGCCAACGGGGCCACCCTTCGACAGCAGTTCCCGCGCCGCAACGATGTGTGAGCCGAGGCGGTCGATTTCTTCCCGGAGGTCTGCCTTCGTGGCAAGCAGCGCCACTTCGGCATAAAGGCGCTCCCGATCGAGCGAGGAACCATTGTCCATGACCAGTGCCACCTGCTGCGCGAGCCGGTCGGCGATCGCGGCGGCGCTACGTGACGGATCGGCCTCTACGGTCCCCGTCAGCGTCTCTATGCCGTCCACCTGCGCCAGCAGGATCTGACAGAGCGCGGCACCCTCGTCTTCACGCATCGTACGCAGGTCGGAAAGTGCCAGCCTCAGCCCTTCGAGGATATCCGCATCAAGGGCAGCGCGCTCCTCTTCGCTTTCTTCCGGTTCGCGAAAATCAACGATGCCGCGGATCGAGAGCAGCGTGTCGAACTTAAGCGGTGCCGGATCGACGAGATCACCGAGCTGTTCGCGCAAGTTCAGGACGGCCGTCAGCGCGCCCTGGTTGACTACCGCCTCGACGGTCGCTTCCGCGCCGCTGACGGAAAGTCCGACCTGGAGATTGCCGCGCGAAAAAAAGTCGGCGGCGAGTTTGCGCACTTCAGGCTCGAAGCGTTCCAGGCCCTGCGGCAGGCGCAATCTGAGATCAAGGCCCTTGCCATTGACGGAGCGCAATTCCCAGGCCCAACGGCGGCGGCCACTGCTGCCTTCCCTCCGGGCAAAGCCGGTCATCGATTGGAGCGGCATAGTCACCTCCGTAGTGTTTCAGCAGAAGCAATAAGGCGACGGCGCGGCATCCCGCAAGGGATATCCGCGCCGTGATCTAACCGTCCACAATGCAGGCGTTTATTGCGGCTGTGCTGCTGCCGGTTCGGCGGTTGCCGCATCCGCAGCGGCCTTCGCCGCCTCTGCCGCCTTCTCGGCTTCCACCTTGCGCCAGCGCCTTACGTTTGCGTTGTGCTCGTCCAGGGTCTCGGCGAAGACATGGCCGCCCGTACCATCTGCGACGAAGTAGAGTTCCGGCGTGCGCGAAGGGTTGGCGACCGCTTCCAGCGCCGCACGGCCCGGGTTGGCGATCGGCGTCGGCGGCAGGCCCTTGATGATGTAAGTGTTGTAGGGAGTCTGCTTGTCGATATCGGACTTCAGGATCGGCCGGTCGGCCGGCTTTCCGTCGCCGCCGAAAATGCCGTAGATGATCGTCGGGTCGGACTGCAGCCGCATGCCCTTGTCGAGCCGGTTGATAAAGACGGAAGCGACCCGCGGCCGCTCGTCGGCGCGGCCGGTTTCCTTCTCCACGATCGACGCCAGCGTCACGAGTTCCTCGACCGTCGAGACCGGCAGGTTCGGATCACGTTTCTCCCAGATCTGATCGACGAGGACCTTCTGGGCCGAAGCCATCTGCTGGACGATCTCACCGCGCTTGGTGCCGCGCGTGAACTTGTAGGTATCGGGCATCAACGAACCTTCCGCCGGAAGCTCGCTCGGCAGATCGCCAACCAGGACCGGATCGTCGGCCAGCCTGTGGAACATCTGCTTGACGGTGAGCCCCTCGGGCAGAGAAACGGAATAGAGGATCGACTTGCCCGACTTCAGAAGCTGCATCACGTCCTGCATCGACGAGCCGGCCTTGATCTCGTATTCGCCAGCCTTCAGCGTCTCGTTGTCGAGATAGGCCTCCGAAACGAAACGGAAAACGCGCGCATCGGTAATGATGTTGCTGCGCTCGAGACCGCTGGCGATCTCGCTCATGCCGGCACCGCCTCTGACGATGAAGTTCTGATTTGCCTGTAGCGGACCCGGCTTCTCATACTGATGCATCGCATAATAGACCGTGCCGGCCGCAGCCAGTGCCGCAAAGACGATGATGGTCATCACGAAGTTGAGGAAAATCACCACCTGGCTGCGTGCCTTGCGCGACCGCTTCGGGGGCTGGGGCACTTTCTCCGGGCGTAGCGCCTCGTTCGCCGATTTCGGAATGATCGGTCCGTTGCTCGCGTTTTCATTGCGGCCGAATTGCGCCGCGCCGTTGTCGTTTGAGTCGCTCACGATTATCCCGAACCCGAAATTCGCAGCCTCATTCTCTTCCTGCCCCGGTGCGAATTTCGGACTGGACCGCGGCAGGCTTATGTCAATTTCACAAACGGCGCCGACCTGGCGGGCGGCGTTCCGCAGTCTTCACTACAATAGACCTGCGGCACGGCGCATTGGCACCCAAGAACCACAGAAATGTGTCGGTTCACCGTCCATTCAAGAGAACGCGGCGGGCGCCCGACACTTTACAGAACCACACGTCTTATAGGACGGGCCTAGGCCTCTGTAACACTCTAAATGACTGCCTGTTTTATCCTTGAATCGGATAGGAGACATGCAGCTGTTCGGAACGCGCACCCTCGGCAATCCCTGGGCGAACATGTTCCCGGCAATAGCTAAATGGCAATCTGACAGATAGGCCTTGCGCGAACATAGCGGTCGGCAAGCGCCGCGATTGACGACGCATCCTCCCAAAACATGCTTGTAACGAGCAATGCGGCAAAAGCAGGATCATCGGACCGACTGTTTGTCGATCCGATGATTGTCCGCGATGAGAGATCGCCGACGATCAGGCGCCGGTGTAGCGGCGCAGGACCAGCGAAGCGTTCGTGCCGCCGAAGCCGAAGGAGTTCGACAGCGCGACGTTGATCTCGCGCTTGCGCGCGACGTGCGGCACAAGGTCGATCTTCGTTTCGACGGACGGATTGTCGAGGTTGAGCGTAGGCGGCGCGATGTTGTCGCGAATCGCCAGCGCCGAGAAGATCGCTTCGACAGCACCGGCAGCGCCGAGCAGGTGACCGATTGCCGACTTGGTCGAAGACATCGAGATCTTCGACGCGTGCTCGCCGACCAGGCGCTCGACGGCTCCAAGCTCGATCGTGTCGGCCATGGTGGAGGTGCCGTGGGCGTTGATGTAGTCGATATCGGCAGCCGTCAGACCCGCACGCTTCAGCGCCATCTGCATGCAGCGATAGGCGCCGTCACCGTCTTCCGACGGAGCGGTGATGTGGAAGGCATCTCCCGACAGGCCGTAACCGACGACTTCCGCATAGATCTTCGCGCCGCGCGCCTTTGCGTGCTCGAGCTCTTCGAGAATGACGACGCCGGCGCCCTCGCCCATGACGAAGCCGTCACGGTCGACGTCATAGGGGCGCGAGGCTTTTTCCGGGTTGTCGTTGTGCTGGGTGGACAGCGCCTTGCAGGCGGCAAAGCCCGCGAGCGAGATACGGCAAATCGGCGATTCCGCACCACCGGCAACCATGACGTCGGCGTCGCCGAGCGCAATCAGGCGGCTGGCGTCACCGATCGCATGCGCGCCGGTCGAGCAGGCGGTGACGACCGAGTGGTTCGGGCCGCGAAGCTTATGGCGGATCGACACCTGGCCCGAGGCGAGGTTGATGAGGCGACCGGGAATGAAGAACGGCGAGATACGGCGAGGACCCTTGTCGCGCAGCGTGTAGCCGCCTTCGACGATGCCTTCGAGACCGCCAATGCCCGAGCCGATCAGGACGCCGGTGGCGATCTGGTCCTCGTCGTTCTCCGGCTTCCAGCCGGCGTCGGCCAGCGCCATGTCGGCAGCGGCCATCGCGTAGACGATGAACGGATCGACCTTGCGCTGTTCCTTCGGCTCCATCCAGTCGTCGGCATTGAAGGTTGCGTCGGTGCCGTCACCGAAGGGAATGCGACAGGCGATCTTGGCAGGAAGGTCCTCGACCTCGAATTCGGTTACCTTGCGCGCAGCATTGTGCCCTGCAAGCAGGCGCGCCCACGTCGCCTCAGTTCCGCAACCCAAGGGAGATACCATGCCGGTACCGGTGATAACGACACGTCTCATAGTCCGCGACCCACCCTGACTTTTCAACTTCAGAGCCGGATCGGACCACGTGTGACGAACCCGATCCGGGCATCTATTTTAAGGTTCTTATTCACGACCAGGGGGAAAAGCGGGAAACGCTTGCTGATCGAAACCCGCAAATGCGGGACAGCCCACTTCCCTGGGCTGAAACGGGCCGCTTTAGGCGGCCCGTCTACGGCCTTAGCCGCTCAGATATTAGGCCTGAGCCTTTTCGATGAACTTGACGGCGTCGCCGACAGTCAGGATCGAGTCAGCAGCGTCGTCCGGAATTTCAACGCCGAACTCTTCTTCGAAAGCCATGACCAGTTCGACGGTGTCGAGCGAGTCCGCGCCGAGGTCATCGATGAAGCTTGCGCCTTCGCTGACCTTTTCGGCGTCGACGCCAAGATGATCAATAACAATTTTCTTTACGCGTTCTGCGATATCGCTCATGTCGGAGTTCCTCGACCTTCGTTTCTGTGGGCGCCTATTCCGGCACCGGTACTCTTATGTAAGCCTGATAGACCAAGACGGCCTACCCGGCAATCCATCCAACCGGAACTGCGGCAAACCCAGGGCAGCCAAGGCTGCCGGACACCTGGCGGGACCGGTCGACTGCTAACAGTCATGGCCCGATTAACACGGTTTAAGTCTGCCGCAAAGTCCGAAAATGCCTGACATTCGCTTGCTCAACATTGAATTTCAGGCATTTGGCAGGCGGTATCCCGGGACGGTGAATATCACCCGCCGCACAATCTCGACGGGCGACATATCCCGGGAACCGGATCAGATCATGGCCATGCCGCCATTGACGTGAATCGTCTGGCCGGTGACGTAGCCGGCCTCGTTCGACGCGAGATAGGCGACGGCGGACGCAATCTCCGCGCCGGTGCCCATGCGCTTCATCGGGATCGCGCCCATGATCGCGTCTTTCTGCTTGTCGTTGAGCTTGCCGGTCATCGCGCTTTCGATGAAGCCCGGAGCGACGCAGTTGACGGTGACGTTGCGCGTCGCGATCTCCTGGGCCAGCGACTTGGAGAAGCCGATCATACCGGCCTTGGAGGCGCAGTAGTTCGCCTGGCCCGGGTTGCCGGTGACGCCGACGATCGAGGTGATGTTGACGATGCGGCCGAAACGGCGGCGCATCATCGGATGGGTGAGTTCGCGCGTCAGGCGGAAGACTGCGGTCAGGTTGACCTCGAGAACGCTGTCCCAGTCCTCGTCGCTCATGCGCACGAAGAGCCCGTCCTTGGTGATGCCGGCATTGTTGACGAGGATATCGACGCCGCCGAGTTCAGCCTCGGCCTTTTCGCCGAGCGCCTTGACTTCGGCACGGTCGGAAAGGTTCGCCGGGAAGAGCTGTACGCGATCGCCAAGTTCATTGGCGAGCGCTTCCAGCTTTTCGACGCGCGTGCCGTGCAGGCCGACGGTCGCACCTTGGGCGTGCAGCATGCGGGCGATTTCCTCGCCGATACCACCGGATGCGCCGGTGACGAGAGCCTTGCGGCCGGAAAGATCGAACATCTCTTTGATTCCTTGTAACTGGTGCGCGTTTTCGACGGCTTACGCGAGCAGTGCCGCAAGAGCCGTGTCGATATCGGCAGGCGTGTTGACGGCGATACCGTTGACAGTCTTGTCGATCCGGCGGGCAAGCCCGGTCAGGACCTTGCCGGAACCGAGTTCATAAAGCGTCGTGGCATTGTTGGCGGCGAACCATTCGACCGTCTCGCGCCAACGGACCTGACCAGTGACCTGTTCGACGAGCAGTCGGGCGATCTCGTCGGCATCACTAACGGGTGCTGCGAGCACGTTGGCGATCACGGGCACGACGGGGTTGCGCTTTTCCACCTTGGCCAGCGCTTCGCGCATGGCGTCGGCGGCCGGCGCCATCAGGCTTGAATGGAAGGGAGCCGAGACCGGCAGCATCAGCGCACGCTTGGCGCCTTTTTCGGAGGCGAGTGCGGCAGCCTTTTCGACCGCCGCCTTCTCGCCGGAAATGACCAGCTGACCGCCGCCATTGTCATTGGCGGTCTGACAGGAACCGAGGGCCGAGGCTTCGCGGCAGACGGCTTCGACATCGGCATGTTCAAGGCCAATGATCGCGGCCATCGCGCCCTTGCCTACCGGTACCGCCGCCTGCATCGCGTTGCCGCGAATGCGCAGGAGGCGCGCTGTGTCGGCGATAGAGAAGGTGCCGGCAGCGCAGAGTGCCGAATATTCGCCGAGCGAATGGCCGGCGACGAAAGAAACCTTGGACTTGAGATCGAGACCCTTGGCTTCGAGCACCCGGATCACGGCCATCGATACGGCCATCAGCGCCGGCTGCGCGTTCGCAGTCAGCGTCAGCGTTTCTTCGGGGCCGCTCCACATGATCTCGGATAGCTCCTCGCCGAGCGCCTCGTCAACCTCGGCAAAGACAGCAGCGGCTTCCGGAAAAGCGTCCGCCAGATCCTTGCCCATGCCGACAGCCTGGCTGCCCTGGCCTGGAAACGTGAATGCAATGCTCATGGGATAGTCCCTTCCCTAGATCACTATGATTTTGGGTCGAATCGACACAAAATCATAGTGATCGGTTCTTATGAGTTAGAGCGGGACGCTGGCGGATAACCGCACATGCTTTTCATTACCCCGCTCCGGTTTCCTCTCCATTCACATTCCTGAACGGCGAGTCAAGCGCGCAAGGCCTGCCGAACCGGGCCGGAACCGCCTTTTGCCCTTGATCTTCAACAATCAAGGCGTAAGTTTGCCGCCCAAGCCGACCTGCCCTTCGACGATCTCCGGGGCGGAGGCCATCACTCCATTCCGGGCGCGCGCATCCTCCTCCCACAGGGTCGACGCACGTCTTTCACAAGGATCCTTATTCAATGCGTTACAACACGCTTGGCCGCACCGGCATCAAGGTCTCCGAAATCTGCCTGGGCACCATGACCTGGGGCTCGCAGAATTCTGTCGCCGAAGCGCATGAACAGCTGGACCACGCCTTCGAAAAGGGCGTGAACTTCATCGATACGGCGGAACTCTATCCAACGACGCCACTCTCGCCCGAAACCTATGGCAATACCGAGCGCATCATCGGCGAATGGCTGACGAAGCGCGGCAAGCGTGAAGACGTGGTGCTGGCGACCAAGGTCGCGGGCCCTGGCCGGCCCTATATCCGCAATGGCAGCCCAACCACGCCTGAAGGCATCGACCAGGCGATCGACGCCAGCCTCGAGCGACTGCGCACCGACTATGTGGATCTCTACCAGATCCATTGGCCGAACCGCGGTCACTATCATTTTCGTAATGCCTGGTCCTATGATCCGACCAAACAGGACAAGGCGCAGGTCGCCGCCGATCTCCGGGCGATCCTCGACAAGCTCGGCGATCTCGTGAAGGCCGGCAAGGTCCGCGCCATCGGCCTTTCCAACGATACGGCCTGGGGCACGATGAAGATGATCGACATGGCAGAGCGCCACGGCCTGCCGCGCGTGGCATCGATCCAGAACGAATACAATCTGCTCTATCGCGCCTATGACCTCGACCTTTCCGAACTGTCGCATCACGAGGACGTAGGCCTGCTCGCCTATTCGCCGCTCGCAGCCGGACTGCTCAGCGGCAAGTATCTGGACGGCGCGAGGCCGACGGGCTCCCGCCTATCGATCAACGGCGATCTCGGCGGCCGCTTCACGCCACACCAGGAGCCGGCGGTTGCGGGCTATGTCCAGCTCGCACGTGAACACGGCCTCAACCCCGCGCAGATGGCGATCGCCTTCTGCCTGACGCGGCCGTTCATGGCTTCCGTCATCATCGGTGCGACCTCGATGGAACAGTTGAAGACCAATCTCGGCGCCGCTGACCTCACGTTGTCGCAAGACGTCGTGAACGGCATTCGGCGGCTGCACCGTCTCTACCCCATGCCGATCTGAGGGCGAGAAACGATCGCCGATGGCCGTGCCCCAGACGAAAGCGGAACTGCTCAAGGCGATCGAGGTCCAGTTCGCCAAGCTGATGCGCGAACTGGAAAAGGTTCCTGACGACAAGTACCGTGAGCCGACACTCGACGCGCATACCAAGGGCACCACGATGAGTGTCGGCGACCTCGTCGCCTACCTCATCGGCTGGGGTGAACTCGTGGTCAAATGGATCGACCGCGATCAGCGCGGCGAACCGGTCGACTTTCCCGAAACCGGATACAAATGGAACGAACTCGGCAAGCTTGCGCAGAAGTTCTACGGTGACTCGCAGGCTCTTTCGGCATCGGAACTCCTCACTCGCCTGAGGCGCAGCAAGAAAACGCTGGAAGCGATGATCGAGTCGCGGGACGACCATGCGCTCTACGGCCAGCCGTGGTACGGCAAATGGACCCTTGGCCGTATGATTCAGTTCAACACGTCCTCACCCTACGCCAACGCCTCAGGCCGTTTGCGCAAATGGAAGAAGGCCCAAGGGCTCGGTTAAATATCTAAAAGGCAGACCAAGCCTTGCCTTCCGCGGAAAAATGCGTATAAGCGCGCTGTTCGAAATGCCCGGTCTTCTGGCTGGTGGCTGAACGGAGGGCCGGTTTCCCGCGAGGGTGCCGTCAGGAATGGAAAGACATTCCGGCCTCCCGTGTCTCCGCTCTCGACCGTCTCGATACAACACTTTCTTGCCGGCTCATTGCAGCCCATAAGAACAGTCGTTGAGGCTTAGCCGCCGAGGTCCGGGCTGATTAACGCAAGAAAGGCAAGCCACAATGGCTCTTTATGAACACGTATTCCTGGCCCGCCAGGACATCACGCCGCAGCAGGTCGACGCTCTCGTCGAGCAGTACAAGGGCGTGCTCGAAGCGAACGGCGGTAAGGTCGGTCGCGTTGAGAACTGGGGCCTGAAGTCCCTCACCTACCGCATCAAGAAGAACCGCAAGGCTCACTACGTTCTGATGGACATCGATGCTCCGGCACCGGCCGTTCACGAAGTAGAGCGTCAGATGCGCATCAACGAAGACATCCTGCGCTACATGACGATCGCCGTCGAGAAGCACGAGGAAGGCGCGTCTGCCATGATGCAGAAGCGCGACCGCGACGACCGTCCGCGCCGCGATGGCGACCGTCCGGAGCGTGGCTTCGGCGACCGTGGTCCGCGTCCGGACCGTGGCGACCGCGAAGACCGCCCGCGTCGTCCGCGCGAAGACCGCGCGTAATCAAGAAGCTTTAGGAGATAAAGACAATGGCTGAAGTTTCTTCCGCTCCGGTTCGTCGCCCGTTCCACCGTCGCCGCAAGACCTGCCCCTTCTCGGGTGCAAACGCTCCGCGGATCGACTACAAGGACATCCGTCTGCTGCAGCGCTACATTTCCGAGCGTGGCAAGATCGTTCCTTCCCGCATCACGGCCGTTTCCCAGAAGAAGCAGCGCGAACTCGCCCAGGCGATCAAGCGTGCACGCTTCCTCGGCCTGCTGCCCTACGTCGTTTCCTAAGAACGGCTGATTTCCGTCAGTCAACTGACTCGGCGGAAACCGACTTGAAGGGAGAGGCGCTCCCGTTCGGTGAGCGCCTCTTTCTCTCCCTTCCGCGGTGGGCGCGGATCGGAATCGGTGCGAAAGCGCCAAAATCCCATGCTGGGGCCGGGCTTTGCCATCCCCTAACTGCACGAAGCAGGACAGCGAACGTGACGAATGTGAACAGGACATCGCTGCTGACCGGCGTTCTCGCCGGCTTTACCGCCGCCCTCTTGTCGATGGGCGCGAATACGCAGTCGTCTCTTGCCATCGTTCTCTATGCTGCTTCCGCACTACCGATCCTGATTGCCGGTCTTGGCTGGGGCAATGCTGCGGCCATCACCGCGATCGTCAGCGCGGGCGCCACCGCTGCCGCGCTCGTCTCTCCCTATTTCGCGCTGCTCATTCTCGTCGTCACGCTGATTCCGGCCGGCTGGCTTAGCCACCTCGCCAATCTCGCCCGCCCGGCCTCCGAACTCGGCGGTCCGGACGAAGCGCTCGCCTGGTATCCGCTCTCCGACATCCTTAGCCACCTCGCCGGTCTCGTGACCGTCGGCATGATCATCGTCGGCTTCATCGTCGGCTATGGCGCCGACATTTCCGACCGCATGGTCGATATAGTCATCCAGGCGGTGAAGGCACAGGACCCGGGCTACAATCCGGACGTGACAGCTATTGCCCAGATCAAGTCGCTCTTCACACTCGCCTTGCCACTCGTCCAGGGCGCGATCTGGGTGCTGATGCTGTTTACCGCCTATTACGTCGCGACCCGCATCGTGCAGATGTCGGGCCGATCGCTGCGCCCGCGCGAGGACATCCCCTCCACGCTGCGCATGCACCGCAACGCGATCTTCATTTTTCTCGGCGGCCTCGTCCTCACCTTCCTCGGCGGCGCACCCGCAACGATCGGCGCGCTGATCTGCGGAACTTTCGGCGCGGGCTTCCTGCTTGCCGGTTTCGCCTCCTTCCATTTCCGCACGCGCGGCAAGTCCTGGCGGCTTCCCGTGCTGTGGATCGCATACCTGTCGGTGTTCGTGTTCACGATCCCGGCATTCTTCTTCCTCCTGTCCGGCCTGATCGATACGCGACGCACCATCGCGGTCACGCCGGTTGGAAAAAACTGACCAACGAACTGGAACACTGAAAGGAAACCAACATGGAAGTCATTCTTCTCGAACGTATCGCCAAGCTCGGCCAGATGGGCGAAACCGTAAAGGTTCGCGACGGCTTTGCCCGCAACTACCTCCTGCCGCTCGGCAAGGCGCTGCGCGCCAACGCCGCCAACAAGGCCCGTTTCGAAGCTGAGCGTTCAACGCTCGAAGCTCGTAACCTCGAGCGCAAGTCGGAAGCCCAGCAGGTTGCCGAAAAGCTCGACGGCAAGTCCTTCATCATCGTCCGCTCCGCTGGCGAAACCGGCCAGCTCTACGGTTCGGTTGCTGCCCGCGACATCATCGAGACGCTCGCTGCCGAAGGCTTCAACGTCGGCCGCAACCAGGTTGACCTCAACCACCCGATCAAGTCGATCGGCCTGCACCAGGTAACCCTGCACCTGCACTCGGAAGTCGAAATCTCGGTCGAAGTCAACGTTGCACGTTCGGCTGAAGAAGCCGGCCGCCAGGCCAAGGGCGAAAGCCTGACCTCGGCCGACGCTATCTACGGCGTCGACGAAGACGCGCTGAAGCCGGAAGACTTCTTCAACCCGGAAGCCGAATTCGAAGGCGAAGAAGAATAAGCCTTAGCGGCCATTCCAATCGCGAAAGCCCGGATCATCGATCCGGGCTTTTTTCTTGGCCGCGCTACGGCGACCTGGTGCGGCTTCGATCACAGGCGGCGCGACAGGCGATGCCGTCAAAGTCGCAAGACGTTGCGATGGCCTTACTATCCGCGCGCGGCAACCGGCACGGCGCGGTTGGTCGCCTGAGCCGGCATCGTCCGCACCGGAGCATTCTTGTCGACGCTCACGACGACTGAGAGGCCGGGCGTGAGCATTTCGGCCAGTGGCTGACCGGGATCGACCACAATCCGAACGCCGACACGCTGGGCCACCTTTGTGAAGTTGCCGGTGGCGTTGTCTGCACGGATCACGCTGAACTCCGAACCGGCTGCGGGCGAGAAACGCTCGATATGCCCCATCAGCTCGCTCTTCTGCAAAGCGTCGACCTCAATCGTGACAGGTTGTCCGGCCTTCATGCCATCGAGCTGCGTCTCCTTGAAATTTGCGACCACCCACACGTCGTTTGGCACCAGAGCGAGAAGCTGCGATCCGGCCGTCACATATTGCCCGATCCGGGCGCCGATCTCACCCAGCCTGCCATCACGTGGCGCGACGATACGGGTGTTTTCGAGATCGATGCGCGCCAGTTCGACGGCTGCCTCTGCACCGGTCACGGCCGCCTGCAATCCGGCGCGGGCACCAAGTGTGGTTGCCAGAGCCTGCTTCGACACCTGCAAGCCTGCCTCGGCCTGGTTGACGGCAGCATTCGCCTGCTCGAAGCCGGCGCGGGCCTGGTCGGCGTCGCTGCGCGTCGACACGCCCTTGTCGGCAAGCGGGCGAATGCGGTCCCAAGTGGCGCGCGCCCGATTGAAAGCCGCCTTGGCGCTGTCGAGCTGAGCTTCGCTGGCGGCGATGCCGGCCGTGGCGGACAGTTCCTGCTGATAGGAATTGGCAAGCGCCGCCTTCTGTCCGGCAAGCGTCGCTTCGGCCTGGGCCAGCTTCTGCGCATAAATGCGGTCGTCGATCTTCACCAGCAGCTGCCCGGCCTTGACCGTCTCGTAGTCGTGTACCGGAACGTCGGCAACGTAACCCGAGAGCTGCGGACTCATGATCGTGACATAGCCACGCACATAGGCATTCTCCGTCATCTCCACCGAGCTGTGGAACGGTGGCAGCCGCCAGGCATAGAGCACGAGGGTCATGCCGGCGATGCCGGCAAGCAGCACGATGATGGTCGTTGGGGAGCGAAGGAACTTCAGCATGGTCATCAACTCGATTGATCAGGCAGCCAGTATCGGCGCAGGGCCAGTCAGCCTCTGCGTGAGCCAGTTGCAGGACATGTGCAGGAGCAGGCCCGCGAGCGCGAAAAGCGCGATCGCCGATGCCAGCAGGAAGGCGTCGTTGTAGGCGAGGATGTAGGCTTCCCGTGTCACCTGCTGCGACAACAGCAGGGTGCCCTCGCCATTCAGCAAGGTCTTGTCGCCCATTACCTTGCTGTAGGCGGCGGAGAGCTGGTTGACGCGCTGGGCAACCAGCGGGTTGGACAGGACGATCTGCTCGGCCAGAATGTTGGAATGGAATTTCTCGCGTATCGTGACGAAGGTCCCGAAGGCCGCAGAGCCGATCAGGCTGCCGATGCTCTGGGTGAAGAGGAAGATCACGATGAAGCTGAGGATGTAGCTCGGCCCCTTCATCAGCGCGGCCTTGAAGCCGCGCGCCATCGCCGGCGGCAGGAAGAGCGCGGTGCCGGACGCAATCATCGCCTGGCTCATATACATTTGCTCGGGCCGCGTCAGGCTTGTCGCCTGGCTGTCCAGGTAAGCGCCGGTCGCCAGCAGCCCGAGCGCCAGGATATGCACGCGCTCCGCATGCTGCGGGTTCATCAGCACGGCACAGAGCAGACCGCCAGCAATCGCCGCTGCGAGGATGATCCAATAGAGCGTCGCGACCTGTTCGAACTGGAGGCCGATCTGCTGGTAGAAGTTCGTGGCGATCGTCGATTGCTCGGAAGCGACCAGGCGGAAGATCAACAACACTGCGGTGAAGTGGATGATCTCCTTCGAGGCGATCCAGCGCACATCGATCAGCGGCACCTGGCGATGAAGCTCGATCAGCACCACGGTCGTCAGTGTCGCGATCGATACGACCAGGAGAACGCCGAGCCAGGGTGCTTCGAGCCACCAGTAGAGACGGCCCATGGTCAGCACGATGGCGAGGCAGCCGAAGGCGATGGCGACCAGCAGGTAGCTCAGAATGTCCATGCGCTGAATGACCTTGGCGTGCGGCACCGGCGTCAGCGGCAGAAGATAAATGATCGGCAGCGCGATCAGCGCCAACGCCATCTCGAGCGTGTAGAGCGCATGCCATTGGCCGTATTCAATCAGGGTCGGCGAGATGAGTCGTGTGATCGGCGCGGAGATCGTCGTGCAGGTGAGCGCCAGTGCGAGGCCGGCCGTCAATTTGCGCGCCGGCGGAAAGGCTTCGAGCATGTAGAGGAAGCCGAGTGTCGACATCGGCGCAGCCGCGATGCCGCTGATGAAGCGGACGACGACGGCGGAATGCAGATCGGAAACGAAAACGTTCATCAGCGATACGATGACGAAGCCGACGATGCTGATTTCGGCAAACCGACGCAGCCCGTATTGGGCGCGAATCTTCACCAGTGCGATCGACAGGCTGACATTAGGCGCCATGTACGCCGCCGAAAGCCAGCCAGCCTCCACGGAGGTTGCCGAGAGCGAACCCTGGACCTGCGTGAGATTGGCCAGCGCCAGGTTCATGCCCAGGCCCTGCGTCAGGAACAGAAGAACGGAACCGACGACATAGACCGCCGACAGCGCCAGGCTCTTGTCGGCTGGGGCTGGCACCGGCGCCGGGACTGGGGCGGGTGCGACGGGAGCAATCTCCTCCAGGTCGCTCGCCTCGTCTGTTTCCAGCGGTGCGACACCGCGATTGTCGTTTGCAGCAGCGGTCGCGACTGCGCTCATCGCTGTCACTCCCGCGCCAGGGACTGAACGTTGTCGGCGATCGCCCGCACCACACGCTTGGTCACGGCAAGTTCGGTCGCATCGATACCATGCAGCACTTCGGCTCGGATTTCGTCGGCAAGTTTGAGGATTTCGTCAGCGACCGAGCGACCGAAGTCGGTCATGTGGATCTGCTTGGCGCGCCGGTCGGTGGCCTCGACCCTCCGCTCGATGAAACCCTGCTTCTCCATGCCATCGAGCAGGCGCACCAAAGTCGGGGTTTCAATATCGAGCTCATCGGCAAGCTCGCGCTGGTTCAAGCCATCCTTCTTGGTCAAGGCGAAAAGCGCGCGGGCCCGCGACAGCGTCAGCCCCCTCTCCTTCACCCGAGCATCGAACACGGCCCGCAGCTTGCGATTGAGCAGCGACAGGGCATCGAACAATTCGCGGTTCACGGTCGGCTGATACATTGATACCTTTTCCATATTACTAGCATGCTAATTATTTTGCCTCTATCTAATCCAATCGCTGCCGATTTTCAAGATGGAGATTTGAGCGGAATGGGGAGAGGGCTACACTTGCCTAGCCCGGTTGGGTGATTCGCTCGTCAACGTCCAACTTTGTGGGAAGGCGAGAATCTACGCTTTTGTGAACTTGGCCTGTGGATCAGTCGAACAACGGGAAAAGCGCGAGGCTCTGATGAGACGCTTTGTGAGTGTGTCCCCCCTGCACTTGACCCGGCTCGCGGTAGATCGCAAACCGGTGCCACACCACATAGAGGCAGAGATAAAACGACATGAATGACGCGGCGCGAAAGCTATCCCCTATCAGCAAGGATCAGGTGGACCAGCACTATCGCGAGGCGCCGAACAACCTTGAAGCCGAACAGGCTCTGCTCGGCGCGATCCTCGTCAACAACGACGCCTTCTATCGCGTCTCGGACTTCCTGAAGCCCGTCCATCTGCATGAGCCGCTGCACCGCAAGATCTATGAGGTAGCCGGCGATATCATCCGTATGGGAAAGACAGCGAACCCGGTCACCATCAAGACCTTCCTCAAGGCTGACGAAAAGGTCGGCGACCTGACCGTCGCGCAATACCTCGCGCGCCTTGCCGCCGAAGCAGTTTCGATCATCAACGCCGAAGACTATGGCCGTGCGATCTACGATCTGGCGCTTCGCCGCTCGCTGATCACGATCGGCGAGGACATGGTCAACATCGCCTACGACGCGCCGCTCGACATGCCGCCGCAGGGCCAGATCGAAGACGCCGAACGCCGCCTGTTCGAACTCGCTGAAACCGGCCGCTACGATGGCGGTTTCCAGTCGTTCAACGACGCGGTGGCGCTTGCAATCGACATGGCGGGCGCTGCCTTCGAGCGCGACGGCAGCCTCTCCGGCATTTCCACCGGCATCCTGTCGCTGGACGCCCGCATGGGCGGCCTGCAGCGCTCGGACTTGATCGTGCTTGCAGGGCGCCCCGGCATGGGCAAGACCTCGCTTGCCACCAACATCGCCTACAACATCGCAGCCGCCTACGAACCCGAAGTCCAGGCCGACGGTTCTTTCAAGGCCAGAAACGGCGGTGTCGTCGGCTTCTACTCGCTCGAAATGTCGTCCGAACAGCTGGCAACCCGTATCATCTCCGAGCAGACCGAAGTGTCCTCGTCGAAGATCCGTCGCGGTGATATTTCCGAGGCCGATTTCGAAAAGCTCGTGGCCTGCTCGCAGATGATGCAGAAGGTGCCGCTCTATATCGACCAGACCGGTGGTATCTCGATCGCCCAGCTTTCCGCCCGCGCCCGTCGTCTGAAGCGCCAGCGCGGCCTGGACTGCCTGGTGGTGGACTATATCCAGCTCATGACCGGCTCGGGCAAGTCGAGCGACAACCGCGTACAGGAAATCACCCAGATCACCACGGGCCTGAAGGCGCTCGGCAAGGAACTGAACGTTCCGATCATCGCGCTATCACAGCTCTCCCGTCAGGTGGAAAGCCGCGAAGACAAGCGCCCGCAGCTTTCCGACCTTCGTGAATCGGGTTCGATCGAGCAGGACGCCGACGTCGTGCTCTTCGTGTTCCGCGAAGAATACTACGTGAAGAACCTGGAGCCGCGCGACGAGTTCGATCCGAAATACGAAGAGTGGAAGATGAAGATGGAGCAGGTGAAGGGTACGGCAGACGTGATCATCGCCAAGCAGCGTCACGGACCGACCGGTACCGTGAAGCTCGCCTTCCAGTCGGAATTCACGCGATTCACCGACCTCGCCGATCCCTCCTTCACCCAATACGAAGAACACTGACGTTCCGTGGGGGCGGCCGGAGCGGGATGGGAAAATGTTTGCGGTTTCCCATCCCGCTCTACTTCACGAAAAGCCGCCTAACCTTGGGGCCAACCGCCACCGTCATCTACCAGGCGCCGCCCAAAACCTGACGCAATAGCGCTACCGAAATTACCCCGACGGCAACGGATGCCAGGAGCGGCAGCCTGGTTGCAGCAACGGCCGTCGCCGCAGCCGCAATCGTTTCGGCCGGACCGGTAACCAGTGCCGTCGGAGCGATGACCGCCATCAGAACCGCCGGCGGAATGGCCTCAAGGGCGCGTTTCTGCCCCTCTCCGATCGTCACGTAGCGGATGAGCACGAGCCCGCCGATACGGGTCGCGATTGTCGCGGCCGCCATGGCGAAAATCGCAAGCAATGTGTTGAGATCGACGATCACGCGTGGGCCTCCTTGCGTCCGCCTGAAAGCATGGCCACGACGACGCCTGCGGCAGCCCCGGCAGCGATATACCAGACGCCCGGCAGCAATTGATGCGTGACCACGGCCGCACAAGCGCTTGCGGCCAGGACGGCGCCGGTTTCTCGGCCCTTCCAGAACCCCATGACCAGAATGATGAAAACGGCCGGGAAGGCGAAGTCGAGACCGATGACCTTCGGATCGCCCAGCAAGGCGCCAAGCATTGCCCCCGTCAGGCTCGTCAGCACCCAGGCGCAGTAGAAGGGAATGGCGAGGCCGGCATACCAGGCCGGCGTCAGCTTGGCGTTACCCGCGCGCATCTCGGCCATCGCCCAGATTTCATCGGCGAGAAGCAGCATCGACGCATAGCGCGCCGGCCCGGAGAAGCTGTGAAGCTTGCCGCCGATCGAGGCGCTCATCAGCACGTGACGGATGTTGACGAGCAGAGCCGAGAAACCGAGGGCCGCCCAGGACGCCGGATGCGTCCAGATATCCATGGCGACGAACTGCGACCCACCGGCAAAGACCAGCGCACTCATCAGCGTCACCTCCGCCGGTGTCAGCCCCTTGCCCGCCGCCACCGCGCCAAACACCAGGCCGATCGGCATGACGGCGACGATCAGCGGCGTCATCGCCATCGCCGCGGCCCGAAATTCCTGAAATGTACTTCTCTCCTGCAACGTCCCGGTCTCCATTCCCATGCGAAAACGGAGAACGTCTAGACCGCACATCAGGTCCCGTATTGAACGAAAGTGATCAGCCGGCGCGGAAGGCCCCGGGTGTCACGCCGGTGCGGGCTTTGAAATGGCGGCTGAAATGCGCCTGGTCGGCGAAACCGCACTGATAGGCGGCATCCACCGCCGACCAGCCATGCCTGAGCAAGGTCTTGGCAGCACGAACGCGCTTGTCGGTGAGGAAGGCATGCGGCGTGATATGGAATTCCTTGCGGAAGGCGCGGATCAGATGTGCGCGACTGAGCCCTGCGACCTTGGCGAGTTCCTCGAGCCCGACATCGTCGGCGTAGTTCTCGGTGAGGAAATCCCGGGCCCGATGCACGGCGGACTGCTCGCGCGTCTCGATCGGAGTGATGATCGTACTGCCGTGCCTTTCGAACATCGCCGCAAGCACACCGAACATTCTTTCTTCGGCCTCGAGCGTGCCGCCGGCCAGCTCAAGCGTTCGGTGCGCCTGATGAAAGGACAAGGCGAGGTCCGGGTCCTGCAGAACACGCTTCGAGAACGACGGCGTTCCCCTGAAGGCGCGACCGGTCACATCCTCTATGATATTCACCAGCAGATCGGCGCTCGGATAGACCATGCGGTAACGGTAGCCGCTGCCGCCGGGGTGACCGTCGTGGATTTCGTCGGGATTGATCAGGTAAAAGTCCCCGGGACCAGCTTCCGAGCGCTCGCCCTTGATCTTGCTGATCTGTGAACCCGCCTCAATGGCGCCAATGCTGAAGGTCTCGTGTGCATGCGGCGCGAATTCATGGGTGATGAAGGTCGCCGTCAGGCATTCCATCCCCATGAAACGAGCGTCCCGCCAGAAGCGTGTACGCTCGCCGCCCTCAATCGGCGTGTCATCGATGGCCTGTTCCTGCGAAATCGTCTGCATGCGGGAAACATAATGCGCCGAGGCGGCTCCGTCTTGCACAAAAGTGCTCGGTTCCAGACACAGCTCGCGTGAAAGTGCGGTAGGCGAACATTTGCGACCATGCGCCGTTGGCTGTATTGCTCTTCGGATCGTCCACGAAGGTGTCCGGCATGCTCCCCCCAGAATTCCTCTCCGCTTCCAACCGCCTCACGATCGATCTGCGCGCGCTTGCCGATAACTGGCGGGCGATGAATGCGCGCTCGGGCAAGGCACGGGCGTCGGCGGTCCTCAAAGCGGACGCCTATGGCCTCGGCATCGATCAAGCAGCCCCTGCCCTCTATGCTGCCGGTGCGCGCGACTTCTTCGTGGCCAATGCCGAGGAAGGCGAGGAACTGCGGCCGCTCGTTCCGGAGGGGCGCATCTACATTCTCGCGGGCATGTGGCCGGGAAACGAAGAGTTCTTCTTCGACAACGACCTGGTGCCCGTCATCAATTCCGATGAGCAGCTTGCCGTGTTCATGGCAGCACTTTCCGAGCGCGGCGACTACCCCTGCGTCCTGCATATCGATACCGGTATGAACCGGTTGGGCCTGACGGTCGAGGCAGCGGTGGCGCTTGCCAACGACCCGGCGCGACCCGCAAGCTTCTCTCCCGTGCTGATCATGAGCCACCTCGCCTGTGCCGACGAACCGCAGCATCCGCTGAACGCCTACCAGCTCGGGCGATTCCGCGAAGCGACGGCCGCCTATGAAGGCGTCGATGCCAGCCTTGCCAATTCCGGCGGTGTGTTCCTCGGGCCCGACTATCACTTCGATCTCACCCGACCGGGCATCGCCGTCTATGGCGGCGAAGCGGTCAACGACATCGCCAACCCGATGACCCCGGTCGTGACCGCCGAGGCACGGATCATTCAGATCCGCGAGGTCGCGGCTGGCGGCACGGCGAGCTACGGCGCTTCCGCCCGCTTCGACAGGGACAGTCGCATCGCCACCGTGGCGGTCGGTTACGCCGATGGCTACCATCGCTCGGTCTCCGGCGGCGGCGTGACTCTGCGGCAGGCAACGCCATCGGGGGCATTCGGTTTCCTGCACGGCAAGCGCGTGCCGCATGTGGGTCGCGTCACCATGGACCTCAGCCTCTTCGACGTCACCGACCTACCGACAGATGCGGCGCGGCCGGGCGATTACATCGAGCTCTTCGGCCGCAACATCGCCATCGACGACGTGGCGCGCGCCGGCGGGACGATCGGCTATGAGTTGCTGACCAGCCTCGGGCGTCGGTACATCAGGAACTATGTCGGCGCCGTCTGACGCGGTTTTCCTGCGTTTTCCCGCAGGCTTCATTAAAATTCACCTTTTGTTCCGCGTTTCGCGGCATTATGTGACGACACAAGTGATTCTCCCGTCACTGCAGTATCGCCGCGCGCGAGCGTCGGTGACCTTTCCAGATTTCGAAAGTCGACCCTGATGGCGAAAGCCCGCACACAATTCATCTGCCAGAACTGCGGCACCATCCACACCCGCTGGGTGGGTAAATGCGAAGGCTGCGGCGAATGGAACACGATCATCGAGGACGATCCGACAGCCGGCATCGGCGGTGGACCCTCGCGCGCGCCAAAGAAGGGACGCCCGGTTGCGCTCACCACACTTTCCGGCGAGATCGAAGATGCGCCACGGATCCAGACAGGCATTTCCGAACTCGACCGGGTGACCGGCGGGGGCTTCGTTCGCGGCTCGGCGCTGCTCGTCGGCGGCGATCCCGGGATCGGAAAATCGACGGTGTTGATGCAGGCGGCCGCCGCCCTCTCGCGCCGCAAGCACCGCGTCATCTATGTCTCGGGTGAAGAGGCTGTGGCACAGGTGCGGCTGCGCGCGCAGCGTCTGGGTGCCGCCGACAGCGACGTGCTGCTCGCCGCCGAGACCAATGTCGAGGACATCCTGGCAACGCTTTCCGAAGGTAAACGGCCGGATTTGGTGATCATCGACTCGATCCAGACGCTCTGGAGCGACATCGTCGATTCGGCGCCCGGCACCGTCACCCAGGTCCGCACCGGCGTCCAGGCGATGATCCGCTTTGCCAAGCAGACGGGAACCGCCGTCGTTCTGGTCGGCCACGTCACCAAGGAAGGCCAGATCGCCGGACCGCGCGTCGTCGAGCACATGGTCGATGCCGTGCTTTACTTCGAAGGCGACCGTGGCCACCATTACCGCATTCTGCGCACCGTCAAGAATCGCTTCGGGCCAACCGACGAGATCGGCGTGTTCGAGATGTCCGACAAGGGGTTGCGCGAAGTCGCCAACCCATCGGAACTCTTTCTCGGTGAGCGCAACGAGAAATCCCCGGGCGCGGCTGTCTTTGCCGGCATGGAAGGCACCCGCCCAGTGCTCGTCGAAGTGCAGGCGCTCGTTGCCCCGACATCGCTCGGCACGCCGCGGCGCGCCATCGTCGGCTGGGATTCAGCCCGTCTGTCGATGATCCTCGCCGTGCTCGAAGCCCATTGCGGGGTAAGGCTCGGCCAGCACGACGTCTATCTCAACATTGCCGGCGGTTACCGCATTTCCGAGCCCGCTGCCGATCTAGCTGTGGCTTCCGCACTGGTTTCATCGCTTGCCGGGCTTGCCCTTCCTGCGGATTGCGTCTATTTCGGCGAAGTCAGCTTGTCGGGCGCCATCCGGCCGGTTGCGCATACCGCACAACGCCTTAAAGAAGCCGAGAAACTCGGGTTCTCACAGGCGGTCCTGCCGTCCGCGTCCACCGAATTGCCGAAAAACGGCAATGGCCGATGGAGCGAAATGGAAAGCCTGCCGGATCTGGTGGCGCGCATCGCGGGTTCGCGAAACGCGCTGAGACCGGCGGAGAACGAGGACTGAAGACGCGGATGCCGCAGACCGTCCTCTACTGCATAAGCCCTTAGATCCGGATCGATCTAGGGACAAAATTATGCAGCAGATCTGAGCGTTGCAGCGACCTTTTGCACGTCCGAAAAGACGCGCAGCGCTGTGAGGGCCGCGAGCAGGCTGCAAATGCCCTGGACATCAGGCAGGGCCGATGGCGGATAGGCTTGAGGAGACCCGGACGAACCGGGTCCGGAGTAAGGACAAAATGCCCATTACAATTCTCGACGGTATCGTTCTCGGCGTCGCCCTGTTTTCCGCAATCCTGGCCATGGTTCGAGGCTTCTCGCGCGAGGTGCTCTCGGTCGCGAGCTGGGTAGGTGCGGCCGCGGCGGCCTATTTCCTCTACCCGCAGCTTCTGCCCTATGCCAAGCAGTACACCAATAGCGATACCGTCGCGCTGATCGGATCGGCGGCGGTGATCTTCCTGGTTGCGCTGATCATCATTTCCTTCATCACCATGCGGATTGCCGATTTCATCATCGACAGCCGCATCGGTGCGCTCGACCGCACGCTCGGCTTCCTGTTTGGAGCCGCTCGCGGCATTCTGCTTGTCGTCGTCGCAATGCTGTTCTTCAACTGGCTCGTCGCACCGCAGCAGCAGCCGGGCTGGGTCACCCACGCGAAGTCGAAACCGCTGCTTGACAATCTCGGCAACAAGCTGATCGCGCTGCTGCCGGAAGAAGCCGACGCCACGATTCTCGACCGCCTGCGCGGCAAGGATACGACCGGCGAAGGTGAAGGCGAAGCACCGGCAACGGCACCCGGCCAGGCACCGACGACGACGCCGGAACAGGCGCCCGCCGACGACGCTCCGGCCACCAACGGCTGAGACAGGAACGATTTGCCGACAAAGCCCGCCCCGCGGGCTTTGTCCTTTTGGGGAATAACGCTTGCAGCCGTTTTCAGCTAAGATCGCTTGAAGACGGCGGGCCTGATCACGATATGCGCACCGGTACGGAGCAAAGGCGACTGTGATGACCGATCTGAGATCCATGGAAATCCACGATGAACTCGAAGGCGATGAGCTGCACGAAGAGTGCGGCGTCTTCGGCATATTGGGGCACTCGGACGCGGCGGCGCTGACGGCGCTCGGCCTGCATGCGCTCCAGCATCGCGGCCAGGAAGCAGCCGGCATCGTCACCTTCGACGGCAAGCAGTTCTGCACCGAGAAACGCATGGGCCTCGTTGGCGATCATTACACGGATCCCGCGACGCTGGCGAAGCTGCCGGGCTTCATGTCGATCGGCCATACCCGCTACTCGACGACAGGCGAAGTGGCGCTGCGCAACGTGCAGCCGCTCTTTGCCGAACTCGAAGTCGGTGGCATCGCGGTCGCCCATAACGGCAACTTTACCAACGGCCTCACCCTTCGCCGGCAACTGATTGCCGACGGCGCAATCTGTCAGTCGACCTCCGACACTGAAGTCGTCCTGCACTTGATTGCGCGGTCCAAGCAGACCTCCTCGTCCGACCGCTTCATCGACGCCATCCGCCAGATGGAAGGCGGCTATTCGATGCTGGCGATGACTCGCACCAAACTGATCGCTGCGCGCGATCCGATCGGCATCCGCCCGCTCGTCATGGGCGAACTCGACGGCAAGCCGATCTTCTGCTCCGAGACCTGCGCACTCGACATCATCGGCGCGACCTATGTTCGCGACGTCGAGAACGGCGAAGTGATCATCTGCGAAATCCAGCCCGACGGTTCGATCTCGATCGATGCACGCAAGCCCGAGCTATCGCAGCCGGAGCGGCTCTGCCTGTTCGAATACGTCTATTTCGCCCGGCCGGATTCGGTCGTGGGTGGCCGCAGTATCTACGTTTCGCGCAAGAACATGGGCATCAACCTCGCCAAGGAAGCGCCCATCGACGCGGACGTGGTGGTTCCGGTCCCGGATGGCGGCACGCCGGCGGCTCTGGGCTATGCGCAGCAGAGCGGCATCCCGTTCGAATACGGCATCATCCGCAACCACTATGTCGGCCGTACCTTCATCGAGCCGACGCAGCAGATCCGCGCCTTCGGCGTCAAGCTCAAGCATTCGGCCAACCGTGCGATGATTGAGGGTAAGCGCGTCATCCTCGTCGACGATTCGATCGTGCGCGGCACGACGTCTGTGAAGATCGTGCAGATGATGCGGGATGCCGGCGCGCGTGAAGTACATGTCCGCGTCGCCAGCCCGATGATCTTCCATCCCGATTTCTACGGTATCGACACCCCGGATCGCGACAAGCTGCTCGCCAACCAGCATGCCGACCTCGCGTCCATGTGCCGCTATATCGGCGCCGACTCGCTCGAGTTCCTGTCGATCGATGGCCTCTATGAGGCAGTCGGCGGCGAAAAGCGCGATCCCAAGGCACCGCAATTCACCGACCACTATTTCACCGGGGACTATCCGACCCGCCTTCTCGACCAGGAAGGCGCCAGCAATGTCCGCAAACTTTCGGTTCTCGCCAGCAACGGATAATCAGAAAACAAAATGACGATCGATCTCAAAGGCCGGGTGGCCGTGGTCACCGGCGCGTCGCGCGGTATCGGCTATTTCACCGCTCTCGAACTGGCCAAGGCCGGTGCCCATGTCGTCGCCTGCGCGCGCACCGTCGGCGGCCTCGAGGAACTCGACGACGCAATCAAGGCGGCGGGCGGTTCGGCCACGCTGGTGCCGTTCGACCTCGCCGACATGGCGGCGATCGACAAGCTCGGTGGCGCCATCAACGAGCGCTGGGGCAAACTCGATATCCTGGTCGCCAATGCCGGCGTGCTCGGCACGATCTCACCGATCGGCCATGTCGAGGCGAAGGTGTTCGAAAAGGTGATGAACATCAACGTCAACGCGACCTGGAGGCTGATCCGTTCGCTGGAGCCGCTGCTGATTAAGTCGGATGCCGGCCGCGCACTGATCCTGTCTTCGAGCGCTGCACACAAGTGCAAGCCTTTCTGGGGTCCCTACTCCGCCTCCAAGGCTGCCGTCGAGGCGCTGGCCCGCACCTGGGCCGGCGAAACGCAGCGCCTGCCGCTGCGCATCCTCTCCGTCGATCCGGGCGCAACTCGCACTGCCATGCGCGCCCAGGCGATGCCCGGCGAGGATCCGGAGACCGTGCCGCATCCTTCAGAGGTTGCCGCCAAGCTGCTTCCGCTCGTAGGCCCCGACCAGACCGAGACCGGCAAGCTCTATATCGTTCGCGAGGACAAGATCGTCGACTACCGGATGCCGGAATAGTCTTTGACGCATCGCTCATGGAAAAAGGCCACCGTGTCCCCACGGTGGCCTTTTCTTTTGTCCGTAATTTCTGAAGGGATTGTCGTTTCGCAGCTTTCGGAGGAACGCTTCAGTCCTTGTCGCCAGGCAGACCGTCACCGCCGGTCGACGGATGGGCCGGCCAGTCGCCGCCATATTTGCGCTGCCACGAGCGTGCGCCAAACGGCAGGGTGATCAGGTAGCCAAGTGCCGTCAATGCCATCGTTTCCCAGGTATAGGTCATCAGAGTCGCCACGTAGAAGACGACACCGAGAATGGCCGGCAGGACGAGATCGCGGCGCACGCGGCTGTTTTCCGACTTTCCGGACCACACCGGCAGACGGCTGACGAGCAGGAAGGCGATCAGCACCGTATAGGCGGAAGCAATCAGGGCGAAAGTGCGTTCCGGCGCAAGACCCAGGAGGCCGAGATAGACCGGCAGCAGCACCAGCATGGCGCCCGCGGGCGCCGGCACACCGACAAAATACTCCGACTGCCACGGCGCCTTGGACTGGCGCTCCGCCATGACGTTAAAGCGCGCCAACCGCAAACCACAGGCGATCGCATAGATCAGTGCGGCGATCCAGCCGATCGAGCGGGCCTGATCCAGGATGAAAACGTAGAGCACAAGCGCCGGCGCAACGCCGAAGTTGATGATGTCGGCGAGCGAGTCCATCTGGCCACCGAAATTCGACGTCGCCTTCAGGGCGCGTGCTACACGACCGTCGATGCCATCAAGGAAAGCCGCGAGCAAAACCATGGCGACGGCGAGCTCGATGCGGTTTTCGAAGGCCAGCCGAATGCCGGAGAGGCCTGCACAGATCGCCAGAACCGTAATCAGGTTCGGGATCATCAAGCGCAGCGGTATCTCGCGCAGGCGAGGACCGCGACCGGTGTCGTTGGAACCGTTCGCGTCGCCGGCCACTTTCGGCGGTTCGGCCGCTTTTTCCTGTTCAGAGCCTTCCATGTACACTCCTTACGCGCGGCGGCTGATGACCGGGCCCTTGGCCGAGCCGAATTCGGCAAGCACGGTCTCGCCGGCAACCGCGGTCTGGCCGACGCTGACGCGCGGCTCGGCTCCTGCAGGCAGGAAGACGTCGAGGCGCGAGCCGAAGCGGATCAGGCCGAAGCGTTCACCTGCGTCCAGCGAGCCGTTTTCATACTTCCAGCAGAGAATACGACGTGCGACGAGGCCGGCAATCTGGACGACGCCAATCTGGCCGTGCTTGGTCTCGATCACCAGCCCGTTACGTTCGTTCTCGTGGCTCGCCTTGTCCAGCTCGGCATTGACGAACTTGCCGGCGCGATAGGCGACGCGGGTGATTGTACCAGCCATCGGCGCACGGTTCACATGGCAATTGAACACGTTCATGAAAACCGAGATGCGAAGCATCGGTTCCGAACCGAGGTTCAGCTCTTCCGGCGGCATGACCGTTGCGATCGACGAAACGCGGCCGTCGGCTGGGCTGATCACCAGATCGTCATCGAGCGGGGTCATGCGCTCCGGGTCACGGAAGAAATAGGCGCACCAGGCGGTCAGCACGAAGCCGATCCACATCAACGGCTCCCACAGGAAGCCAAGCACCAGCGACACGACGAAGAAGATCGCGACGAAGCGATAGCCTTCCTTGTGGACCGGTACGAGCGTGTTGCGGATCGTATTGACCAGGCTCATGAACTCTACTCCAGATTTTCCGTGGAACGTGAACTAGCGCGAAATGCCCTGGCGGGCAACGTCACCCGCCAGACAGCGACAAAACGCGTCGCGCTCAGCAAAGAAAGAAATCATCCCTAGACCGCCGGTTCGCCGCGCGTGACAATACCGAGATCGTCGCTCTCGCGCACCCGCTTCAACTGCTCTTCCGCCTGCGTTGCTTCGCGCTGGCGGCTCCACATCGAAGCATAGAGGCCGTCGCGATCGATCAACTCGCCATGGGTGCCTCGCTCCGCGATGACACCATCCTTGAGCACGATGATCTCGTCGGCGTTGATGACGGTCGAGAGCCGGTGCGCAATGACGAGCGTCGTGCGATTGCGCGATACCACGTCAAGCGCCGACTGGATTTCCTGCTCGGTGCGCGTGTCCAGCGCCGAAGTCGCCTCGTCGAGGATCAGGATCGGTGGGGCTTTCAGAATCGTGCGGGCGATTGCAACGCGCTGCTTCTCGCCGCCGGAGAGTTTCAGGCCGCGCTCGCCGACCATGGCCTGGAAGCCTTCCGGCAGGGTGCGGATGAAGCCGGCGATCTGTGCGGCCTCGGCCGCTGCCTCGACCTCGGCCTCGCTGGCCGAGACCCGGCCGTAGCGGATGTTGTAGGCAATCGTGTCGTTGAAGAGCACCGTATCCTGCGGCACCATGCCGATGACCGAGCGCAGGCTCTTCTGCGTGACCGTGCGCACATCCTGGCCATCGACGGTGATCGCTCCCGCCTGCACATCGTAGAAGCGATAGAGCAGCCGGGAGAGTGTCGACTTGCCAGCGCCCGACGGGCCGACGACTGCGACCGTCTTGCCGGCGGGCACTTCGAAGGTGATGCCCTTGAGGATCGGTCGTGCCGGATCATAGGCGAAATGCACGTCCTTGAAGGCGATGGCGCCCTTGCCAATGGCAAGTTCGGTCGCGCCCGGGCGGTCCACCACTTCGGCGCGAACGTCGAGAAGATCGAACATATGCTCGATATCGGTCAGGCCCTGGCGGATTTCGCGGTAGACGAAGCCGATGAAATTGAGCGGAATCGCCAGCTGGATCAGCATCGCATTGATGAAGACGAAATCGCCGAGCGTCTGTTCGCCGCGCTGAACGGCGAGTGCCGACATGACCATCATCACCGCCGTACCGGCGCCGAAGATCAGTGCCTGGCCGAAATTGAGCCACCCAAGCGAGGTCCAGACCTGGGTGGCCGCCGCCTCATAGCGCTCCATCGACTTGTCGAAGCGACGGGCTTCCATCTCTTCGTTGCCGAAATACTTGACCGTTTCGAAGTTCAGGAGCGAGTCGATCGCCTTTGTGTTGGCGTCGGTGTCACTGTCGTTCATCGAGCGGCGGATGGCGATGCGCCAGTCGCTCGCCTTGACCGTGAACCAGATGTACAGCCAGACGGTGACGGCCGTCACCAGCAGATAGCTGAAGCCGTAGCCCCACCAGAAGATCACAGCCGTCAGCAGGAATTCGATCAGGGTCGGCACGCTGTTCAGGATGGTGAAGCGGACGATCGTCTCGATGCCCTTGGTGCCGCGCTCGATGACGCGCGAAAGCCCGCCGGTACGCCGTTCCAGATGGAAGCGCAGCGAAAGCTGGTGCATGTGAACGAAGGTCTTGTAGGCGAGCTGCCTGACCGCGTGCTGGCCGACGCTTGCAAACAGCGCATCGCGAAGCTGGTTCAGGCCGGCCTGAAGCAGACGCGCGAGGTTGTAGGCCAGCACCAGCATGACCGCACCGGTCATGAACGTGGGCAAGAATCCCAGGACGTCGGGCTTGCCGTTCAGCGCGTCCGTCGCCCATTTGAAGGAATAGGGAACGAGGATCAGGACGACCTTGGCGATGATCAGGATGACGGTCGCCCAGATGACCCGGAGCTTGAGATCAGCCCTGTCCGTCGGCCACATGTAAGGCCAGAGATTGGCAATCGTCTGCAACGGATTGCTCGTATCGGCCGAAACGGTTTTCTTCTGGGGTGCCACGTTCTGATCCGCTCTTACGTTTCGCGCTGCCGGCGGCCGCGGCAGCCCCGCGAGCATTGCCACACCGCGTTTTCCCTCTATCCGAAGACAAGCAACGCCGTCATCACCGTTCAATGAAAAGCGGCGCCTCATTGAAGGCGCCGCCCTTGATCGAGAGATAAGCATCCATCGCCGCCGCCGCAATGTCGTTGGCGGGCGATCGACAGCCTATTGCTCGTGTTTCATGTGCTTTCTGTGAATCTCGCGCGATTCATCGTCCGGCAGCGCCTTGTCGGGCACTCCGAAGACCTGTCCCGGGCGAATGCGATCCGGGTCTTCGATCTGATCCTGATTGGCGAGATAGATGGTGGTGTAGCGCAGGCCTGCACCATAGACGCGCCGCGAAATCTGCCACAAGGTGTCGCCGCGACGGATGATCACGGAAGACTTGCTTTCCTTGAGCGGTTCCTGCTGGACCGTCTGCGGCTCTTCCTGCGTGGGGGAAGCCGCTGCGGTCTCCGTGCTCGGTGCCGGCGTCGTTACCGCATCGCTGACCACTGCACTGCCTGCGCCCATGGCCTTCGCCAGTTCGCCCTGTGCCGGAGCATTACCCTTCGGCAGGGCCTGTTCGTCCGACGCCGGCGTCGCGCTGCCGCGTTCGGCCAGAACCGGGCCGACGGACGCGTCGACCTTGGCAAGCGCCGAAGCAACGCTCGGCGCATCTTGCGGCGCGGCCTTCAAGGCTGCCAGGGCGTCGGCTGCCGCCTTCGACGCCCGCGCCGCTGTTGCCGCCAGTACCTGATCGGAATTATCGGCGAGCCGGAAATCGGCCAGCGACTTCAGAGCAATTTCCGTGGCGGAACGCGCAGCGGCGAGTTGCTCGCCTGTCGGCACCTTGCCGTTGGCGTAGAGCCCCTTCAACAGAGCCAGGGCCTTGCCAGCCTCAGCGCGTACGCCATCAAGACCGGCGGTCGCCGAAGGCGTGCTTGACGGTGCCACTGCGGCAACCTGCGAACCGGCGGGACGATCAAAGGGAACGGATGCACGCATGGCAACCTTGCTGCCATCCTCGTTCAGCATGTCGGCTCGGATGATGTGGCTGCCCACGGTCAACTCGATCTCGCCATCGACGACGAAATTGCCTTTATCGTCGGCCTTCATTTCGCCGAGCAGCTTGTCATCCGCATAGACCCGCACCAGCGCACGCGGCTTGGCGCTGCCGGCGACGAACATCTTGCTGCCCTCGATCTCGACGGCACTCACCTGCAAGCCGGGAACGCCGACTGCCTTTGCCGGGGCGGAGGATGCATCGCCGGTCGCTAGCGGCGACTGCGTCGCAGTCGACGCGACCTCAGCCGGTTGCCCGGCTTCCGTCTTGCCGGCCTCCGGTGTCGTCATCAGCCGGCTTGCCTCACCCGGCTTCGATACCATGGCGAGAAGTTGGCCGGACGGATCCTTCGGAACCGAAACGGTCGCAACCTCTTCGGAACTCTTCACTGTGCCGTCCTCGCCGGTGCTGCGCAGCGTCAACTGATAATCGCCAGCCGGCAGAGGCTTGTCGAAGACTGCGGCGAAGTCGCCCGTCGCACCGACATCGGCGGTGCCGACAACGGTGTCACCGCTCAAAATCTCGAGCTTCGAACCCGGCTCCGCATGCCCGGCGATCACGGTCGAACCATCAGGCTCGACGCGCAGCACGTCGAAACCGGGAACGGCCGGATTTTCGGCGGGCGCGTTCGTCGGCGCAGCATTGGCTGTCTGTTCGGCCGCGGTGCCGGCGGCCTCGCCGGACTTCGCGGCTTCGGCAGCCTTTGCATCCTGTGGCTTTGCCGTCGCATCGGTCGCCTGCGGGCCACCGGAGGCCGAAGCGGTGTCGTTCGATTGGGTCGCGCCGCCTGCAACCGGCTCGTCCGCCGGCTTCTTGCCGTCGCCACGCAGATTCGGTTGCACCACGAATACCATCAACGCTGTCGCTGCCACGAGCACAGTAATGGCCACCCAGCCGGCCTTATTTTTGATCATGCCACTCTCCACACGGAGCGGAGCAACGCTCCGCGCATGCCCTCGCATCGGCCTGCGGTGCGGGCTTGCGCCGGATATTATAGCGCAACAGCAAGCAACTCGTCCGATTTGTTCAATCAATCCCTGAAATTGCTAGCGATTCGCGATTCGGCGCACAAGCTGCCGAAGGCGCGGCAACCCGCAGAAAGCCCGGTTTCCCCTCATTTTTCTTGACCCATGCTGCGCTGCAATGTTTTTTGGGGGCATGAGCACCCAGAACAGCACGATTCGATCCATCTGCGTCTATTGTGGTTCACAGCCCGGACGCGACAACGCCTACATGGAATCCGGCCGCGCATTTGGCCGTTCGATTGCCGATCACGGCCTTCGCCTCGTCTATGGCGGCGGCACGCGCGGCATCATGGGAGCAGTGGCCAGCGGCGTCCTTTCGAACGGCGGCGAAGTTACCGGCATCATCCCCGAATTCCTGATGGACAAGGAAGCCACCCGTCATTCGCTCGGTCAGCTGAACGAGTTGATCGTCACCGCCGACATGCACGAGCGCAAGCATACGATGTTCGAACGGGCCGACGCCTTCGTCGCTCTGCCGGGCGGCATCGGCACTCTGGAAGAGATCGTCGAGATCATGACCTGGGCGCAGCTTGGCCGTCACCGCAAACCGATGGTTTTCGGCAACATCAACAAATTCTGGCGACCGATGCTGGACCTGCTGCAGCACATGCGTGACGAGGGTTTCGTCCATACGGCGCATCTCGTGCAGCCGTTGGTCGTCGATGATGCCGAAGGCATCGTTCCGGCCATCCTTGCGGCAGCCAATGGCGGCAAGGGCCGTGACGGCGAAGCCGAGATCATCTCCAAGCTTTAAGAACCTGTTCAGCTAACAAAAAAAGGCGCGCCTCCCGGCGCGCCTTTTTGTTTCTATCGCCACCGACCTTATTCGGCGGGGCTTGAAAGCAGGGCGCGGCGCGCCCTGCTTTCGGCCAGCATCGCGCCGGTATAGATCACCAGCGCCGCCCAGATCAGACCGAAGGCGATGAGCTTTGCCGTGCCGAAGGGCTCGTGGAAGACGAAGACGGCGATCACGAAGATCATCGTCGGCGCGATGTACTGCATGATGCCGATGGTCGACAGGCGCAGGAGCTTGGCGCCGTTGGCATAGATCATCAGCGGCACGGCCGTGACGATGCCGCAGGACAGCAGCCACAGGACGTCGGCCATGCCGGTGTCACCGAAATGTCCCTGCCCCGTTGTCTCCAGCCAGATGATGTAACCGATGGCAGGCACGCTCAGCAGCAGGACTTCGAGGAAGAAGCCCTGATTGGGCCCAACCGGCAAGGTTTTGCGGAAGAAGGCGTAGAAACCCCAAGACAGGCAGAGACCGATCGACACCCACGGCAGACCGCCGGCATCGAAGGCGAGCACGGCGACGGCGGAGGCAGCGAGCGCGATTGCAACCATCTGCGCCGGGTTCGGCCTCTCCTTCAAAAGCACCGCGCCGAGGAAGATCGAGAAGAGCGGATTGATGTAGTAGCCGAGCGCGGTTTCGATGGCGCGCCCCGCACCGATTGCCCAGACATAGATGCCCCAGTTGATGGTGATGAGCACGGCGGTCAACGCCGCCATGCACAGCATGCGCGGCGAGCGCAACGCCGTCTTGATGTCATCGGTGCGTCCGAGCCAGAGCAGCACGAGACCCGCGAGCGGCACCGACCACACGATCCGGTGCGCCACCACTTCCGGCGCCGGGATGTGGGCAACCGCCTTCATGAAGAAGGGCAGGAAGCCCCAAAGCAGATAGGCGGTAAGCGCGAAGGCAAAGCCTTTCGCGGAATCGGTATTTTCGGCGGGTGCTTTCGGCTCGGCCATATCATCTTTTCCTGGTGCTTTTTTCCGGAGAGCCCTGGCGGCAACGGCCGCTCTTCGGTCGGACGGGAAGGCACGGCTTACCGGCCGGCACAAATTCCCATAAACGGGTCCTACCCCAATGCCCGGTTATGCACCAATTCATTTCCGTGAAGGGATGGTGACTTTTGCTCATCATCCCTTCATAGAAGGCTAGGGCTGGCGGATCGCCAAGGTCACTCGGCGGCGATCAGGCCCAGGTGGTCACGGTTCTTCAGCAGCTTGAAGATGATGCTGTCCATCAGCGCCTGGAACGATGCGTCGATGATGTTGTCGGACACGCCCACCGTCCACCAGCGCGCGCCGGTGCCGTCGGTCGATTCGATCAGCACGCGGGTGATCGCCTCGGTGCCGCCATTGAGGATACGGACCTTGTAGTCCGCCAGTTCGAGGTCGGCGATTTCCGACTGGTATTTGCCGAGATCCTTGCGCAGCGCGAGATCGAGGGCATTGACCGGTCCGTGCCCCTCGGCGACCGACATCATCGTCTCGCCGTCGACGACCACCTTCACCACCGCTTCCGACACCGTCTTCAGCTGGCCGTTGGCGTCGAAACGCCGTTCGACCATGACGCGGAAGCTTTCGACGTGAAAGAAATCCGGCACCGTGCCGAGGATGCGGCTCGCGAGCAGCGCGAAGCTCGCATCCGCCCCCTCATAGGCATACCCGGTCGCTTCCCGTTCCTTGACGATCGCGATCAGCTTGTCGAGCTTCGGGTCGTCTTTGCTGACGACGATGCCGCGGCGCTTCAGCGCGTTGATGAAATTGGCCTTGCCGCCCTGATCGGAGACCATGACCTTGCGCAGGTTGCCGATGCTTTCCGGCGCGACATGCTCGTAGGTGCGCGGATCCTTGAGCAGCGCCGAAGCGTGAATGCCGGCCTTGGTGGCGAAGGCGGATGCGCCGACGTAAGGGGCCTGCTGGTCGGGCGAGCGGTTCAGAAGTTCGTCGAAGGAGTGGGCGAGCTTCGTCAGTTCCTGCAGGCGATCGGCGTCGATCGCCGTCTCGAAACGGCTGGAGTAGGTCTCCTTCAGCGCGAGCGTCGGGATCAGCGTGACAAGATTGGCATTGCCGCAGCGTTCGCCGATCCCGTTCAGCGTTCCCTGGATCTGGCGTACACCGGCTTCGACGGCCGCCAGCGAATTGGCGACGGCCTGGCCTGTGTCGTTATGGGCATGGATGCCGAGATTGGCGCCGGGCACGCCGGCGGCAATCACAGCGGCAACGATTTCGCGCACCTCCGGCGGCTGCGTGCCGCCATTCGTATCGCAGAGCACCACCCAGCGCGCGCCGGCATCGAAGGCGGCCTTGGCGCAGGCGAGCGCATAGGCCGGGTTGGCCTTGTAGCCGTCGAAGAAGTGCTCGCAATCGACCATCGCCTCGCGACCGGAGGCGACAACGGCGTCGACCGAGGCGCTGATGTTGTCGAGATTTTCCTCATTCGTGCAGCCGAGTGCCACCTCGACATGATAGTCCCAGCTCTTGGCGACCAGACAGATGGCGTCGCTTTTGGCCGCAAGCAATGCCGCGAGTCCGGGATCGTTGGATGCCGAAACGCCGGCGCGCTTGGTCATGCCGAAGGCGACGAAGGACGCCTTCTGTGTGCGCTTGCGCGTGAAGAACTCGGTGTCGGTCGGGTTTGCGCCGGGATAGCCGCCCTCGATGTAGTCCATGCCAAACGCATCGAGCAGGCTCGCAATCGCAATCTTGTCCTCGACCGAAAAGTCGATGCCGGGCGTCTGCTGCCCGTCCCGTAGCGTCGTGTCGAAGAGATAGATGCGTTCGCTGGTCATGGCTAATCGTCCAAAATGCTCTGTTCTTGCTCGTCTTACTCGGTCTTGCCTGCGAATTGATCCGTGGCACGGATCAGTCGGTCGAGAATGCCCGGTTCGGAATAGGCGTGCCCCGCCCCTTCGACCAGATGGAGGTCGGATCCGGGCCAGGCCTTGTGCAATTGCCAGGCGTACTTCGCCGGGCACGGCATGTCGTAGCGTCCCTGGATGATGACACCTGGGATGCCGTGAAGCCGGTGAGCATCCCGCAACAACTGGCCATCGTCCATCCAGCCGGCATTGACGAAGAAGTGGTTCTCGATGCGCGCAAAGGCGTCGGCATATTCATCGTCGGCGAAAGGCGCGCTCGTCGCAAGTTCCGGCAGCAGCGTGATCGTCTCGCCTTCCCATATGCTCCAGGCCTTCGCGGCGGCAAGGCGCGTCGCCTTGTCGTCGCTCATCAGGCGGCGGTGATAGGCGTGCATCATCTCGTGCCGTTCTTCTTCCGGAATGGGCGCGATGAACCGCTCCCACTTGTCCGGGAACATTTCCGAGACGCCGAACTGATAGTACCAATCGAGCTCGGCCTTCGTCAGCGTGTAGATGCCGCGCAGCACGAGCTCCGAAACCCGGCTCGGGTGTTTCTCAGCATAGGCAAGCGCCAGCGTCGATCCCCAGGAGCCGCCGAAGACCAGCCACTTGTCGACTCCAGCCTGCTCACGGAGCCGCTCGATATCGGCGACGAGATGCCATGTCGTGTTGGCTTCGATCTTTGCATGCGGTGTCGACTTGCCGCATCCGCGCTGGTCGAAGAGCGTCACGTCATAGAGCGCCGGATCGAACAGGCGGCGATGATTGGCGGAAATCGTGCCACCCGGTCCGCCATGCAGGAAAACGGCTGGCTTGGCGCCTGGCGTGCCGACCTTTTCCCAATAGATCACGTGGCCGTCGCCGACATCGAGGTGGCCCGATGCATAGGGTTCGATCTCCGGATAGAGCGTACGCAGTACAGTCATCATTTTCAGTCTTTCGTCAGCGGCCAATGCACGGTGTCGTAGTCCGGGTGCTGGCGGTTTGTTTCAAGTATGATCAGGTGGCGGGTGGCGGACACCTCGCTACCATCATCCGTCTCTTTTTCCGGCAGCCCGGCAAGCCGCGAGAACCAGATGACGCGGGACTCGACGCCGGCCTGGTAGACCGGCAAGACATCATCCGGGTCGTCGAGCGAGCCGAGCGTGATGTTGATGAAACCCGCATCCGGCATGTCGTAAAAGAGCGGTGTGCCGCAGTGGCTGCAGAAGCCGCGGCGGACCAGATGCGACGAGCGGAACCACGACGGCTGGCCGCGGGTAATGTCGAAACTGTCACGCGCGACGTTCGCCAGCGGCATGAAGTAGTTTCCGGCCGCCTTCTGGCACATCCGGCAATGACAGATATGTGGATCCGCAAGCGTACCCTCGGCACGATAGCGGACGGCACCACACTGGCATCCACCGGTATAGATGCGGGCGATGGTCACCGGAATGCTCCCGAAGGATGCCATTGCTCGGTTTCATGATCCGGATGCTGGAAGGAGATGATGCTCTCCTGCCGCGCGTAGAAATCCGGATCCTCCAGCACCGGCTGCTCGAAGATCGTGTCGACCCAGGGCAGACGCGCGGCGTAGTTGACCTGGATCTTCGGCGCGAGATCGGTGCGATCGTCAAAGGTGCCGATGGCGATCTCGAGGCCGCCCGGGTGCCGATAGGTCATCGGCGTGCCGCATTTCGGGCAGAAGCCGCGGTCGATGTTGACCGAGGACTGGAAATAGCTCGGTTCGTCCCGCACCCATTCGACCCCGTCCTTCGGCGCCGTCACCAGCGCGGAGAAGAACGAGCCGAATTGCTTCTGGCACATGCGGCAGTGGCAGATCGACGGGCGGCCGAGCTGCCCCCGGATGCGGAAACGGACCGCCCCGCACTGGCATCCGCCTGTTCGAACATTTTTGCTCATCGTCTTTCCTCCGGGGGCCAGGTTTCGGTGTCGTGGTCGGGATGCTGGTAGGAAACGAGATTGGTCAGGAACTCAATCGCGTCCGGATCTTCCAGCGTATGAACGCCAGGCAGATCGGCGACGTGATCGACATAGGGCAGCTTGCCCTCGACGCCCCATTGGATGGTCGGCACGATGCCTTGCGGTTCGTCGAAGGCAGCGATCGCCAGCGCCATGCCGTCCGGTGCCTCATAGGTCAGCGGCGTGCCACAATCGGCGCAGAAGCCGCGGCGCGCAACGTTTGACGACTGGAAGCGCTTGGGCTCCCCGCGGGTCCATGTCACATGCGCGCCGCGAACCGAAACCAAGGGCATATAGAAATTGCCGCTCGCCTTCTGGCACATGCGGCAATGACAGACGGATGCATCACCGAGCTTGCCTTCGACGCGGAAACGGACCGCGCCGCACTGGCAGCCGCCGGCATAGTAGGGCCTGTTGTCGAGACTCATCGCAACTCCTCCTTAGCCGGGCGCGTGGCAGACGGCTTCGATGTTGTTGCCGTCGGGATCGATCACGAAGGCCCCGTAATAGTCGGGGTGGTAGTGCGGCCTCAATCCCGGCTTGCCATTGTCGCGCCCGCCGGCGGCCATCGCCGCTTCATAGAAGGCGTCGACCTCGGCACGGCTGCGCGCCGAAAACGCGTAGTGCCGACCGGGGCCTGTTGCCGACACCTCGTGCAACCAGAAGACCGGTCGTTCGCGACCATATCCACCGACCTTGACGCCGCCGGTATGTTCCACCGGCACCATCATCAGCAGCGAGGCGCCGAGCGGAGCGAAGGCCCGGTCGTAGAACGACCGTGCCCGGTCGAAATCCGCGACCGGAATGCCCGTATGGTCGATCATCGCACGAACTCCTCTCTCATGCATGCGCTTCGCGTTACCGCTGCTCCGGATGGCTCCGTCCGATCCCGATCAAAGGGATCGGACAAAACGCGCCGCCGGGCTCGCGATCACCGTTTGATGTCCCAGGTCGTCACACGTTCGCCGGTTTCCGGGTCCTTGCCGTCCTTGAGCTGGACGCCCTGGGCGAGAAGATCGTCGCGGATCTTGTCGGCCTCGGCGAAGTTTTTCGCCTTCAGCAGTTCCAGGCGGGCACGGACGCGGCTGTCGATGTCGTGCACCACGGCTTCGTCGAGTTCGACAGCCTCGGGCACCACGCCGATCAGGGCAGCGCTGGCGGCGAAAGTGCCGAGCAACTTCGGATCGGCTGCCGCCTTCTGGGCCAGAGCATGGAGGGCCTGAATGGCCGCGACGGTGTTGAGATCGTCCGCAAGCGCGGCAACCACGGTCGGATCGGCCTCACCCTTCGCGTCGCCCGGTACCGGCCACTTGGAAAGCAGGTGTTCCGCTTCCTCCAGCCGCTTGACCGAGAAATCGATCGGCTCGCGATAATGCGTCATCAACATGGCGAGCCTCAACACATCGCCCGGCCACTGGCGGCCGGCGAACTTCTCGGTGTGCAGCAATTCGTAAATGGTGACGAAGTTGCCTTCCGACTTCGACATCTTGCGGCCTTCGACCTGCAGGAAGCCGTTGTGCATCCAGACATTCGCCATCACCTGCGTGCCGTGGGCGCAGCGCGACTGGGCGATCTCGTTCTCATGGTGCGGGAAGATGAGATCGAGCCCGCCGCCGTGAATGTCGAAGACCTCGCCGAGATAACGGCTGCTCATGGCCGAGCACTCGATATGCCAGCCCGGACGGCCCCTGCCCCACGGGCTATCCCAGCCCGGCTCGTTGTCGGCCGAAAGCTTCCACAGCACGAAGTCGCCGGGGTTCTTCTTGTGCACTTCCACGGCGACACGTGCACCGGCCTGCTGTTCATCGAGGTTGCGCTTCGAAAGCTGACCGTAGTCGGCCATCGACTTGGTGTCGAACAACACCTCTCCGCTCGCCTGATAGGCGTGCCCCTTGGCGAGCAGTTTTTCGATGATCTCGATCATCTCGGCGATGTTCTCGGTCGCACGCGGCTGGACATCGGGGTCGAGGCAGCCGAGCGCCTTGGCATCGTCGAGAAACTGCGTTTCGGTCTTCTCCGTTACCCGCCGGATCGCGTCGTTGAGCGGCAGGGTCGGATAATCGCGCAGCGCCCGCGCGTTGATCTTGTCGTCGACGTCGGTGATGTTGCGGGCATAGGTGACGCGTTGCGCGCCATAGACATGGCGCAAAAGCCTGAACAGCACGTCGAAGACGATCACGGGCCGGGCATTGCCGATATGGGCATAGTCATAGACCGTCGGGCCGCAGACATACATGCGGACATTGTCGGGATCGATCGGCCGAAACTCGACCTTCTCCCGCGTCAGCGTGTTGTACAGCTTCAGTGTCGGCGCTCCGCCCATTCCCATTCTCCAATACGCATACAACCGTCGAAAATACGGCGCCCGGGAGGCCCGCGCGTTTGTCATCTTGGATTTCGGGAGACGAAAACGGCCAGGCCAGCGGGACGCTAGCGAATAATCTTCCGGCAGATAATGCAGATAACCGTTTTCATGCGCCCACTTATCGCGCGTCACCGAATTTCGGTCAAGAGGTCAGGCGCATGCAAGCACAGTCGGTTAGCGAAACAGAATCGGCGGCCATGGATTTGTCATGATTAGGCTTATCTGGGAGCGCCACGCGGAAAACAGATTCGCGGTGTAGACGGTTCTGCATCACGATTCCTGTCTCCGGAGAACAGGGAGGAGCATCGTTTTCGCGCCAAAAGACGAAAACGGAATGTATCCGGTTCAGGAAAGCATCAAGGAGTGAGTGCAAGTGAAAGCCGCAAAGACCAAAGAAATCGCCAAGCCTACCAATCTCGTCGAACAGTACCGTCCGCTCGGCTTGAAGGCCGTGCTCGCCGCTGCGCTGCAAGCAAAGGGAAAGCCCGCGACCAAAATGACCAAGCGGCCTGCCTTGCCCCCTGGATCGTTCCTTCAGAACAGCGACATCTGACCGCTATCGGGCCCATCGGGTTTGCTTTTACCCTTGGGCTGGGCATCCGGCACAATCCTCGGTGCCACCGCATCCTGGATGTCCGGGCCGGTGTTGGCAACCTTGTTGACCTTGTCGGCAACAGGGATCGCCTCGAAATAGCCCTCCGCCACGGGGGCGAAGAGATCCGCGACTTCGCGCGGCTCTTGCGTCTTGCAATCCATCCAGCGGGTAAAGTCCTCTGGCTCTATGACGACGGGCATGCGGTCGTGGATCTGCCTTATCGACGCGTTGGCGGCCGTCGTGAGGATCGCTGCCGTATCGACCTCGGAACCGTCGGCTGACGACCACGTTTCCATCAGACCCGCGAACGCGACGATGCCGCCCTTTCGCGGCCGCACCCAATAGGCCTGCGATGGCTCGCGGCTGCCCTTCGGCGGTCTGCGCCATTCATAGAAGCCGGAGGCCGGCACCAGCACGCGGCGATGCCGCATGGCGGCGCGAAACGACGCCTTCTCGATCGCCGATTCGGCACGGGCATTGATCAGCAGTGGAAAATCGCGCGGGTCCTTGACCCAGCCGGGCATGAACCCCCACCGCACGAGCACGGCCTTGCGCTCCGGCAGGTTGCTGCCGGGCCCCGCCGTCGCCCGCGACGACGACCATGATCGGCTGTGTCGGTGCGATGTTGAAGCGCGCCGGAAAGTCTTCGCTTTCCAGCAGGCCGAACAACTCTATCAATTCTTCCGGCGTCGCCGTGAGCGCAAAACGTCCGCACATGACACGGATGTGGCACTTCACGTAGGATGGGTCAACGCTACTGAGGCAATTTGATTCCCCTATGTCGACCAAGCCTGAACTCGCCTCCTCCGTCATTCTCGAACGCGACGGCCGCTACCTGCTTGTAAG
Source organism: Ensifer adhaerens (assembly GCF_020035535.1). Taxonomy (NCBI): domain Bacteria; kingdom Pseudomonadati; phylum Pseudomonadota; class Alphaproteobacteria; order Hyphomicrobiales; family Rhizobiaceae; genus Ensifer; species Ensifer adhaerens. The sequence goes on along the minus strand of NZ_CP083349.1, from coordinate 864,114 downwards.
GCGGGCCAACCCGCCTTCCGCCGACATGTATGCCTTTCCCGGTGGACGGGCGGAGCCTGGGGAGACCCCGGCCGAAACTGCGCTTCGGGAGCTTTTGGAAGAGACGGGCATCGCAGCCCGCAATCCCGTGCTGTTCGAAACCTACGACCTGCCCGGCAAGGAATCGGAAGGACGCCACTTCCTGCTTTCTGTCTTCAGGGCCGAGGCGAGTGCCGACGCGGTTGCGGTCGCAAGCGACGACGCCGCCGGCCTTGGATGGTTTACGCCGGTCGAAATCTTTGCGCTGCCGATCCCCGATAGCGTGCGCGAATGCGTGGAAAGGCTCACCAACGTCACAACAGAATGTGGCCCCGGCCTTGAAACCGCCGTCAATTCCGGTTTGGTGAAACCATGATCACTGCCCCGATCTTCGCGCGGCTCGCCCTGGCCGGCTTGGCGCTGACAGTCGCTACTGGCGCGGCGGCGCAAAAAACGCCAACGAAAGAACCGGCGACGACCGAGGCTGCAGCCCCTGCCCCTGCGGTCGTCGAGGAGAAGCCCACGCCTTACGACCAGAGGTTGATTAGACTCTCCGAAATCTTGGGCTCTGTGCATTACCTCCGGAACCTTTGCGTCAAGGAACCTGAGGATATCTGGCGCCGTTCGATGCAGGAATTGATCGACAAAGAGACGGCAGACGAGGTCAAACGCCGCGAGCGCATGACCGCCGCTTTCAACCGTGGGTATCGCACATTTGCATCTGTTTACACGACCTGCACCGGACCGGCGATCGTCGCGGAGCAGAGATATCGTGCCGAAGGCGCAACACTTGCGTCAGAAATCGTCGCCCGCTTTGGAAATTAGCAATAAATTAACCTCTTTTCTCACGACCCCGTGTCGTTTCGGGAAAAGGCTGCTAAGTTCGTTAAGAGAGTGGTAAGAAGTGGCGAGTCCGTCACGGTCGTTCAGTTGGAATTCAGCCGGACGGCCATAGAATGAACCGCTTGCACAATGGAAGTCGCATGGAACGAATGATGGAACCAAGCCTGACCGACATCGATGACATGATCGTCCACGAGAAAATGCAGGCTGCGCTGGAACACCAGAGCGAAGCCTGGGCGGACGGCATGGCTGATGGCATCGAGCCGGAAATCATCGCCGATGCGGCCATCGCCCTCGCCATGCGGGAGACCGTTCGGCTTCACGGCGAAGACGGTGCCGAAGCAATGCTCAACTCGCTTCGCGAGCGCGTGCTTGCCGGCGAATTCTCGCCCCAGCGCAAGCTTCAGTAATATCAGGACTGGCCGATGAGTCGGAATTTTGCAAACCGGACCCTTCCGGTTCGCCTCGTTACGCTGCTTTTGGCCGGTGCCGCCTTCAGCACCCCAGCAACGTTCTCCCCCGCTTTTGCACTTAGTGAACTGCAGGGAGAGCAGCAACCTGCTCCTGCGCAACAGCCGGCAGCCGAAGGGCAGAAGGCGACGACGCCCGTGGCCGAGCCTGTCGCGGAGGAACCGGACGAGGAAGAAAAGCTTCCGCTCGAAATCCCGATGCCCGATCCGCTGATCAACAAGTCAGCGACGGCCACCAAGGACGATGCCCCTGCGGCCGAAGAGCCGGAGACGACCGGGCCCGTCGAGGTCCTGACCGACGTTTCCAAGATACCGGCCCCGGTTGCCCGGATGCGTGAACTCATCATCGAAGCCGCCGCTTCCGGCGATATCGAACGCCTGCGCTCGCTGCTCGGCAAGGGGCCGACACAAACTCAGGTCACAGGCGTCACCGGTGACGAGGACCCCGTTGCAATCCTGAAGGGACTTTCGGGAGACCAGGAAGGCGTCGAGATCCTCGCGATCCTGCTCGACGTGCTTTCGACCGGCTTCGTGCTGGTGGATAAGGGCACGCCGCAGGAAGCTTATGTCTGGCCATACTTCGCCGAAAAGAAGCTTTCCACACTGACGGCGCCGGAAAAGGTCGACCTGTTCCGCCTGGTTACGGCCGGCGACTTTGCCGATATGGAAGAATTCGGCAGCTACAACTTCTACCGCGTCGGCATCATGTCGGACGGAAAGTGGAAATTCTTCATCGCCGGCGACTGAGCGCCGGCGACCGAGCTTGCCGATCCTCTCCGAACATCCTACCTCTTCGCCATGAGATCACGATGGTACTAGGTCGAGTCGACCGGGATCGCCGGCGTGATCGGTGATTGTTGTTAGGCATTTCCGACCGCAAAACCGCTAGGCACTTTGTGCTGGAAATGCTCCAGGTTAGAGCGGGGGCTTCTACCCCGCGGAGCAGGATTCGAACGATGCCCAGGGTTCGCCTCGACGACCGCGCGATTGTCGCCGTCTCCGGCAAGGATGCGGAAGATCTTCTCCAGGGATTGATCACCACCGACCTCGACGCGCTGGCGCCCGACGAAGCGCGTCCGGGCGCGCTTTTGACGCCGCAGGGCAAGATCCTGTTCGACTTCATCATTTCCCGTGACGACGCCGGCCTCCGGCTTGAGACGGCGCGCGACCAGGCGGAAGCGCTGCTGAAGCGGTTGACGATGTACAAGCTACGCTCGGCGGTCGATCTTTCGATCGATGCGTCCGCCGTCACCGTGATATTCGACGTAGCTGCGCCTGAGGGTGCCTACCGGGATCACCGCTTCGAGAAGGCCGGCATCGCACTCTTCCGCGCCTACGGTGATGGTGCCGGCGACGCGGCTGGCATCGAAGACCTGGAGCGGCTTCGCATCGCAGCGGGCGTAGCGAATGCCGGCCCCGACTATGCGGCGCAAGATGCTTTTCCGCATGATGTTCTGCTGGACAAGAACGGTGGCCTTTCGTTCAAGAAGGGCTGCTACGTCGGGCAGGAAGTAGTGTCGCGCATGCAGCACCGCAGCACGCCGCGCCGCCGGATCGTGATCGTTTCTGCCGAAACCGCCCTTCCCCCGACGGGAGCGACGATCACGGCGAACGACAAGGCCATCGGCACGCTGGGCACGGTTCAAGGTAAGTCGGCGCTCGCGATCGTGCGCATCGACAAGGCCGGCGAAGCCATGGCGAACGGCGTTCCGTTGCTTGCCGGTGACGTGGCGGTGTCCATGGTCCTGCCCGCATGGACCGGGCTCACCTTTCCGACCAGCGCCGACGAGGCAAGCGCGTGACGACGACCCGTGCCTGGCAACGCATGCTCTCCGGCCGTCGGCTGGATCTTCTCGACCCGTCGCCGCTCGATGTCGAAATCGGCGACATTGCGCATGGGCTTGCGCGTGTTGCGCGCTGGAACGGTCAGACCGCCGGCGATCACGCCTTCTCGGTGGCGCAGCACAGCCTGATGGTCGAGGACATCTTTCGCCGCAGCAACAAATGCAGCACCGACGACTGCCTGCTCGCCCTGTTGCATGACGCGCCGGAATATGTAATCGGCGACATGATCTCGCCGTTCAAGGCGGTGGTCGGCGGCGGCTACAAGGCGGTGGAAAAGCGGCTGGAAAGCGCCATCCATCTTCGTTTCGGCCTGCCGGCGCAATGCTCCAAGGAATTGAAGGATCGCATCAAGAAGGCCGATCACGTCGCCGCCTATTTCGAAGCGACGGTGCTTGCCGGATTCTCGGTCGAGGAGGCACGCAAGTTCTTCGGCCAGCCGCGCGGCATCACCCGTGAAATGCTACTGATCGATCCGGTACCGGCGGTCGAGGCGCAACGGCTGTTTACCGATCGATTCCTCGCGCTGGAAGCCGAGCGACTGCCAGCGCGCGCGGAAATCTGACATGCCGGAAATCGTCGTATCGCCGCTCGCCCGCATTGCCGAAATGGCCGTCCGCCACCGCTGCACCGAGATGATCAGCCTCGTCGCCAAGGGCCAGGACTTTCACCGTCCCGGGGTCATCACCAAGGCGCGACACCTGACGCTTGGGATGAATGACATCACCTTTGCCGGCACCGGCGACCTGATCGCACCGCAGGAAGACCATGTCCGGCAGATCGTCGCCTTCGCGCGCGAATGGGACCGCGCACGGCCGCTGCTCGTCCATTGCTGGATGGGCGTTTCGCGTTCGCCGGCAGCAGCGTTGATCGCGGCCCTTGCGGCAGAACCCGATCAGGACGACGCAGAGCTGGTGCAGCGCCTGCGGCGCGCCTCGCCATTTGCTACCCCGAACACCCGGCTGGTCGAAATCGGCGATGCCGTCCTTCAGCGCGAAGGGCGGCTCATTGCGGCCGTGCGCGCGATCGGTCGCGGAGCGGATGCCGACGGCAACGCACCCTTCGTCCTGCCGCTCCTCGCCGAGGGAGCAGCCGTTGCCGACTGAGACGCAGCAACCGACGACCGTCGAAATCGGTCTCAATGCGGCGATCGTCGCCGTTGTCCAGCGCAGTCCTCGCATCCTTGCCGTCAGCGAAACCGATGGCGATACACGCGACAGCCTGCCGTTCGGCCCCTTCGATCCGGCGCGCCACCGGACGTTCGAGACGAGCCTGCGCGATCGCGTCGAAAAGCGCACGGCACTGAAGCTCGGCTATATCGAGCAGCTCTACACCTTCGGCGATCGCGGCCGCCAGCGGCTTCCGGGCGAAGAAGGCAAGCACATGGTCTCGGTGGGCTATCTGGCGCTGACAAGGACGGATGCCGAAAACACCGAAAGGCTCGCCGAAGCCGGCGCGCACTGGCGCGACTGGTACGGCTTCCTTCCCTGGGAAGATTGGCGGCAGGGTCGCCCGCCGATGCTCGATCAAGCAATCCTGCCGGGGCTTGCCCGCTGGGAAACCGGCGCCACCGGCGATGAGCGAGCGGCACCGATCGCGCAACGTCGCGCCCGCATCCGCCTCGCCTTCGGCCTCGACGATTTTCCCTGGGACGAAGAGCGGGTGCTTGAGCGTTACGAACTGCTCTATGAGGCCGGGCTCGTGCCGGAGGCCGTGCTTGATGGCCACGGCAATGGCCACGATGTCTTGACCGTCGGACAGGCGATGCGCCATGACCACCGCCGGATCGTGGCCACCGCAATTGCGCGGCTGCGTGGCAAGATCAAGTATCGACCTGTTGTCTTCGAGCTGATGCCGCCGGAATTCACGCTGACGGATCTGCAGGCGACCGTCGAGGCGATCTCCGGGCGCCACCTGCACAAGCAGAATTTTCGCCGCCTCGTCGAAGGCGCAGAACTGGTTGAACCAACGGGCATGACGCTTTCGTCTACCGGCGGCCGCCCGGCAGCCCTCTTCCGCTTCCGTCGCCAGATTCTGGACGAACGCCCTGCCCCTGGCCTCAAGGTTGGCGGGAGATAGTGGTCATCACCAAGCCCTGAAAGCAGGTCGGCGGCTAAAAACGTCCGGAGGTGCGCCCCACATTGCCGGATCGTGATATGTTTGATGCAGCGGGCGGAGACACGCCGCCCGTATGCCCACGCCAGAATGGCGTGACGTTCAAGATCGAGGTAAGCCCATGCTGCTCGCACTGACCCTCCTGACGTCGCTGCTCGGCAGCCCGCAATCGGGGATCGACGAGAAGCCGAAGATGCCCGACTACTTCAAGAACCAGCTTGGCGGCTCGCAGCCGCAGACAACCATTTGCAATCTCAATGGCCAGGATTCGAACGGGCAGTTCAAGACCTGCCGCTATGATTGCGGCACCCAGATCACCGTCGGCGAGCGCTTCGCCTGCCCGTTCATTATGCAGCGATGAGTCTTGAGGCTGCGCAATTCCGGACGGAAAACCATTTCACACTTTTCCTGGAATTGCCTTTCGGTCTTACGCAATTCCGGACGGAAAACCATTTCACACTTTTCCTGGAATTGCTTCGGTTCGCTACCGCTCAATCACCACATCGAGGCCAATATCCAGAGTCGGCGCGGCCATGGTGATCTTTGAGGTCGAGATGTAGTCGACGCCGCTCTCGGCAATCGCCCGCACCGTATCGATCTTGACATTGCCCGAGGCCTCGAGGCGGGTGCGGCGAGGATCGAGCGCATAGGCATCGTCGGAGAGTTGCCAATGAACCCGATTGACCGCGACGGCTTCACGCAGAAGGTCCGGTCCCATATTGTCGAGCAGGATCACATCAGGGGCAGCGGTCAACGCCTCGCGCATCTGATCGAGACCGTCTACCTCGATCTCGATCTTGACGAGATGACCGCAATAGGCCCGCGCCGCGTGGATCGCGCTCGCGATACCTCCTGACACGGCGATGTGGTTATCCTTGATCAGCACCGCATCATCGAGCCCGTATCGGTGGTTGGAACCGCCACCGAGGCGAACGGCATATTTTTCGAGCGCTCGCAGGCCCGGGATGGTCTTGCGCGTGCAGCAGACTTTCGCGCGCGTGTGGGCGATCTCGTCGGCGAACTTCGCCGTGTAAGTGGCGATGCCCGAGAGATGCATGAGGAAGTTCAAGCCGACGCGTTCGGCCGACAGCACCCCGCGAGCGCGACCGGAAATGCGAGCGATCGCCGCGCCCGGCGCCACACGATCCCCATCCGCTACCAGTGCTTCGAAATGGATCGACGGATCGACCAGGCGAAAAGCCTCCCGGGCCAGGTCCAGCCCGGCAACGACGCCGGCGTCGCGCGCATTCATCGCGGCCGTTGCCGTCAGTTCCGGCCCGATCGTCGACAGCGTCGTGATGTCGCCGGCGCGGCCGAGATCCTCGGTGAGTGCGGCGCGCACCTGGTCCTCGATCATCAGTGCCGGCAATTCGGGGCGGAGGGCTACAGTCATCATATCACTCATTTCAAAGGTTCAATTCGAAACGGCCGTCATAGACCATTCTCACGCCGCTTCCGTTTCTGCGAGTTCCTGTGCCAGTCGGTTGGCGTCTGCGAGCGTCAGATAGGTGCGGCGGCGCCATTCCGGCCGCTCCTGCGGGCAATCGGCGCGGAAGTGACCGCCACGGCTTTCCGTGCGGCGCAGCGCGCCCACGGTTATCAGCTTGGCGGTCGTGATGATGTTGGTGAAGCGCATGCGGCCATTTTCGCGCTCGAGCACCGCGATTTCGCGGATCGCCTTCAGCAGGCTCTCGCGCGTACGGATCACGCCGACGCAATCGCTCATGACCTGACGCAGAACCTTGAGCTGCGGGCTGTCTTCGACCGTCACCGGGTCGTCGTTCTCGCCGGCATTGTCGCCCCATGCGGTGAGCTGCGGCGTCGGCAGCGTGCCCTTGATGTTTTCGGCAATGCGGGCGGCAAAGACAACTGCTTCGAGCAGCGAGTTGGAGGCAAGCCGGTTGGCGCCATGCACGCCCGTCGAGGTCACCTCGCCGGCCGCCCAGAGGCCATCGATCGAGGTACGGCCTTCGGCATCGGTGAGCACGCCACCCATGTGATAGTGAACCGCCGGCACCACCGGGATCAGCTGGGTTACCGGATCGATGCCGGCCGCGATGCAGGAGGCATAGACCGTCGGGAACATTTCGGGGAAATGCTTGCCCACCGCCTTGGTGCAATCGAGGAAGGCGCCGCGTCCCGCCTGCACCTCGGCAAAAACCCCACGCGAAACGATGTCGCGGGGTGCGAGTTCACCGTCCGGGTGAATGTCGAGCATGAAGCGATGACCGGCGGCGTTAAGGAGATGAGCGCCGTCGCCACGGAGCGCCTCTGTCGCGAGCGGCGCCGGGTCCTTGCCGATGTTGATCGCCGTCGGGTGGAACTGAACGAATTCCGGATCGGCGATGATCGCACCAGCGCGGGCGGCCATGCCGACGCCTTGACCGCAGGCTTCCCACGGATTGGTGGTGACGGCATAGAGATGGCCGACGCCGCCGGAGCAGAGCACGACCGCGCGGGCCGGGAAAGCCACGCGCTTCTTCGATTGGCCGGCATCCGGACGTGCGATGACGCCGGAGATGAATCGGCCTTCGCGAACCAGTTCCTCGACCACATAGCCTTCAATCACGCGGATCGACGGCGTCCGGCGGACGGCGGCAATCAGGGCTTCCATGATCGCCTTGCCGGCCATGTCGCCCTTGACGCGGACGATGCGGCGCTCGGAATGCGCGGCTTCGCGCGATAGCAGCAGCTTGCCTTCGAGGTCGCGATCGAAAGGCACGCCGTATTCGAGCAGATCGTGGATACGCGCCGGGCCTTCGGCCACCATCATGCGTGTCATCTTCTCGTCGACGATGCCAGCACCGGCAGCGAGCGTGTCGGCGACATGTTTTTCGAAGGTGTCACCGGGGCTCATGGCGGCGGCGATGCCCCCTTGCGCCCATGCCGAGGACGCACCATGGCCGATTGGCGCGGCGGCAAGGATCGTCACCGGCCTTGGGCTCAGCTTCAACGCACAGAAGAGCCCGGCCAGGCCGCCACCGACGATGACGATATCGTCAATCCCGTTGAAGGATTGCGGGCGAAAGTGGTCGGTCAGCATGTTTCATTCTCCTCCAATGCGCATGCCTGCATCCGGTATGACCGGCTGAAATTGTTACTGCTTGAGGTTCACCATGCGTTCGACCGCAAGGCGGGCGCGATCGGCAATCGCGGGGTCGACACGAACCTCCTCCGTCATGGTCAGCAGGCTGTCGAGGATCTTCGGCAGCGTGATGCGCTTCATGTGCGGACAGAGGTTGCAAGGCTTGACGAACTCGACACCTTCGATCTCCGCCTGAATGTTCGACGCCATCGAGCATTCGGTGACGAGCAGCACCTTCGACGGACGATTGTCCTTGACGTAGTTGATCATGCCGGAGGTCGAGCCGGCGAAGTCGCAGACTGCGATCACGTCCGGGTGGCATTCGGGATGACCGATGATCTCGATGCCCGGATTGGCTTCCTTGTAGGCCAGCAACTCGGCAGCGGTGAAGCGCTCGTGCACCTCGCAGTGGCCCTTCCAGGTCAGGATCTTCTTGTTGGTTTGCCGCGCCACGTTCATCGCCAGATATTCGTCGGGAATGCAGAGCACCGTGTCGGATTCCAGGCTCTCGACGACATCGAGCACGTTCGACGAGGTGCAGCAGATATCGGTCTCGGCCTTCACGTCGGCGGACGTGTTGACGTAGGTGACGACGGGAACGCCGGGGTAGCGCTGCTTCAACAGACGCACATCGGCGCCGGTGATCGATTCCGACAGCGAGCAGCCGGCCTTGGCGTCGGGGATGAGTACGGTCTTCTCCGGGCTCAACAGCTTGGAGGTTTCGGCCATGAAGTGCACGCCGCACTGGATGATGATCTCGGCATCGACCTTAGCGGCGTCGCGCGCGAGCTGCAGCGAATCGCCGACGATGTCGGCGACGCAGTGGAAGATGTCCGGCGTCTGATAGTTATGCGCGAGGATGACCGCGTTGCGCTCTTTCTTCAACCGGTTGATGGCGTGAACATAGGGCGCATAGACCGGCCATTCGATCGCCGGGATGAAATCCTTGACCCTCTCGTAGAGATGCTCGGTTTCGCGTGCCACCGCCGGCGTGAAGGCAAGCTCGGGTCTATCGATGATACCGAAGCGCTCAGCGGCGCTGACAAAAACCGGGTTGGCCACGGCCGCAGTGCGGGAATCAAGGCGCGTCATCGACATCTCCTCTCCGCCCCTCTTCCTGGGCGGTTTTTCAATTATGCTCAATCTGAGCATAATTGAACCAAAACAAAAGCGGCAAAGCCGCATGGGTTGATTTAGAAAGTTTTGTGACAGAATTCAAGAATGGAGCGCTGTTTTTCGCAGCGCCCCAGTTTGCACATGCGATCAGGCCATCGCCGGGCGCACTACGCCCTTCTCCGCGATCGGCCAGTGGACGATCGCCGCAAAGATGCCAAGCGCCACGCCGAGCCACCATACCGGATCGTAGGAACCGAAGTGGTCGTAGAGGTAGCCACCCATCCAGACGCCCAGGAACGAACCGACCTGGTGCGAGAGGAAAACGATACCGCCGAGCAGACCGAGGTGCCGCGTGCCGAACATGATGGCGACCAGCGCATTGGTTGGCGGCACCGTAGAAAGCCAGAGCAGGCCCATGACGATGGCAAAGACGACAACCGAGGTGGGAGTCTGCGGCAGCAACAGGAAGGCCGTGACCGCCACCGAGCGCGCGATATAGATCAGCGCCAGGAAATAGGGCTTCGAGTAGCGCTGGGCGATGAAGCCTGCCGACAGAGAACCGATGATGTTGAAGAAACCGATCAGCGCCAACGCAATCACCGCATAACGCGCATCGATGCCGATATCTCCAATATAGGCCGGGAAGTGCGCGGTGATGAAGGCAACCTGGTAGCCACAGACGAAGAATCCGGAAACGAGCAGCAGGTAGCTCTTGTGACCAAGCGCCTCCTTCAGCGCCTCGCCGATCGACTGCTTGTACTGCGCCTCACTCTGGCGGCCGGAGGAAGCGTTGCCGCGCAGCGGGATCGCAAAGAACGGTACGAGCAGCATGAGGATGCCGAGATAGACCAGGCTATCCGACCAGCCATAGGCGGAGATGAGCCCCTGGCTCAGGGGCGCGAACAGGAACATGCCGGCCGAGCCCGCCGCCGTGCAGATGCCGAAGGCGAGCGATCGCTGATGCGGCGTGACATTGCGGGCAAAGGCGGAGAGCAGGATGCCGAAGGAGCCGGAGCCAACAGCCATGCCGACGAGCACGCCGCCGCCGATGTGCAGCCAGATCGGCGCATTGGCAAAGGCCATGATGAACAGGCCCGCAGCATAGAGAAGGCCCGACATGGCCAACACCCGCCAGGTACCGAACTTGTCCGCGATCGCGCCGAAGAAGGGCTGGCTCAGGCCCCAGCAGAGGTTCTGCAGCGCCATGGCAAGGCCGAAGGTCGTCCGGTCCCAGCCCGTGTCGGCAAGCATCGGCAGCTGGAAAAAGCCCATCGCCGAGCGCGGGCCGAAGGTGAGCATCGCGACGACCGAGCCGGCCGCAATGATCAGCCAGGGCATCTCCTGACGGGCACTGGACGGCGCGGATGCTCCGGAAACAGCGGACATGGAATCTCTCCGATTGATGGAGCGCGATCCTAGGCGGCTGCTAAAACAGATAAAAGCCAATTAAATTGACGCCGCAATCACCGGAATTGATCTCTTGATCAAGCGGCGCTGCGGAACCGGTCGCGAAACGCTCGGGGCGTCATGCCCTTGGCCGCCTTGAACTGGCGATTGAAGTTGGCAAGCGAACGATAGCCGACGGCATCGGCGATATGGGCGATGGAGCGCGCCGAACCACTGAGCAGCGCGCAAGCCTCGCCGATCCGCAGCCGCATCAGATACTCCGAAACGGGCATGTTGAGGTGGCGCAGGAACAGGCGATGCAGGCCGGAAAGGCTGAGCGCGGCCAGATCAGCGAGTTCGTCCATCGACGGGTTTTCGGCGTAGTGCAGGTGGATATGGTCGAGCACCCGGTCGAGGCGGCCGCGGTCGACCGATCGGCCCGACGGTGTGACGACCCGGGTCGACAGCGGTGTGACCGCCTGCTCGCGCGCCAGGATCGTCAGCATCGACAGGACGTCCGGCAGGCGCTCCTCCGGCGCCAACTGGCGCAACCCTTCGAACAGCGGGCGCACGCGCACTGCCACGTCCGGCGTGAACTGCAACCCCGGGGCCGAACGCTCGAACATCGCCTTGACGCCGGCGAGTTCGACGAAGCCCTCCTCCAGGCGCTCCACCCATTCCGGATGGAACCAGAGCACCAGCGCCACGTGCGGTTCGGCCTCGTCGACTTTGCCGGCGGAGTGCCAGGTGTGTGGGAGATTGGAACCAACCAGCACGAGGTCGCCGTCGTCATAGGCGCCGATATGGTCGCCGATGAAGCGCTGGCCGCGCGAGTTGAGCGTCAGCGTCAGTTCGAACTCGGGATGATGGTGCCATTGGAACGGGATGGCATCGTCGAGCCGACGGTCGAGCAGGATCGATGAGGCATTGGTCGGCCTCGAGATCTTCTGCAAAACAGCCTTCATGTTGCACCGCTCTCCCCTTCGAGGCCAGAATAGTATCAATTCTAGCAGGCTGCGTGCAACAGTAGCACCGGCGAAAGGGTTAGTTTTCTCCATCACCAATCAAACGTCTTGAGGCGAGGAGATACCCATGCAGCCACTCAGAGACAGCCACCCGACTGCGACCCATCTCGACATTCAACTGAAGGACATCCGGAAGCGTCTGCCGTTGCGCGTGCTTTCGGAAGCGGACTGGCAGCACTGGGTCACCAAGGGCTACGTCATCGTCCGCCAGGCGGTGCCGGCGGCCAGTGTCGAGCGGCTCGTCGAGCTGCTCTGGCACTTCGACGAGAAGGATCCGAGCGATCCTTCGACCTGGTATGCACCGCAGCGGCGCGAACACAAGATGAAGGAACTCAACAACACCGGCATGCTGGAGATCTACAATCACCAGTATCTCTGGGACAATCGCCAGGAGCCGCGCATCTACGGCGCCTTCGTCGATATCTGGGACCGCGAAGACCTCTGGGTGACGATCGACCGCGCCAACCTCAATCCGCCGAAGAAGATCAAGGGCAATCCCAACGGCTTCATTCATTGGGACGTCGACACCTCGATTCGGCCGCTGCCGATCGGCGTCCAGGGGGTACTGAGCCTGAAAAAGCAGGACGGCGACGTCGGCGGCTTCCAGTGCGTGCCGGAACTGTTCGAGAACTTTGAAAGCTGGGAGAAGACTCAAGCTGCCGATCGCGACCCGATGCACCCAGACATGACCGGTCTCTCAACCGTCAACATCGAGATGGAAGCCGGCGACCTGATGATCTTCAACAGCCTGCTTGCCCACGGCGTTCGGCCCAATCACTCCGATGGCCGCGTGCGCATGGCGCAATACATCTCGATGCATCCGGCGGAATGGGAGAATGTCGCCGAGCGCGAAGAGCGGGTGCGGCTGTGGCGCGAACTCGATCACCCGAAGCGCGACGCCTTCCCCGGCGATCCGCGCGAATGGGAGAAGCACAACGCTTCCGCCGCCAGCCTCTCAGATCTCGGCGCCAAGCTTCTCGGCATCACACCCTGGGCGTGAGAGCCAAGCAAATCCAGGAAAAGTGCGAAACGGTTTTCCGTCCGGAGTTGCTTCTGAACTAAGCCGAAGCCCGCACCTTCATCGGCCAGCGCTCGCCGCGTCGGCCGGTGACCTTGACCTCGTCACCGAGCTTCACGGTGCCTTCGCTGCGCGGCACCGCATTCCAACCGAAGAGCACGCCGGGCACACGCCGGTCAGAGGACATGCGCTTTTCCGCGAGCCCCTGGATCGGGTTGCCGCCGATGCGCTCGCCGGTGATCTGATCCTGCGTGGTCATGATGCAGCGGGCGCAGGGCTTCACGAGATCGAAGCGGATGCCGCCGATCTCAACGTTCTCCCAGAAATCTTCTTCCCAGGCATCGTCGCAATCGACGAGGATATTCGTCCGGAAGCGATCCATGCCGACCGGTTGCTGACCCTTTTCGGCCAGCGTCCGGTTGAGGTCGGCAAGCGATCCGGTCGTGGTGATCAGGATCGGGAAGCCATCCGCAAAGCCGACGGGCGCCGCAGTGCCCGCCCATTCGGCGCCGACGAGCCGTTCGGCCGAAGCATCCATGTGGGCGAGCCTGACCGGGCGGCCAAACCATGCGGACAGAACCCCGTCTGATGCGTCGTCCGAAACGGCGGCGTCTACCTCGCTGCCCCAAACGACCACGTTCAGCCGGCGGTCGGGATCGAAGCGGACAGAGATCTCCTTCTCGCCCATCCTCAGATGCACACCGCCATCGATGTGGCTCGCCTCGACCTGCGCCAGTGCCTGCAATTCGCGTTGCGTGATGAAGCGCCCGTCCGGTTCGATCAGCATGAAGCGCCGGTCACCCTCGACACCATCGAAATTGACGGAGATCGCGTCCCGGGCGATGGCACGGCCGCTCTTCAGCGGATGAATGTTGAGGCCAGTCACCTTCATGGCAATTCCTTCATCTTCAAAAATTGATTCAAGCGCCTGACGGTCCGATTCACAGCGCCGCCATAATCCGTTGAAAGGATTAGATTTCGTCGAGCATCATGGCAAGCACATCGCGCAACCGCTGCTCGCGCTCCGTCGCCAGCCGGCGGCCAGCCTCGGTCTTGAAGCCATCGGCCAGCCGGAAGAGCTTGGTCTCGAAATGATCGATGGCAAAAGCCTTGTCATCGAGCGCCCGCGCTTCCGCCAACGGATCGAGCGGGTCATAGAGGCCGCTCCCCATGCGCCCGGCGATATAGAAGCAGCGGGCGGCGCCGACCATGCCGATCGCATCCAGCCGATCGGCATCCTGAAGGATCCGCGCCTCCAACGTCTCCGGCTCGATATTTGCCGAGAAACTGTGCGTCAGGATGGCATGCGCCACCGCGGCTGTTTCTTCCGCATCCCAGCCAAGCTCCCGCAGAATGCCGGTCGCCTTTTCCGCCGCCAACCGCGACGCCTCAGTGCGCAATGGAGAATTCTTTTCCACCGAGACGCAATCATGCAGCAGCACCGCAGCGGCGAGCGAACGCGGATCGCCGCCCTCTTCCGCCTGGATGCGCGCAGCATTCTTCCAGACGCGGATCAGATGCGCGGCATCGTGCGATCCGTCATCGGCGGCAAAGGCATGCGGCAACAGCACCGCGGCGAGATCCTCATGCGGCGCGAAGGCGGCCGCCAGTTTCGAAATGCGAGTCATGGTGTCCTATTGCTGCTCGGCAGAACTTGTCGGCACCGTTGATGCGACGCCGACACCGGAAAGAATCTTCTGATAGAAGAGTCCTATCCCGATCAATACCCCGCCAAGTCCGATGAAGGACAGGGCCCGCAGGAAACCTTCGAGGTTGGACATGTCGATCAGGAACACCTTCAGCACGGCGACGAAGACGAGAACGGCCGAGGCAATGCGGATGCTCTTGGCGTGGAAGCGCGAGCCGAGCACGAGCAACAGCACGCCGAGCAGCAGCCAGACGACCGAATAGGTGTAGGTCTCGCCCTGCAGGAAGCCCTTCCAGTCCGCGATGTTTTCCCCCTGCCAGACACGGCGGACCGTGAGACTTGCCCAGGCGAAGGCGAGAACCGCGCCGCTGACCGCAAGCGCCATGACATAGGGCAAGGGCCGCTTGTCGCGCGCATACCAGGCGAGCCCCGCATAGCCGAGCCCTGGCAGCAAATAGCCGATCAAGAGCAGATCGAAGAATGGGATATGGCCGAGAAGTTCCCCGCTGAAATAGGGGTTGAGGCCAAGAAGATGCGCAGAAAGCACCGACAGCATCGAGAGCACGCCGAGGCCCATGCCGCCATAGCGGAAAACCGGGCTCGGCGACTTCAAATCGAGGCTCATGAAAATGGCCGAGGCACCGATTGCCAGCAGCGTGTAGATCGACTGCTCGCCGAGTGTCGGCACCGCGCTGTCGAGCACGCCGCCGTTCATCGCATGACGCACCAGGATCGCGAGCGTCAACAGCACGAAGAGGCTGGCAAGCGCCTGTAAAAGGTTGCGCACCCGCGTGCCAGGCCAGGATCTCAGGAAGTAGGCGGAGCCCGCAAGCAGCACCGCAGGTATGCCGTAGCCCGGCAAGAGTGCGTTGAAGACGGGCGTGGTGCCGAGATTGCCTGCGCCAACGATCGTCGGTTCCCAAGCGATGCGCCCGAGAACGACAACGGCCGCCGCACCGGTCATCCAAGGCAGGATCGGCCAGGTGCGGATGCGGGTCGCGAGCGCATAGGCCGTTCCGAGCACCGCAATCGCAAGCGTCGTCACGAGCCCGTCCGTCCAAGCATGAAGCGTGAGGACGAAGAACGCGAACGAGCCGGCCACCAGCAGTCCGGCCGCCGTTTCGCGCGCCTCCACCTCGCCGTCGCGGCGGTAGAGCCAATCCGCCAGCCCAAGCAGCGCGGCCCCGGCGACGAGCGAGAACAGGCCGTGCGGCAGGTCGAAGGCATAATTGCCGGTCATCACGAACGACATGGCGGTAAGCGCGATCGGGACGATCGCGGCAATTCCTGCCCAGAGCGTCGAATATTGCGGATGAGTGACGAGACGGCGCGACAGCACGAAGCCGCCGAGCACGACGAACAGCGCCGCAAGCAGCATTGCCGTGATCATGGCCGTCCGCCCGGGCAGCACGATCGTCGGCAGGGCGTCGGCCAGTGAGGGATCGAGATAGGCGAGCACGCCGCTCAGCGCCGTCAGGCTCCAGACGCCGGCGACAGCGCCGACCGCCGAAAGCGCGGCGGGGTAGACCGCCGTCGGCCGCCATGCCCCAAGGGCTGCCAGCGCCGCAATGACGACGGCAAATTCCGCCACCGGATATTTGACCGCGGCCACCGCCGGGCTGATGAGGAGGAGCGCAAGCACCGTTGCGGTGATCGCCGCGGAAATGGAGATCGCCGCATGCGCCGGGATAAAGAGCCGCTCCCATGGTCCGGCAACGGCACCGCGTCGCTCCGCTCCTTCGGGCACTTCGGGCGCCGGCGCCGGCGCCGTGGCACCGGGCCAGATGAGGCCGGTACCAACGATCATCACCAGCAGTGCGAACGCGACCGGCAACGGCTCGAATGGCGAGGTCGCGGCGATGTAAGCCAGCCCCCACAGCCCGATGCCGATATTGGCCAAAGTCGGAACCACGGTCCAGCTGCGCAGCCGCGAGGCAGAAAGCGTCGCCAGCCAGACGACCGAGAGAAAGCCGAAAAGCACCCAGGGGCGCGGCTCGCCGCTCGAGACCAGCGCCGGCGTTGCGAGCGAGGCAAGCAGGCCGAGGCCGGCGAGCGCCTGCCCGTGCAGCAGCGACAGGCCAACGGTCGCCAGCGAAATCGCGGCCAGCAGCACGAATGCCGTACCTGTGCCGATATAGCCGTAGATGCCGTAGGCCGCATAGGCGACCCCGAAGAGAGTGACGGCACCGGCGGCAGTCAGGATGCCGGGGATCATCGCATTCTGGAATTCATTGGCGATCACGGGCACCGCGCGCCTGCGGATGACCTCGCCTGCCGCCATCAGCAAGAGGCCGAAAAGGGCAGCGAGCGTCAGGCGAACCGCGGGGCTCAAGAGACCGGCATCGATCGAATATTTGACCATGAAGACGCCGCCGAGCGCGAGCGCGATGCCACCGACCCAGACGGCCCAACGCGCGCCGAGACGGCTTTCCAGGCTTTCGGTCTGACGGGGCGCCGCCGGAACCGGCTGTGGCGCTTCCGTGCTGGCAACAATCGTCTCTTCGACTTCGATATCCGCCGCCTTCTCCTCGCCACCGAAGATGCGGGCGCCCTCGGCCGCGCTGGCCGCTAGGTCGCCGCCGGTATCCTCGACCGTCTCCGGTTCCACCGGCAATTCGGGCGCGGCTGCCAGCTCTTCGCTCGTTGATTCGCCATGAATGCCTTCGCCCGAAGAGGCCTTCAGCCTTGCGACCTCCGCCTTCAGCGCGGCGATTTCGGCCCCCAGTCGCTCGGCCGTCTTGCGACCGCCGGCGAAGGCGGAAAGAGCGAGGATAAAGGCAACAAAGGCAAAGAGTTCGAACATGTATTCCCCTGACGGTCGCACTGGCGTGCTCGGCGCAACCATACAAACTTTTGCGCGGTCACCAAATCCATAGACGTCCGAGCGCTGTAATCTCTTCACGGAAATGTCGCAGAACTGTCACCGGGCAGCTGGTACAGGCGGATGAACACCGCTGTCTCGCGCGGTGGTTTCCATCGTTCAACAGGAGACCCGATCATGGACAAGCATCTCGCCCAGACGGAAGAGACCGAATTCAAGACGCTGACGGAACGCAGGGAAGAGCTGGAAGACATCGGCCACAACTGTTCCACCAACCCGACGATGGGCGACATCATCCATCGCCGCTTCTCGCGCCGCTCCTTCATCGGCGGCTCGCTCGCAGTCGCCGCGATCTCGACGACGGTCAGCCCGCTCGCTCTCCTGACTGCTGACGAAGCACGCGCCGAGGAAGGCTCGCGCTTCGACTTCACCGAGATCGAAGCCGGCGTCGACGAGAAGCACCATGTCGCCGAAGGGTATGACGCGGATATCCTTTTGCGCTGGGGCGACAAGATCTTCGCCGACAGCCCGGAGTTCGACCCGAAGAACCAGACGGCCGCCGCCCAGGAAAAACTCTTCGGCTACAACAACGACTATGTCGGCTTCATCCCGCTCGAGGGTAGCGCCGACCACGGCCTCCTGGTCGTCAACCACGAATATACCAATGCCGAGCTGATGTTCCCGGCCTTCGCCAGCGTGGTGAAGGAAAAGGTAACCAAGGACGGCAAGGAGGTCGAAGAAGAGAAGGTCGTTCTCGGCGAGTATACCAAGGAACTGGTCGACATCGAGATGGCGGCACACGGAGGCACGATCATCGAGATCCGCAAGGTCGACGGTAAGTGGCAGCCGGTACTCGACGGCAAGAACAACCGTCGCATCACCGTCAACACCGCGATGCAGATCACCGGCCCGGCCGCCGGTCACGACCGCCTGAAGACGCCGTCCGACCCGACCGGAAAGAAGGTGTTCGGCACGCTCAACAACTGCGCCGGCGGCGTCACCGCCTGGGGCACCTACATGATGGCCGAAGAAAACTTCAACGGCTATTTCGGCGGCGAGATCGCCGAGGACCATCCGGAATACAAGCAGCTGAAGCGCCTGGGCGCACCGGGCGGCCAGTACGAATGGGCGTCCTTCTACGACCGGTTCGACGTTTCCAAGGAGCCGAACGAAGCCAATCGTTTCGGCTGGATCGTCGAAGTCGACGCGCTGGATCCGACGTCCGTGCCAAAGAAGCGCACCGCCCTAGGCCGCTTCAAGCACGAAGGCTGCGAATCAATCGTCAACAAGGACGGTCGCGTCGTGCTCTATTCCGGTGACGACGAGCGCTACGACTATGTCTACAAGTTCGTAACCAAGGGCACCTTCAACCCTGACGACCGCGCCGCCAACATGGACCTCTTCGACGAGGGCACGCTCTATGTCGCCAAGTTCGACGAAGACGGTACCGTCACCTGGATGCCGCTGACGCACGGCGAGGGCCCGCTGACCGAAGCCAACGGATTTGCCTCGCAGGCCGACGTGCTGATCAACACCCGCCTTGTCTCCGACGCGCTTGGTGCCACCAAGATGGACCGTCCGGAAGACGTCCAGCCGAACCCCAAGACGGGCAAGGTCTACGTGATGCTGACCAACAACACGAAGCGCAAGGCAGAAGAAGTCGACGCCGCCAACCCGCGCGCCAAGAACGCCTTCGGCCACATCGTCGAGATCACCGAAACCGATGGCGACTTTGCCTCGCTGAAGAGCCGCTGGGACGTGCTCCTGAAGTGCGGCGACCCTGCTGTTGCCGAGGTCGGCGCCTCGTTCTCGACCGCGACCACCAAGAACGGCTGGTTCGGCATGCCCGACAACTGCGCGATCGACACCGACGGCCGCCTCTGGGTTTCGACCGATGGCAACAATGAGAAGGACACCGGCCGCGCCGACGGCATCTGGGCGATCGACACGGATGGCGCCGCCCGCGGCACGTCGAAGCTCTTTTTCCGCGTTCCTGTTGGCGCCGAAATGTGCGGCCCCTGCTTCAACCCGACCTCGGACACCTTCTTCCTCGCCGTCCAGCACCCGGGCGACGCTGGCCTTGCAACTTACGAGACGCCGGCCACACGCTGGCCGGACTTTAGGGACGACATGCCGGTTCGCCCGGCGGTCGTCGCCGTCACCAAAAAGGGCGGCGGACGGATCGGCTGACAAGAGCCGCGATCAATGAGAGCAGCGCCGCGCGCATCGCATCGCGCGGCGTCTTCTTTTCTGGTTTTAGCGCCGCAGATTGTCGATCGGAAAGATCGCGCAAGTCTCGGTGCCATGGGCCAGCAGTTTGCCGTTGACGTCGCGCAGCCAGGCTTCGGACGTCGCGATCGTGCGACCGCGATGGACGATACGCCCCTCGCAGAAGACTTCGCCCGTGCCCGGAAGCAACGGCCGCACGAGGTTCACCTTGAACTCGACGGTCGTATAGGCTTCGCCCGGTTTCACCGTGGTGAAAACCGCGCAGCCGAGGGCAGAATCCATGATCGTCGCCGTCCATCCACCATGCACCGTGCCGAGCGGATTGAGATGCTCCTCGGTCGGCAATCCCTTGAAGACAACCCGGCCCTCCTCCACTTCGCTTAGCCCGAACTTCAATGTCTTCGACATCGGTGGGGCCGGCAGGTCGCCGCTCAACAGGTCCTGCATCGCCTTGAGGCCGCCATCACGGGCGACGCGGTCGAGCGACAGGACGCCGATACCGGATACGGACATGCCGGGATACAGTTCTTGAACCATTCGATACTCCTGGGGATTGGAATCAGGCGGCGGAGGACTGCGTTTTCAGCGCCTTGAGCGCCGCATGGACGAAGCCGTCGCGCGCCGAGGAAACATCGAGGCCGCGCGGCTCGTAGACATGGCGATTGAGGAAGAAGGCGGTCAGGCGGAAGGCGGCGGCAAGACTGTCGTGATCTGCAGCCCTTCGCGCTTCGGCCGAAAGGAAATCTGGCAGCGCCAGCATGCGGTCGGCATAACGCTCTCCCGCCTCCCGGCAGACCGCCCTGCCCGATTTCGGCGAGACGTAGACGAGTTCGGTGCGGGTGCCGGTTGCCACGCATTCCGTGAGATCGAGCCCGAAGCCGAGGTCGTTGAGCACCGCAAGTTCGAAGCGCACGAACAATTCGCCGGCATCGGCGGGATCGGCGAGATGATCGACAATGACCGTCAGCGCCTCATAGAGATGCGGATGCGGGTCACGCTCGGGAAGCAGCCGCAGGAGCGCTCCGAGCGCCTGGATACCGTAGACCGAAGTCGCCGTCTCCATCAGACGGGCGGCGCGCAGTTCCACAGGTTCGATGCGGAATTCGCCCATATGCTCGTCAAGCCGGGCGCGCCAGGTGACTTCCACCGAATTGCCCGGCTGCAGAACCGGCTGCATCATGCGCGAGCGACCCGAGCGCACCATGCCGAGATGTCGGCCGTGGGTAGCGCTCATAACCTCCACGATGGCCGAGCTTTCGCCGTGCCGCCGGATCCCGAGAATGATGGCCTGATCGCTCCATTGCATGGCTATGGCATACACCCGCGATAGAAAGCGGATCAAGCGATCTTGCAGGGGTGGGCATCCGGGTGACTGTCGCCTTTCGGCCACACTCGCTGGTTGCCTCATTTGCGACATGCTGTCGCCGCCCCGACGCCGTCTTTGACATTAGAACGGAAGGGCGGCAAAAGCCGTGCCTCCCGCCCAAAAGACAATCAGCAGGATAAAAATTTCATTATGTGTGTGTCCCGGAACAGCGCCGGCCGCCTGGCGCAGCTCTTCGCCCTTCTTCTCGCCACCTCGACGCTCGCTAGTTGCGTCACCACCTCGGGGCCGGCCAAGCCGAAGGGGCCGGATCCATACTATGTGGCGATGTACGGGCCGCTGCCGAATGAAAAATTCCCGCTGGATGCGATCGACATCAGCAAGGTCGACAAGCGCTATCTGCGCCAGCAGGTCGCCTACCAGACGCACGAGCCGCCGGGCACGATCATCATCGACACCCAGAACCGGTTCCTCTATCTCGTGCAGGATGGCGGCATGGCGATGCGCTACGGCATCGGCGTCGGCAAGGCCGGCCTGGAGTTCGAAGGCGAAGCGCGCATCGCGCGCAAATCCGAATGGCCGCGCTGGACGCCGACGCAAAGCATGGTCGAACGCGAGCCTGAACGCTACGGCCCGCTTGCTGGCGGCATGGAACCGGGCGTGCGCAATCCTCTCGGGCCGCGCGCGCTCTACCTTTTCCAGGGCAACCGCGACACGCTGTTCCGCATCCACGGCACCACCGAGGCCTGGTCGATCGGCAAGGCGGTGTCGAGCGGCTGCATCCGCCTCTTCAATCCCGACATCATTGACCTCTACAGCCGCGTGCCGCTCGACTCACGCGTCGTCGTGCTGCAGACGGAACCGCCGATGACCGAGCCGGCCGGCGGCATCCCGATGGCAAGCGCTGCCAATGGCGGCCTGCCGCCGGTCTACTGATACCTGCTCGGCGGAATGCCGGGCGCGCCTACCAGGCGTCCGGCGTCCGCACCATGTGGACGATGTTGGCCGGGTTCATGATCCAGCCGCCGCGAAAGCCTTCGCCAAGATCTTCTACCGCATCACAGCGCACAACGCCGCTCGTGGCGAGATGATCCAGCGCGCCCACATGGTCATCGGTAAAGAGTTCGAGCCAGACCTCGGCCTGGCTGAAATTCGACGCCTCGTCGATCCAGAGCTGGTTGGGACCTAGCTTGAAGCCGATGGCCGGCAGCTTTTCCTCGATGGGCTCGAGACCGACCGTGTCGCGATAGAAGGCGATGACCGCCTCGTATTGATGCGAGGGGACCTTCACGGCGATGTTGATGCCACCTGTGATTTTCGTCATGGCGCAATCTCCTATTGCCGCTCGACGCCTGCCGACGCGGCTTACTGTTTATGTTTAGTTGTCGATGATTTCGCGCCTGGATCCGGAGCGGAAAGCCAGGTGCGTGGGCTCAGGCTTGCGGTTCGAGCGCCGGCTTGCCTGAGAGTTCGCTGAGGTAATAGCCCTGGCGCAGGTTGATTCCGTATTCGAGCCAGGCCTTCATGCAGGCCAGCATCTGCGACCAACCTTCGCAGTTGATATAAGATCCCTTTTGCCCCTGCTCGTTCTCGCGCCATCCCTTTTCGGCGATCGTCACCATGGTGGCGCCGTCATCCAGCGACTGGAAGCGCATTTCGACGCTGGTCTGGTAGGGCTCCTCGCCCTTGGCGACCGTGGCGCCCCAACGAAAGACGATACGCTCGTTCTGCTCGACCGCCTCGACCTGGACCGGCACCTCCCCCCACCACTTGACCGTTGCCCCTGCGACCAGGGGGCCGCTGATGCCTCCAAGGGTGACGAAATAGCGGCTGAGCTGATCCGGATTGACGACGGCATCGAAGACCTGGGCGACCGGGCGATCGATCCGTCCATTCACACGGAATTCGAAGGGCATCTGACGTTCCTCCTATTGAGCCAAAACAGAATATGTTATAAAAAAATAACATGTCAACCGATTCGAAAGACGATCTCGTTTTCAAGGCCTTGGCCAACAGCCTGCGGCGACAGATGCTCGACGCCATGAAGCACGCGCCGCAGACCACCGGCATGCTCTGCGAGCAATTCGGCAACCTTGACCGCTGCACCGTCATGCAGCATCTGAAGGTGCTGGAAGAGGCGGAACTCGTGCTTGTCCGGCGCGAGGGTCGCGAGCGCTGGAACCATTTGAACGCTTTGCCGATCCAATCCATTCACGACCGCTGGATCAGCCAATATGCGGGACACGCGATGTCGGTACTTTCCGCCCTGCAACAGGGGTTGACCCGACCGTCGGAGTGACGGTTTCGACTTTCCATCGCCCGGCTTTCTTCGTAAGAACGCCCTGACAACACAATTTGGGGACATTCGTCGTGCGTTACCTCATCACCGGCACCGCGGGCTTCATCGGCTTTCATCTCGCCAAGCGATTGATCGACGAAGGGCATTTCGTGGTCGGCTTCGACGGCATGACGCCCTATTACGACGTGACGCTGAAGCAGCGGCGGCATGAAATCCTGGCGCGTTCGAACGGCTTCAAGGCTGTCGTCGGCATGCTCGAAGACCGCGCAGCGCTCAACCATGCGGCAGAGATTGCCGAGCCGGAGGTCATCATCCACCTCGCGGCCCAGGCCGGCGTTCGCTACAGCCTCGAAAATCCGAAGGCCTATGTGGATTCCAACCTGGTCGGCTCCTGGAACGTCCTGGAATTGGCGCGGGAGCTCGGCCCCAAGCACCTGATGCTGGCTTCGACGTCCTCGATCTATGGCGCCAACGAGAAGATCCCGTTTGCGGAAACCGATCGCGCCGACGAGCCGATGACACTCTATGCGGCCACCAAGAAATCAGCGGAACTGATGGCGCACAGCTATGCGCATCTCTACAAGGTTCCGACCACTGCCTTTCGCTTTTTCACCGTCTACGGGCCTTGGGGGCGGCCTGACATGGCGCTGTTCAAGTTCGTCGACGCCATCCACAAGGGGCAGCCGATCGACATCTATGGCGAAGGCCGCATGAGCCGCGACTTCACCTATATCGACGACCTCGTCGAAGGCATCCTCCGGCTCTCGTATGTGGCCCCGGCCGAAGAGAACCGCGTGCCTGCCGAAAAGGCCGAAGACACGCTGTCGCGCCAGGGGCCTTTCCGGGTGGTCAACATCGGCGGCGGCCAGCCGGTCGAACTGATGACATTCGTCGAAACGGTCGAGAAGGCCGTCGGCAAGCCGGCGCTGCGCAACATGCTGCCCATGCAGCAGGGCGATGTGCCGCGCACCTACGCCTCCCCGGACCTCCTGGAGGCCCTGACCGACTTCAAACCCTCGATACCGGTGGAAGAAGGCGTGGCACGCTTTGCCGCCTGGTATGAGGAATATTACAATGTCGGCGGAAAAGCCGGACCCTCGGCCCCGCAAGCATAAGGGCGTGCCAACCAGCATGGTTTCCACGTTCACGAACAAGAGCTCGCCAGACAACAAAGGAAAGAGCCAATGAAAATCACGATGATCGGCGCAGGCTATGTAGGCCTCGTTTCCGGTGTGTGTTTTGCGGATTTCGGTCACGATGTTGTCTGCCTCGACAAGGATGAGAGCAAGATCGACGCCTTGATGCAGGGGCGTATTCCGATCTTCGAACCCGGCCTCGATCAATTGGTGGCCAGCAACGTCGCCTCGGGCCGTCTGTCGTTCACCACCGATCTCGTTTCGGCCGTCGCCGACAGCGACGTCATCTTCATCGCCGTCGGCACCCCTTCCCGCCGTGGCGATGGCCACGCCGACCTCTCCTACGTGCATGCGGCGGCGCGCGAGATCGCCGTGAACCTCCAGGGCTTCACCGTCATCGTCACCAAATCCACCGTTCCGGTCGGCACCGGCGACGAGGTCGAGCGCATCATCCGCGAAACCAATCCGGATGCTGATTTCGCCGTCGTCTCCAATCCGGAATTCCTGCGCGAAGGCGCGGCGATCGAGGACTTCAAGCGGCCCGACCGCATCGTCATCGGTGTTGCCGATGATGACGCGCGGACTCGTGACGTCATGACCGAAGTTTACCGGCCGCTCTATCTCAACCAGTCGCCGCTGGTCTTCACGTCGCGCCGCACCTCCGAGCTGATCAAGTATGCCGGCAACGCCTTCCTGGCGATGAAGATCACCTTCATCAACGAGATGGCGGATCTTTGCGAAAAGGTCGGCGCCAATGTGCAGGACGTCGCCCGCGGCATCGGCCTCGACGGCCGCATAGGCTCGAAGTTCCTGCATGCGGGACCGGGATACGGCGGCTCGTGCTTCCCGAAGGACACGCTGGCCCTGGTCAAGACCGCACAGGACCATGATGCGCCCGTCCGTCTCGTGGAGACCACGGTTGCGATCAACGACAACCGCAAGCGGGCAATGGGCCGCAAGGTGATTGCGGCGGCCGGCGGCGACGTGCGCGGCCACAAGATCGCGATCCTCGGCCTCACATTCAAGCCGAACACCGACGACATGCGCGACAGCCCGGCGATTGCCATCGTGCAGACGCTGCAGGACGCCGGCGCCCACATTGTCGGCTACGACCCGGAAGGCATGGACAACGCCCGGAAGATCATCGACGGTATCGACTATGCGAGCGACCCCTATGAGGCGGCCAACGAAGCCGATGCATTGGTGATCGTGACGGAATGGAACGAATTCCGCGCGCTCGACTTCCGCCGGCTGAAGTCGGCGATGAAGACGCCTGTGCTCGTCGAC
Source organism: Ensifer adhaerens (assembly GCF_020035535.1). NCBI lineage: Bacteria > Pseudomonadati > Pseudomonadota > Alphaproteobacteria > Hyphomicrobiales > Rhizobiaceae > Ensifer > Ensifer adhaerens. Next base: position 838,452 of record NZ_CP083349.1, on the reverse strand, counting down.
CTCCGCAACATCTACCGCCAGGACGAAGTTGCCAAGCACGGCTTTGCCTATTCCAGCATCGGCCGGCCCCTCTGAGGGGCTTTGGCCGACGCGACGGAAAGAAGCGAACGGGACCGCGCGCCGATTATGCTTTTGGAATGGGTAGCGGCGGCAGAGCTTCCCAACTCTTGCCGGCAAGGATGACGCAGCTTCGGCCATTGACGTCGGTGACGATCAACGTCCAGCTGCCGTTGTCGGCCGCATAGACTTCCATGATCGCCTGGGGATTGATCTGCGCTGTTGCAGCCGGCTTTTCCCGGTATTGACGAGCCAGAAACTCGATCACCTCGGATCGATTGGCGCAGTTTATCGGGGCCTGCGAAACTGCGGGGACCGGACGCGCCGTCACCCCGGCCGCCAAGAGGGCGGCCAGCGCCAAGCCGCGGATCGCCTTGCGTACCATCACGCAACTCCTTTCACCGGACGCCCGGCGGAGGAGGAGTTTCCGCTGACCTTTTCCGCCGTAGATCCGGCTGCTCCATCGGCACACTGCCCACAAACTGCGCAGGTGCCACGATCGAAGAAGTATGGCGGAAAGCCGTGATTATTACAATTATCTAAATTATAGACCGGTGATCAGGGGCGCCGGAGCGCCCCTTGCGCAAATGTTGCTATTTGCGCTTCATCGCCTCCATCAGCGCCGCACCAAAGGCGCCTTGTGACGGCGCCTGCGGCTTCTGCTGGCGCATGGGCGCGCCGCGGTTGCCTGCGTTGGGTGCGCTACCCCGGGCCTCGCGGCCTGACTCTGCGCCACCATCCTTCCGCATCGTCAGGCCGATGCGCTTGCGGGGGACGTCCACCTCGGTGACGCGCACGGTCACGACGTCCCCGGCCTTCACTACTTCGTGCGGGTCCTTGACGAAACGATCGGCGAGCTGGGACACGTGAACGAGACCATCCTGGTGTACGCCGATATCGACGAAAGCGCCGAAGGCCGCGACGTTGGTGACGGTGCCTTCGAGCTGCATGCCGACCTTCAGGTCCTTGATGTCGTCTACGCCCTCGGCAAAGGTCGCGGTCTTGAAGCTCGGGCGCGGGTCGCGGCCCGGTTTTTCGAGTTCGGCGAGAATGTCCTTCACGGTCGGCAGTCCGAACCGTTCGTCGACGAAGGTTCGCGGATCGAGCTGCTTCAGCGCGACACTATCGCCCATCAGCGCACGGACATCGCGGCCGCAGGCGGCGACGATCTTCTTGGCGACGCCATAGGCTTCCGGATGGACGGACGAGGCGTCGAGCGGCTCCTTGCCGTTGGGGATGCGCAGGAAGCCTGCGCACTGTTCGAAGGTGCGTGCGCCGAGCCGCGGCACATTCAAGAGTTCCTTGCGGCTGCCAAACGGCCCGGTCGCGTCACGATGTGCGACGATCGCTTCGGCGGAAGATTTGCCAAGACCGGACACACGGGCGAGCAGCGGGGCTGAAGCCGTGTTGACGTCGACGCCGACGGCATTCACCGCGTCTTCCACCACCGCATCGAGCGACCGGCTGAGCTTCGACTGGTCGACATCGTGCTGGTACTGGCCAACGCCGATCGACTTCGGCTCGATCTTCACAAGCTCGGCCAGCGGGTCCTGCAGGCGGCGGGCGATCGAGACCGCGCCGCGCAACGAAACGTCAAGGCCCGGGAATTCCAGGGCAGCCGTTTCGGAGGCCGAGTAAACCGAGGCGCCGGCTTCGGAAACGATGACCTTGGTCGGCTTCGGCGCCGGCAGCTGCTGGAGCATGTCGGCGACGAGCTTTTCGGTCTCGCGGCTGCCGGTACCGTTGCCAATCGCGATCAGTTCCACGTTATGCTTGCGGACCAACGAAGCGAGTTCGGCCTGCGTTCCGCGGATGTCGTTTTTCGGCGGGAACGGATAGACGGTCGTCGTTTCGAGCAGCTTTCCGGTGCCATCGACCACCGCGACCTTGACACCGGTGCGGATGCCCGGATCGAGCCCCATCGTTGATCGCGATCCCGCGGGAGCGGCAAGCAAGAGATCCTTGAGATTACGGGCAAAGACGTGGATCGCCTCTTCCTCGGCGCGCTCGCGCAGTTCGCGCATCAGGTCGAGCGACAAGGACATGGAGAGCTTCACCCGCCAGGTCCAACCGATCATCTCCGAGAGCCACTTGTCACCTGGCAGATGGGCGCCGACATTGTAGGCGGCGGCGATCATCCGCTCGACGGGCTTTACCGGCGAGGTATCGTCCTGGTCGACGATGATATCGACGGAGAGCACCTCTTCGTTCCAGCCGCGCAGCATCGCCAGGGCGCGATGGCCGGGCGTGGTCGCCCAACGCTCGGAATGGTCGAAGTAATCCGAAAACTTGGCGCCGGCCTCCTGCTTGCCGTCGACGACCTTGGCGCGCAGGAACGCGGCGCCCTTCATGTGATTGCGCAGGCGACCGAGCAGATCGGCGTTTTCAGTCATGCCTTCGGCGATGATGTCGCGCGCACCATCGAGCGCCGCCTTCACATCGACCACCTCGGCCGTGAGAAACGCCGTTGCACGATCGGCGGGCGCGACGGCGCGATCGGCAAGGATGGCTTCGGCCAGCGGTGCGAGACCGCGCTCTCGGGCGATCTCCGCCTTGGTGCGACGCTTCGGCTTGTAGGGCAGATAGATGTCTTCGAGCTCCGCCTTGGTCTCGACGGCGGCAATCTTGGCTTCGAGTTCGGCGGTCAGCTTGTCCTGTCCGCGGATCGACTCGAGGATGGATGCGCGACGCGCCTCGAGTTCGCGCAGATAGGTCAACCGCTCCGACAGCACACGCAGTTGCGTATCATCGAGCCCGCCGGTCACTTCCTTGCGGTAGCGCGCGATGAACGGCACCGTTGCCCCCTCGTCCAGCAGCTCGACAGCGGCTGTGACCTGCGAAGGTGCCGCCTTGATTTCACTGGCGATGATGGCGGCGATGAATTTAGCGGGGCTGGCCATGGGCAATTCCGTCTTTCCTGCAGCGCTTCGAAGCGCTGCACGTTTTGTCCTTGGATCGGAGCTGATCTAAGGAAACTGGCAGTCGTTTGGTCGGCGACCATAAAGGCGCAGAGCTTCGAGGCCAAGTGAAGGCCTTCGGAGGAAATTCCGAACTCCACAGAAGATGGGAGGTGGCCATCCCGTGCCGGGCTGGGGCGACAGGGGATGGCTTGTGGATCAGACTGCGATTGCAGCCGGTTCGATATGTTCTTCCGGCTCCGCCTCATCCCAATTGTTGACGGGCTCGAGCGGCGGCCGGCGCTTCTCGAACTCGATTAACTGCCGCTCGCGCTCCTCGATGTAGCCGCGCGACACGGGTACGGCTTCGAGTGACGGCGAGAGCTGAAGCTGGAAGATGAAGTGCTTGTCGTAGAGGAAGGCCGTTTCGGAGGCCGCCAGATAGAACTCCCACATGCGGAAGAAGCGCTCGTCATAGAGCCGCGCCGCCTCTTCGCGCCGTGCGACGAAACGCTCCCGCCAGGCCCGCAAGGTCCACGCATAGTGCATCGGCAGGATCTCGATATCCTTCACGAGCAGGCGCATCCGCTCGACCGAAGGCAAAACCTCGGAGAGAGCCGGAATGTAACCACCGGGGAAGATGTATTTTTCGATCCATGGATTGGTCGCCCAGGGCTTGTAGACCTGGCCGATAGAATGCAGCAGCATGACGCCTTCCGGCTTCAAAAGCTCCTTCATCTTGTTGAAGAAATTGCCGTAGTTGCCGATGCCGACATGCTCGAACATGCCGACCGAGACGATGCGATCGAATTGCCGGCCCTGCAGGGTTCGGTAGTCCTGCAGTTCGAAGCGGACTCGATCGGAAAGCCCGCGCCTGGCGGCACGATCACGCGAAACCTTGAGCTGCTCTTCACTGAGGGTGATGCCGGTGACTTCGACACCGGAGGATTCGGCCAGATACATGGCCATTCCACCCCAGCCTGAACCGACTTCAAGCACTTTCTGTCCCGGCTCCAGCAGTAGCTTTGCAGCGATGTGTCGCTTCTTTGCAAGCTGGGCCGCATCGAGCGAGATACCGCGCGGTTGGAAATAGGCGCAGGAGTATTGCCAGTCCTCATCGAGGAACAGATTGAAGAGCTTGCGATCGAGATCGTAGTGATGCGCAACGTTGTGCCGGTTGCGATTGACAGGCAGCCGGCTTCGCACCTGCTGACGCAAGACATGCTGCAAGGTCATCAGCGAGTTGGAAAGCGTTGCCGCATTCTCCAGGCCATTGGTTTTTACGATCGACAGCACGTCGAAGATGTCACCTTTTTCAATGACGACGCGCCCATCCATATACATTTCACCAAAGCGAAGGCCAGGGTCCTGGACGATCGCCTTTTCCGCCTCCGCATCGACTATGCGGATCGTTGCCGGTTTTCCGGTGCCGTCACCCAAGATGACCTGTTTGCCGGAAGAAAAAAACACCGTCAGATTGCCGATGCGCACAAGACGGCGAAGCAAAGTCAACAATGCTGCATTCATTTCCCACCCCTACCAGACCTACATACGTGTTCTGGCGCACGAGAGATGCGAAGGGTCGGCTCTTTCGGGGCTTCCGGGGGTTGCGCGAGCGCGCATGGGGAACAGATGCGCCCGTCCGGAAGCGGCGAGAACCGGCTCGGGCGTGGCCTCACGGGCATCCAGCGGGCGCGTCTCGCAACTCGTGCTTGCGCTGCCGGAAATTCGTCAGGCCAGCCGCCATCGGGCTCCTATCCATCAGAACTTCCATTAATTTAGGAACGTTCGACCGATTGGCAATGGGCTCTTTGTGGCCCCTCATAAATTTGTTTCCTTAGCAAATGCTGAGGTGGCCCTATGCGCCGACGACCCCTCGCCCCGTCAGGCGGGCGCGATCATGCGGGCGATCGAAATCCAGCGTCGGGCCGGCGGGAACGATGCGGGTCGGATTGATGTGGGCAATCCCGTAGTAGCCGCGCTTGATGTGATCGATGCGCACGCTCTCGCGGATACCCATCCACTGGTAGATTTCACGCAAATAGTTCGACAGCGCCGGATAATCCTCGATCCGGCGAATATTGCATTTGAAGGCACCATGATAGGCCGCATCGAAGCGAACCAGGGTGACAAACAAGCGGATGTCGGCTTCGGTCAGGTACTCGCCCGCGAGATAACGGTTAACCGCCAGGTGCGCCTCGAGGTCGTCGAGCATGCCGAAAAGGCTTGCCACCGCCTCATCATAGGCCTCCTGCGTCTTGGCAAAGCCGGATCGATAGACACCGTTGTTGACGCGTTCATAGATCGGCCCATTCCAGCGATCGATGTCGCTCCGGAGCGCCTGCGGATAGAAATCGAGCCGGTTACCTGTCAGGTGATCGAAGCCCGTGTTCAGGATGCGGATGATATCGGCCGACTCGTTGTTGACGATCCGCCCCTCGCGCATGTCCCAGAGAACCGGTACCGACACCTTGCCGGTATAGGTCGGGTCGCTCGCCACGTAGAGTTCGTGATGGAAGCGGATCTTGCCGACACGCTCCCCGGCATCGACCGGCTCGTCATAAACCCAGCCGTCCTCTCCGAGCACCGGATTTGAAACCGTCAGACCGACAATGTTCTGCAGCCCTTTGAGATTGCGGAAGGCGGTCGTGCGCGAGGCCCAGGGGCAGAGGTAAGAAACGAACAGGCGGTAGCGCCCGGCCTCGGCCGGCACGGCCGGCTGGCCATCCGGTCCTGGGCTGCCATCCGGCGTGATCCATCGATGAAAGCGCGTCGGCTCCCGGTGGAACGCGCCGCCCTTCATCTCGCTGGCCGCAACGTCGCCCTTGACCCATTTTCCCTCGACCAGCTGCGGCATCTCTCTTCTCCGGATCGCAAAATCAGCGACCGCTACGTCTCACAGGGCTCAGCTAAGGGTCAATCGCGCGCGCGGGTGACACATTGTTCGCAATCCGCGACACGCACGCGAAACGTGCACGATCATCGTCGCGCCACATTGTCGGGCAATCCCGATTGCAAGAGGAGAATCGGGATGAAGAAAGCCCTTGCCGCTATCGTGCTGTTTGCTGCCGTCGTCTGGGCGATGAACACGTCGATGTTTGTCACGCCGCCGGCAGGCACGGCGAAACTGCTTGCACATCGCGGCGTTCACCAGACCTATTCGAAGGCAAATGTCGGCAAAGACACCTGTACGGCAACGATCATCGACACGCCGCAGCATCCCTATCTCGAAAACACCATCGCCTCGATGCAGGCTGCCTTCGATGCCGGGGCCGACGTCGTCGAACTCGACGTGCATCTCACCCCGGACAAACAGTTCGCCGTCTTCCACGACTGGACACTCGACTGCCGCACCGAGGGCAAGGGCGTGACCGAGGAAACGCCGATGGCGATGCTGAAATCTCTCGACATCGGCTACGGTTACACCGCCGATGGCGGCACGTCTTTCCCGTTCCGCGGCAAGGGTGTCGGCCAGATGCCGACGCTGGATGAAGTGCTGGCGGCCTTCCCCGACCGCAAGTTCCTGGTCAACTTCAAGAGCCGGCGCGCAGAGGAAGGCACAGCACTCGCAACACTGATCGAAGCGCAGCCGCAATGGCGACAGGCGGTGTTCGGGGCCTATGGCGGCGAGGAGCCGACCCACGAGACGCTCAAGCGCCTGGAAGGGATGCGCGGCTATGACCGGACATCGACGATGGCGTGCCTGACGCGCTATCTCGGCTTTGGCTGGACGGGCCTGATGCCGGAGGCCTGCCGCAACACCCTCATCGTTGTGCCCGGCAATTATGCGCAATTCCTCTGGGGCTGGCCGGATCGTTTCGCCGAACGGATGGAAGCGGCGGGCAGCGAGATCATCCTGCTCGGCCCCTATCACGGTGGCGATTTCACCACCGGGATCGATACGATGCAGGACCTGGAATTGGTCCCGCCGGGGTTTTCCGGCTACATCTGGACCAACCGTATCGAGATGATCGGTCCGGCACTGGGAAAACGGCAGGTCGCTGAGGCCATGGCGGACTGAGGCAGCGTACGGCTTGCCCCTTGCCCGCATCGAGCCTATGGCTTCGAGAACAGTCGTCGAGACCGGCTGCTGACCATCTCGACTTAGCAGGAGGCCAACGCATGAACGTCACGATCTACCACAACCCCGCCTGCGGCACTTCACGCAACACGCTTGCGATGATCCGCAACGCCGGTATCGAACCGACTGTGGTCGAGTATCTGCAGGCGCCGCCATCGCGGCAGGAACTCCAGAAGATGATCACTGACGCCGGCCTGACGGTTCGTGACGTGATCCGCGAAAAAGGCACGCCCTATGCGGAACTCGGGCTCGCGGACCCCACACTCAGCGACGAACGCCTGCTCGACGCGATGATGGAACATCCTATTCTCATCAACCGCCCCTTCGTGGTGACGCCGATCGGCACGTGGCTTTGCCGCCCGTCCGAACTGGTGCTCGGGATCCTGCCCGACACGCACAAGGGCCCGTTCTCGAAGGAGGACGGGGAGCCGGTTCTCGATGACAACGGAAAACGCGTAGCGGGCGCGTGATATCGCCGCCGGCGGCGGCACTTGCGCAGCGCCTAAACCGGAATCGACTGAAGGAGTTTGCTACAGATCTAAAGTGCTGCGGTGATTTGTGCCGGTCTCATAAGCGGTGCGCGGCCGGAGTACGACACCCGATTGCGACGGGTGCCGTGATCGTATTGCAAAGGCCGTGTGCCCCGGCTTATCGCGGGAATTCGAGGCCCATTTCGCGGAAGCGCTCGGGATCGTCGCCCCAGTTCTCGCGCACCTTGACGAAGAGGAACAGGTGCACCGGCTGCTCGAGGATCTCGGAGATCTCCTTGCGCGATGCCGTCGAAATCGCCTTGATCGCATCGCCATTCTTGCCAAGCGCGATCTTCTTCTGGCTCTCGCGCTCGACGTAGATCACCTGTTCGATGCGAACCGATCCGTCCTTGCGCTCTTCCCACTTCTCGGTTTCGACATGCGAGGCATAGGGAAGTTCCTGATGCAGGCGCAGGAACAGCTTCTCGCGAGTGATTTCAGCCGCGAGCTGGCGCATCGGCAGATCGGAAATCTGATCCTCCGGGTAGTACCAGGGGCCTTCCGGCAAGGTTTCGGCGAGGTAGTCCATCAGATCCTTGCAACCCGACCCGTTCAGCGCCGAGATCATGAAGGTACGTTCGAACTTGATCGTCTCGTTGGCCGCAGCCGCGAGCTTCAAGAGATCTTCTGGACGCACCTGATCGATCTTGTTCAACACCAGGATCTTCGGCTGGTGCACTTCCTTCAGCCCCTCGAGGATCGCTTCCGCATCACCCTTCAGGCCACGCTCGCTATCGATCAGGAGCATGATCACGTCGGCGTCCTTGGCTCCACCCCAGGCGGTCGTAACCATGGCGCGGTCGAGCCGGCGGCGCGGCTTGAAGATGCCGGGAGTGTCCATGAAGACGATCTGGGCGTTGTCGTGGATGGCGATGCCGCGCACGATCGCGCGCGTGGTCTGCACCTTGTGGCTGACGATCGACACCTTGGCGCCGACGAGGCGGTTGACCAGGGTCGACTTGCCTGCGTTGGTCGCGCCGATCAGCGCCACGAAGCCCGAGTGGGTCGGCGCGCCTTCGGCGGCCGTATCTTTTTCCATATCCGTCATTTTTTCCGTCAATTTCCGGCGGAATTTTTCCGCCACACGCCTTCGCGTTCCAGCAATTTCATCGCGGCGATCTGCTCGGCGCCACGCTTGGACCTGTCGATCCCGGTCTCCGGCGCGACCCCCGAGATCTCCACGGTTACCGTGAAGCGAGGATCATGGTCCGGGCCGGAACGGTCGTCCGTCCTGTATGACGGCGCAATGCCGAACTTGGCATGCGCCCATTCCTGCAATTCGGTCTTCGCATCGCGGCGCGCACCGTCGGCGCGTACTGCCCGATCCTTCCAGTGGCGCAGCACGAAGCCGCGCGCAGCCTCAAGGCCCCCATCGAGATAGATGGCGGCGATGAGCGACTCTACCACATCGGCGCGCACATTCATCATCGCCTTGCCGGTAATCTTCTTGACGTCGGAACCGGTCCGGATGAACTGGTGCAGCTCCATATCGTCGGCGACCTTGGCGCAGCTTTCGGCGCTGACGAGTTGGTTCAGCCTTACCGACAGTTCGCCTTCATTTGCGTCGCGAAAGGTCTGGAACAGAAGTTCGGCAACGCACAGCCCCAGAACCCGGTCGCCCAGGAACTCCAGCCGCTGATAGTTGGAGCCCTTGGCACTACGGGCGCTGGAATGGGTGAGCGCCCGATCCAGGCGCTCCTTCTCAGCAAACTGATAGCCAATCACGGTCTCGAGCTTTGCCCGATCCTCCGCGCTTAGCGACCGCGACTTCATTATTCGACCGCCTTGAACAGACGATCGTAACGCAGGTTCGCCGGCCACTTCCAGATTTCGCGGAACGAGGTGTCGTTGCCAAGCGAGAAGAAGATCATGCTGGCGCGGCCGACCAAGTTTTCGGCCGGAACGAAGCCGACGTCGAAGCGGCTGTCAGCCGAATTGTCGCGGTTGTCGCCCATCATGAAGTAATGGCCGGCCGGCACGATGAATTCGCGGGTGTTGTCGCCGCGCGAATCCGGGAACTGGTCGAGCGTGTCGTAGGACACACCGTTGTCCATCGTTTCGCGATAGACCGGGACGTCGCCGCCGGTATCGTACTGGTCGTCGGCACGGAACGCACCGTCCGGCGCGCGGTCGACCGGCTTGTCGTTGATGTAGAGGATGCTGTTGCGCACCTGGACACGATCACCCGGCAGGCCGACCAGGCGCTTGATGTAATCGATGTCGGGGTTCGGCGGGAAGCGGAAGACGACGATGTCTCCACGCTTCGGCTCGCTTGCGAAAATGCGGCCGGAGAACAGGTCGGGAGAAAGCGGAAGCGAATACTTGGAGAAGCCGTAGGCGAACTTGTTGACGAAGATGTAGTCGCCAACGAGCAGAGTCGGCATCATCGAGCCCGAGGGAATGGTGAAGGGCTGAAAGAGAACCGTACGGATGACCACGGCCAGGAGCAGCGCCTGGATAACGACCTTCACGTTTTCCCAGAGACCGCTCTGCTTCGCTTCTGTCTTTTCTGCCACGCTTTTGTCTTCCTTTATCATGGCAACGCCCTCACCGGGGCTTGCTCTCAACTTTCTTCCGCAGTTTTGATCCCACATTCAAACTGCGTTGAACCCGGTCTCATATGCTGCAGACTGCCTGCCCTTCAATCGCCGCAGACCGGGTTTTCCAGCGGAATGCTCTAAACCGTTCCCTCAACCGGAGCAACGGGCAGTGCTTCGATAATCACGAAGGCCTGCGCCAGAGGAAAATCATCGGTAATCGTCAGGTGAATGGCTGCCCGGTGATGGGGCGGCAGCATCTGCGCCAGACGCTCGGCCGCACCACCGGTGAGGTTCATTGTCGGCTTGCCGCCGGGCAAATTGATGACGCCCATGTCTTTCCAGAAGACGCCCTGCGCGAGACCGGTGCCGAGCGCCTTCGAACAGGCTTCCTTGGCGGCGAACCGCTTGGCATAGGACGCAGCCCTGTTTTTCCGGCCCTCGGACTTGGCAATTTCGATGTCTGTGAAACAGCGCTGCACGAAGCGCTCGCCGAAGCGGGAAAGCGAGTTTTCGATCCGCCTGATATCGATCAGGTCGCTGCCTATGCCTATGATCATGAGGAAGGTCCGAGGTCTTTTGTGCGTGCCCGGCGTCGCTTCTGAAAGATGCGAGCCGCGTGGTAAGACGCAAGATAGGAAATCACCGCGCCGGCCGCGGCCAGCGGCAGGGAGCCGACAAGCATCGGCTTGAAGACCGGTCCCCAGAGAGCGGAGAGGTCCAGGTGCTCGACCATGCGCATGACGTCGCTGCTGCTGGCGGCGTGCGCACTTTCGACCCCCAGAATGGCGGTCCCCAGCTCATAGGACGCAGTCAAGATCATCGGGATCGTCACCGGGTTGGCAAGCGCGGTGGTGATCGCCGCGGCAACCAGATTACCTGAGAAGACGAAGGCCAGGGCAACGGCTATGATGATGTGCAGGCCGAAAAACGGCGTGAACGACGATGCCGCACCCGCAGCCACCCCGATAGCAATCGAATGCGGTGTCGATGAGAGGCGCAAAATCCTCAAGGCGATGTAGCGCGGGCCACGCCGAAAGCCCTTGCGCGGCCAAAGGAGTGCGCGGAGCCTTTCGGAAATCGTGACCGGTTTTCTACGTCTGAATAACATTCTGCCGTCATGACCGCATCTTGGAGCCGTCAATCGGCACAAGACGGCGCGTCCGCCTGTTTGCTGGCCGCAAGATAGGCGTCATGCCCTCTGCTTGCAACCCGCTGGCGCGCCGCGCATATGTCGCAGGCGAGCCATTCACCGAACGCATGGCTTCAGCATCCCGCCCTGAGACGGGACGCGATCGACTTAGTAGTTGCGGAACAGGCCGCGATCGATCTGGCGCTGACGGTATTCGAGATCGATACGATCGACCGAGCTATTGAGATAGGCGAGCTCGCGCTCTTCCTGAGTGGGGACGCGCAATGCGCGGGTGATCTTCTTCAACTGATTGAACATGGCAAACCTCTTTGTTTACCTCCCGAAACAGAAGATAGTTTAGAGGTCTCTTTTCCACCAGTTCCAGGAAATGGCGGCAGCCATGCAGCCACAGCATGCCTTGCCGCTTTGCCATGCACCCGCTGCCTGTTTTTGAGGCAGCCGCATTCAGAACAGCCCCACCGATGGGCACGACAGCCTTGCAGGCCGCCGCGCCGTTCGGCCTATTCGAAGAGACGCTTCACCATGGACACGCTCGGAAGCTCCTTGAGCTGCGTGATCAGGTGGTTGAGCTGACGCAGATCCCAGACCTCCAGATCGAACTGGAGTTCGCTGAAGTCGGCAGCCACGCGCCCCATCGACAATGAACGAATGTTGACGTCGCTGGTCGCGATCGCCTGGGCCACTTCCGCCAGGGTTCCGGGCTCGTTCAGAGCGCTGATTGCAATCCGAGCGATGAAGCGGCTGCTGTTGGCTTCGTCCAGATCCCAGCGCACGTCGATCCAGCGCTCCGGCTCGTCGTCGAACTTCTGCAGGATCGGCGACTGGATCGGATAGATCGTGATGCCCTTGTCCTTCTCCATGATGCCGACGATACGATCGCCGGGTATGGCGCCGGCAGGACTGAAGTGAACCTCGGCATTGCCGGAGAGGCCACGAATCGGAAGCGCTTCCGGCCCTTCGACCTGTGCTGCGCCGTTCGCGTCCTTACCACGACCCGGCAATTTGAACACCATGCCGGCGGCGCTGCGCATGTTGAACCAGCCATCGTCGGCGCTGGGCTTCACCGTCACGCGCTCATCCTGATGGTCCGGGAAGACGGCGCGCAGCACGTCGAGCGACGAGAGCTCGCCGCGACCGACCGCAGCGATGGCGTCCTCGACTTCCTTCTGACCTAGACGATGCAGGGCCGGTTTCAGCGCTTCGCGCGAAAACGACTTGCCGGCGCGCTCGAAAGTGCGCTCCAGAATGCGATAGCCGAGACCGGCATATTGCTTGCGAATGGCGGCACGCGTCGCGCGGCGGATGGCCGAGCGCGCCTTGCCGGTGACGACAATCTCTTCCCAAGCCGGCGGCGGCACCTGGATGCCGGAGCGGATGATCTCCACCTCGTCGCCGTTGTTGAGACGCGTGACCAGCGGCATGATGCGGCCATTGATCTTCGCACCGACGCAGGTGTCGCCAATGTTGGTGTGCACCGCATAGGCAAAGTCGATCGGCGTCGCGCCGCGCGGTAGCGCGATCAGCTGTCCCTTGGGCGTGAAGCAGAACACCTGATCCTGGAACAGCTCGAGCTTGGTGTGCTCGAGGAATTCTTCGGGGTTATCCCCCTCGGCAAGGGATTCGATCGTACGCCGCAGCCAGGAATAGGCGTTCGAGGTCGGCGACAAGGCCGGATCCGTCGAGTTCCCCTCCCCGTCCTTGTAGAGCGAATGGGCCGCGATACCGTATTCGGCGATGTCGTTCATGCGCCGTGTGCGGATCTGCAGCTCGATGCGCTGGCGCGAGGGGCCGACGATCGTCGTGTGGATCGACTGATAGTCATTCTGCTTCGGCGTCGAGATGTAGTCCTTGAAGCGACCGGGAACGACCCGCCAGCGGGTGTGGACGATACCGAGCGCCCGGTAGCAGGACGGGATGTCGTCGACGATGATACGGAAACCCCAGACGTCCGAGAGCTGTTCGAAGGACAGCGACTTCGACTGCATCTTGCGGAAGACGGAATAGGGTTTCTTTTGCCGGCCTTTGACCTGTGCAGCCTTCAGGCCTTCCGCCTGAAGCAACTCCCGCAATTCGTCTTCGATCTTCTTGATCAAACCTTCGTTGCGCTGCGAAAGCTCTTCCAGCCGCCGGGTGACGGTCTCGAAAGCTTCCGGATTGATATGGCGGAACGAGAGGTTTTCGAGCTCCTCGCGCATATCCTGCATACCCATGCGGCCGGCGAGCGGCGCATAGATATCCATCGTTTCCTCAGAGATGCGGGCGCGTTTTTCCGCCGACATGTGATCGAGCGTGCGCATATTGTGCAGCCGGTCAGCAAGCTTGACCAGCAACACGCGCACATCGTCCGAGATCGCCAGCAGCAGTTTGCGCAGGTTTTCGGCCTGCTTGGCCTTCTTGGTGACGAGATCGAGCTTCTTGATCTTCGTCAGTCCCTCGACAAGCGCACCGATGTCCTCGCCGAAGAGGTCATCAATCTCCTGACGGGTCGCCGTCGTGTCTTCGATGGTGTCGTGAAGAAGTGCGACCGCAATCGTCGACTCGTCGAGCCGCATTTCCGTCAGGATCGCCGCCACTTCAAGGGGATGAGAGATATAGGGATCGCCGCTTGCCCGCTTCTGCTGGCCATGCTTTTGCATCGCATAGACGTAAGCCTTGTTCAGCAAGGCTTCATTGACGTCGGGCTTGTATTTTTGCACGCGCTCAACGAGCTCGTATTGGCGCATCATTCGCTGGCGGTCCTCTAGATCAGGATGATTTTCTTATAAGTTAGAGCGGGATGCGGGCGGACGACCGCATACACATTTCCTCATCCCACTCTAGAAGAAATCAATAAAAAAGTGCGCCAATCATACGAGTGGCGCACTGCTTTGAAAACACGCAGGAACGGGCGTTCCGCGAAAGATCTCAGTAGTCGTCGCTCTTTTCCGGCGGCACAAGACCTTCGATGCCGGCCAGCAGCTCCTCTTCCGACATGCGGTCGAAAGTGATCGCTTCCGGCTGGTCTTCGTCCTCGGCAACTTCGGTAAACGTGGTTTCCGTTTCCGACTGCAGCAGCGAAGCCGGATCCGGCTCGGGCTCGTCCACCTCGACGTGCTTCTGCAGCGAGTGGATCAGATCTTCCTTGAGGTCGCCGGGAGAAAGGGTCTCATCGGCGATCTCGCGAAGCGCTACGACCGGGTTCTTGTCGTTGTCGCGGTCGATGGTGATGGCGGCACCCTGGGAGATCAGGCGCGCGCGGTGGCTGGCAAGCAGAACGAGTTCGAAACGGTTATCGACCTTGTCGATGCAATCTTCGACGGTGACGCGGGCCATTGCCTGTCCTTTTGGGCTCGAAGCGCGGCGGCATTGCCGCTGCACGGATTGACGACACGAAACCGGAACAGCCGTCTAGCGACGGCCTCGTCGGCTCCGATTTCTGGAATTAGCCGCCCGGATACAATCAAAACAAGACAAGTTCAAGTTTTTCCTTCGAGGGACGCTCACGTAACGTCACACTTCGTGATAAAATGCGATCCTAATGGGCTGGAAAACCTTACTCACAAACACCTGGTTGCATCGCAGACCGCGACGCCAAAACGCTTGGTAGAAAAGGCATTCCACGGATGTGGACTATCTATAGCAACTGCTAAAACTAGCTATATTCGCGAGCGCTCTGCTGGAATAATGCAATGCCTAGCCTACATTATTTGCAATATCAGCAATTATTAATGTAAACGACTTATTTTTGCGTATCGGCCGGCAGCGGGCACTGGATGCGCCGGCATTGAAAAGGAAAGACGATGTTTGATCCCCGCGAAAAGATCGCACTTTTTATCGACGGCGCAAATCTCTACGCGGCATCGAAGAGTCTCGGCTTCGACATCGACTATCGCAAACTCCTGAAAGCATTTCAGAAACGCGGCTATCTGCTGCGCGCCTACTACTACACCGCACTCATCGAAGATCAGGAATATTCTTCGATCCGCCCACTGATCGATTGGCTAGACTACAACGGTTACAAGGTCGTGACGAAGCCGGCCAAGGAATTCACCGACTCACTTGGTCGCCGCAAGATCAAGGGCAATATGGACATCGAACTTGCAATCGATGCCATGGAACAGTCTGAAACGGTCGATCACCTCGTCATCTTTTCCGGTGATGGCGATTTCACAACGCTCGTCGAAGCCCTGCAGCGCCGCGGCCGCAAGGTTTCCGTTGTCTCGACGATGTCGACCCAGCCGCCAATGATCGCTGACGACCTGCGCCGTCAGGCGGATCATTTCATCGATCTCGCCACCCTGCGGGCAGAGATCGGTCGCGAGCCTTCCGAACGCACGCCGCGCCATGCCCCCGAGCCGGTGGCGGACCCCGTCGAGATCTGATGCGCGACGATCGCAGGAACTGCCGTTTCAAGGCGTCAGTGCGTATCGTAAATCAAAAGAACAAGTGAAGGCTCTGGGCATGCGGTGGCAGCGTATGACGCGCAGCCGGCCGCACATCTTCCTAGATCGCCCGCCGTTTTCGTGGGAATTAATGCAAGCCGACTTGGCGCCCAAGGATCGCTAGCCGCGATCCTTCAGCAGACGGCTTTTCTGCCGATTCCAATCGCGCTCTTTCGCGCTCTCGCGCTTGTCGTGCAGTTTCTTGCCCTTGCCGAGCGCCAACTCGAGCTTGGCCCGGCCCCGCTCGTTGAAATAGATGCGCAGCGGGATCAGCGACATGCCTTCGCGGTTGACCGCGCCCTGAAGGCGATTGACTTCGCGCTTCGACAGAAGCAGCTTCCGCCGACGCCGCGTTTCGTGGTTGAAGCGGTTCGCCTGCAGATATTCCGGCAGATAGGAGTTGATCAGCCAGATCTCTCCGCCTTCGTCCGTCGCATAGGATTCAGCAATGTTGGCCTTGCCTTCGCGCAGCGACTTGACCTCGGTGCCGGTCAAAACCAGACCGGCCTCGTAGGTGTCGACGATCTCATAGTTGAAGCGGGCCTTCCGGTTTTCCGCCACAACCTTGTTGACCGTGCGCTGGCTTCCTTTGGGTGCCATCAGTTCATCAATCCTGCATGCCTGAGGGCCGCGTCGATCGCCGCTTCGGTTGCCGGCTCGAGCGTCGACAGCAGCGGCGAGCGCACGGCGCGGCTCATCCGGCCGAGGCGGTTCAGCGCATACTTCGCGCCGCAAAGGCCGGGCTCCATGAAGATCGCCTTGTGCAGCGGCATCAGCTTGTCCTGATAGTCGAGCGCCTTGGCGAACTCACCGGCAAGCGTTGCCTCCTGGAACTCGGCGCAAAGCCGCGGAGCCACATTAGCCGTGACGGAAATGCAGCCAACACCACCATGGGCATTGAAGCCGAGGGCGGTCGCGTCCTCGCCGGAAAGCTGCACGAAATCGGGGCCGCAGGCCATGCGCTGTTCGGATACGCGCTCGATCTTGCCGGTGGCATCCTTGACACCGATGATGTTCGAATAGGCCTTGGCAAGCGCGGCCATGGTCTCGACGCTCATATCCACGACCGAACGGCCGGGAATGTTGTAGATAACGATCGGCAGCTTCACGCTTTCGGCGATCGCGGCAAAATGCGCGAAGAGGCCCTTCTGCGTTGGCTTGTTGTAGTAAGGCGTGACTACGAGGATCGCGTCGGCACCAGCCTGTTCGGCATGCTGCGCGAGCTCGATCGCTTCCGTCGTGTTGTTGGAGCCGGCGCCGGCGATCACCGGCACCCGCTTGGCGGCTGCCTCGATGCAGAGTTCGACGACTTTCTTGTGCTCGTCATGGGAAAGGGTCGGAGACTCGCCGGTGGTTCCGACCGGCACGAGACCATGGCTGCCCTCTTTTATCTGCCATTCCACATGCGCGACGAAACCATCCGCATCCACCGCGCCGGTCGCGGTGAACGGTGTTACGAGAGCGGGAATGGAACCCTTGAACATGCACAACTCCTGACGGCGCAAAGACGCAAAATGCACTCATGCTTTGGCCGTAATCGACGGTTAAAAAACTGCCGCACCATAATCATGTGAGGAGGCTGCGGCAAGCGTCGTGACACGGCATTTCACGCCGGTTTTCGTGCAAAAGCTTGACGTTCAGCCCGCATAATGGTCCCGCTCCGCCTTGGGCGTGGGGCGGCAAGGTGCGATTGCCATGATCAATATTGGCCGCTAGTCTTGCCTCAGACAATCCGGCGGCAGATGAATGTGAGACACGGGGAACACGGCCTCTTGATGCGCGGATCAAACTTTCTGCCTGTCGCCGCCATCATCGGCGCTGCGTTGCTCACGTCGCCGGCGTTCAGTTCCGAAACGCTGGAGCGAATACCGGTTCCGGCTCGCAAACCCGTCATGTCGGGGAAAGCTGCGCAAATTGCCACCGACGAGACCACCAATGCCATTCCGGCGATCGTTGCTCCAATAAACAGCGATCTGAAGACGGGTCTCGACGCTCTGTCCAACCGGCAGCCGGCGGCCGCGATTGCCGTTCGCAATGCCATGAGCCGCGATGCGCTCGACCGGCATATCCTGACCTGGGCGATTGCCGTTTCCGGCCAGCGCGGCATTCCTTCCTTTGAGATCGCCGACGCCCAGCGCGAACTTCAGGGATGGCCCGGCTTGAAATCCCTGCGTGCCAATTCGGAGCGCGCCCTTTTTCGCGAAAATCCGCCGGCGGCCGATGTCCTTGCCGCCTTTGGCAACACCCAGCCTGAGACGACCGAAGGAACCCTCATTTTGGCGCGCGCGCTTGTCGCCCAGGGACAAACAGAAGCTGCCGCGAAACGCTTGCGCGGTATCTGGCAACGGGATGGGCTCGACAAGGATATGGAGGGCCTGATCCTGGCTGAGTTCTCCGGTCTGCTGACGCCAGCCGATCATCAGCGGCGCATGGCCATGCTCCTTTACCGCAACCGCGTCGAACAGGCCGAGCGCTTTGGCGATCTCGGCAAGGCACAGTCACTCTATCGTGCCTGGGCAGCGGTCAATCGCGGCAACGACAAGGCCGATGCGCTGATCGCGGCGGTCGATCCCTCCTGGCGCAAGGATCCGGCTTACCTCTTCATTCAGATCGAATCCTTGCGAAAGCAGAAAAAATACGAGGAGGCGGCCAAGCTTCTTGCCCGTATGCCGAAGGACAGAGGGGTGCTCGTCAATCCTGGCGAATGGTGGGTCGAGCAGCGCGTCGTTAGCCGAGGCCTGCTCGACGCGGGCGACTTCAAGGGCGCCTACCGGATCGCGGCCAGCCATCTGGCAACGGAGGCGACCGATGTCGTCGACGCCGAATTCCACGCCGGCTGGTACGCATTGCGCGGCATGGAAGATCCGGCGATCGCAGCGCGCCACTTCCGCCGCATCCTCGACTTTTCAAACCGTCCGCTTTCCGCCTCTCGCGCCTGGTATTGGCTGGGCCGTTCGGCCGAGGCCGGCGGACCGGGCAATGCCAGCGAATATTTCGCCAATGCGGCTCGCTACCCCGGAACCTTCTATGGGCAACTTGCAGCCGCCCGGCTTGGCCGCAAGACGTTGAACGTCGCCTACCCTGCCCCATCGGCGAACGACCGGGCACAGTTCGAGAACCGTGAGGCAGTGCGCGCGATCTCCCGCCTTGAAAGCGCCGGCCACGCCTGGCGCGCCGACAGCCTCTACCGTGCGCTTGCCGAAGAACTGACCAGTCCCGGCGAGCTCGCTCTGCTTTCGGCGCGCGCAGAGAAGGCCGGAAACCACCAGCTCTCGCTCCAGGTCGGCAAGATCGCATTCGGACGCGGCATCGATGTCGCGGCCCTCGCCTTTCCCGTCGGCGTGATTCCTTCGAGCGCCAATATCGACGGTTCCGGCAAGGCGCTTGCCTATGCGATCGCGCGGCAGGAAAGCGCCTTCAATCCCGCAGCCATCTCAACCGCCAATGCCCGCGGCCTGCTGCAACTGATGCCGGGTACAGCCAAGGGCGTCGCCAGTCGCTATGGCCTCGCGTATTCGCAGGATCGGCTGACCAGCGATGCGGGCTACAACGCCACGCTCGGCGCTCATTACCTCGGCGAACAGATCAGCAGCTTCGGCGGCTCCTATATCCTAACCTTCATTGCTTATAACGCCGGGCCGCGCCGTGTACCGGAGTGGCTTGGCCGCTATGGCGACCCACGCGGCAAGCCGATCGACGAAGTCGTCGACTGGATCGAGCGCATTCCATTCCAGGAGACCCGCAATTATGTGCAGCGGGTCATGGAAAACTATCAGGTTTACAAGTCGAGGCTCGGGCAGAAGGCCGACATCGTCGAGGACCTGAGGATGGGGCGCCAATAGCCGGCGCGACCTAGGCCGTTCAAATAATCGTGATGACTGCGGGCGGCACAAAGTGCGGCCTAAGCCATTACCCTTCTGAAGGTTCGATCTTTCCTGAAGGAAATGGTGAACACAATGAAGACCTTATCCATCCTCGCGCTGTCTTTGGCGACGGCAATGAGCAGCATTACGCCTGCCGGTGCGTTCCCGATCGCTCCGCAGGTGTCGCGAACGAGCGACGTCCAGAAGGCTCAGTTCCAATACGAGCGCGGCGAGGAACGCAAGAACCGCTCCAGTTGCGCCGTCCCCTATTGCGAACTTCAAGGCCGACGTGGCAGCTATCGTGATCGCGATTATCGCGATCGGCACGGATACTATCGGGATGGCTATTACCGGGATGGCTACTATCGCGACCGATACCGCCACCATCACAACAATGACGCTGGCGCTTTCATCGGCGGACTTGCGGCCGGCGCGATCGTAGGCGGCTTGATTAGCCAGCCGCGGTACTACAACGGGCCGCGAGCAGTCAGCGGTGACGCGCATACGCGTTGGTGCTACGCCCGCTATCGTTCTTATCGCGCCTGGGACAACTCGTATCAGCCTTATGGCGGTCCGCGGCGTCAGTGCGGTTCACCTTATTGATTGCAAGTGACCGCTTTCGCGGTGAAGCCATTTCGCGGCTTTCAGCCCTGCGTTCGCGAGCGCGTCAATCGCGGGCGAACGCGTGCTCAGTGTGTCAGCACTAAGGCTATGCCTTGCCCTTTCCCCTTGAGCAGCTACCATCCTGCCAACATCAGGGTGGAGTGTGACGATGGATGAAGACGGGTTTCGGGAACACCGCTTCCCCGCAACGGATGGCTTACAACTCTATGCCCGGAGCTATCCCCCTGCTCGCCCCACAGCGGCACTCCCTGTCATATGCTTGCCGGGCCTCACACGCAACAGCCGTGATTTTCACGAGCTCGCGAACTTTCTCGCTTCGCCGTCCGGGGGCGGACACACCGTCTTTTCGTTCGACTATCGCGGTCGCGGCGGCTCGGCACGAGACGCCGACAAGAGCCACTACTCGATTGCGGTCGAAACAAACGACATCATCACGGCTTGCGCCCATCTGGACATCGATCGCGCAGTTTTCATCGGCACATCCCGCGGAGGGCTGATCCTGCACCACCTCGTCGGTGTCGCGCCTGGCCTTATCGCAGGCACGGTGCTGAATGACATTGGACCAGTGATCGAAATCCACGGCCTGCTGGCTATCCGCGACTATCTCAACAAGGAGCCGAGTGAGGCGATAAGCTGGGTGACAGCGCCTGGGTATCTGAAGAACCTGCACGGGGCCGATTTCCCGTTTCTCAGCGACCGCGAATGGCTGCAGATGGCAAGGGCGATCTATCGCGATCAGGACGACGTTCCCGTGCCCGACTTTGATCCCGCCATAGCGCACCAACTGCTGGGTCTCACCGCTGAAACACCGTTACCTGCTCTTTGGCTGCAATTCGATGCCCTCTCTCAAATGCCGCTTTTAGGCATCCGAGGCCAGTATTCCCGGGTTCTGTCGGAAGCAACATTGCAGGAAATGAGCAGTCGACATCCTGACATGGCGGAGTTCACCGCGCTCGGTCAGGGCCACGCACCGCTTTTGCATCTCGACGGCTCTCGACAGGCAATTGCTTCCTTCCTCTCGGGCTACGCACTAGGGCGTTAGTGCCGAGCCCGGCGATCACCGCCACGGCAAGCGGATCAACGGACCATTGGCTTCAGCAAGCACAGGCCCCGGCAAATAGTCGGCCGCAGGCTGCCACCGCACGGCAGGATACTTCCAAACGAAAAACCCGGCTCGAAAGCCGGGTTTCTCTCTTCTGACCGAGGTCAGACGATCTTAGAAGTCGCGCTGCAGACGGACGAAGCCGAATACCTGATCGTCAGCGTTGTCAGCATCTTCATACTGAACCGAAACGCGGGTCGCGAGACCTTCGGTGATCTTGTAGTCGAGCGTTACGCCAGCGCGCCATGCGTCGTCGTTGCCGAAGCTGGTGACCGAGTCCTGCAGGCTACCGAAGTACTGAACGCCGGGGGTGATGGCGAGCTTGTCGGTGGCGTTGAAGCGGTACGAAGCTGCAACGGACCACTCGGAAGCATTCCAGTAGGTGTTCGGGTCAGAAGCCCATACACCAGCGATCTGGAAGACGCCCGGACCGAGGTCAGCCGAGAGCAGAGCGCGGATCGCGCCTTCTTCCCATTCGGTGTCGTAGCCGCCGAGCAGGTCGAAGGAAACGCCGCCGACCGAAGCCGAAACGATACCCGAGATGCCTACGCCGTTAGCCTTGGTGGACCAGCCCTCGAGCTCATCAACCGAGATACCAGCCTGGAACGAACCGCCGTCATAGAGGTAAGCGATCGAGTTGAACTCGGTGACGTTGCCGAGCGAGTCGGTTTCGCCGTTGATGCCCTTATCCCACCAGTTGTAGAAGAAGCCGGCCTTGAGGCCACCGAGCTGGATGTAGGCTTCGTCGACGTCGATGAAGCTATCGCCTTCGTCGGTGTCGTTGTCGGCGTTGAACTCAGCAGCGAAGAAGCCGGTGAGCGTGCCGTACTCGGTGTCGCTCTTGGCGTCGAACGAGATGTAAGCGCGCGAGAAGGCATCCCAGTCAGACGTGGAGTAGTTCGGACCAGCGAGGCCACCGAAACGATGGTTTGCCTGGTTGTAACGGCTCTGCGAGGCGTTGTCACCGAACGAGGTCTGGAAACGGATGAAGCCGCCGATCTTGAGGCAGGTTTCAGTGCCCGGGATGTAGAAGTAGCCAGTGCCGAAAGCGTCGCAAACGCGAACGTATTCCATGGGCTCCGGCTCGGCTGCGACGATTGCGTCTGCTGCCTGTGCGCCGGAAACTGCTGCGAGAGCAGCAGCGGAGCCGAGAAGAAGGCTCTTGATGTTCATTTCTGACCTCCAGTCAGAATCGGAAGGTTTTCCGCATCTGACTGGGTCTGTTCTCATCTCGATCTCAGCGCCGGGTGAGAACGAATCCGGCCTCATTGGACGAGCTCGAGCGGGGTTTGGAGAGAGGTGTGCGGGTTATTTCAAATGGCGTTCAAGCACCGGCACGCACATGTCGAGATCGTGTGAGGCGAGGTGTGCGTAACGCATGGTCATTTCAAGAGTCTGGTGACCGAGCCACATTTGAACTCGCCGAAGGTCGATGCCGCCACGCACGAGACGAGACGCGCACGTATGCCGCAGGACGTGTGGAACGATATCCTCTTCATCGCCCAGCCCGGCGTCTAGCTTGGCTGCATTCCAGACCGCGCGATATTTTTGAGGGTCGACCGATGAGAACGGTCCGGGAGATCTATCAGCAAGTGCGTCCATTGCGTCTTTTGCCCTGGAAGTCAGCGGTACCGTGCGGCTGCGACCAGATTTGGTGACCCAGAAGGTCACTCTGCCCTCATAAATGTCATTCCATTTCAGAGCGATGGATTCGCCGAGGCGGGCGCCGGTGTCCACCAGGAAAATGGAAAGCTGCAAATAGAGATCTGAACGACTGCCGATCTGTCGAAACAACGCTTCTTCTTCGGCTGCCTCCAGGAATCGCAGGCGACCGGCTCTCTCTTTTTGCCGCCTGAACTCTGGTAAGCTGTGGATGTCTCCCATCTTGTACGCTTTCCGCAGCAACTTACTCAGCGCCGCCATCTTCCTGTTGATGGTTGCGTTGCTGTTGCCACGTTTGCGTAGCGCGCCGATGAGGCTGTCGAGCATGTCTTGTGAGAAGGTGGTGAACCTGACGCCGATCAAAATCTCGTCCAGTTCGCCGACGAAGGCTTTTACGTTATATTTGTGGCTGCCCTCTTCCCACAATATATCGGCATAGCGCTGAAGCAGTTCACCCAGTGTGGTTTCTTTCACCACGCCGACTGGGCGTTGCGGGCTGAAACTATAGCTGACCTCATATCCCGAACGCATATCCGGAAAGTTGAAGCCGTCCGCCTGTTTTTCAGCGTCCCGTCCCACGCTCGCAGTTCCCCCTCATTCTCGCGAATGAGGCCGAGAAACCGGCTGCGTTCAAGCCAGCGCTTTCACCTTTGGGCGATTTCAGCGACTCGAAGCAGGTAAACGTTGCGAAACAGCAACAGCCCGCAACTCTTCCGAGTTGCGGGCTTCGCTTCTGACCGAGGTCAGACGATCTTAGAAGTCGCGCTGCAGGCGGACGAAGCCGAGAACCTGGTCGTCAGCGTTGTCAGCATCTTCATACTGAACCGAAACGCGGGTCGCGAGGCCTTCGGTGATCTTGTAGTCGACCGTCAGACCAGCGCGCCACATGTCGTCGTTGCCGAAGCTGGTGAGCGAGTCCTGCAGGCTACCCCAGTACTGAACGCCGGGGGTGATAGCGAGCTTGTCGGTGGCGTTCCAACGGTACGAAGCAGCAACCGACCACTCGGAAGCAGCCCAGTAAGCGTTCGGGTCGGAAGCCCAGATGCCAGCAACCTGGAAGACGCCCGGGCCGAGGTCAGCCGAGAGCAGAGCGCGGATTGCGCCTTCTTCGAATTCAGAGTCGTAGCCGCCGAGCAGGTCGAAGGAAACGCCGCCGAGCGAAGCCGAAACGATACCCTGGACGCCAATGCCGTTCGGCTTGGTGGAGAGGCCTTCGAGTTCGTCGATGGCGATACCAGCCTGGAACGAGCCGCCGTCATAGAGGTAGGCGATCGAGTTGAATTCGGTGTTGTTGCCGATCGAGTCGGTTTCGCCGTTCAGGCCCTCATCCCACCAGCTGTAGAAGAAGCCGGCCTTCAGGCCGCCCAGCTGGATGTAGGCTTCGTCGACGTCGATGCGGCTGTCGCCAGCGTCGGTGTCGTTGTCGGCGTTGAACTCAGCAGCGAAGAAGCCGGTGAGCGTGCCGTACTCGGTGTCGCTCTTGGCGTCGAACGAGATGTAAGCGCGCGAGAAGGCATCCCAGTCAGACGTGCCAGCCGGGCCCCAGCCCTGACGACCGTTGACTTCGTTTTCACCAAACGAGGTCTGGAAACGGATGAAGCCGCCGATCTTGAGGCAGGTTTCGGTGCCCGGGATGTAGAAGTAGCCAGTGCCGAAAGCGTCGCAAACGCGAACGTATTCCATGGGCTCCGGCTCGGCTGCGACGATGGCGTCGGCTGCCTGTGCGCCGGAAACTGCTGCGAGAGCTGCAGCGGAGCCGAGAAGAAGGCTCTTGATGTTCATTTCTGACCTCCAGTCAAAAGTTTCAAACGGGTCTGGGTATTTTGCTGAAGGACAGCTTTCCCTGCCCCATCCCCAACGTTCAAGAAGTCGGACGATCAACCGCCCTTGCTTCCGGAGTTGAAAATACAAGACCGGATCATCGGCGCAACGTCCAACTAACGAGATCGCGTGCTTTGCGTCGCCCTTCGCCGAACCCTGTTGCTGAAACGACACAAAATCGCCGCAGACCCCAGAAGAAAATTAACAAAGCATTAAGAAAACCCTTTGACGGCAGGGGTTTAGCCTAGGGGGACTACCCATCGGCTGTTCCAGAAAGAGGCAGAAAGCTGCCCAAAATGGGGGAAAGCGCGGCCACAAACGGCAAGTTCGCCTCGACAGCAAGCGGCTAAAACAGCATTCGCTCCAAGAAATGAGAACGGGATGGACCACCCGACTCCGAAAGATTCATCAGAATCAACGTCGAGATTCGCAAACAAGACGCATCGGTGATTCTAGCGCAGCGAGAATCGCGGCCACCGCGGCGAGAACAGAGCGTCCATTAACGAACCAAACCTACAGAGAGCCTGAGCAACGATCGATGCCTTAGCGAGCGAGAGAGTGAGGTGGGTGCGATGGCGCGGACGTCAACGATCCGACTGCGAACCCGTCGGCGATGAGCCAAGGCAATAGACGCCTGCCGAACGCTCAGGATTTTGCAAACACCATTTGCGAGATTTTCAGGAGCCTCTAACCGACTGGCTCCAACGCTCAGCGCGCTGCTTCAGTCCGCTACCAAGTTGGCGAGGTCACGACGCTGCCCAGAAGAAGAGGTCCCGCGTGCCACCAACAACCGGCCCGGCGCTATGCCGGCCACCCAACCCTTGGGATCAAGAAGATATTCGTGTTTTCGGATCTCGCAAGGGAATGGCGGAGAAGAAGGGATTCGAACCCTCGATACCGTTTCCGGTATACTCCCTTAGCAGGGGAGCGCCTTCGACCACTCGGCCACCTCTCCGTTAGCGCCTGACTAGTGTCACTCAGCGGCCAATGCAAGATTTTTTTGTCGGTTTCCGGGAATTCCTCTCATTTTCATGTGGGTCCTGCCGGCAGGAAGCGAAGGTGTGGGCGAAGCAACAAGCTATTCCCGCAGAAAAGCGGGGGACATGGGCACCCTTTCGAGATTTGCGTCGACCGATTCCCACACCTGGTGAGAACGAACCCAAGTCCGCGCGTCTTTATCTCGAACGCTAGGATTTGCGCGCGAGACGCTCGATCGCCTGCTGCGTGGCGGCGCCGAAGTCACCATCAATCGGTCCGCCATAGTAGCCGCGATCCCTAAGCAGGACCTGCATTTCCTTGCGGAACGCCGGCGTGAAATTGTTGGGCTGCGTCCTCACCTCTTCCAGCTTGGCCGGGTCGCCGCCCTCAATGCTCGCTGCCGCCCAGCGAACCGCCTCCTTCGCATCCGCTTTTGTGCCGAGGCCAAAATCATAAATGCGGCTCAGATTGCCCATCGCGTAGGCGCTGCCGGCATTCGCGGCCATCTCATACCAGGTGCGGGCCTGCACATAGTCCTGCGAGACACCATTGCCGATGTCATAGAACCAACCGAGCAAGGCCATGGAGTAGGAATCGCCCATATTGGCCGCCTTCTCGTACCAGACCTTGGCCTCGCCG
Organism: Ensifer adhaerens; assembly: GCF_020035535.1. Lineage (NCBI taxonomy): Bacteria > Pseudomonadati > Pseudomonadota > Alphaproteobacteria > Hyphomicrobiales > Rhizobiaceae > Ensifer > Ensifer adhaerens. The sequence continues at coordinate 812,087 of NZ_CP083349.1, read as the reverse complement.
TAGTTCTGCTCGGCCCCCAAGCCGTTCTGATAGGCCCAGCCGAGCGAAGACATGGCATTGGTGTCGCCGCTTTCGGCCGCCTTCTTGTACCAGGAGAGCGATTGCGCCAGATCCTTGGGCAGTCCGAGCCCCTCCCGGTAGAACCAGCCCATCGTCGCCATGGCATTGGCATAGCCCTGGTTGGCCGCCAGCTCGTACCACCGGGCGGCCTCGGCATAATCCTGGGCGATGCCGCCATAGCCCTCACGATAGAGCCAACCGAGCGACGCCTGGCCGTAAGCGTTGCCGCCCTTGGCCGCCTGCTCGAACATGCGCTTGCCCTGGTCGACGTCCACCGGCCCATCGGTTCCATAGATCGAGAACCAGGCGAGATTCGTCAGCGCATACATATTGCCGCCGTCGGCAGCCTTGCGGTAGTTGCGCCGCGCGTCGACGTAGTTGCGGCCGGCATCCTGGGCCCGTCCCAGCATGTTGACGAGCATCATGTCGTCCGGGTTCTCGTTGACGGCCTGGGCACAGGCAGTCAACGCCCGCTCGGAATCAAGCTTCAGGAAATTGACCCCGAGGAAACCCGGCATCGATTGCGGCTCGCCCGCGAGCAGATAGCAGTCCCGCGAGGCCTGCGTGTCCTTTCCGGTCGGCGAGACATTGAGGCCCTTCTGCGGCTCGAGGGCCGCAATCTGCTGCTCGGCCTCCGCCTTGTGCCTGCTATCAGGGTAGCGCTCGATGAAGCGCGTCAGCGCCGCGGCATCGGTCGACTGCTTCAAGGCTTCCCAGGCAATCTCGTCCGGCGTCACGCTCGATGTCTGCTCGGCTTCACTCAAAAGCTTCAGCTTCTTTTCGGCGAGCATCTTATAGACCGGGTCGGAGCCATGCTTGGCCAGGAAGGCGGTCAACAGGTCCTTGTCCGCGAGATCGCGGATGTTCTGCCAGTCGGCAGCAGCCTCCGACTGGCTGTTAGGCGACAACTGTCCGCCATTGTTGGTGACGGTGATGTTCACTTCTTTGATGTTAAGAAAGATCTGGGCGCCGCCGAGCGAGCCGTAGACGAAAGGCTCCTGGCCGCGATTGGTCACCGACACCACCTCGTCGCGCACCTTGCCGAGCGCGATGCGGACATCGACGCCCGGTTCGGTCAGATACTTGGCAAGCGCCATGGCGAATGGACTGTTCTTGCCCTCGCCGTCGAGCGCAACCGTGCCGGCCTTGGAAGCAAAGGCGACAAGCAGGTCGGCCGATTCAGGCTCGACACGCGCCAGCCCGCGTGAGACCGCCCTGGTCGAGATCGAGCGGGTCATGCTCTGTTCGAAGGGATTGTTGCGGCAGGCGTCGAGGATGACGAGCTTGAGCTTGGTCGCGCCCTCGAGCGAACGCTGGACGCGGTCGAGCCCGATCGCCTCGTCTTCCACATCCTTGTCCGTCTTCAGTTGTACGTCGACGGGAAGCAAAAAATTCTCGCCATTCATCTCCATGCCATGGCCGGAATAATAGACGATCGCGACTTCGGCGCCGGTCGCGACATCTTCGAAGTCGCGCAGCGCCTTGACCATGTCCTGGCGGCTGACATCGTGCACGGTCGTGACAGAATCGAAGCCTGCCTCCTCGAAAGAGACCTTCATCAGTTCCACGTCATTGGCCGGATTGTTCAGGGGCGACGTCGCTTCGTATTTCTCGTTGCCGATCAACAGTGCGACACGCTTGGCAGCCCATCCATCAGATACCGACACAAACAACGCCATACAAAGAATAGAGAGCGGCAGCCAATGCCGCGAATGCCCCGTAAACATGCCATTCCCTCCGGCACCGACCATCGTTCTTCGCCTTGCCCGGCTTGCAACGACGGACGACGCCCTCGCCCATCTGTCTCGGAATCACCACATCGGGCGCCCCGGTCATGCCTGACGAAAGTATTGCGTATGAGATGTGGGCTTTCAATGTACGCACGCGTCATAATTTGCCCGCCACGCGCCTGGACGGCGCAAGGTCGAAGCAAGTCGATGCGCTTAGCTCAAACACGATAGCGGCACCGTCGTCGATTCTATCGATGACAGCGCCGCGGGAGTTACGAAAGGCTATCGGTCTCGGAGCTTGCCATGTCCATGAAGATGCATGTCGCGGAAGGAAAGCCGGGCCAGCTTGCGACGACCCATCAGCACTATTTCATCGAGCGGCCCTGTCGCATCCTGGTCATCGGCCAGCAGTTGAAAGCGAAGACCAAATATCAATGCCTGCTGCGCCACATCTCGGTTGCCGGCGCGATGCTCGATTTCAATGCTGCGATCCTGCTGCCGAAACACTTCTTTCTGGAGATCGAAGGTTTCAAGGAGGAAATCGGCTGTTCGCAGGTTCACCGGGAAGGCACCGAACTCGGGGTGCGTTTCAACATGCTGCTCTCGCCCGATTTCTTGCGGCGCCTCATTCGGATCCAGTTTTCCAGTGGCGGGCTCTGATTTCAGCGCAAGACGAGCGACATTAGATTTTTAGTGATCGATTTCAGGGGATTGCAAGTTTCTGCTGCCAAGCTGATTCTAGCAACGGTGGAAATTGCCCACCGAAGCGATGTGGGACAAATGAATTGTCCGGGGTCGAAGGATGCGCTCAGAAACTTGGCGCGCCATCTGATCCGGCACTGGCGGAGAACGACGCATGCAGAACCAGACAATGTATTCCTGCGTCCCCTCGCCTTTCTACGAGCGACGCTATGAGCGATTCTCCATCGGGCACGCGGGCACGTTGACAGCGGTGCAGCCGGGTCTCGCAAATGTTTCCGTGCGCCCCTGCCGCATGATCGACATATCGCGCGGCGGTGCCAGCTTTGCGGTCGATACCAATATCGGCCTGCCACAACACTATTACCTGCACATCGTCGGCACTTCGCTGAGAATCGGCTGCGCCGAGGTCTATCGCAACGGCGAACGCATCGGCGTCCAGTTCATCAAGCCGATCGAGCAGACCTTGCTGCGCGAGATCATCCGGCAAGAATTCTTCACCGGCCAGGTGAAGAATGCAAAGCCGCGGCGGTAAGGTCACCGATCCGGGCGAAACGGACGGCCACAGAATTCCAGCAGTTTTCTCGCGGGAATGATTCCGAATTGCGGCGGCATGCGCTAAGTTCCCCGGACTTTGTTCGAACGGGGCTCATTCTTCAGCATGTCCGCTTTCTCTCGCTTCACGCCGCTCATTCAATCCCTTCCCTCCACCATTCCGTTTGTCGGCCCCGAGGCTATCGAACGGCAGCGGGGGCGAGCCATCGCAGCGCGTATCGGCGCCAACGAAAGCGGGTTCGGTCCAGCCGCAAGCGTCCTGGCGGCCATCAATGAAGCGGCAGGCGGAACGTGGAAATATGCAGACCCGGAAAACCACGACCTGAAGCAGGCTATATCTGCTCATCTCGGCACCACGCCAACCAATATCGCGATCGGCGAAGGCATCGATGGATTGCTCGGCCAGATCGTCCGCATGGTGATCGAGCCTGGCATGCCGGTCGTCACGTCACTCGGCGCCTATCCTACCTTCAACTACCACGTCGTCGGTCACGGTGGTCGGCTGGTGACGGTGCCCTATGCCGGCGACCGGGAGGATCTCGACGGGTTGCTTGCAGCCGTGAGGCGGGAAAATGCACCACTCGTCTATTTCGCCAATCCCGATAATCCGATGGGAAGCTGGTGGCCGGCCGAGCGCATCGTCGAATTCGCCCAGGCTTTGCCCGAGACGACCCTCTTTATCCTCGATGAAGCCTATTGCGAGACGGCACCGGCCGACGCGCTACCGGCCATCGATGCCTTGATCGACAAGCCGAACGTCGTGCGTACGCGCACCTTCTCGAAGGCTTATGGTCTCGCCGGTTCGCGCGTCGGTTATGTCGTGAGCACGCCGGGGACGGCGCAGGCCTTCGACAAGATCCGCAACCATTTCGGCATGAACCGGATCGGTGTCGCCGCAGCGATCGCCGCGCTTGCGGACCAGAATTACTTAAAGGAAGTGACCGCAAAGATCGCGGCATCCCGCCAGCGCATCGCGGCAATTGCAGTGGAAAACGGCCTGACGCCGCTCGCCTCCGCCACCAATTTCCTAGCGGTCGACTGCGGCCGGGATGCGGTCCATGCCCGTGCGATCGTCGATACCCTGATGAGCGACCATGGCATATTCATCCGGATGCCGGGCGTGGCGCCCCTGAACCGCTGCATCCGCATCAGCACGGGACCGGAAGTGGAGATGGACCTGCTTGAGGCCGCCCTTCCCGAGGTTCTGAAAAAGCTGGCCTGATCCAGCTTTCAGATTCCGGTCGTTCGGCCGGCGGCCGATCGGCGGCCGCCTCATTCGTTCAGTGAACGGTCATCCATTCGCGAGCGGCGCGCAGCGCTGCTGCAAGGTCTGCCTTGCTCATCGTCATTGCCAGATCGGCACGCAGGTCGACGGCGCGGTCGCAGCCCTTGATCGCAGCGATGTTCAGCCACTTGTGGGCGGCGACGAGATCGACCGGACGGCCGTGGCCCGTTGCATAGGCGAGGCCCATTTCACAGAAGATTTCCGCCTGGTTGTCACCACCCATCGCGGCATCCGAAGCAATCTGCATATCAAAGCGTGCCATTGTCTTGTCCCTGTTTTGCCTGGTTGGTTTTTCCGAAGCGGCCCGCCCGTTTCGGGCGAGCCATGCTCCAGATCAGCACTTGTTTTGGTCCCTGTTCGACCTTGCCTCTTTGCGGGCCTTTCCGAAGCGCACCATCTTTTTGCGGCGTCGTCTTCGGTGGTTTGTCGGAGCGTTTTTGTCCGCTCGTCTTATGGCTCCAATATGCAGCAGGGCTTTCAATGCGCGCTTAAAATGCATGCTTAATTTGCGACAAACAAAGTTCAAACGCTTGGTAAACTTGAGTTTTTGTTAAACATCAGAAGTCCGGGAATCCGGCGCATTCGCTTCAAAATTTACGAAAAATTCAACTGCCGATTTCAACCAAACGCTAACCACGAAAAGATCGACGGTGGCGGAGGCGCCAAGATTTCCTAGATTTCGACCGGCTTGAAACGAGCCAGAAAAGCATCGGAAGCCGCCGCAGGGCTTGTTTACCTTTACGTGCGCGTAAGCTATCTTGCGCGCGGCGGTGAGGAGCTGCCTTTGCCCACAGGGACATCTCAAGAACAGCCGACGGAGCGGACCACGTCGGCGGTCTCGATCTGGAGGACTGGAATGTTACGTACCTTGCTCATGACCGCGACACTCGCCCTTGGCATTGCCGGGACGGCGGCAGCGGCAGAATCGATCGTCGGCAACTGGAAGACAGCAAGCGGAGCGACCGCGGAGATTGCCCCTTGTGGCGGCGCCTTCTGCGTGACGCTGAAGACCGGCAAGCATGCCGGCAAGCGCATCGGCAATCTTTCCGGCACCGATGGCAGCTATTCGGGCGAAATTACCGATCCCGATACCGACAAGACCTATAGCGGTTCGGGCTCCGTCGACGGCAATTCGCTGAAGATGAAGGGCTGCGTCCTGAAAGTGCTCTGCAAGTCGCAGACCTGGACGCGCCTCTAGGCGCGGCGCGCGGTACTGGACGCATTGACTTATCGAAAGGGTGGCCATCGGCCGCCCTTTTTCATGCGCGGGCTTGGTCACTGCGTTCCACCGCTATGTCGGACGTTCTTGCCCCTTCGCGCGTTGCGGCACTTACGGCGATCGCACTCCATCGCGGCGTTCGGCATCACCCGGCTCGCGCGGCAGCGCGCTCAAATGCAACCGAAGATGAACGCCAGATGAACGGACATCTCAGCATCAATTCAGTTTGGGTATGCGAAAACACACTCAATCGATTTGAACCTGCCTCCAAACAACGGACAGAACCATGGATATCCTTGCACGGCGCCTCACCATCATCAGCCTTCTGATGGTCGTTTTCGCTGTAACTCTCGCCGCTGCTGTCAGCGCGGACACCGAACGTCGCCGCAGCAACACCTATCTCGGCTCGCTGACGGATTGCACCGCACATACGGCGCAATACTGCCAGGCCAAGCTCTAACGCTGAACGGACCGGGCTCGCCCTGCTGCACCGCCAAGTGAAACCGATCACCTCGTGATCTGATGGAGAAACGAACATGCTGGCCGCTCTTTCGACATCCGCGTTTCTCTCGCTGCGTGTGCTTGCACTGGCCGGCCTGCTGATGGCACCGGTTGGGGCGCTTGCCTACTCGAAGGCCAACGGCTCCGGCATCGGCAAGCAGGGCGCCGGGCTTGTCCTCTTCGTCACCCTGCAGCGCCAGTCCATGACGTGATGCAGGTGTCGCCCGAGCGGATTTCATGAAAAGGGGCGATCGCGCCCCTTTTGTCTTTCCGGCTTGCACTTGATGCCGCTTTCCTGTCCTCTCGCACCTGCAGCGCCACGCGTCTTTTAAGATGCGCTACGGTTGCTGCCGCACTTTGAGTTGTTGCACGTTTTCCCGATCAAAGGACACCTGCAGCAGGATTTGCCACAACAAGCCCTGTCAGACCGATGCCCACCTATCTCGTCTATACACTTGCCGCCCTTGCCGAAATTGCCGGCTGCTTTGCCTTCTGGGCCTGGCTGAAGCTCGGCAAGTCCATCCTCTGGCTCGTCCCCGGCATGGTATCGCTCGCGCTTTTTGCCTGGCTCCTTACCCTGATCGACAGTCCGGCTGCGGGCCGAGCCTATGCTGCCTATGGCGGCGTCTATATCGCCGCCTCGCTGCTTTGGCTCTGGCTGGCAGAGGGTGTCAGACCCGACCGATGGGATCTCGCTGGCATGACTATCGCGCTCCTTGGCAGCGCCATCATCCTTGCCAGCCCCCGTTGAACCCATCGAAAGGCTGATCGCGACGCGGTTGTGCACGCAGATATCTTGTCGTTTGCTTGTCAGAAGCTGCAGCCTATAATGCGACATGAACAAGCGAATCTCTTCACACTCCGTCCTTTCCGTCGCAACGCCTGAGCCTTTCGAGCCGCAGTACTTCGACGATCCTGCGGCTGCTGTCGATTGCCTCGAAGCGCTTTATGAGCGCAACACCCGGTTCCTCTGCGAAGCTTTCGAGGGGCTTGGAAAAACCGACGATCCCCTGACACGCTATCGCGCCTGCTATCCGCAGGTCAGCATCGAGACGAGCAGCTTCGGACATGTCGATTCCCGACTGTCCTTCGGCTATGTCAGCGCGCCCGGCGTCTATACGACCACGATCACCCGGCCGAAGCTTTTCAGGCACTATCTAAAGGAACAGCTCGGGCATCTGATCCGGAACCACGGCCTCGGCGTTACCGTCTCGGAATCGGCGACCCCGATCCCCTTGCATTTTGCCTTTGGCGAGGGCGCCTATGTCGAGGCATCGGCAGCAAACACCATCGACATTCCGCTGCGCGATCTGTTCGATGCACCTGACCTGACGACGACCGACGACGAGATCGCCAACGGTTCCTATGAGCCGGGTCCCGGCGAGCCCTCGCCGCTTGCGCCCTTCACGGCCCAGCGCATCGACTATTCCCTGGCGCGGCTCAGCCACTACACGGCAACCAGCGCCACGCACTTCCAGAACTTCGTGCTCTTTACGAACTACCAGTTCTATATCGACGAGTTCTGCGCCTGGGCCCGCCAGCAGATGGCCGAAGGCGGCAACGGCTACACGGCCTTCGTCGAGCCCGGCAACATCATCACGCCCGCCGGCGCCGACAAGCCTGAGACCGACTTTACGCTCGCACGGCTGCCGCAGATGCCCGCTTATCACCTGAAGAAGAAGGGGCACGGCGGCATCACCATGGTCAATATCGGCGTCGGCCCGTCCAATGCCAAGACGATCACCGACCATATCGCCGTTTTGCGCCCGCATGTCTGGCTGATGCTCGGTCACTGCGCCGGTCTTCGCAACAGCCAGCGTCTTGGCGATTACGTGCTCGCGCATGCCTATATGCGCGAGGATCATGTTCTCGACGACGACCTCCCGGTCTGGATTCCCTTGCCGGCGCTCGCCGAAGTGCAGGTGGCGCTCCAGGATGCCGTTGCCGAGGTTACCGGCTACCGCGATTACGATCTCAAGCAGATCATGCGCACCGGCACCGTCGCGACGATCGACAACCGCAATTGGGAACTTCGCGACCAGCGCGGCCCGGTCAAACGCCTGTCGCAGGCGCGTGCCATAGCACTCGACATGGAATCGGCGACGATCGCCGCCAACGGCTTCCGCTTCCGCGTGCCCTATGGAACCTTGCTCTGCGTATCGGACAAGCCGCTGCATGGCGAATTGAAATTGCCGGGCATGGCGACCGCTTTCTACAAGACGCAGGTCAGCCAGCATTTGAAGATCGGCATCCTGGCATTGCAGAAACTTGCGGCGATGCCACCGGAGAAGCTGCATTCCCGCAAGCTCAGAAGCTTCTACGAGACTTCGTTCCAGTAAGAGCTAGCGCCGTCTCCCGAGCGCCATCGACAACATCGTGCCCGCCACCGCGGACACGATGATCAGAAGGTGCGCGTTGACGCCGGCGGCCGCGAGTTGCTCCAGCCCGGCGCGATCGGCATGAGCGCCGAAGGATACGGCCCCGGCCGCGATCGCGGCGGGATAGGTGCCGACGCCGGCGGGCGCATGCATCGGCAGCACCGATGAAAGCTCGCCACCGAGGGCGCCGCCGAAACAGGCGGCCAGCGGCGCAACGCCCATGAAGGCCAGCACCCAGGCAAGAACGATCACCTTGACCGCCCAATTGAGGATGGTCATGCCCCAGGCACGCAGGAACGCAACGATGTTGGCCGGGACGCCCGCCTCCAACTCGTCGACGATGGCATCGAGCTTTGTCGGCAACAGCCGGCGCGCCAGCGCGATCACTTGATTCTTCAAAAGAAAGAGGAGGAGCGGCGAGACGAACGCGGCAAGCCACGCGGCCCAAAGGACGGCTGACCCACGCCCGATGACGAGGCCGACGGCGGCGACAACGAGAAGGGCGTGCAGGTCGAGCAGACGCATCACCAGGAGAGCGGACGTTCCACGCGCAAGCGGCACGGAAAACTCTGAGCGCATGAGAAGCGGAAAGCTCGTCTCTCCGGCGCGAAATGGCAGCATGATGTTCAGGAGATTGTGAACCTGGGTCACGCGAAACAGCGGCAGAAAACGGCCCGCGGTTTCTTTCGGGAAGTAGTCATAGATGCGGTAGCAACGAATAAAATAGGTCGCGACGAGCAACACCAGCGCCGAGACTGCCGAACCGAAGCCAATCTCCGACCATTGCTTCAAGAGCGCCGGCCATCCCCAGAACCATTCGACAAAGGCCGCGTAGGCCGCAATGGCAGCAGCCGAAAGCAATGTCATCCGGTTGCGGGCGAGCCAGGATCGCCGATCGGACTCGCAATCCGAAATCATCAGGTCTCGATTTCCCGTGTTGACACGCAAGATTGAACGTTGGTTATCACCGATAACTGTGCAAGAAAACGATTATGTAGCCCAATCCAAATCTTGCGGCACCGTAAGCGCCGCCGCATGAACGAGCTGTTTCCATGTACTCCATCGAACTATCCGTCGTCATTCCCGTGTTCAACGAGGAGGACAGCATCCAGCCTCTGATCACGCGGGTCCGCGATTCGCTGGCGAACTTTCCCTCTCCTTGGGAACTGATCCTCGTTGACGACGGCAGTACCGACCGAACTCTTGTAAACGCGAGGAAGGCACTTTCCGATCCCGGCCTCGACCTCAAGATCGTCGAATTGCAGAAGAACTTCGGGCAAACGGCGGCGATGCAGGCCGGCATCGACACTGCTGCCGGGCGCCTGATCGCCACGCTCGACGGCGACCTGCAGAACGATCCGGCTGACATCCCCGAAATGGTCAAGGCGATCGAGGAGCGACAACTCGACCTGCTCGTCGGCTGGCGAAAGAACCGGCAGGACGGCCTCCTGCTCCGGAAGATTCCATCCTGGTGCGCCAACCGCCTGATCGGAAAGATCACCGGCGTCAGGCTGCACGACTATGGCTGCAGCCTGAAGGTCTACCGGACCTCCGTCATCAAGCAGGTGAAGCTGATGGGGGAAATGCACCGCTTCATCCCCGCCTGGGTCGCTGGCGTGGTGCCGAGCAGCCGCATCGGCGAGATGCCCGTTACCCATCATGCGCGCCAGCATGGGCAGTCCAAGTATGGGATCTCCAGAACCTTCCGCGTGATTCTCGATCTGCTGTCGGTGCTGTTCTTCATGCGGTACAAGGCGCGCCCGGGGCACTTCTTCGGCTCGATCGGGCTTGCGACCGGCGCGCTCAGCGCGTTGATCCTGGTCTATCTCGGCTTCGACAAGTTTATCCTCGGAAACGATATCGGCACGCGACCGCTGCTGATCGTCGGCGTCATGCTTTTCCTCTCGTCCGTCCAGCTCATCACGACGGGCATCCTGGCGGAAATGATGGCGCGAACCTATTTCCGCGACGACGATACCACCAACTACATCGTCCGGCAGATCTTCGCCCGGGACCCGAGCGATGCTTGACGTCGTCAATCGTCGGCCAAACATCACCGTTGCGCTGATTGCCGGTTATTTCCTGCTCTGCATCGGCTTGCGCCTCGCCGTTTCCACATCGCTCGAGATCGATGAGTCGGAACAAGCCTTCGTCTCGCAGTTCCTGATGCTTGGCTATGGCTCGCAGCCCCCGTTCTACAACTGGCTGCAATACGGGCTCACCTCGCTCTTCGGGCCGTCGCTCGCGACGATGACGGTGCTCAAGAACGGGCTCCTGTTTCTCTGTTGTCTCTTCTACGGCCTCGCGGCACGCGAGGTCCTGAACGATCGGCGCCTGACAGCCATCGCAACGGTCGGCGTCCTGACTTTTCCGCCGATCTTCCTGCTCGCGCAGCGCGACCTTTCGCATACGGTCGCCGCGCTGTTTGCCGTGTCGCTGTTCCTTTACGCCTTCATCCGGACGATGACGCGGCCAAGTCTGTTCGCCTATATACTGACGGGCGCGGCGGTCGGCATCGGCGTCATCTCGAAGTACAACTTCGCACTCGTCCCAACCGCCGCGATTCTTGCGATCCTGCCCGAGCCCAGGCTGCGCGCACGGATCTTCGACTGGCGCATCCTGGTTGCCATCGCCGTCTGCACACTGATTGCGCTGCCGCACGGCTACTGGATTCTCGAAAACCTCGGTGCTGCCTCGCGCAATACCCTCCATGAAATGGGAACGGCGCAACAGACGAGCTACCTGACGAAGGCGCTCAAAGGGGTCATCGCACTGGTCGCCGCCTCACTTCGCGGCGCCGCCATACCGCTGGTCGTCTTTGCTCTGGTATTCCGCAAGGACCTGGCGGCGATCTGGCGCGCCGAAAGCCCCTGGACACGCGTCATCGGGCGCATGCTGCTTTTGTGCCTCGGTGCCGTGCTGCTGATCATGCTAGCCGTCGGCGCCACGCACATGCGGGAGAAGTGGCTGGTTCTCTTTCTCGTCCTGCTGCCGCTTTATCTCGCCCTCAAGGTCGAGGCATCCGGCGTCGACACCGCGCGAAGCGTTCGCCCCTTCCTGCTGCTCGTCGCCTTCATCGTCGTTACCACCTTGGTGGTCGTGTCGGCCCGCGCCGTCGTTCGCCCCTGGTTCGGCAAGCTGTCGCGGCTGAGTATCCCCTATAGCACCCTTGTCGACACCGTCGTGAAACAGGAGGGAGCCGAGCCGGCGATGGTCATCGCCTCGGACAAGCTACTTGGAGGCAATGTGCGCACGCGTCTGCACGGCGCCAAGGTTTTTGTGGCTGGAAACAGCAGTTCTCCGATCGAGCACCTGACTGGCCCGCTCCTCGTGGTCTGGAGCGACAATGGCAAGCTCGATTCTCAACCACCTGAAGGGCTTCTCGACATCTTGAAGTCGCTCGGCGTGGCCGAGGAGACTATGAAGCCGCAGCAACTCGCCCTGCCCTATCTCAACGGCAATCTGCCGGATCGCTACGGCTTCGGCTACTTCTGGATCGCCGACCCGTCCCGATGAATGGGCGACTCGCCGCGATGGATGGGCGCGCCGTCGCGGTCGGCGCCGACGAGCAACTTGAGTTCACCTGGGTGAATACGAAGCGCGACGTCACGGCCCATCGGCAGGAGCTCTCCGTCGATGACGCAGTTGATCTTGCGCTCCACCTTGGGAAAATGCAGATCGAGCGCATGACCGCTCATGGTGGTAATCAGCGGGCTGTCGCGAAATTTTCCGCGCATGACATCGAAGGCGAGCTTGGCGACGCCCGGCGGACTCAGGGGCGGAGCGGTATAGAAGCCGAGATGCCCGGCCGTAACATCGTCGGCATACATAAGCGTGTCGCGCCCGAACGGGTTGTTGGAGACGGAAACCGCTGAAACATGGCGGCTTTCCTTGTGGCCGTCGACGTCGAACTCGATCTCGAAATCAGGCGGATTGAGAATCACGCCGACGGCGGCACGCGTGCTGGCGGCGATCTTGCCCGCCCTCGAACGGAAGCTGAAGGACTCGCGGTAGCGTACCATGCGGGCATGCAAGCCCATCGAAAACTGGTGCACGAAGGCCCGGCCATCGGCGCTGCCTATGTCGCCGTCGATGATCACCCCGTTCGCCAGCACCTCCGGTACCTTCCAGATATCGAGCGGCAGCTTCAGCGTGCGGGCGAAAAGGTTCATCGTCCCGGCCGGAACGACGCCGAGCGGCATACGGTTCTTCCACGCGACCCCGGCAGCCGCGGAAATCGTACCGTCGCCACCGCCCGCAAGGATCGCATCGAGATCGTCGCGGCGGCATGTGCGCTCCAGTGTCTCGCGCATTTCGTTTCCGGAAACGGCGGCAATCTCGATCCGATGGCCGGCGGCGTGGAAGACCTCCTCGACCTTCTGGCCATAGGCCGCCATATCCGTCGTGCGGAAGGTTCCGCCGTCACGATTGAAGATCGCCTTGATTTTCATGAATGGGTCACTGGCTCCGTTGCCGCGGCAAAGCTGTTCACCGCGATCAGATAATCGCGATTGCGGCCAATTCCAGAACCTTACTGAAACTTAACGGGAATCAATCGCGTGCCGGCGACGCTCCGAGACCGGCAATGGCCTGGCGTTCAGCGCGGCTCGGGCAATTTCAGAGGCCCACCCGTCTTGATCGACCGGATCGCGAAGTTCGAGCGGATATCGGTCACACCCGGCAGGGCAAGCAGCGTATCGGTCAGGAGCTTCTCGTAAGCCGGGAGGTCCTCCACGACGACCTCTGCGAGAAAATCGGCATTGCCCGAGATCAGGAAACAGGACACCACCTCGGGAATGGCGAGCAGCGCCTCCTGCTGCAACTGTGCATTCTCGCGGCTGTGCCGTCCCACCTTGATCTCCACGAAGACCGTGAGCCCGAGGCCGGCTTCCTTGCGGTCGATGTCGGCGCGATAGCCACGCAGGATGCCGGATTTTTCCAGATTGCGGATGCGCCGCAAGCAAGGCGACGGCGAAAGATTGACCTTTTCGGCGATCTCGACGTTCGTCGCGCGCGCATCCTCCTGGAGTATCCTGAGGATGGCGAAGTCAAATTTATCGAGATTTGGCATGATCACAAACTTCAGAGGTATCTGTTGGCACATTATTGCTAACCATAGCCTGCTTTGGGCATAAATCGCAAGGACATGCCCTGCCTTCAGGGCGTAATCTTCCTTCCGGACCCAAAAGCCCCTGAGATACTCAAATCGGGAAGGAAATTCAAATGGTTGCGCTCGCCTTCGATCGCGGCAATACGACGCCTGTCGCCGCCGGCTATGCCGGTGCCTTCGTGACCGTCCTCATATGGGCGGGTTGGATTCTCGCGACCCGCCATTCGGCGGGCACTACACTCGGCACGATCGACCTCGGCCTGATCCGCTATGGCGTGCCGACCCTCCTGCTTGCGCCGGTCTGGCTGAAGACCGGCCTACTGCCGCGCAAGCTGCCGGTCCTGCTTCTCGCCCTCATGGTCGCGGGCTCGGGTGCGGTCTTCTTTCAGGTCTCGGCATTTGCGATCCATTCCGTTCCCGCCTCCTCCGTCGGCATTCTTCTCGGTGGCTCGATGCCGCTTGCCACCGCCCTGATCAGCATTACCATCTTTGGTGAACGTCCGGACCGGATGCGGATGGCGGGTTTTGCCGCGATCGTCGCCGGCGTCGCCATCCTGATGACGCGCAATCTCGCGGCTTCGGCGTCCGCCGGCTGGATCGGATATGCCCTGTTGCCAGCGGCGGCGACGCTTTGGGCGATCTACACCCACGCATTCCGCCGCTCCGGGCTGAGCCCGCTGCAAGGAAGCGCCTTGATTGCCGTCTGGTCGTTCCTGATCCATCTGGCGCTTGCAGCCTGTTTCGGAAGCACGCTTGCCAGCGTCCCGACCCAGGAGATCGCCTTGCAGATCACCAGCCAGGGCATCCTGTCCGGTCTCGTTGCCATGGTTGCCTATGGCTTTGCGGTGAAGGGCCTCGGCGGCACCCAGGCCGCAGCCTTCACCGCACTGACCCCGGTGCTCGCGATGATCGGCGGCGCGGTCCTGCTCGGCGAGCAGATTGGCCCGTTCGAAATGCTGGCCGCGATCGTCACGGCTGCAGGCGTAGCACTTTCAACCGGCATCCTCTCTGTCCGCACGTGAGCCTTTCCCGAAAGAACAAAGGCCCCGGCGCTTTCCGCTCCGGGGCCTTCTATTTTCTCGAGAGCGCCAAGGCTCAGCCGTGGATAATCTCGCGATGCTTCTGCAGGCGGTGGCCATAGGCCTGGCTGACACGATCGAAGATGATCGCAATGCCTACGATGGCGAGGCCGTTGAAGATGCCGAGGGTAAAGTACTGGTTGGCGATCGCCTTCAGCACCGGCTGACCGAGACCTTGAACACCGATCATCGAGGCAATGACCACCATGGCGAGTGCCATCATGATCGTCTGGTTGATTCCCGCCATGATCGTCGGCAATGCCAACGGCATCTGCACGTTCTTGAGCTTCTGCCAGCCCGACGAACCGAAGGCGTCGGCCGCTTCGAGCACATCCTTGTCGACGAGGCGAATGCCGAGATTGGTCAGTCGGATCATCGGCGGTATCGCGTAGATGACCACGGCGATCAGCCCCGGCACCTTGCCGATGCCAAGCAGCATGACGACCGGGATCAGGTAGACGAAACTCGGCATGGTCTGCATGACGTCGAGGATCGGATTGACGATATTCTGGAAACGATCCGAACGCGACATGACGATGCCGATCGGAATGCCGATGGCGATCGACAGCACGGTGCAGACGAAGATCATCGAGACCGTCTTCATCGTATCGTCCCACATATCGAAATAGCCGATGAGCAGGAGCGTACCGATACAACCGGCGACGATCTTCCAATTCCGGCTCGCCACCCAGGCGATCAGCGCAATCAGCACCAGGATGATCGGCCAGGGCGTCTTCGTCATGAAGCGTTCCGACTGGATGAGGAAGAACTGCAGTGGCTCGAAGAAGCCTTCGATTGCATCGCCGTAGGCGCGCGTGAACGACCGGAAACCCTCGTCGATGGCCTTCTTCAACGCCCGCAGGCTCTCGTCGTCCATATGCGGAAACTGGGTAAACCAGTCCATTCCATTTCCCCTTCACATTTCGCCGGCCGCGATTGTTGTTTTGCTGTTGCCGGACGTCGAACAAGAAGCGGCGCAAGTGATCGCGCCGCCCATGGTTTCAATCAGTGCATTCAGAGTGCCGCCTTGACCTTTTCGGCAACCTCGGGCGAAACCCACTTGGTCCAGAGGTCGGGATTCTCCTGGAGGAAGTGCTTGGCGCCTTCCTCTCCGCTCGCCTGGTTGTCGGTCATCCAAGCCATCAGCTTGTTGACCGTGTCATTGGTCCAGGCGCGCTTGTTGAGGTAGTCCATGGCAGGGCCGGCGCGATCAGCGAAGGACTTGGTCACAAGCGTCTGGACCTTGTCCTTCGGCCAGTCGTTCTTCTTCGGGTCCGGGCAATCGGCGACGGTGTTGCAACGCTTCCATTCGGCCGCATCGGCCGGCACGCCATGCTCGAGCTTCACCATCTCGTACTTGCCGAGAAGTGCGGTCGGCGCCCAGTAGTACCCGACCCAGCCCTGCTTGCGCTCATAGGCCTTGGCAATCGAGCCATCGAGGCCGGCGGCCGAGCCGGTGTCGACAAGCGTAAAGCCTGCAGCTTCGCCGCCATAGGCCTTGTAGAGCTGCGTGGTCACGACGGTACCGCCCCAACCCTGCGGGCCATTGAAGACGGCGCCCTTGCTGGCATCTTCCGGATCCGGGAACAACTCCTTGTGCTTCAGCGCGTCGTCGATCGTCTTGATGTCAGGATTGGCGTCGACGATGTACTTCGGGACCCACCAGCCCTGGACGGCGCCATCGGAAAGCGCAACGGCAGCACCGACGAGCTTGCCTTCCTCGAGACCGCGATTGACGACATCCGGCAGCAGGTCGACCCAGCCTTCCGGCGCAACATCCGGCTGTCCCTTTTCGATCATCGAGGTGATCGTCGGCACAGTGTCACCAACGACCAGGTCGGCATTGCAGCCGTAGCCTTCCGTCAGGATGATCTTGTCGACGCTCGCCAGCACCTCGGCGCTCTGCCAGTTCATGTTGGCGATCGTCACGTCACCGCATTCGGCGGCCGAAGCGGCGCCGGCGAGGCCGAGGAGGCCAGCGGCCAGACAGGTCGTTGCAAGAAGCTTCTTCATTTCCGTTCCCTTTGTTTTGGCGGTGCATCTCATCGCACTGCCGATCTCACCGCGGGGATCGACAGCGTTACAGAGCTCGGTCCAACTCGAAACAACAGGGACCGAAAGGCCTGCAGGTCCGTCGGCTTCGAGCCGATGACATCATGAAAGCTAACGGGGTTTTCCGGCAAGGACTTTCCCATTTGCGTCAACGGGTGCCTTTCCTAATGTTTGAAGACAGCTGAGGTGCAGATCAGGACGACTTGCTGCGCTGATAATAGCGTGACACCCGAACCCGATTGCCGCAGCGCGCGGCAGAACACCAGCGCCGGCGGGCGTTGTTGCCGACGAAGAGCATGACGCAATCCTCCGCCTCGCATTTGCGGATCAGGCCGGCGTCCGGATGGGCCAGCAGCGCCGCGGCATCCTCGGCCAGGAATCCCGCCAGCTGGATCACGGGCGCAGCCAGCCGCTCACTGACAAGACGCGGCGGGTCACTCCAGTCGAGATGTCGTACGAGCGGCGCGGCGCGCATTGCCACATTGAGGCCCTCGATATCGGCCGCGGGAACGGGTTGCCCGCTCATGACATGCGCAATTGCCGAGGTCATGTGCGCCCTGACGGCAAGCACAGGCTCAACGTCGGCCGCACTTGTCGCACCGATCCCGTCAAACGCCGCGTCCGGAAAACGGGCCTGTTCCAACTTAAGCCAAGCCGCCAGCCCTTCCCCATTCGCGATCAGATCGACGCGTCCACTCGCTGTCAGCGGATGCGTGTTGACGAGATCGAGAGCAAGCGGCTCTCCGACAAAAGGAACCAAGTCCATGCGGTCCTCATTTAATGCATGATTTCGATGTTGACACATTAGCATTTCCAACGCAATTCTAATGCATAAACTTTCAAGATAGGGGTGTTAAATGAATAGACATCGCATTCCATCGATCCGCCACCGCTTCATCGAAGCCAGCGGCGTGCGCGTCTTCTATCGGGAAAGCGAGCCGGTCGAGGCCGGCGACGACGTGCCCACGATATTGCTGCTGCATGGCTTCCCCTCGTCCTCGCACCAATACCGTCGCCTGATGGATGCGCTCGGCAGCCAATACCGGCTGATCGCGCCGGACTATCCGGGTTTTGGCCACAGCGACGCTCCGACATCGACAAATGAGGGCGGCAGCTTCGTCTACAGCTTCGATCGGCTCGCTGAAGTGATCGAAGGTTTCGTCGACGCATTGGGGCTCAAGCGCTTTGTTCTCTACGCCTTCGATTTCGGTGCGCCTGTCGGCTTTCGCCTCGCAAGCCGGCGTCCCGAGCGGATTGCGGGACTGATCGTCCAGAACGGCAACTCCTATCTGGAGGGGCTTTCCGACATCGCCCGCGATTTCATCGCGCTTGAACCCGAGGACGAGGGCGCAGTGGAACAGGTCCGGCAACTGCTGACCCTGGAGATGACCCGTGGGCAGTATGTCGGGGGCACTGGGGATCCAGAACTGGTGGCACCGGACGGCTGGACCATGGATCAGCATTTCCTCGACCGCCCCGACCGCCGCCAGCCGCAAATCGACCTTGCCTTCGACTACAAGAGCAACCTCAGCCGCTATGGGGAATGGCAGCAATGGCTGCGAGGCAAGAAGCCCCCGACCTTGATCACCTGGGGCCGCAATGATCCGTTCTTCACCGAAAAAGGCGCCCGCGCGTTTCTTGCCGATCTCCCTGAGGCCGATCTGCACCTGTTCGACACCGGTCACTTCGCGCTGGAAGAGAGCCTGTCGGAAATCGCACCGCTGATTGCCGACTTCGTCGACCGCATCTGGACGAAGGCATGAAATGAAAAAAGGCGCCGTGGCCATAACCATCGACGCCTTTCCTGATCTTCGGCCGGGCCGCGAATTGCGGTCCGCCTCCCGACCTTACATGTTCGGATAGACCGGGCCCTCTCCGCCTTGGGGCGGCACCCAGTTGATGTTCTGGTTGGGGTCCTTGATGTCGCAGGTCTTGCAGTGCACGCAGTTCTGCGCGTTGATGACGAAGACTTGCCTGCCGTCTTTCTCCACCCACTCGTAGACCCCGGCCGGACAGTAGCGGGTCGACGGGCCGGCATAGACGTCGTGCTCGGAGCGCTTCTGCAGCTCCATGTCCTTGACCTGCAGGTGGACCGGCTGGTCCTCCTCATGGTTGGTGTTCGACAGGAACACCGAGGACAGCCGGTCGAAGGTCAAAACCCCATCCGGCTTCGGATAGTCGATCTTCTTGTGCTGGGCTGCCGGCTCGAGCGACTGCGCATCGGTCTTGCCGTGCTTCAGCGTGCCGAAGAACGAGAAGCCGAACAGCTGGTTGGTCCACATGTCGAGACCGCCGAGCGCCACGCCGATCGCCGTGCCGAACTTCGACCACAGCGGCTTGACGTTTCTCACCCGCTTCAGGTCCTGGCCGATGGCGCTGTCGCGCCAGCCGCGCTCGATCTCGATCGGCTCGTCATTGGCGCGACCGGAGGCGATCGCCGCCGCCAGCTTCTCGGCGGCGAGAATGCCCGACAGAACCGCGTTGTGGCTGCCCTTGATGCGCGGCACGTTGACGAGGCCGGCGGAACAGCCGATCAGCGCGCCGCCGGGGAAGGACAGCTTCGGCACCGACTGGTAGCCGCCCTCGGTGATCGCACGGGCGCCATAGGAGAGACGCTTGCCGCCCTCGAAGGTGCCGCGGATCGCCGGGTGCGTCTTGAAGCGCTGGAACTCCTCGAACGGGAAGAGATAGGGGTTCTTGTAGTTGAGGTGCACGACGAAGCCGACGGCCACCATGTTGTCTTCGAGGTGATAGAGGAACGAACCGCCACCGGTCTTCATGCCGAGCGGCCAGCCGAACGAGTGCTGCACCAGGCCCGGACGATGGTTCTCGGGCTTGACCTGCCAGAGTTCTTTCAGCCCGATGCCGAATTTCTGGACGTCGCTATCCTTCGAGAGGTTGAATTTCGAAATCAGCTGCTTGGCGAGCGAACCGCGCACGCCCTCGCCAATCAGCGTGTATTTGCCCAAGAGTGCCATGCCGCGGGCAAAGTTCGGTCCCGGCTCGCCATTGCGCTCGATG
This sequence comes from Ensifer adhaerens, assembly GCF_020035535.1. NCBI lineage: Bacteria > Pseudomonadati > Pseudomonadota > Alphaproteobacteria > Hyphomicrobiales > Rhizobiaceae > Ensifer > Ensifer adhaerens. The sequence continues at coordinate 792,398 of NZ_CP083349.1, read as the reverse complement.
CCCATGTCGCCGGTGGCAACACCGATGACCGCACCCTCGTCGTTGTAGAGCACTTCGGTTGCGGCAAAGCCCGGATAGATCTCGACGCCGAGCGCTTCCGCCTTTGTCGCCAGCCAGCGACAGACGTTTCCGAGCGAGACGATGTAGTTGCCGTGATTGTTCATCAGCGGCGGCATCAGGAAATTCGGCAGGCGAATCGAGCCGGCGGGGCCCAGGAACAGGAAGTGGTCGTCCGTGACTTCGGTCTTGAACGGATGGTCGGCGTCCGCGCGCCAATCCGGCAGCAGCCGGTCGATGCCGATCGGATCGACGACAGCACCCGAAAGAATGTGCGCGCCGACCTCGGCGCCCTTTTCAAGCACGACAACCGAAAGCTCCGGATTGACCTGTTTCAGCCGGATCGCCGCTGCAAGACCCGCCGGTCCCGCACCCACGATCACAACGTCGAACTCCATGCTCTCGCGTTCGGGCAGGTCTTGCTCGGTCATACCGTCTCTCCAGTCTCACCGGTCTTCTGCCGGTTCAGTTCCCAGGGCATATCATTCCGTCATGGCAAATGCCGTTTGGCTTGTCGAGCCGGGATGCGACAGACGATGCCCGCTTTTGCGCATGAGGTCATGACTTTAGAGCGAATTTCTATATGACGTGTACGTAAACGTAAATATATCAAATTGTCGCGTGCCGAAGGTACGAGCCATCCGGCCTTGCTTTTGCCGAAGAGCCGTGCGACGAGGCCGCCAGATCCTTCCGGCGGTCCGCGCCGGCATATCCCATTCGCAAACGGCACTCGGCAAGACGCCCCCCCCTGGCGCGCGGACGACGTGTCTTTTGTCGGCTTCGGGGCCGACCGCCTGACATGCGGAGACGGTCCCACAAAATTTCACGTTGCGTCGTGCGCCGCCGGCTTGCCCCGGGCGGCGGAGCGACGCCAGACGCAAGGAGACCATCATATGGCCAAGGCATTGGGCTTTGACTTCGGCACCACCAATTCCGTTTTGGCGGTTGCGGCCGGCGACACCACTCATTCGGTGCAGTTCGACAGTCTTGCGGGCACGACAGACGCCATGCGCACGGCGCTCTCCTTCATGAAGGACGCCAACCTCGGCGCCCAGGCGCTGAAGGTCGAAGCCGGCCAGGCGGCAATCCGCGCCTTCATCGACAATCCGGGCGACTGCCGTTTTCTGCAGTCGATCAAGACCTTTGCCGCAAGCCCCCTCTTCCAGGGCACGCAGGTGTTTGCCAAGCGCCACAGCTTCGAGGACCTGATGCGGGTGTTCCTGACGAAGCTGCGCGACTATGCCGGCGACGGCTGGGCGGATGAGTATAGCCGGATCGTTGTCGGTCGACCGGTGCACTTCGCCGGCTCCAGCCCCGATCCGGCGCTCGCTCTCGAACGCTACGGCGCAGCGCTCTCCGAATTCGGCTTTCCCGAGGTGCATTATGTCTATGAACCCGTGGCGGCCGCATTTTACTTCGCCCAGAATCTGAAGCAGGACGCCACAGTCCTCGTTGCCGATTTTGGCGGCGGCACCACCGACTATTCGCTGATCCGCTTCGAGACCAAGGCGGGCCGCCTGACCGCGCGCCCGATCGGGCATTCTGGTGTCGGCATCGCCGGCGACCATTTCGACTTCCGCATCATCGACAATGTCGTCTCGCCGCTGATCGGAAAGGGGAGTCTCTTCAAGAGCTTCGACAAGCTGCTTGAAGTGCCGTCCAACTACTACGCAAACTTCGGCCGCTGGAATCAGCTTTCGATCTTCAAGACATTGAAAGATTTCACCGATCTGAAAAAGCTCGTGCGACAGAGCCTGGAGCCCGAGAAGCTCGAAGCCTTCGTCGATCTGATCGAACATGACGAGGGCTATCCGCTCTACAACGCGATCTCGGCGACGAAGATGCGACTGTCGCAGGAGGACGAAACCGAGTTCTACTTTACGCCGCTCGGCGAAATGTCGCGCCGCACGGTTCGCCGTAGCGACTTCGAAGGCTGGATCGCGCCGGAACTGGCCCGCATCGAGGGTGCGCTCGATGAAGTGCTGCAGTCGACTGCGACGGCACCAGAAGCGATCGACAAGGTGTTTCTGACCGGCGGTACATCGTTCGTTCCGGCCGTCCGCGGTATTTTCGAGCGACGCTTCGAAGCCGACCGCATCGAAAGTGGCGGTGAACTGCTGTCGATCGCCCATGGACTGGCGCTGATCGGCGAGCACGAAGACATTGCCCACTGGACGGCGAACGCGGCCTGAGGCTGACGTCCCCAATGACCTTGGATAGGCATGTCGGGGGCCGGAAAAGCGTTTCCGGTCCGGCGGCTTATGGGTTAGGTTGATGCCCATGATTTCCGCCCACGATCTCTCTCCGGCACAGCTTGCCGCCCTCCTCGCCTTCCATGCGGATGCGGGCGTAGAATGGCTGCTGGAGGAGGAGCCTGTCGACCGCTTCGCCGAATTCGAGGCGATGAAGGCGGCGCGCGGTAACGCACGCGCAGCGGCAGTCAGCAGCCGTGCAGAGGCGCCCGCCGCGCAACCGGCAGCGCGCCAACCAGCGACGGCCGCTGCCCCCGCTCCATCCCGTGCGCCCGCTCCGGCCGCGAATGCTCCCGCTGTCGCCATTCCCGATGCACAGGCAATCGAGGAGGCGCGCTTTGCCGCCGAATCAGCCCGATCGCTGGCCGAGCTCAGGGTTGCGATGGAAGGCTTTGCCGGCTGCAATCTCAGGAACAGCGCCCGCAATCTCGTCTTTGCCGAAGGGGACCCGGCGAGCGGTATCATGATCGTCGGCCCCATGCCCTATGCCGACGACGATCGCGACGGCCAGCCTTTTGCCGGCCGCCTCGGCGAGATGCTGACCCGAATGCTCTCCGGCATCGGCCTGGCGCGCGAAACCGTGCTGCTCAGCAACGTCGTGCCCTGGCGCCCGCCAGGCAACCGTGTGCCGACGGCGCGCGAGGCCGATATCTGCCGCCCCTTCATCGAGAGGCAGATCGCGCTCGCCGAGCCCAAGCACCTGCTTCTGCTCGGCAATTTCACGGCCCGCTTCTTCCTCGGCGGCAGCGATACGATCCATCAACTTCGCGGCGAATGGCGGGAGCTTGCAATCGGCGGCATCACGGTGCCGACGCTTGCGACCCTGCACCCTCAAGATCTGGTGACAGCGCCAGTCAACAAGCGCTTCGCCTGGCAGGACCTGCTTGCCTTCAAGGCCCGGATCCAAGGCTGATCCGCACCGAAGCGCTAGGCGCAAACGCGGCATTCGTCCGCATGCCGGCTTTATGAACAAAGAATGAAGAAAGCCATGCGGTCTGCGCATATCAGCGGCGCATTATGACGCATTGCAAAATGCGATGTTGCAGCGCAATATGTGTATACGGGAGGAATGGGATTAAGGAATTGAACCATGACTGCCCGCTTTCGTCCGATCCACAGCAGCTTTGAGACGCTCCGGTACGCCGGTGCTGCTCAGCGGACGCCGTTCAACCGCTTCGGCACGGCAGCCAACGAGCAGATGACCGCGATAGGCCTCGCCCGGACGACCCGTCCGGCGCAGATTTTCGCCGACTTCATTCAGCGCTGATCCCCACGCGACATGCGTCACTGCGTGTCGCGTGCCCGTGTCGCCACAATCGGTGACGACGATGAAAGGAACGAAACCATGACCAAGCCCATCGCAAGCCTCAAGGTTCTGTTCGATTCGATCTCCGACATCGGCACAGCCGTTCGTGCCTCGCGCGAATACACGGCTCTCAGCACCAAGAAGGATGCTCGCCGCGCCCATCGCGTGGTCGTGAGCCCGCTCCTGCCGAACTGATCGCTGCCGGCAAAGAGGCTTTACCGCCTTTTTGCCATCGCCTGTCGCAATCGACAGGGCCCAAAAAACTGGATAGAGCCACACTCCCTATGACCTTGGAGTGTCAGGCTCATCCGGCATCCGCCAGACCGAGCTCGCTCCAGCTGCGCTTGCCCGCCATCGGCCTTGATGCGGGCGCGTTACGTTTTCAGGAGCGCCGATGCTGGCCAGCCTCGCTTCCGTCTTCAGCCTGATGGTATCGACCCTGCTCATGATGGTCGCCTTCGGCCTGCAGAGCTATGTCATCCCGGTACGCTCCGTCGCCGAAAGCTGGTCAACGCTGACGGTCTCGGTGATCGCCACCGGCTATACGGTCGGCTTCACGCTTTCCTGCATCGTCACACCCAAATTCGTGCTGCGGGTCGGTCACGTGCGTGTGTTCACGGCGCTGATCACGCTTCTGTCGATCGCGATCCTGCTCTGCGGCCTCGTCGTCGACTGGCGCGCCTGGATCGCCTTTCGCGCGATCGCCGGTTTCGCCATCTCGGGCAGCTATCTGGTCATTGAGAGCTGGCTCAACGAACGCGTCACCAACGAAAACCGCGGCCTCCTCTTTTCGCTCTACCTGATCACGACGATGGTCGGCACCATCGGCGGGCAATACATGGTGCCGCTCGGGGACCCCACCAATACGTCGCTATTTATGCTCTGCAGCGTTCTGTTCTCCCTGGCACTGCTGCCGACGGCGCTTTCCTCCTCGCCCATGCCGGCTCCCCCGGCGCAGGCGAAGTTCGATATCCCAGCGCTCTTCCGCCGCTCTCCGGTTGCCGTCGTTGGCGGCTTTCTGGCCGGCGCGCTCTCCGGCGCCTGGCTCAATCTCGGCGGCGTGTTCACCCAACAGATCGGCCTTTCCACCGCCGAAGGTGCGACGCTGCTCGCCTCGCTGTTGACCGGCAGCGCGATTTCGCAAATCCCGATCGGCCGCCTCTCCGACAAGATCGACCGGCGCATCGTCATGGTCGGCTGCGGCGTGATCGGCGTCGTCTCCTGCCTGGTGATGTCGGCATCGATCGGCAGCCAGCCGACGGTGCTCTACATCATCGCCGCCTGCATCGGTTCGGTGCTGTTTCCGATCTACGCCCTGAACGTCGCGCATGCGAACGACCTCGCCAGGCCAAACGAATATGTCGAGACGTCTTCCGGCCTGATGATCACCTATGGGCTCGGCACGATCTCGGGCCCGCTGATGGTCGGCCCGGTCATGGATCGTTTCGGCCCGGCGTCGCTGTTTCTCGTTCTCGCCGTCTACTTCGCCCTCTACGGCGGCTATGCCGCCTTGCGCATTCTCCAGCGCGAGCAGCACAAGGGCCTGGTCACCAAGACCGATTTCCAGGCAACGAGCGTGATGCCGACACCTGGCCCCGACGTGACGAGCCCGGTCGCCCAGCAGATGGCGCAGGAGCCGCTGATCGACGACGACACCGTTCCGGCCTGGGAGAAGCCGCGCCCATAGGGCGACGGCGCGAGGCAAACTCGCACCTACTCCAGGGAATTCCCTAGCCCTGCGGCGTCATATGCTTGCGGGCGCCCCGGCGTTCAAGGCCGAGCCGGTGTTCCCGGAAGATGATGAAGATGCCGGCGCCGACGACGATCGCGGTGCCAACGAGCATGGCCGCCGTCGGAATATCGTCGAACAGGAAATAGCCGATGATCAGGCCCAGTACGATCGATGTATATTCGAAAGGCGCGATCGTCGACATGTCGGCATGGCGATAGCTCTCGGTCAAAAGGATCTGCGCGACACCGCCGCAAAAGCCGGCGACCATCAGCAGTAGAAAGGCATCGCGCGAGATCGACGGCCAGCCGAAGGGCAACGTCGCCAGCGAAAAGACCGAGGCCGACAGCGAGAAGTAGAGCACGATCGTATGGGTTCGCTCGTTCTTGACGAGCTTTCGTACCAGCACCATGGCAACCGCTCCAAGCGCAGCCGAAACCAGTACCGCTGCGGCGCCCAACGCCTCCAGAGAGCCGAACCCGCCGTCGCGGAACAGGGTCAGCCGCGGCCAGGTGATGATCATCACTCCGACCAACCCGATGAACACCGCCGACCAGCGATAGAGCCGCACCGTCTCGCCAAGGAAAAGTGCTGCGAAAACGACGGCGATCAGCGGCATGGCGTAGCCGATCGCGATGGCTTCAGGCAGTGGCAGATGCACAAGGCCGTAGAAGCCGAAGCTCATCGCCAGAATGCCGACGAAGCCGCGCGCGATATGGCCAGTAAAATCCTCGGTCTTGAAGGCATCGCGCAGCTGTCCGCGGAAGGCGAGATAGCCGAGGATCGGCACCATGGCGAAGGCCGACCGGTAGAAGGTGATCTGGCCGGTGGCGATCTCGTTTCCGGCCGCCTTGATCAGAGTCGACATGCAAACGAAAATGACGACGGAAAGGACCTTGAGCAGGATCCCCTTCATCGGGCTTTCGACTTCCGCATCCATTGAGGGCACTTTTCGAACAGCCTCCGCCGGCGATCAGCAGACACGAGGGCTGGTTTGGAGATTTTTTAAGCGGAGAAACCGCCACAGAACTTCGTCACCTTAGCGACGCTCGGCAAGAAAGTCGGATCAAACTTCGTGATGAATGACGTTTTTTCTTGATCGATTGACGCTCGGCAAAATGACGTCGGCTTTTCTTTAGCTTGCGCGAAAAAAACCTTTCCAATTCATGTCTTGTTAGTCCCACTTCGATACACGTCAATCCGATAAGGGAGCGGGAAGAACATCGGACGCCATGTCTTTTCTGTCGAAAGTGCGGTCGCCGGCATCACAATCGTGTGGCATTATCCGACTTTTCGCCCCTTGGCCTTTTCACCATCACAGGCGCCCACTACAAATTCTCCAGTAGAACGGCGCAAGCGGGACTGACCATGCGGACAAATACTGGCCAGATCATTCATCTGGAAGACTATCGGCCGACCGACTTCGTTCTGGAGAGAGTGGATCTGACCTTCGAACTCGATCCGAAGGAAACCAAGGTCGAAGCCCGACTGATCTTCCATCGTCGCGAAGGCGTCGACGCGTCGGCGCCGCTGCTGCTCGACGGTGACGAACTGAAGATGACCGGCCTGCTTCTGGACCAGGAAGAGCTCGCGACCTCCCTCTACGACGCAACCGACGATACGTTGACGATCCGCGGTCTGCCGGAAACCGCTCCCTTCGAAGTCACCATCACCACGCTGCTTTCGCCCGATACGAACACGCAACTGATGGGGCTTTACCGCACCAACGGCATCTACAGCACCCAGTGCGAGGCCGAAGGCTTCCGCCGCATAACCTATTTCCCCGACCGTCCGGATGTGCTTGCCGTCTACACGGTCAACATCATTGCCGACAAGGCGTCCGCTCCGCTGCTGCTGTCGAACGGCAACTATCTCGGCGGCGCCGACATGGGCGACGGCCGTCACTTCGCCGCCTGGTTCGATCCGCATCCGAAGCCCAGCTACCTCTTCGCCCTCGTCGCCGGCGATCTCGGCGTCATCGAGGACACCTTCACGACCATGTCCGGCCGCGAAGTCGCGCTGAAGATCTATGTCGAGCACGGCAAGGAGCCACGCGCTGCCTACGCCATGGACGCGCTCAAGCGCTCGATGAAGTGGGACGAAGACGCCTTCGGCCGTGAATACGACCTCGACATCTTCATGATCGTCGCCGTCTCCGACTTCAACATGGGGGCGATGGAGAACAAGGGGCTCAACATCTTCAACGACAAGTACGTGCTTGCCGATCCGGAAACGGCGACCGATGCGGACTACGCCAACATCGAGGCGATCATCGCGCACGAATACTTCCACAACTGGACCGGCAACCGCATCACCTGCCGCGACTGGTTCCAGCTCTGCTTGAAAGAAGGCCTGACGGTCTATCGCGACCACGAATTCTCCGCCGACATGCGCTCGCGCGCGGTCAAGAGAATTGCGGAGGTACGGCACCTGAAATCGGAGCAGTTCCCCGAGGACGCCGGCCCGCTCGCCCATCCGGTCCGGCCGACGAAATACCGCGAAATCAATAACTTCTATACGACAACCGTCTACGAGAAGGGATCGGAAGTCACCCGCATGATCGCGACGATCCTCGGCCGCGATCTGTTCAAGAAGGGCATGGATCTCTATTTCGACCGGCACGACGGCCAGGCGGTGACAATCGAGGATTTCGTCGCCTGTTTCGAAGAAGCAAGCGGTCGCAACCTCGGCCAGTTCGCGCTCTGGTACCACCAGGCTGGAACACCGCTGGTCACCGCGTCGGGCGCCTATGACGCCGCCAAGCAAACCTTTACGCTTTCGCTCGAGCAGACCGTTCCGGCCACACCCGGACAGGGCGCCAAGGAAGCGATGCACATTCCGCTGCGCATGGGCCTGTTGCTCGAAGACGGCAACGAAGCCGACCTTTCCGCGGTCTCCGGCGCCGACATGACCGGCGACGTCCTGCATCTCACGGAGCGCAAGCAGACGGTCGTCTTCTCCGGCATTCCGTCGCGCCCGGTACCGTCTTTCAACCGCGGCTTCTCCGCGCCGATCAATCTGCATATCGAGCAGAGCGCCGACGATCTCGCGCTGATCGCGCATCACGAAAGCGACCTCTTCGCCCGCTGGCAGGCGCTCAACGCGATTGCACTCGCCAATCTGGTCGAAGCCACGGCGAATGTCCGCGCCCGAAAGCCGGCCGTTTGCGACAAGGCGCTTATCGACGGCCTGATCCGCGCGGCCTCGGATGAAACGCTCGAGCCCGCTTTCCGCTCGCAAGCCCTGGCACTGCCGAGCGAATCCGACATCGCCCGCGAGATCGGCACGAACAATGATCCGGACGCGATCCACGCCGCCCGTCAGCAGATCCTGACAGCCGTTGCCGCGGCCGGACGCGACACCTTCCTCAAATTGGCCGACGACCTCGTCTCCACGGGCGCGTTCAGCCCGGATGCCGCGAGTGCAGGCCGGCGGGCCCTGCGCAACAGCGCCCTCACCTACCTCGTCCAGGGCGATCAAGGTCCGGAGCGCGCCGCCAAGGCCTTTGCCGCCGCCAACAACATGACCGATCTCAGTCATGCGCTGGCGCTGCTCGCCCACCGCTTCCCGGAGGCCGCCGAGACCGCAGAAGCGCTTGCAACCTTCCGCAAGCGTTTTGCCGACAACGCGCTGGTCATCGACAAGTGGTTCGCCGTCCAGGCGACAATCCCTGGCGCAGCCACGCTCGATCGGGTCAAGGCACTGATGGCCGAACCGCTGTTCAATGGCAACAATCCGAACCGCGTGCGCTCGCTGGTGGGCACCTATGCCTTTGCCAACCCGACCGGCTTCAACCGTGCCGACGGTGAGGGCTACCGCTTCCTCGCCCACCAGATCCTCGACATCGACCCGCGCAACCCGCAGCTTGCAGCCCGTATCCTGACCTCCATGCGCTCCTGGCGCTCGCTTGAGGACAAGCGCGCTGGGCATGCCCGCAAGGCCTTGAAGGAGATTGCCGGAGCACCGAAGCTTTCGGCCGATGTCGGCGACATCGTCGAACGGATGCTCAAGGCCTGAAGCCTGGAGCTCATTATTGATTTGGTTTACAGCGCCGCGTGTCTTGCCAGACGCGCGGCGCTGTAGTGCTCTGAATCTGCTGTATAATTCTGCCCTTGGTCGGTGCCGATTTGAGGAACTTTGCAGTAGAGCCGGATCGCCCGTGCGACCCGGCCTATTAATTCCCAACGATAAGAAATGGTTAACAAATCTTTACCAGCGCCTCTGGACAAGGCGAATCGCCCTGTGATTCATTGAGTCAGATTCGGGCGAGCGGCGCGCCGAATCATCAGAGGGTTTAGAGAATTGGGAAAGATGGCGGACGCGCGACAGGCGAGCGCAGCCGACGGGCGGTTGCGACTCAAGCTTCCGGGGCTAGCAGGCCGCCTGGAGCAGGAGTTTATCTCGCAGGCGAAGATCTTTACCGGACCGACCTCACGGCGTCTGGCGAGCGCGGAGCCTATTCTCAAGCGTTCCATCCCGATCCTCATCATCGCATTCCTGATCATCGTCGCGGTTTCGCGCATGTCCAGCATCATGGGCGAGCATGCCCGCATGGAGGAAAGCTCGCGCCAGACGGTCGGCCTCGCGGCCGCCATCGCGGTTGCGGCCTTCCAGACGGACGGTGCAGCGCTTTTCGACGAGGGCCGACGGACGGACGCGGAGCAACGCTTTAGCCAGTATCTGCCAACCGGCATGCTCGATCCCGGCACGTTCATCCTTGCGGTGCGCAAGGACGGCCGGATCTTTGCCAGCACCCAGGAGGGCGGACCACTCGTCGGCCGAACACTCGCGGCAGTCGCGCCCGATATCGCGACGCTTCAGTATTTCGGCGAGCATTCGAGCGTCATGAAGACGCCGATTGTCGGCGTCGACCATATCGTAGCACTCGCGCAGCTGCCCGAGGCGGCCGGGGTCGTACTGGTCGCGACGCCGATCACCCAGCTCGAAACGACATGGCGCGATGAGGTTTCACTCAACGTGACGCTCTTTGCCGGCATTTCGGCCATCCTGCTGATGGTGCTCTATGCCTACTACATCCAGGCCAAGCGGGCCCGCGACGCGGATTCGGTTTTTGCCGAATCCAACCTGCGTGTCGAGACGGCGCTGTCGCGCGGCCGCTGTGGCCTGTGGGATTTCGACCTCGCCAACCGTCGCCTGTTCTGGTCGCGGTCGATGTACGAGATGCTCGGCATGCCCGAAGAGAGCAGCGTGCTCTCCTTCGGCGACGCTGCGCGGCTGATGCATCCCGATGATCGCGGAATCTATGGCGTGGCACGCACCATCGCACGCGGCGATGCGCGCCAGATCGACCAGGTATTCCGCATGCGACATGCGGACGGCCACTATGTGTGGCTGCGCGCCCGCGCGGAAATCATCCGTACCGTTTCCGGGCGGGCGCATCTGATCGGCATCGCCATGGACGTGACCGAGCAGCACCGGCTTGCCCAGCGCTATGCAGAGGCAGACCAACGGCTTGCCGACGCGATCGAATGTACCTCGGAGGCCTTTGTCCTCTGGGACAAGCATGACCGCCTGGTCATGTGCAACACCCACTTCCAGGAAGCATACAAGCTGCCCGATCACGTGCTCGTTCCGGGGACGGAGCGCATCGCCGTGCACACGGCCGCGGCCCGGCCGGTGGTCGAACGACGCATCGCCGACCCCGATCGCAGCAACCAGTCGCAGACGAGCGAGGTCCAGCTTGCCGACGAGCGCTGGCTGCAGATCAACGAACGGCGCACGCGCGATGGCGGCCTCGTTTCGGTCGGCACCGACATCACGCTGCTGAAGCGGCACCAGGTGCGCCTGCGCGAATCCGAGCGGCGGCTGATGGCAACGATCGGCGACCTCTCGGCATCGCGCATGACGCTCGAGCGGCAGAAGACCGAGCTTTCGGTCGCAAATTCCAATTATCAGGCGGAAAAGGACCGCGCCGAGGCCGCGAACCGCGCCAAGTCGGAATTCCTCGCGAACATGTCGCATGAGCTGCGTACGCCGCTCAACGCCATCCTCGGCTTCTCGGAAATCCTGCAGAACCAGATGTTCGGGCCGCTCGGCTCGGAGAAGTACAACGAGTATTCGCGCGACATCCACGAGAGCGGCAAGCACCTCTTGAACGTCATCAACGACATCCTCGACATGTCGAAGATCGAGGCCGGGCACATGCGCATCAGCCGCGAGAGGATCGATCTGGCGCCGCTGATCGAAGAGACCTTGCGCTTCACCACCATTCCGGCGGAGCAGAAGAGCATCCACGTCGTGCAGCAGATCTCCTCGGGCCTCACCATGGTCGCGGATCGCCGCGCCATGAAACAGGTGTTGCTCAATCTGCTTTCGAACGCGGTGAAGTTCACCAATGAGGGCGGACGCATTTCACTTCGAGCGCGCAAGGTGACGGGTGCCGTGACGTTGACGATCGCCGATTCCGGCATCGGCATACCCCGGGACGCGCTTCAGAAGATCGGCCAACCCTTCGAGCAGGTGCAGAGCCAGTACGCCAAGAGCAAGGGCGGATCGGGGCTTGGGCTCGCGATCTCGCGCTCGCTCACCCGCCTGCACGGTGGCAGCATGAAAATTCACTCGACGGAAAACGTCGGTACCATCATCTCGGTCAGAATCCCCGACCAAACCTGAAGCGGGACGAGGAGGCGCGCGTGCGGTTTTCCCCTCGCATCCCGCTCAAGCGCCCTTGCACCACACTTAGCCAGAAACCACCGATTGGAAGACACGCCGGACGGCCTTCGACAGCCGGCGGATATCTCCCTCAAGCGTCTTCAGGTCCGGATAGTCCCCTGCCCGGCAGACGAGATCAATCAGCCCGGCCGGCGCCTCCTTCGGCTCGAACTCTCCCTCGATGCACAGGCGCACGATCTGCGACAACTCGGTAAAGAGGTGCAGGGCCTCCAGGGCAACGTCGAGATCGTTGGGGTTCATGAGGGCTTCGCCGAGAAGCTTCAGCGCATCACCGGTATCGGTGCCGGCAGTCAGCGGCTGAACGCCCTTAGCCGGGGCGACGAGCGCCAGGTACTGGCTGATGAACTCGATGTCGACGAGACCGCCGGGGATCAGCTTGAAATCCCAGATGTCGCTCGGTGGCTTCTCGCTGTCGATCATCTCGCGCATGGAGATCACGTCGGCGCTGACCTTGGCAACGTCTCGCTTGCGGCCGAGAATTTCTGCAAAGATCGCATTGGCCTCGGCCATCAGCCTGTCGTCGCCACAGATGCAGCGCGCCCGGGTCAGCGCCAGATGCTCCCAGGTCCAGGCCTCTTCGCGCTGATACTTGGCGAAAGCGTTGATCCTTGTGGCGACCGGCCCCTTGTTGCCGGAGGGACGAAGCCGCATGTCGACCTCGTAGAGAATGCCCTCGGCCGTCGGCGCGGAGAGTGCCGCAATCAGGCGCTGCGTCACCCTGGTGAAATAGCGCGTCGGGTCGAGCGACTTGGCGCCGTCGGACTCGGTTGCCGTCTCGTCGTAGTCATAGAGCAGGATCAGGTCGACGTCCGAGCCGGCGGTCAGTTCGTGGCTGCCGAGCTTGCCCATGCCGACGACGGCGATACGGCCGCCGGGGAAATCGCCGTGCGCCGAGCGGACTTCGTCCTGCACCGCTTTCACGGCGGCCGCGATGATCAGGTCGGCGAGATCGGTGAAGGCACGGCCCGCCTGGGCGCCGGAGATGGCGCCGGTCAAGAGCCGGATGCCGATCAGGAAGCGCTGTTCGGCAGCAATGATGCGCAGGCGGTCGAGCACCTCCTCATAGTGCCGAGCACCACCGACGAAATTGGCGATGCGCGGCGCGAGGTAGTCCCTGGTCGGCAGCTCGGCGAGCAGGCCCGGATCGAGCATGCCGTCGAAGACATGCGGGCGGGCGGCGATGATTTCGGCAAGTCTTGGAGCCGATGACATCACATTGACGATCAGCGACAGGAGCCCCGGATTGTTGCCGAGCAGCGAAAACAGCTGAATGCCGGCAGGCAGACCGGAAATGAAATTGTCGAAGCGCAGCAGTGCATCATCGGCCCGGCGGCTTTCGCCGAAGACGCGCAGGAGTTCCGGCGTCAGCTCGGTCAGCCGCTCACGCGCCTCTACCGATTGCGTGGCCCGGTAACGGCCATAGTGCCAGGTGCGGATCGTATGGGAGATGTCCGAGGGGCGCTGGAAGCCGAGCTTCTTCAGCGTTTCCAGCGTATCGGGATCGTCGCGCTGGCCGGTGAAGACGAGGTTGCCGGTCTCGGTCGAGAGCTTGGCCTCCTGCTCGAAAAGCTGGGCATAGCGGCGCTCAACCGTCTTCAGCACGCGCGAAAGCGCCTTGGAGAAGGCGGCCGTATCCTCGAAGCCGAGCATATAGGCGATGCGCTTCAGCTCCGCTTCGGTCTCGGGCAGAACGTGGGTCTGCTCGTCGCGCACCATCTGGATCCGGTGCTCGACATCACGCAGGAACCAATAGGCCTCCACAAGTTCATCGGCCGTCTCCTCATCGATCCAGCCAGCCTTGACGAGGGCGCGCAGCATCGGCTCCGTCGCGCGCTGGCGAAGATCGGGCATGCGGCCGCCGGCGATCAACTGCTGCGTCTGCACGAAGAACTCGATCTCGCGGATGCCGCCGCGGCCAAGCTTGATGTTGTGACCCTTGACCGCGATCTCGCCATGCCCCTTGTGGGCGTGGATCTGGCGCTTGATCGAATGAATGTCGGCAATCGCCGCATAGTCGAGATATTTGCGGAAGACGAAGGGGACCAGTTCGCGCAGGAAGCGTTCGCCGGCCTCGATATCTCCGGCCACCGGCCGCGCCTTGATGAACGCGGCCCGTTCCCAGTTCTGCCCCCTGCCCTCGTAGTAGAGCATCGCCGCTTCGACCGGGATCGCCAGCGGCGTCGAGCCCGGATCCGGCCTCAGGCGCAGGTCGGTGCGGAAGACATAGCCGTCGCCGCTGCGCTCCTGCAGGATGCGAATCAGGCGGCGCAGCAGGCGACCGAAGGTTTCCGAGGCATCATCGCGATCGACGATGATGCCGGATTGCGGATCGTAGAAGACAACGAGGTCGATATCGGAGGAGTAATTGAGCTCGAAGGCACCCAGCTTGCCCATGCCGAGCACGACGACGCCGGAACCGATGCTGGGGTTGGCGACATCCTTGACGATCAGCTTGCCGCCTTCGTGTGCGCTGAGCAGCAAGTGATCGATTGTCGCCGACACGGCAGCGCCGGCAAATTCGCTAAGCCAGCGTGTGGTTTCGCGGCCGTAGAAATGCCTGGAGAGATCGGCGAGCGCCACGGCGAAGGCCAGCTCACGTTTGGACCTTCGCAGCCGCGCCATGATCTCCGTATCCGGCAGGGCCGCACCGCCCTCGTTCGGTTTCCAGGCATCCCGGGCACGACGCACCCGCTCGGTCAGAAAGGTCGAGAGATCAGTGGACAGGAGCTCTTCGAGAATGGCCGGCCGGCTGTCGCCGGTGTCGCGCAGGAAGGGCGAAAGTGCAAAGGCCGAGACGACGAAAGTCTTGAACGGGCTCTCGGAGGCAAGCAGGCTTGCGATCCTCTCGTGCCCCTTGGCCATGTCTTTCAGCACGGAGAGCGCCGTTTTGGCGTCGGCCTGTGTCGCCGGACGGATTGGCGCCGTCTCGATCTCCCAGCACTGCTGCACCTGTTCCTGCATGCCGTCTCCCCTCACCTGGAACGGGACGCGGCAAGAAAACCGCACTTGCCCATTCCATTCTCACTCTCCGGGAACCGGTCTATCAGGTTGCAGCCACCGGGAAAACCATCCGCACCGTCAGCCCCTTGGCGCCGTCACCGGCCGCGGGCTCGGTATGGGCAAGACGCAGCGAGCCGTGATGCATTTCCATGACCGCCTCGACCAGCGAAAGGCCGAGGCCCGTGCCCGGCTTCGACCGGCTCTCGTCCAGGCGAACGAAGCGCTTCACCACCTCGTCATGCATCGCGGTGGGGATTCCGGGGCCGTGATCTGCTACGGACAAGAGCACATGGCCATCGCGCTTTTCCAGCGAGACCTTGATCAGCGGATTGTCCGCACCGTCGGCATACTTGATCGCGTTGTCGATGAGGTTGCCGAGGGCCTGGCCGACCAGTTCCCGGTTGCCTGAAATTACCAGATTCTGGGCGACGTCGGCTTCGAGTTTCAAACCTACGTCTTCGGCCACGGGCTCATAGAGTTCGACGCTATCGGAAACGATCTGCGAAAGATCGATCTCGCTCATCTCGGCGGCGGACGAACCGGCCTCTACGCGCGAAATCATCAGCAGCGCATTGAAGGTCCGGATCAGCTGGTCGGACTCGCCGATGATCTCCTCGAGCGCGCCGCGCTGGCTGGTGCCCTTGCGGGCAAGTGCCGCTTCCGCTTTGTTTCGCAGCCGCGTCAGCGGGGTCTTGAGGTCATGGGCGATGTTATCGGAGACCTGGCGCAGACCTTCGTTCAGCTTCTCGATACGGCCGAGCATCGCGTTCAGCGATTCCGACAGGCGGTCGAACTCGTCGCCAGAGCCGCTCATCGGCAGGCGCTGCGAAAGATCGCCCGCCATGATCTTGGTGCTTGCCTCCGACATGCGGTCGATGCGCTTGAGCGCGTTGCGGCCAATGCCGAACCAGATGACGAGTGCACCAAGCCCCATGACGCCAAGCGCCACCATCAGCGCCTGACGCACCAGCGCGCGAAATTTCTGCGGTTCCTGCAAGTCGCGACCGACGAGAATGCGCAGGCCGTTGTCGAGCACCAGCACATGGGCGAGCGCCACATGGCTGTCCGTCTTCGTCTCGTCCGTATAGCGCTGATAGGCAAAGGGGCGCTCGGTCCAACCTTCGCTGTCGAGCAGTCCGGGCTCGAGGCTCGCAACGTTGCCCGCGAGGATCTCGCCGTTCGGCCCGGCGATGACATAGAG
The DNA here is from genome assembly GCF_020035535.1 of Ensifer adhaerens. Lineage (NCBI taxonomy): Bacteria > Pseudomonadati > Pseudomonadota > Alphaproteobacteria > Hyphomicrobiales > Rhizobiaceae > Ensifer > Ensifer adhaerens. Next base: position 776,160 of record NZ_CP083349.1, on the reverse strand, counting down.
ATTGGCCCCCGGCTGGCGTGCGCGGCGCTCGAGCGAGCGCAACAGGCCGTTCATGCCGGCCCGCGTGTAGACCTGCTCGATCTGCGTCACCTCGGCGGTGATGGAATCCCGGGTCTGCTGCTGCAGCAACCGCTCCGACATGCCGGTAACGTAGAAAACGAGGAAGGCGGCGCAGAGCGAAAAGAGGATGAGATAGAGGGCGGAAAGCCGAACCGCGGTCGTTCTGAAGAGAACGCGAAGCTTGCTCATGCGGGAGCCCGGTCATCCTTGATCATGTAGCCGGCACCGCGCACGGTGCGCAGCAGCGGCACATCAAAGTCCTTCTCAATCTTCGAGCGCAGCCGCGAGACATGGACGTCGATGACGTTGGTCTGCGGGTCGAAGTGGTAATCCCACACATTTTCCAGAAGCATGGTGCGGGTCACGACCTGGCCGGCATTCTTCATGAGATATTCGAGCAGGCGGAATTCGCGCGGCTGCAACGGGATCTCCTTGCCCTGTCGGCGGACGGAATGCGACAGGCGATCGAGTTCGAGATCACCGACGCGGTAGACCATGTCCTGCTCGGGTGTGCCCTTGCGCCGGCCAAGCACCTCGACACGCGCGAGCAGCTCGTTGAAGGCGTAGGGCTTCGGAAGGTAGTCGTCACCACCGGCGCGCAGGCCGGTAACACGGTCGTCGACCTGGCCGAGTGCGGAAAGGATGAGCACCGGCGTGTGAACGTCCTTGCGCCTGAGCTCGGTGATGACCGACAGGCCGTCACGACGCGGCAACATGCGATCGACCACCAGAACGTCGTAACTGTTCTCGCTGGCCATGAAGAGACCGCTCTCGCCATCGCTGGCGTGATCGGACACGATGCCTGCCTCACGGAAGGCTTTCGCCAGATAGGCTGCCGCCTCGAGATCGTCTTCAATAATGAGAATCTTCATACGCGCGACCATAGTCCCGGACCCCTATCTGTCTCAACCGGTTTCGGCTTTGCGACAACCGGATTGGCGAGCGCTTCTCGTAGACAAGAGCGGAATGAAGGCGGAAAACCGCAGAGATTTTTCCTCATCCCGCCCGAAACGGAAAGCGCCGCGAAATCACTTGGAAATCGCGGCGCTCCGGTCAATCATTTGACTGCCGCGATCAGCCCTGATCGATCGGGAGGGCCACGAAGCGGCTACCGTTCTCGGCCTCTATCTGGAAGAGCGCCTTGCTACGGCCGTCCTTCTTGGCAGCGTTGATGACCTTGAGGATGTCGTCGGCGGACTTCACTTCCTGATTGTTGACAGAGACGATCTTTTCGCCCGTCTTCAGGCCACGGTCACTGGCATCAGAGTCTTCGTCGACCGAGGCGATGGTGACGCCCTTGCCGTCATCGGACGGCACGACGGTAACGCCGAGGTCAGCCAGTGCCTGTTCGCTCGAGGGTTGCGTTTCCTCGGTCTGGCTGTCCTGAGTCTTGGCGGCGTCCTTGTCATCCTTCGGCAGGGTGCCGATTTCCAGCTTGACGCTTTCGGACTTGCCATTACGCCACAGGCTCAGATCAACGGTGGTGCCCGGACGGATGGCAGCAACCTTGCGAGCAAGATCACGCGGGTCCTTGACGGTGTCACCGTTCAGCGCGGTTACGACGTCGCCCTTCTTGATGCCGGCCTTTTCACCCGGCGAGCCGGATTGCGGCTCGACGACCAGCGCGCCGCTTGCTTCCGAAAGACCAAGCGATTCAGCGATGTCCTTGGTGACGGGCTGGATCTGTACGCCGAGCCAGCCACGGGAAACCGAGCCGTCCTTGATCAGGTCGGCGACGACATCCTTGGCGACGGCCGCGGGGATCGCAAAGGCGATACCGACGTTACCACCCGACGGCGAGAAGATCGCAGTGTTGATGCCGACCACTTCGCCCGAGAGGTTGAAGGTCGGACCACCCGAGTTGCCGCGGTTCACGGCGGCGTCGACCTGCAGGTAGTCGTCATAGGGACCGGAGCCGATGTCGCGGCCACGGGCCGAGATGATGCCCGAGGTCACGGTGCCGCCGAGGCCGAACGGATTGCCGACAGCAACCACCCAGTCACCGACGCGGACCTTGCTGTCGTCAGCCCAGCCGACATAGGTGAACTTGCGCTTGTCATCGACCTTGAGCACGGCGAGATCGGTGCGACTGTCCTTGCCGATCAGCTTGGCATCGAGTTCGGTGCCGTCGTTGAGGATAACCGTGAAGGCCGAACCGTCGGAAACGACGTGGTTGTTGGTGACGAGGTAGCCGTCTTCAGAGATGAAGAAGCCCGACCCCTGGGACGTCGGGCGCAGGCGACCTTCGCCATGCGGACCACGGCGACCCGGACCACCGCGCTCGGCACGGTCATCACCGCGCGGGCCGAATTCCTTGAAGAAGCGCTTCAGCGGGTGATCATCCGGCAATTCATCGAAGCCACGGCCATTGAAGCCGAAGCTGAAGTCGCTGCCGTCTTCGGAAACCGGGTTGACGCGCGACTGGACACGAACCGAAACGACGGCGGGCGAAACTGCGTCGACGACGTTGGCAAAGCTCGGCACCGACGGCGCTTCCACCTTCACCGCTTCCGCGAAGGACTGGGAGATGCTGGCCGGCAAACCCGAGGTCAGCATGACGGCAGCAAGACCGGCAACGGTCGAGGTCTTCAGAACGGTCTTGAGGGAGGGACGCAGGGATTTGGTCGTAATCATCCGTTTTGCCTTTTCTCTTCCTTGATGCCGTCGAAGACGGCACCGAAACCTGGTTGCGATACCCACCTCGCTGGGAAGAGGCGGGCTCGTTTGGCTGACTGGAGGAACAGCCGATGACGAAAGATGTAACGGATGGGACCTTACTGAGTTCTGTCCGGAAGATGAATATTTGGTAATGTTGCGGGAGACCACCAGGGATGGACCGATAGCCCCTTGCCGACCGCATGTCGCCGCGAACGGCGGCCGTTATCGCCGAGAATATTCGCCAGCGATATCAGGCGATTGGCGTTGGAGATCGTGGAACGCGCGAGCGCCGGTCCAAACGTCCCGTCAGGGCTGAAGCAGTTTCTTCAGCTTTTCCTTTTCATTCTCGGAAAGCGGCGTTCCCTTGGCTTGGGCCCCGCGCCGGCGCGACGCAATGACAAGGGTGATCGCCCCGACGAGCAGCAGGGTTGCGGGCATGCCCCACAGGATCAGCGTCTTCGTTTCGAAGCGTGGCTTCAGCAGCACGAATTCGCCATAGCGCGACACGACATAGTCGATCACCGCTTCGTCGCTATCGCCGTTGGCGAGCCGCTCGCGCACCAGCACGCGCAGGTCCTTGGCAAGCTCGGCGTTGGAATCGTCGATCGACTGGTTCTGGCAGACCATGCAGCGCAATTCGGCCGAGATCGCCCGAGCGCGGGCTTCAAGCGCAGGGTCGGCCAGCACCTCATCCGGATTGACCGCAAAGGCTGACCCGGTCGGCAGGATGAACAGCAGAAGCGCCAGCAGCAGACGGATCATTCGGCGGCCCCCACCGGCACTGTCTTCGGCCGCTTGGCCCGCGTCGGCGCGCCGACACGCAAGCGGCGATCGCCCAAGGACACGAAGCCACCCGCCATCATGAACAGGGTTCCACCCCAGATGCACAGGATCATCGGCTTCCACCAGATGCGCACGACGATGCCGCCTTCGCTGATCTGGTCGCCGAGCGAAACATAGAGCTGGTTGAGACCGAAGGTGCGGATGCCTGCTTCCGTCGTCGGCATGCGGCGCGCCTGGTAGAGACGCTTCGACGACCAGACCTCGGAAACGGCGACACCGCCGCGGCTGATGGTGAAGTGACCGGATTCTTCCGTGTAGTTCGGGCCGCTGCCGTTGCGCATGCCGTCGAAGCGCAGCGTGTAGCCGCCGGCGTCAACGGTCATGCCCGGCTTCAACTCGACGACCGTCTCGGTCTCGAATGCCGTGACCGCGACGATGCCGATCAGGGTGACGCCAAGACCGATATGGGCAAGAGCGGTACCGAAGGCAGAGCGTGGCAGGCCGGCAAGGCGCCGCCAGGCGACGTTGCCCGCAACCTTGCCGAGGCCGGAGCGTAGCGCCAGATCGGTGAGCGAACCGGCGATCAGGTAGACGCCAAGGGCAATGCCGAGGAGCGCCAGAACCGGGCCGCCATTCATCACGTAATAATAGATCGTGCCGGCGGCGAGACCGATCGCGACGGACGCGAAGAGCCGCTGGGCGACACCGGCGAGGTCCCCTCGCTTCCAGGCAAGCAATGGGCCGAACGGCACCGCAAAGAGCAGTGGCAGCATCAGGAGACCGAAGGTCATGTTGAAGAAGGGCGGGCCCACCGAGATCTTGTCGCCGGTGAGCGCCTCAAGCACCAGCGGATAGAGCGTGCCGGTGAGGACCGTCGCTGTCGCCGTCGTCAGGATCAGGTTGTTGAAGACCAGCGCACCCTCACGCGAAATCGGCGCGAAGATGCCGCCGGCTTTCAGGTGCGAGGCACGCAAAGCAAAGAGCGTGAACGCGCCGCCGATGAAGAAGACGAGGATGGCGAGAATGAAGATGCCGCGCGTCGGGTCGGTGGCGAAGGCGTGAACGGAAGTCAGCACGCCAGAACGTACGAGGAAGGTGCCGAGCAGCGACAGCGAGAAGGTCATGATCGCGAGCAGCACGGTCCAGATCTTCAGCGCCTCGCGCTTCTCCATGACCAATGCCGAATGCAGCAAAGCCGTGCCCGCGAGCCAGGGCATGAAGGAAGCATTCTCGACCGGGTCCCAGAACCACCAGCCGCCCCAGCCGAGTTCGTAATAGGCCCAGTAAGAGCCCATGGAGATGCCAGCGGTCAGGAACGTCCAGGCGGCGAGCGTCCAGGGACGGACCCAGCGCGCCCAGGCCGCATCGATGCGGCCCTCGATCAGTGCAGCGATCGCAAAGGAGAAGCAGACGGAGAAGCCGACATAGCCGAGGTAGAGCAGCGGCGGATGAATGGCGAGGCCGACATCCTGCAGGATCGGGTTCAGGTCCTTGCCCTCCCCCGGCGCCGGGATCAGCCGCGCGAACGGGTTGGACGTCAGCAGAATGAAGAGCGCAAAGGCCATGGCGATCCAGGCCTGGACCGCAAGCACGTTCGCCTTCAGCGTTTCCGGCAGGTTGCGCCCGAAAGAGGCGACCAGCGCCGAGAAGAATGTCAGAATCAGCAGCCACAGCAGCATCGATCCCTCGTGGTTCCCCCACACACCCGAGATCTTGTAGATCAGCGGCTTCAACGAGTGGGAGTTTTCCCAGACATTGCGGACCGAGAAGTCCGAAGTCACGTAGGCGAAGGTGAGCACGATGAACGCGAAGGCGACCAGCAGGAAACAGGCGACCGCCGCGCTCGACGCCAATTCCATCAAGCCGCGGTCGTTCAGCCGGGCCCCGAGGATCGGCAAGGCGGCCTGGATGACCGCGGTCGCCAATGCCAGGACCAGCGCGTAATGTCCGAGCTCGATGATCATTTAATGGTTTCCTTCCCGCTGAGCTCGACGCCCTGCGCCTTCAAGCGGTCGGCGACATCCTTCGGCATATAGGTCTCGTCATGCTTGGCGAGAACCGTATCCGCCACGAAGACGGAGTTCCCTTGAACGAAGGCTCCCTCCGTCACCACGCCCTGCCCCTCGCGGAACAGGTCGGGCAGGATGCCCGTGTAGGTTACCGGCACGCCGGCAAGTGTGTCGGTCACAGTGAAGGTGACCGTCTTGCCATCGCCGCGCTTCACCGAACCCGCTTCGACCACACCGCCGAGGCGGATGCGCGTGCCCGGAGCAACGTTCGCCTTGGCGAGATCGCTCGGCACGTAAAAATAGGCGATCGCCTGGCTGAAGGCGAACATTACCAGAAAGGCTGCGAGAACCAGAAAGCCGACACCGCCGCCGATGATCGCCAGTCTTTTTTGTTTGCGCGTCATTGCGTCACTCCATCGGTCGCAATCCCGAGTTCGCGAGCAAGCGCCAGGAGCTGCTTGCCCCCGTCGCCATCGGCCGGGAAGGTTTTGAGGCCCTCCTTTAGCGCGGCCGCGGCCTTGTCTCGTTGATCAAGGACAACATGGGAGCGGATCAGCCGCGCCCAGCCCTCGAGGTTATCCGGATTTTCCTTGAGGCGGCTTTCGAGGCTTTCGACCATGCTGCGGATCATTTCCTGACGGTCGCCGGAGGTCATGCTCTCGGCCGCGGCGACATCCTCGGCGCTGGGATTGCCGGGCGCGGCAGCGCTGGTGGCGCTAGGGCCCCCCAGTTCCGACACATGCTGCTTGACGAGCGGCAGCCAGGGCGCATCCGCAGGGGACGTCGCGACCAGCCTGTTGAAGGCGGTCAGCGCTTCTTCCTTCTTGCCCTCCTGCTTGAGGCCGAGGGCAAGGTAGAACTCCGAGCGCGGATCATTGGGGTCGATCGTCAATGCCTGCTGAAATGCCTCCTGCGCCTTGGTCGTCACGAGACCATCGGATTGCACGACCAGGGCTTCAGCATATCCACCCAGGCGCGCCGGCGTCGGCCCGAGCAGGCGGATCGCCCTGTCATAGGCGTCGACCGCTTCCTCTATGCGGCCGTTGCGCATGTAGATCGGCGCGAGCAGATCCCAGCCGGCACCGTCATTCGGGTTCACCGCAAGGTGGTTTTCAGCCTTGGCGATCAGGACATTGATATCGCCATTGGGGTCGGCCAAGCGCGCGGCAAGCGGCTGTGCCGGCACGCCCGGGCTACCCGTCAGCAAGTAAAGACAGAGCCCGACGACCGGAAGACAGAGCAGCACGAAAGCCTGGGCCAGACGATTGGCCCCGCGCCGCGGCGAAACGGCCGGCGCCACATTGCGGTCGCTCTCGCCGGCCGCCAGCAACCGGCGCGCCACTTCGGCGCGCGCAAGCTCGGCATCGGCGCTACCGATCAGGCCGCTGTCCTGATCGCGCTTCAGTTCATCGAGCTGGTCGCGATAGACCTCGATGTCGTGGCTGTGGGGAGACGATGGGGCTTCCCCTGCCCGCATCAGCGGGAGGATCAGCACGGCGGCGACGGCCGCCGTCAAAGTGGCGACGAGGATCCAGAACAACATGGACGCTCAATACTATGCGGCCCATGCCTTTCCAACTCGAAAACCGGTTATGACGGAGATTTGAGGCGTTTCGCCGCAATGGTGGACGATACCGCCCCGACGCTCTCGAACGGCCTCAGAAGGGATTGCGCTCAGCTGAGCGGCGTCCAGCTGCCGTCAGGATTGCGGCAGGCAGCGCCCCGGGCCGTCTTCGCCTCCGTCTTGATCGTGACAGTATGGCTGTACTGGCGGCAATTCTGCGACCCGACCTGATAGGGGGCGGCAGCAACGACGGAGCCGCTGACGCCACGTCCAGCCCAGGTAACAGGCTGACCGCCGGGCGCTGCCTCGAGCGCACGATACTCTGCCTCGAGCGCGCGTTGACGGTCGGACGTACCAATATCGAGATCGGAAAGGCGACCGATCACGCCGCCCTGAAGCGCGGCAATATAGGTCGTGGAGGAGACACTGCGGGTCGCGGTTGACTTGCCGCCCGCGGTCGTGCTGCAGCCGGCAAGAGCCACGGCCGACGCGATCACCGCGATCCGACCGCCAACGACAAATGTCCGTGCCATTTCTGCCTGGTTCCTCATGATCCGCGACACTCAACCATTCCTATCCGAAGCCGCATTCGCGAAACCCGGTACATTCGGGTCAAATGACGACTTGTCCTTGATTTTCTTTTGGCATTCCCCGCCTGCCGAGGCAACGGCGCGCCCTGCCACTGTGACATTTTCGAGCACGGGTGTGACACCTAAATCACGAAACCTCACACCCTTCTTCACTCCGCTCTAAGCCGCGGCCGGCAACAGGAGCTGGGCACGTAGCCCCCCCTCATCCCGGCGCGACAGCGTAATGGTGCCTTGATACTCCCGCACGATCTCGCTGACGATCGACAGCCCGAGCCCCGTTCCGGGCTTGCTTTCGTCAAGTCGTTTGCCGCGTTTCATCGCCAGCGCGATCTGATCAGGATTGAGCCCCGGACCGTCGTCATCGATGTCGAGCACGATCCACTGCCTTCCCGGCTCCTTCGCATGCAGCTCGCTCGGCGCCGGTCGGACATTCAGCCACACCTCGCCACGGGCGTGGCGGGCAGCGTTTTCTAGCAGGTTGCCGACGGTTTCCTCGACATCCTGCAATTCCATCGCGAGCACCAACGCCGGTGGATTGATCGACAGGTGCACCTGCTTTTCCGGGTTGAGCTTGCGCATCACCCGAACCAGACGTTCGAGCGCCGGCTGCGCTTCGGTTCGCGCCAGGACGGATTCGCGTTGTGCGGCGATCCGCGCGCGGCTGAGATAGGATTGAACCTGCATCTGCATCGCATCGACCTGGCTGCGCACCAGTTCGCCGTGCGACGCGTCGAGCACCCGGGCCTCGTTGAGGAGCACGGCGATCGGCGTCTTCAGGGAATGCGCAAGGTTGCCGACCTGCATGCGGGCACGCTCGACGATGCGGCGGTTGCTGTCGATCAGGGCGTTCACTTCGTTGGCAAGCGGCTGGATTTCGCGGGGGAAGGCTCCATCAAGCCTCTCGCTTTCGCCGGCGCGAATCTTCTCCAGCGAGCGGCGGACCTGATCGAGCGGGCGCAGGCCGAAGAGAATGGTCAGCGCATTCACACCGAGGCCGCCGAGACCGAAGATGGAAAGCGCGATGGTCAGATTGCGGGTGAAGCGATTGATGTCGGCTTCGAGCACATCGCGGTTGCCGGCCACGCGAAAGCGCGCGGTGTGGCCCTGGATGTCCAACACGACCTCGGTCTCGGAGACTTCTACCGCGTTACCGAACGGATCCTTGGTCGTGTAGAACCGGACGTAGCCGGTGTCGAAGGGAACCTCGTCGACGCTGGCGATCGGCAGCTTTCCGTTGCCGAGCGACGTCGAGATCAAAGGCGGCGTGTCGAATTCGCCGATCGGGTCGACGATCCAGTACCACCCGGTCTGCGGCTGTGAAAAGCGCAGATCGCCAAGCTGCGGACTGCCCGAAAGTACCGTCTTCTCGTTGACGGAAATTGAATTGACGACGTTGAAAAGCTGCGCCCGCAGCAGGTCCTTGAAGCCGCGTTCGGAGCCCTGGCGATAGAGTTCGGAAATGACCACGCCGATCACGACCAGGGCGACGACCGCCCAGACGGTGGAAACCGCCAATACGCGGGCTGTGAGGGACCTAATTGCCATTGCCCGGCGCTTGCATTCGGTATCCGAGGCCGCGCACCGTTTCGATCAGATCGTTGCCGATCTTCTTGCGCAGCCGGCCGATGAACACCTCGATCGTATTGGAATCGCGGTCGAAATCCTGATCGTACATATGCTCGACCAGTTCCGTGCGCGAAACGACCTGGCCCATGTGATGCATGAGATAGGAGAGCAGCCGGAACTCGTGCGACGTCAGCTTGAGAGCTACGCCATCGACGGTTGCCTTGGAACCCTTGGTATCGAGGCGCACCGGACCGCAGACGATCTCCGAGCTTGCATGGCCGGCGGCACGGCGGATCAGAGCGCGGATGCGGGCGAGAACCTCTTCGACATGGAAAGGCTTGGCGACATAATCGTCGGCGCCGGCATCGATACCGGCAACCTTGTCGCTCCAGCGATCGCGCGCCGTCAGGATCAGCACAGGCATGGTCTTGCCGTCCCCGCGCCACTTCTCGAGAACGGTGATGCCATCCATCTCCGGCAGGCCGATGTCGAGGATCACGGCATCATAGGGCTCGGCGTCGCCGAGATAGTGCCCCTCCTCGCCGTCATAGGCCTGGTCGACGACATAGCCGGCCTCCTTCAGCACCTCGGCGAGCTGCCGGTTCAGGTTGGCGTCGTCCTCGACAATCAGAATGCGCATTCGTCTCTACTTCCTCTCGCGGCCATTTCCGCTGCTTGTTTCGCCAAACCTAGCCGATTTAAGGACAGAAACATGCAGGCATTCAAAGCGCTACAGCGACCTTTGCGCGTCTGCCAAGACGCGCAGCGCTGCAGGGACCGCTTACATCGGCACCTTGACGGTCACCTTCTTCGGCCGTCCACCATTACCGGGAACGAGTACCGTGATCACGCACTGGCCATCGGACGTCGGCTGTGCCGACAGCAGCTCGCCGCCGGTGTCGGCAACCACCTGCGCAGCAGCCGCGCTGCAATCGCCGGACACACGGACGACATTATCCGACGGCACGTTGATCGCAGGCGGGCTGAAGCCCGCGAGGCCTGCGGCAAGCGCGGCTATGATCACTGGTGAAGACATGAACGCACTTTCGACTTGGGAAGCATCATGGCAGAAGCAATAACCGAATGAGGCTGAATGGCAAATGAATGTCGGCTTTCAGAGCCGTCAGGTATCCATTGGAGAGCCGACGGACCCGACCCTAGATTGCAGCGATTCCGTTCCTGACGAAACCCGGACCGAGACTTCCGCCAGCAAGCGATAGCCATTTCATGCGACAGTTTCATCTCGATGCCGCTGACAGAATAGGGCCTCAAGATCACGGGCATACTTCACGGCAGGCCATGAGATCAGCCTTTCGTTAAGCATGTTTCGCTAGCATTCCGAAGTCGGCATCGGTGCGCATGCCGCGACGGCGGATGCATCCACCGTAAGCCCGAACGCAGGGACAGCACATCGAGCAGGCAGTGATTTCCGATTCCTTTGAATCCCTTGTCGACGATCGTTTGAAAGTTGAGTCAACACCATGCGAGGTTGAGTCACGCTGATCGCGCGCCGAATCCGGTATTCGCACTAAGCCCCTGACACTTTTCGATTTCATTGCGATGGTTTTCGCCGCCATGCGAGCGAGCGTGCCGGCGTTCAGCATATTCTATGGGTGCCTCAATACGTGAAGTTTGGCGTTCGCGCGCAAGACAGGACGCCCGCAAAAATACTTCAAAAGAACAGCCAATTTAGTCGCATCTGCACCGGCAGATCTTTGGATTGACAGACGGCTGTGGATCAACGAAAAATTAATCGATTTAAATATTTTTCAATCGTTTAAATGATTTAAGCCACTGATTTACAAAGCCTTTACGATATGAAATTGTCCACTACATCAAACGTCATGAAACCGTCATAGGCCCGGGAGGATCGGATGCAGACGCTAGCCAACAACCAGCCCGCATCTCAGCAGTCCAAAGTACCGCAATCGCTGCTCGACCGTTTCGAAAACGAATGGCGCGCCATGCGCGATGCCGGCGAAAGCACCCCGAAGCCGATCCAGCCGGCTGAGTAACGCCCGCCAACGGCGCACCGGTTTTCCTGTGCCAAGACAATCCTGACATACGCAAGACGCAACACGCAGTTGAACCCTAGGGTTCAGGATGAAGCACATCCTGCAACGCCGAATGGCCCGTCTTGGCCGATTGGATTGGCACCGTGGCAATTGCTGCGGCCCTTGAATTTTTGTGGCTATTTTCAGCCTTTTGGCCATTCGGAAAATCCATGTTACTCTTTCCGAATGCTGACCGAAGAGATTGAAAGACTCGCGCTAAGCTTGCCGGGAACGGAGGAAAACGCGCATTTCGGCACACGGGACTTCCGGGTGGGCAAGCGCATTTTCATGACCCTGCCGGAAGCCGGTCGCGCGGTCTTCAAATTCACCCCTGATCAGCAGCGCATGCTCCTGGAAATGGAACCCGGCGTCTGCGCCGCCGTCCCCGGCGGCTGGGGCGACCGTGGCTGGACCTCATTCTACTTCGTCGAGGCCGACGAAGGGCTCGTGCGCCAGTCTATGGAAACGGCATGGCGCAACGTCGCGCCGAAAAACCTCGTCAAGAAGAACGGCGGCAGCCACTAGGCTGCATCAGGCGGATAGCCGGTTCGCCGAAGTGGGAGCGCTCCGCACGGAAGTCGATAGCGAAGCGCGGGCCAATCCCTTTTCAATCCACGCTTTCCTGCCCCACTTCCAGCGGCCAGGTGACGAGATAGTCTTCATAGTCCTCGATATCGATGCCGTCCTCGGCAACGGTGCGGCCACGCACGGAGATGCCGGCAGCATGGACAGCGTCCGGGTCGCCTGAGACCAGCGGGTGCCACCAATAAAGATCGCGCCCCTCCGCCACGAGGCGGTAGCCGCAGGTTGGCGGCAGCCAGGTGATTTCGCGCACGGCTTTGGGCGTAAGCTGGATGCAGTCGGGCACTGTCGCCTGTCGGTTTTCATAGTCCTTGCAACGACAGCTCTCGCCATCAAGCAAAGTGCAGCGGATCGAGGTCCAGGCAATCTCGCCGGTATCCCAGTCCTCCAGCTTGTTCAGGCAACAGAGTCCGCAGCCGTCGCACAGGCTTTCCCACTCTGTATTGGTCATGTCCTCAAGGCTTTTCGCCTTCCAGAAAGGCATTTCGCCCATCGTCATCACACTTTCGTCAAATAGCCCGCGATACAGAAATTTCGCAGAAAATTGCCGGTTTTTTAAGGCCGGCAGCGCGATATGCAAGTAGATTGGAATTTGACGCCGTGCAAATATTGCGCGGCGCCGGCATGATGCCACAAAGCCTTCAGGACGTTGAGACGTGCGGGAACCGAGGAAAGACGATAATCGGCCGAAGAAACGGCACATCTTTCTCAGGATCGACTCCTGGATCGATTCGACGGTCTGGAATACCGGGTTCAAGCTCGCGCAGTGGTGGGAAGATACCACCATATTCTTTCGCCGTTTCCGCGTCACTGGCTGGAAAAAGGTGGTCTTCGAGGTCCTCGGCGAAGGCATGACCTGGGGCACCGTCGGCTCGGTGCTGATGCTGGCGTTGGCGCTTCCCGCCTTTGAGGAAACCAAGGGCAACTGGCGCGCCCAGAGCGACTTCGCCGTCACCTTCCTCGACCGCTACGGCAATGAAATCGGCCACCGCGGCATCATCCACGAAGATTCCGTGCCGATCGACGAGCTGCCCGATCACTTGATCAAGGCGGTGTTGGCGACGGAAGACCGCCGCTTCTTCGACCATTGGGGTATCGACTTCCTGGGTCTAGCCCGCGCTATGACCGAAAACGCCCGCGCCGGCGGCGTCGTCCAGGGCGGCTCGACGCTGACCCAGCAGCTCGCCAAGAACCTTTTCCTTTCGAACGAGCGAACGATCGAACGCAAGATCAAGGAGGCCTTCCTTGCCATTTGGCTGGAGAGCAACCTGTCGAAGAAGGAAATCCTCAGGCTTTATCTCGACCGCGCCTATATGGGCGGCGGCACATTTGGCGCAGCTGCGGCAGCGCAATTCTATTTCGGCAAATCGATCACCGATGTGAGCCTGGCGGAGTCGGCGATGCTTGCCGGCCTCTTCAAGGCGCCGGCGCGTTATGCACCGCATGTCAACCTTCCGGCGGCGCGCGGTCGTGCCAACGAGGTTCTGACCAATCTCGTCCAGGGCGGCCTGATGACCGAGGGCCAGGTAATCGCCGCGCGCCTCAATCCCGCCAGCGTTATCGACCGCGCCCAGGTAAAGGCGCCCGATTTCTTCCTCGACTGGGCTTTCGATGAGGTCCAGCGCATTGCCCGTCCCTTCGCGCAGCATTCGCTGATCGTGCGCACCACGATCGACATGGGCCTGCAGAACGCCGCAGAGGACTCGGTGGAATCGAGCCTGCGCCAATACGGCGAGAGCTTCCGCGTGAAGCAGGGCGCGCTTGTCATGCTCGAGAATGGCGGCGCCGTGCGCGCCATGGTCGGCGGTCGCGACTATGGCGAGAGCCAGTTCAACCGCGCGACCCGTGCGCTGCGGCAACCGGGCTCCTCCTTCAAGGTTTATACCTACGCTGCCGCGATGGAGAAGGGCATGACGCCGGAAACGGTCGTCGTCGACGCGCCGATCACCTGGCGCGGCTGGTCGCCGCAGAACTACGGCCGAAGCTATGCCGGGCGCATCACCATCCTGACCGCCATCGCCAAGTCGATCAACACCATCCCCGTGCGCCTCGCCAAGGACAAGCTCGGCACCGACCTGATCGCTCAGACCGCCAAGGCGATGGGCGTCGAGACCCCTATCCGTACCGACAAGACCATGCCGCTCGGCACATCGGAGGTCACCGTGCTCGATCAGGCGACGGCTTACGCGGTGTTCCCGGCCGGCGGCGTGCAGTCACGCCGTCACGGCATTAGCCAGATTCTCAACTATGACGGCGACATCCTCTACGACTTCGGGCGTGACGAACCGCCGGCGCGGCGCGTGCTTTCGGAAAACGCAAATACGTCGATGAATTCGATGCTGACGCAGATCCCGATCATCGGCACCGCGCGCAAGGCCGCTCTCGACAATGGCATCCTCGTCGGCGGTAAGACCGGGACGACGCAGGCCTATCGCGACGCCTGGTTCATCGGCTTCACCGGCGACTATACGACCGCCGTCTGGTTCGGCAACGACGACTACACGTCCACCAACAACATGACCGGCGGCTCGCTGCCGGCGATGACTTTCAAGCGGCTGATGGACTATGCGGAGCAAGGCATCGAGCACCGCGCCATCCCCGGAGTTACCGCCCCGACGGCGCCAGTGAAGCAGCCGCAGGTCGCAGCGGCGAAGCCAGATGAAAACGCCCTGCCGCCCCTTATCCGTCCGCGCTCGTTGTCGGCCGAGGTCACCCGCCTGCTGCGCACGATCGGCGAGACCTTCGAAAAGGCGCCCACGCTGAAAGCGCCGGAAAAAGCCGGCGGCAAGCTCGCTGCCCTCGGCGCTGCCGAAGAAAAACGCTCCGGACAGACGGATCCCGATGCCGCCAGCAACTGAAGCCCCCCGGCAGCCATCTCATCGTGCGGCCGCGCGTGATCCGTCGGTCGCCGTTGCGCCGGGCGCCAATTTCGGCGAGATATGGGGGCAACCCCATGTTGCCCCGTCGCTGACCGATTTCCGATAGAGCCGCCCTTGTTCCGAATTCCCTTCCTCGTCGCCCTCGCTCTTGCCATCGCCTTCGGCGGCGGCATTGCCTCGGCCGTGTGGGCGCTGAAGGCGACCGTCGGCTTCGGCTCGATCGCAATCGGCCCATGGGTTGCCTTTCCGGAAGCGCAGACGATCAATGCCGACCCCTATGCCAAGGCGCACCGGGCGCGCGCTGGAGAACTCCTCTACGGCGGCGCCGAAGGATTGATGTTCAGCGCTCAGATCGACGACAAGGGCCAGAAGCTGCAGGCGACCTGCTCGTATGACGTGACGGGGCTGACGCCGCAGGCTCGTTTCTGGACGCTCTATGCGGCGAACGCCGACGGCCTGCCGCTGCGTCCCGGCACCGACCTGCCCTCGGCGCTTAATTCCTGGACCGTGCTGCGCAGCGAAAACAGCAACTTCACCATCCATGTGTCGCCGAATGCCCAACCGGACAATTGGCTGGCCATACGCCATGCGGGCAACTTCCGCTTGGTCCTGACGCTGCTCGACACACCGACGGCCGGTTCCTCGGGCCTGATCGACCTCGCCATGCCTGTCATCACCAAGACCGGGTGCGGCGATGCGTAAGGTTCTCTTCGCCACGGTCCTCGGCCTTGTCGGCGCCGCCCTGCTGCACATCATCATCATTCTGTCGTTGCCGCAGTTCACTGGCCGCGACGCCTATACCCGTGTCCTCGGGCTGCTCGAAATGGACAGTTTCTTCGCGCTGACGAGCACGCCGGGGCCGACCGGGCTTGCCAATGACGACCCCTATCTCCGGACGGCCGTTTGCAGCTTCTCGATCTCCGACGGGCCGGCGCGCTTCCTCGCCAGCGGCAGCGTGCCGTTCTGGTCTCTCGCGGTCTTCGACAGCAATTCGAACGAAGTTTTCAGCATGAACGACCACACGGCGGTCAACGGAAAGCTCGATCTTGTGGTCGCGACGCCGATCCAGCTGGTGGAACTGCGCAAGTCGCCGCCGGAGGCCCTGGCGCAATCGATCATGGTGGAGATGAAGGAACAGGACGGCTATGCGGTCTTGAGGGCGATGGCGCCGGTAGACAGCTTCGAGGAGCAGGTCCGCAACTTCCTTGCCGAATCAAGCTGCGAGCCATTTCGTCGCTAGAGCCCTCGGGCGTGAAGGCGGCTGACCATGCAGTCACGCGCTCGACAGGGAGCCGACGCAAAACAACGTTCAATGCAGGAATTTTGGTGGAGGGACCCTGATGCTTGGGGTCAAGGAGGCGCGCCCGGTTATAGCCGGCCGCCGACGCAGGAAATCGGACGCTACTGCTTCTTGATCCGGCGTCCATCCGGTGCCGTCGGCTGCGGATCGCGGTCGAGGCGTTCGTAACGGATGCCGGTGAACAGAAGCACTTTGGCTCTGCCCGAAATGGCCGGAGGCCTACGCGGCGGTACGCGGACCTTTCGGTCCTGGATTCTGATCACGTCTGCCATGCTCGTCTCCACAAAGTCTTGAGACGGATGAACTACCGTACAGATTTCACCCTGCCCTCTCGGGCCAGCGCATTTTTCCAGGCCTTGCCCGGACAGGCGCGCTTTTCTCGTTTGCTCCTTCTTCCGGTCGCCCGGATGTTGCTCTTCTGGTTCACACGACGCAGCCCGATGATAACGGGTCTACCCCGATTGAGCCATAGGCTGGTTAACAGAATGCTAATACACCGCTGCAACACCAACCAAACCTCATTATCCCGCCAGACGAGACCCTGAGATGTATCCGAGGTAACAACCCGGAGCGCTTTTTTAAGCCGTCGCGTCCACTAGCGTCGCGATATCAGACCGAACAGGAACGACACCCCGGCAACCGTCACCAGCGTCGACAGCGGTTCTTCGCGCACGCGTTCGCGAACGCGTTCCACCATCAATTCGGCCTCGCCTTGCACGACTGCCTTCGTACCGCTGCCAATGGCAGAGACCGCTTCGGTGAGCCGGGCGATTTCCGCCCGCAGTTCGGCGATTTGTACGTCAACCTCAGCACGCGCCTGCACCTGCGAAACGCTTTCGCTGACTTTCTGCACGGCCTCCAGTTTCTTTTCCACCATTACAACGCTCCCTTGTCTGCGCCGTCTCAACGCTCCGGACAGCGTTTGGTTCCGCCTGAAACCGCAGAAAGCCTGAGCGCCAAAAGCAAACGGGCGGCCAGAGCCGCCCGTTTTCCAGTCCACAGGAAGAGCGCCGCTCCAGGCGCTCCAGTTCAGTTTTCGCAATTCGGATCGTCGAACTGGCACCGAACGAACGGCGCAGGGCGGGCGCCTTCGTAAATGACCCCATCGTCCTGGCGAACGCGCACGCCATCGCTGCGACGTTCCCACTCACGGCGTTCTTCGCGTACCGTCCGCTCGCTGTTCCATTCACCCTCGCGGCGGCGCCATTCCTCGTCACGCTGGCCGGTTTCCCAGTCTCGCCGCTCGCGGCGCCGATCACCTTCCCAGTCACGGCGGTCGCGCTCGCGCTGGCGTTCCCAGTCGCGACGATTCCGGCCGTCGTCGACCCAATCCGGTCCCCGGCGCCAGCGGTCGCGTTCGCGATAGAAGTCACGACCGCGGTAGTTGCGGTCCCAATAGTTGTCGAACTGGAAGACGACCGTTGGAATTCCGAGCGGCCGATAGTAGCGGGGCTCGACATAAACGCGATTGCGACGATAGTCGGCCTGAACATAGCGCCCGGCAACCCAGCCGCGACCACCATAGAACGAGACGTCGCACCACGGCAGGTCCGCAAGGCATCCGTGGATCTCCACCGATTCGCCGACCGGGATCATCGATACCGCCGGATAGCGGGTGCTCGGACCGGAGCGCATGTTGACATTGGCAGTGGCAAAGCCTTCTGCAGCCTCGGCGATCGCCGGGGCCGCGAGGAGCGCGCAGACCGCCGCCGCGCGCAGGATAAATTTCTTCACAGTTCCATATCTCCCATGGAGAGGCCCCTCTTCACTTGGCCTCCAAGCGTCGGCGGGCGTCCGGAGCCCTTGACCGTCGCCGCGATAACTCGTCAGCGCATGTGGATTTTTTATGGCTGATGCCGCGGATGTCCCCGAGAAATGCGGGGCTGGCGAGGCGACTGGGCGACCCTCTCGGGCGCCACGCCCGTGCCGTAAGCCTGAATAAAGCTCCAACATCCATAGTTAACAGTGCGCTAACGCTTTTCTTCTAATTTTTGCGACGTGTGCCTTTCCGGATCACCGGAAACGGCGATCATGTTTTGCGTGCAGGGAATTACCGTGACGGATCGCTTTCGTGAGTTGGAAAGGCCACAGACCGGCCGCTTGAAGGACGTGGTCCTGATGGCGACGGTCACTGGTTTCGAAAGCCTGCGCATCCCCCGCAAGTCCGACATGAAGCAGTTTGCCGAACTGTTCGAGCCCCTCTTCCTCGGTTCCAGTAACGAAGCGCGCCGCCAGGCGGCGGCAGCCCTTTCCCAATGCCTGCAAATCCCGGAACCGGTCGCAACTTTGATCGGCAGCATGCCGATTTCGATTGCCGCGATTTTCCTGACGCGCTCGAAAGCGATTGCAGACCGCACCCTCATCTCGGTCATCCGCGAGCGCGGCCCGGAACATGCCGCAGCGATCGCGCGGCGTCCGAATCTCTCTCCGCTCGTCGTCGATGCCCTGGTCGAGCACCACAATCCGCCCGGGCTCGCAGCACGCAGCAACGCCGCGAAGCAGGCGGCGGCGGACCAACCAAACCTGGAGCCCGAAGCCGCGTCCTTGCGGGCTGCCCGCGAAGAAGCGCTTCGGCACGAGATCAAGACGCTGGCGCGGACGGGGTCGCCCGCTACTGCGCCCGCAGCTTCGTCTGAGGCGATCAACGACGTTCATGCAGCGCTGCTTGTGCGCTTTGCCCGTAGCGGCGAGATCATCCTGTTCTCACGTGTCCTCGGTCAGGCGCTCGGCACCAAGGATGCGCAGGTCGAGCGCATCCTGCTCGATATTTCCGGACAGCGGCTTGCGACGAGCCTCGTCGCGCTGGATGTCGGGCCGACCGATGCCGGTTTCGTGCTTCAGGCGCTCTATCCGCACCTTCGCGAACCCTTCGGCGAGACGAGCCACGCGGAAGCCTTGATCGGCGCCATGAGCCGCTCTGACTGCCGCGAGCAACTCGATGCCTGGTTCGAGGCGGAGGCAGAGGACGCAGCTCCGGCTGTAAGGCACGAAGCCTATTTCGCCGAAAATTCCGCCAATGATGCGCGCCAGGTTAGCCCTCGCAGGGTCGCGGCGGCCGTCAGCAATGTGCAGCCACAACGGCTTTTCGGCCGCCGGCGCGGCTAGGCGTCGTAATCTCTCATCATCGACCTCATCTTGATGCCAGGCATGCTCCCCCATCGAGAGCATACCCGGACAATCGCTGATGTGCGGATGGGTCTGCGGCCGCGCGTCTAGAAGAGTTGCTTCATCGCGTCGATGATCCAGCTCCACTCGCAGCCTGTCGGGGCCTGCGGTCCCTGCCCCTGCAATACGGCCATCAGTTCCTGGTACCGAGCGGAACGGGCGTGGTGTTTGCGATACTGCTCGAGTTGCCAGTCCAGGAATTCCTTGTCCGGAGCCCGCTTCATCGCCTTTGCCGAATCTGCCAACCAGGCGACGGCAATCTCCCTGCCGACGGCTGATTCCGGGCCCAAGCCGTTTTCGATAGCAGCCCGCACCCGTACGAAGGTCGCGTCGGCCGCCTGGGCATAGGCGGTGGGGTCGAATTCCTCGGTCCAAAGCGTGGACATATGGGATCGCATCTCGGCCGCATAGGTCTTGTCGGACAACATGCCCATCAGTTCCACCCATGCATCGATCTGCTCCGGTGTCGGATCATCTGGCAGATCCGGCGTACCTGCATCCATCATTTTCTTCTTCCACTCTGCGTCCACCGGCGCGCCGCCGGCAACGTCGTCGTAGAAACGTTCCAGCGCGGCGCGGAATTCCGTCTTTTCGATCGGATTTCGGTTTCGAGCGTACGAAGCCTCAACGCCAGAACGTCGGCAAACGAGGTTCTGCTGGTCAGGATCTTCCGGATTTCTGAAACGCTGACACCCGCTTCACGCAGAGCAAGCACGAGGTCCAGCCGGGAGAGATCCGCTCCGGAATACATGCGGT
Source organism: Ensifer adhaerens (assembly GCF_020035535.1). Classification (NCBI taxonomy): domain Bacteria; kingdom Pseudomonadati; phylum Pseudomonadota; class Alphaproteobacteria; order Hyphomicrobiales; family Rhizobiaceae; genus Ensifer; species Ensifer adhaerens. The sequence continues at coordinate 756,194 of NZ_CP083349.1, read as the reverse complement.
AACCGCTCTCGCTCCGCGTGGACGGCGGTAACAGCCCCTTGTCCGAATAAAACCGAAGCCGCCTGACCGGGATGCCGCTCAGCTTCGAGAGTTCGCCTATCGAAAAGATTTGATCGTCCATGCGTGCGTCCTACGGCCTCCACCAAGTGGAGAGTCAAGCAGGTTCGCGCGATCGGCAAGACGGTGTCAGGACCGGCTTGTCCCGTCCTCAGGAACCACCTCGAACAGGTCGCCATGGTCGTCCAGTTCGATCTCCACGATCCAGCAGTCCGGATCGAACCGGACCTCGCTTGCAAGCGCCGCATCGACCCCCTCAGCCTCGCTGTCCCGAAGCCTCGCCTCGAACTTGCGGCCGAGTTCGACTTCGTCATCGAAGAAATTCTGTGGCGCCGGGGCAAAGAGCGTCTCGGTGCCGAGCCGTGTCCGCTGGCGGATGAAGATTGCACCGGCGTCCTCCGCACCCTTGCGCAGCACGGCCGCGTAGCCGCCGAGCGAAAACGCACGGCGCAGGAGGGACGAGACGAAGATGTGAGACTTCAAGCGCATGAAAGGCTGATACACGCGCCAGCCGGCGCAGGCAAATCGGCGGTACGTTCAAAACCCGCCGGCAATCAGAGCGCGCCGATTTCCTTGAGCTTCTTCAGGACCTGGGCGTTGGGCTCCCCGGTCTGCGGCAGGCGGTAATGTTTCTCGAAATGGCGGATTGCCGCTCGCGTCTGCTCTCCGGCGACACCATCGACCGCTACATCCGCATAGGCGAGATTGCTGAGCCCCTTCTGGATGTTCAGCACCAGGTCGCTCGAAACCGGTATCTCCGCACGCGGAATGAAATTGCTTTCCTTCTCGGACGAGCGAATGGCCGCCGCGACCGGATCTATCTCCACGCCGTTGCCCTTTGCCTCTGCAAGGGGCCTTCCCGCCGGCATGACCTGCGCAACCTTGTCGCTTGGCGCCGCCCTTAGCGCCTGCAGCAGCTCGGTGCTGGCCGAGCCGGTCTCGGCGCGACCGGCCTGCGCTTCAAAACGCAGGATCGCCGCCGTGGTCCGTGGGCCGCTACGCCCGTCCGGTGCGCCGTCATAAAGGCCGACCCGGTTCAGTTCCTTCTGGATATCGGCGACGAGCTTCGATTGCGCGCTGTCGGGCACACTTGCCACGCGCTCAGGTGATGGCTTATCCGCCGGCAGATCCGCGGAGGCCCCAGCAATCACGTCCTCGACATTGTCCGCCTTGGCCTCTCCCTCGCGCTCGATGACGAAGGTGGTCACGTTGCGCTGCTCGATCTCTTCGCCCTTGGCGATGGCGATCCGCTGCGCCGTTTCGGCGCTGACGAGCGGCACGCGGGTGCGCATGAGCGGCGACGGGTGCACGCCGTGCTGGTACCACATGGCGTTGGCGGCAACGAAGGAGAACACGACAACGAAGGCCGCGGTGCCGCCAGAGACCAGCGGATGGCGCGCCATCAGGCGGCCGGCAAGTCCAACACCCTGTCCGGCAAGTGCCAGCCCGCGCACGGCCAGGCCGGGCGCACGCTGCGCGGCCTTTTTCCGTTCAGGCTGTTTTCGCTTGCGCGGAGCCATATCCCCGTTCCTCGTTCAAACCAACGTCCTCGGACCGCCCTCCTTCGGCGGCCGGCCTCGTTTCTCCGTCGCGCAGGCGCGGCGGGAATTCCACCGTCACCGGCGAGCGCTGCTCGTCTTGCTGGGCAAGGGCAATGCCAGAGCCGTCGCGCGGTATCGTCACGACGATGACAGTCCCCTCGCCCTCGCGGCTGCGAATCGTGAGATCGCCACCATGAAGCGCAACGAGGCCCTTGACCAGCGAAAGGCCGAGACCCGTGCCTTCGTAGCGGCGTGTATAGTCGTTCTGGATCTGGACAAAAGGTTGGCCGAGCAGTTCCAGCTTGTCGGCCGCGATACCGATACCAGTGTCGCTGACCGAAACCTTCAGCGTCTCACCGTCCACCTCGGCGTCGATCGTCACGACACCGCCATGATCGGTGAACTTCACGGCATTGCCGACCAGGTTGATGAGAACCTGCTGGAATGCGCGCTGATCGGCATTGATTTCGCCGATGCCGCGGGTGACGCGGCTCACGAGCTTGACGCCCTTTTCCGCCGCCTGGTGCGACAGCATCGCCTCGCAGGCGGCAACCGCCTCGGCGACGCGGAAAGGCTCAGGCATGAGCTCGTAGCGTCCCGCCTCGATCTTGCTCATGTCGAGCATGGTGTTGACGACGGAGAGTAGATGTTCGCCCGATTTGTGGATGAGGCCCACATATTCGCGCTGGCGATCGTTCTCGAGCTTGCCGAAATACTCGCCGGCCAGCACGTCGGAAAAGCCGAGGATGGCGTTGAGCGGCGTGCGCAACTCGTGGCTGACGGCGGCGAGAAAACGGGTCTTGGCGTCGTTCGCAGACTCGGCTTCGGCCGTCCGGGCCGCCGCCTCCGCGCGCAAGCCTGCCTCCTGGGAGACATCGCGCGACTGCGCAAGGATCGCCGTCAGGTTGCCGTCGCGATCGCGCAACGGCGCCAATTCGCAAGCCATATAGACGAATTGCTCGCCTTCGATCGGCAGGGTCCGCCGTTCGATACGGATATCGACCGTCGCCCGATCACCGCCCTGGCGAAGGATGTCGATCGCACTCAGGAAAGTGATGCGGTCGGAGACGTGAATCTGTTCGATGAAACCGCGGCCCGCCGGATCGCGCATCAGCGTCAGGTGCTCGGCTGCATCTCGCCCGTGCACGGAAAGAACATTGCCGCGCAGGTCATGCACGGTCACGAGACCGGCAAAAAGATCATAGGCCGCCGAAAGGTCCGGGAGAACCGGATCGGTCGGGGCTGGCGCACCGGCTTCCGGCACCCGGCCACGAGCGATCGCGACGGCTGCTGCCAAGAGCGAGGCGGAAGCCCAAAGCGCCGTGCCAAGCGGCAGGGCCGAGGAAACCGGCATGGCGAGCGACAGGGCGAGCGGCGCCACGGGCAGCGTCGTCAGCGAGACGGCCGCGACAGCCCGCAGACGTTTCGTATCGCGACGTCCAGCGAGTGAGGAGGCTTCATGACGGGGCAGCCACAGGGCCGCGATCTCGTCCACGCGGGACGCCCATCTGCCAGCCATGTTACGCAATACGCTCACGCTTTACCCTGCTACATTTGTTGTTCTTGCGAGGCTGGCGCGACCGATTTCCGCGACTTGCGGACCGCGATTCAGACCGCCTCGTGACATGTCGGAATCTCGCATCCCCGGCTTAATGAAAGAATAAACGCGGCCGTGCCGGAACGGTGCGAAACCGCCGAAAAATCCCGTTTTGGAGCAAAACCAGCGACCTTCATTTCTTGTGGTTAACGGGGCGTAAGCAACGGATTTCTGTGCATTTTCTGCACACCGTTAACGATTGTGGCGCCTCCTTCGACACGCCATCGCCGATGCTTCCGGGCTTCCGGCTTGAGGCTCTGCCACGAACCTTAACGGCGAAAGCTAAAATGCGACACAAATGCGCGGCAAAGCACGCGACGGCGGCATTTCATTAAAATTTGAAGCAAATGCGGCTCGATTTTGAAAAGCCGTCTTGTGATTCCCATCCTAATGTCGGTGTCAACGAAGGGCCGGACGCTGCATCGAAAGCAGCAGGTTCCCCGAGGAAACGACGGCAGCGTGAACGTGTATCAGGGGATACGACGGCGCTGCGGGATGCCGAAGGCACAAAAGCCGGCTAAAAGACTGGCGAGCTCAGGCAGCTGAACGAAGGATGGGCAGAACATGTGGTTTCTCATCAAGGCGACATTCTGGTTTTCGCTGGTGCTGGTGCTGCTGCCATTCCTCGATCCGTCGAGCTCTCAGAAGCTGGAGCATGGTCCCAAGGTAGAGCTCGGCGACACCTTCTCCGCCGCCAATGAGGCTTTCCAATACATCAGCGCCATCTGCATCCAGAAGCCCGAGGTTTGCGAGAAGGGCGCGGAAACCTTTGTCGCCCTCGGTCACCGGGCTCGCGAAGGCGCTCGGATCGCCTATGAATTCCTGGATGCCCAGTTTGCCGAAACCGATGCGGCTCAACCCGATGCCAAGGTGATGACCGGTACGGTCACACCGATGATGACCGGCACGGCCAAGCCGGCAGCCGATGTGGCTGCTGCGGCCGAGGGCAGCACGATCGACGCAGAGCCTGTGTTCAAACGCACGCCCGTTCCGGAAAAGCGCCTCGACCCCAAGGCCGCGTTCATCCAGTAACCCACACGTTCCCGGTCGCGCCTAGTGGGCCGCCCCACCCCATTCGCAACTTAACTGCCTGACTTGCCGCGCCCTGTCGTGGCCGCCGCGAGGATCCCATCCCCTCGCGGCGTTTTCTTTTTTGGGCGCAACCGCTGATCTGTTCACAGCCAGCCACGCACAAGCCGTGGCTGCTTAGGTCCGCCACACGACAAGCGGAGGCACCCCAATGCAGATCTACGGGCTTTTTTCGAATGCGGGCGTGACACGACCGGCGAAACCCGGCACCACGACCGCCGTCGAAGGCAAGAGCCCGGCCTCCGCTGCCTTGCTTCTTGGCTCTGACGAAGACACTGCCGATCGCGCGGCTGCGGCCAAGAAGAAGATCGATGACATCAAGGAACAGCTTCGGATGCTCCGGTTCTTTGCATCCGATCCGGAAACGCTCGCAAGGCTTGCCAAGCAACTCGCTCAGCAACTCGGCACGGCTGCCCAGCAATTGGCCGGCGCAGATGGTGCCGGAGCGGCAAATGGTGCTGCCGCCGCTGCGGCCGCTACGGCCTTGGCGGATGCGGGCAGTGCGCCAATGCAAGACGCGATGGCCGGAGACGATACCCCCACTTCCCCCGAGCCGACGAGCTTTGCCGAGCGCGCCTATCGCGAATTCAGCGACGACGACCGTGGACCCGGTACCACGGCGAAGGTGGCCGCCGAACTCAAGTCGGCTGCCGAACAGATAAAACGGCTCCTGCGAAAGGCAGAGCAGGAACTGCGCAGCGAGGGGGCTGCCCGTGACGCTGACGATGCCCGCGCGGCCGGCCATGCCTTGTCGGCAGCTGTCGGCAAGCTCGGCGGGTTCGACGCCAGCGCCGGCAATGCGCTCGCCTTCCCGACAAGCGTTTCGATCTGACCGCACCGGCGAAAGGCTACCGACGCCCAAGGCAATCGCGAATGACGGTTCTCAACCGGCTCGCCATCCCCTATATGAGGGCTGAACGCCTGCATGCCTGATGGCAATGGGCATGAACAGGGACGAAGCTCGTTCACGGTAAGGACCGGCGGGCGTATAATTTCCCGATAACTGGACCCGGACCATGACGACGCTTGACCAGATCATCGACGATTTTGCCTTCCTCGACGAGTGGGAGGATCGTTATCGCTATGTGATCGAACTCGGCAAGGCTCTGCCGGAAATGCCGGAGGCCAAGCGCACCCAGGAAAACAAGGTCCAGGGTTGCGCCAGCCAAGTCTGGCTCGTCACCCAGACGGCAGGCAATCCGGAGGATCCAGTCCTGACCTTCGAAGGTGAATCGGATGCGCACATTGTGCGCGGCCTGGTCGCGATCGTGCTCGCCATCTATTCCGACAAGCATGCCTCGGAGATCGCCAAGATCGACGCTATCGATACCTTCGGCAAGATCGGCCTGATCGAGCACCTGTCGACGCAGCGCGCCAACGGCCTGCGCTCGATGATCCGCCGCATCAAGAACGAAGCGGAGCTTCGGCTGGCCGCTTGAGCCATTGCCAGCGCCGCCGCAGCGACAGCGCTGCTGACGGCAAAAACACAAGAGCCGGACGCTCAGGCCCGGCCCTTTGTGATCAAACCAGATACCGTCAGGCAAATCGCAGCAACAGCCGCTTCACCGGACGGTTGAAGTCTTACTTGCCGCGACGCTTGCGACGCTGGCCGAGGCCCATTTCCTTGGCAAGACGCGAGCGTGCTTCCGCATAAGCGGGCGCGACCATCGGGTAGTCGGTCGGCAGGTCCCACTTTTCGCGATATTCTTCCGGCGACAGATTGTGGTGGGTCATCAGGTGGCGCTTAAGCGACTTGAAGGTACCGCCACACTCAAGGCAGGTGATCTGGTCATCCTGAACGGACTTGCGGACGGAGACAGCCGGCTTCGGCTTTTCAACCGGGATGACGACCGGCGCCGGCGCCGCGGTGTTGTTGAGCGCCGAGTGCACATCTGCGATCAGCGTGGGAAGCTCGGCGACGGGAACCACATGATTGCTGACGTATGCGGCAACAATTTCCGCCGTCAGTTCAACCAGAAGTTCATGGCTCGCGCCAAGCGCTGTTTCAGTCATTTCTTTCTCCTATCGGACTTCAGCACAACCCGAGACGGCGTCTCGGGGGAGGAACGCTTGCAAGAGCCGCCAGGAAGCCTTCGCTGCCTTGGGATGGACCATCAAACGCGGCAAGGACAAACGCCGTCCGCGATATCAAGAGTAGGAATTCTGATTACGAAACCTGCTGCCGAGTCACCGGGACGACCGAACTCTCAAAGCAACAACCAACATTCACAACTCAAGCTGGAATTTCAGATCAAAGTATTTTCCACGACGACACTTTACATTTACTCGATTAACATCGATGCGTGAAATGTCCAAACATAAATTTGCCGATACTTAGCAAGTTTATCTCCAAATTGCTAAAATGGCCACACTGCATCGCAAAGTTCTGAAATACAGATTCAGAAATGTCATCGATCAGCGGCGATGTGGCTCTTCCTTTTGTGAAAGCTGATCTACGACTGACAGTTTCGTAAGTTTGTAGCCGGCCTGATGTGCCGCCTTTGCCAAGAGATGAGCCGAAATTGGGGCAGTCAGAACAAAGAAAAAGAAGCCCGCGAGCGCGCGAATCAATATTGCCGGATCCAAAGAATGCACGCCCGCGGCCAGCAGCAACAGGCCCGAACCTATAGTTCCGGCCTTCGAAGCCGCATGCATGCGTGTGTAGAGGTCGGGAAAACGAACGATACCGATCGCCGCAAGCAGCGAAAAGATTGCGCCGACGATCAACAGAGCTGCAACCAGCACAGCAATGACGACATCCAGGACAGGGTTCACCGGCGCCCTCCCTTGCGCTTGCGGCGCATCGCATCGGACCGCGGCGCGGGCCCGCGCTTTGCCTCCGCCAGGCCGCGCTCGGCGTTTGCTGTCTCCGGCGAAAGACCACGAGCCAGAATGAAGCGGGCAAAGGCGACCGTCGCAAGGAAACCGACGAGGCCGAGGGCGATGGCAATATCGATGTAGAGGTTGAAGCCGGTGCGGATCGCGACGACGGCAATCAGACCGATGGCGATCGCCACCAGCATGTCGAGACCGAGCACGCGATCCGGCAAGGTCGGACCGCGAATGATGCGCCAGACAGTAATCAGTAGTGCAACAGACAGCGCGATAAGTGCAAAGCCCGTAGCGAGGGCTTCGATCTGGTCTGGCAGGCTCATTCGAAAGCCTCCTTTATCCGCCGTTCAAAGCCATTGGCGATGTCGCGCCTGAGGCTGCCCGGATCGGCGCAATCGAGCGCATGGACGTAGAGCGTGCGGCGGTCGTCGGAAACGTCGACCGACAAGGTCCCAGGCGTCAACGTGATGAGATTGGCGAGCAACGCGATTTCGAAATCGCTCTTGACCGTCAGGGGATAGGCAAAGATGCCGGGCTTCAGCTTCATCTTCGGCTGGATGACCATGAGCGCGACCTTGGTGGCCGAAATAGCCAGCTCCTTGAAGAACAAGGCCGTCAGCAAGAAAAGCTTGAGCGGGCGCACCGGATAGGCGACGGGCTGGAGCTCGCGCCGGATCAGCCATAGAGACAGCGCTCCGACGGCAAAACCGAGGATCAGATTGGCCGGCGAGAAGCTGGCGCTGATCGCCCCCCAAATCGCCGTGAATACCAGGTTGATGGTCAGGAACTTGGTCACGGGCCACCTCCCGGGAAAACCGAGTTCAGGTATGCCGAGGGCTCGGCAAGCCCGGACGCAGCACTTTGAATGGTCGCAAGAAGCGGCTCCGGGTAGAGACCAATCGCCAGGGCCAGCACGGTCAATGCGGCGAGCGGCAGGAGCGCGGCGGGCGAGATCCTCCCAGATGCCGTTGCGCCGTCCCCGGCCGCCGCATTGCGCCCATAGGCCAGCAGGAAGAAACGTCCTGTAACGACGGTCGTCAGGAAGCCGGTAAGAAGCAGGGCTGCCGCCAGCCACCAGGCGCCGATATCGAGTGCCGCTTTAACCAGCATCACCTTCGGCCAGAAGCCGGAGAATGGCGGCAGGCCGGAAACGGCAAAGGCAAGCATGAGCGTCAGCGCCGCAAAACCGGCGTGGCGGCGATAAAGGCCTGCAAGCGACGAAAGCGAGAAGCTGCCGCCGAGCCTGGCCGCGACGCCCGACGCGAAGTAGAGCGCCGTCATCACGAGCATCGAGTGCAGCGCGTAGAAGATCGCGCCGCCGATGCCGCCCGGTCCACCGACGGCGATGCCGGCAAGGATCGAACCGATGCCCGAGATCACGAGATAACCGAGCATGCGGCGGAAATCCGACTGTGCCAGCGCTCCGAATACGCCAACGAGCATGGTCAAAGCGCCGGCAAGGGCAATAACGAAGCTCAGTTCCTCGCGCTGGAGCGGCAAGAGCATGACGGTCACGCGGATCAGGGCATAGATGCCGACTTTGGTGAGCAGGCCGGCGAAGAGCGCCGACACCACCACGCGCGGCGTGTGATAGGAGGCCGGCAGCCAGAAATTGACCGGGAAGGCCGCCGCCTTCATGCCGAAGGCAAGTACGAACAGCGCCGTCAATGTCATCAAAGGCGCCGTGCCGCGGAGGCCCTCCGCCTTGCGCGCGATATCGGCCATGTTGAGCGTGCCGAAGCTCGCGTAGAGATAGCCGGTGGTGATCAGGAACAGCGTGGTCGCGACCAGATTGAGGAAGCCGTATTTCACCGCGCCGTCGATCTGCTCGCGCTCGGAGCCGAGCACGATCAGGCCGAAGGACGAGATCAGCAGTACCTCGAACCAGACATAGAGATTGAAGATGTCACCCGTCAGGAAGGCGCCGGAGACACCCGCCATCAGCAACATCAGGAACGGGTAGAAGCCGTAGCGCCGGCCGCTGTCATTGATGTCGGCGAGCGAATAGACCCCGCCGGCAAGCGCCACCACCGAGGCGGTGAGCGCAAAGAGAGCGCCCGTCAGATCGACCGTAAACGCGATGCCGAACGGAGGCAGCCAGCGTCCCATCACCATTGTTACCGGACCGCTCGCGATCACGTGCCGCAGCAGGAGAACGTCGACGACAACGAGCCCGGCGAGGCCAAGGACGGCGATGTAAGGGTGCCAGTCGATCTTCCGACGCAGCATCACGAGCAGCGCTCCGATTGCAAGACACCAGGCAACCGGCAGGATCGCCAGCCAATCGGCAGAGGCGACGGGCTCGAGAACGAGTGCTGCGGAAAGATCTGCGGGGGAAGCGGTAGAAGCGGCCATGGGTCGGTCAGTATCCAAGCGGCGGAGCCGGCTCGTCCTTCGGCTCGGCGACGCGCATCTCGTCGGTATTGTCGGTTTGCAGCTCCTCGTAGGCGCGCCAGGCCAGAACCAGCAGGAAAGCGAAGAAGGAGAAGGAGATGACGATCGCCGTCAGGATCAGGGCTTGCGGCAGAGCGTTTGCTGCCGGTCCCGTGAGCGCATCCTGATGGCCCGGAATGACGGGCGGCACGCCGCGTGTCAGCCGCCCCCCGGTGAAGATCAACAGGTTGACCGCATTGCCGAGAATGGCAACACCAAGCAGCACCCGGATGATGGATTTCGACAACAGCAGATAGACGGCGACCGTGAAGAAGATGCCGACGAGCAGGGCGAACCAGGCTTCCATCACTCGCCTCCCCGCTCTTCGAGCGACAGCGCTATCGAGCTGATCGCCCCGACGACGACGAGATAGACGCCGCAATCAAACAGCATCACTGTCGAGAGCGGGACTTCCAGGCCGAGAACCGCGGGATAGATCCAGAGACCGGTCATGAAGGGAACCCGGGCGGCAATCGAGATCAGGCCAGCGGCTGTCGCTGCGAAGAGCCCCGCGCCGGCAATCGCCATCGGGTGGAAATAGATGGCGCGGCGCACGGTCTCGACGCCGCAGGCAATGCCGTAGATCGCTAGCGCGGAGACTGCGATCAGGCCGCCGATGAAGCCGCCGCCGGGCTCATTGTGACCGCGCAGCAGCACGAAGATCGAAAACAGCACCATCAGGCTGGTCAGAAACGGCGCGACGGCCCGGAAGATCACCGATCTCATGCACGATCCTCCGCATCCGGATCGTTGTCGGCGATACGGCGGAGCGAACCGGCCCGCAGGCGAACGAGCGAGAGGATCGCGAGGCCGGTGACCATCACCACGGCGATTTCACCCAGCGTGTCCGTGCCACGGAAATCGACGATGATGACATTCACCACATTTGCGCCATGCGCGATCGATTTCGAATAGAGATTGAAGAATTCCGTCAGCGTGACGTCAAAGGGAACCCCCGTCGCCTTCAGCAGCATCAGGCCGAAACCGAGGCCGCAGGCAAGTGCGATGGCGAAATCCGGAACCTTCTGGGCGAAGGGTCGGTGGTCGGAGGGCGAAAGCCTGAGCCGCGTCATCACCAGCGCCAGAACGACGACTGACAGCGTCTCGATCATGAATTGGGTGAAGGCAAGGTCCGGCGCGCCGTAGAGCAGGAAGATGACGGCAACGGCAAAGCCCTGGATACCGAGCGAGACGATTGCCGTCAGCCGGTCGGGCGCGAGAACGACGGCAACGAGACCGATGACGGCAATTGCCATGATCGCAAGCTCGTGCAGCGGCACGTCGGGCGCGAAGAACGGCGCGCGCGGCAGTTCGCCATAGGATAGCGGCACGACCAGCAGCACGAAGGCGACGAGGATGAAGGTCGCGGTCATGTAGACGTCGAGGCGGCCGGACTGCAGCCGGCGCGTCAGCGCGACGGAGAAACGAACGAGCCCGCGGATGAACTGGTCAAAGCCGCGATCCGGCCCCCAGCCGATATCGGCAAGGATCGTCGCCATGAAGGCCCGCAGGCGATCGAGCTTCAGGTAGAAAACGATGCCGATCAACACGGTCGCGATCGACATGGCCAGGGGCACCCCGACATGCGGAACGACGGATATCGTGACCGTCCGCGGTTCGCCTGATATCGCCGATGCCATCGGCGTCGAGACGAGTTCGTGGGTCAGCCCCGAAAGCAGGGCGGCGGAAAGCCCCATGGCGGCAAGCAGCGCCGGCCCGAGCCAGAGCAGCAAGGGAGCCTCGTGCGGCGCTTTCGGCGTCTCGACCTTCGCACCGATGAAGGGCTTCAGGGCAACGGCAAATGCCACCGCAAACATCAACGCATTGCCAAGGATCGCGATTGCCGCAAAGACCATGGAGCGGCGGTCGAAGCCCGAGAGCGCATAGTAGATTTCCTCCTTGGCGATGAAGCCGAAGAAAGGGAAAAGCCCGCCCATCGAAAATGCGGCTGCAAGCGCAATGACGAAAGTAAGCGGCATGGCGGAGCGCAAGCCCCCAAGTCTGGTCACGTCGCGCGTGCCTGTCTCATGATCAATGATGCCGGCGACCATGAAAAGGGCGCCCTTGAACAGAGAATGCGCCACCAGATAGAGCACCCCCGCTTCAATCGCATGCGGAACGCCGAGGCCGGTCAGCATGATCAACAGGCCGAGCGAGGCCATGGTCGTATAGGCGAGCATCAGCTTCAGGTCGCTCTGGCGGCAGGCAAGAGCAGCACCTATGACGAGCGTGGCGCCACCGAAGAGCGGCAGAAGGATCTGCCATTCGGGCGTGCCGCCGAGCACGGGATTGAGCCGCATCAACAGATAGACGCCGGCCTTCACCATCGTCGCCGAATGCAGGTAGGCCGAAACGGGCGTCGGCGCTTCCATCGCGTTCGGCAGCCAGAAGTGGAAGGGGAACTGCGCCGACTTGGTGAAGGCGCCACCGAGGACAAGCAGGAGCGCGGCCAGATAGAACGGGCTCTCGCGCATCTCTGCGCCAAAGGCCGCGAGCAGCGAAAGCTGGGTGACACCGCTGACGTTCCAGATGATCAGCAGACCGGCGAGCAGGAACAGCCCCCCTCCTCCTGTCACGACCAGTGCCTGAAGGGCTGCGCGCCTTGCCGCTTCGCGCGAATGGTCGAAGCCGATCAGCAGGGACGAGGTAATCGAGGTCAGTTCCCAGAAGACGAACAGCATCAGGAAGCTGTCGGAGACGACAACTCCGAGCATCGCCCCCATGAACATCAGGATGAACGAGAAGAACCGCCCCTGCTGCGGATGGCCTTTCAGGTAGCCGCCGGAATAGAGCACGATCAGCATGCCGATACCGGCGATCAACAGGACGAAGGTCAACGACAGACCGTCGATCAGCCAGGAAAAGCTGACATTGAACGACGGGATCCAGGCATAACCGCCGGTGACCACCTCGCCTTTGGCCACTTCCGGCCAGAAGCGGGTGAAATGCAGGACAATGGCGGCTGGAAAGAGTGCGAGCACCCAGGCCGCGTTATGGCCGAGGAGGCGCGTGAGCAGCGGCGCGACCAATGCCCCGACGAAAGGGAGTGCGAGAGCCAGAAATGTGAGGGCCGCAACATCCATCGTCCAGGCCTGCTCCTTTATATTTCACCGTACAATCAATCGAACACCCGACATAAAAGAAGGGCTATGGCGCCTCAAGCCTTATCCAGATAAAATCGACGTTATGTGCCGATAAGTCGCCGCGACAGAACGCAAGCAACAGTCCATGCACTATCAGATTCGTTCATTTCATGCGGCGTCGACCGACGACAATTAAAGCGCTGTTAGCAAAATATTCAGTTGCCGTCGCAGCAGGATCGAACGTCCTAGAATTGGGACAATAAGACGTGGTAGTTGTAGGTAAAGGCTTCTTCAATTCAAAATAATGCGAAGCCCGGATCACCTTATCCCGCGACACCAGCGACTGCTCGTAACGCCTACCTTCGACGATATTTGCGCGCCGCCGGGCTCCGGTTCATCGACCGTCTTTCTGGCGCAGGCAGCATGCACTGAAGACCACAACGATCACGGGCGAGGCCTGCTTGGAACGATCTCGCATAGTCGTCATCGCCGGTATCCTGGCTGCACTCGGCGCGATCCTGCCGATGCTGGCTGCCTATTATCTTTCCTGGTCGATCGCGGTGCGCAGCGAGCAGGCGCAACTGGCCCGTCTTGCCGATTCCGCAGTCATGCGGGCCGATTCGGCGCTGAAGGAGGCCACACGCGCGCTGAAAACGGCCAATCGGTTCGGCATGCCGGCATGCGCGGAAGCACATGTCTCTGCCATGCGCTCCCTGGTCGTCAATACGGCTGCCATCGAAGATATTGGTTACTTCGAGAACGGACTGTTGAGATGTACCTCCTGGGGCGCCCCGCCTCGTCATCTCGTCCGCTCACCGCCGGCCGACTTTACCACCAACAACGGCATCGAAGTGATCGCGCGGACCTATCCGACGATCAGCACCGGCATCGCCATGACGGCGTTCCGTGACCGATCCTACACTGCGCTGACGAATCCGGTCCGCTTCGTCGACGTTATCGCCGAGCCCGGCACACGAATTGCCGTTGCCACCAGGACCGGCATCGTCGTCAGCACGCTGAACGAGCCGCATGCGTCGCTCACGGCGCGGCTCGCCGACCTTCCGAAGACGGGCAAGGACGCGGAGGATCTGTTTGCAACCTCCAGGGGATCGAACTGGATTGCGGTTGCGAGTGCCCCCAGTATCGCCATCCTCAACGACATGGACCGGGAACGACTGCTGCTGCTCCCGGCCGGCGCGCTGGTCGCAGCGCTGATGGTCGGTCTCGTCGTCTGGCTGTCGCGGCGCCGGCTTTCGCCGCTTGGCGAACTTTCGATCGCCGTGCAGCGGCGCGAATTCGTCGTCCACTATCAGCCGCTTATCGAGTTGAAATCCGGCATCTGCGTCGGCGCGGAAGCGCTTGTGCGCTGGCGGCGTCCCGATGGGCAGATGGTCCGCCCCGACCTGTTCATCCCGCTGGCGGAGGAGAACGGTCTGATTGAAGAAATCACCGACCAAGTCATCTACGCCATGATCGCGGAGCTCAGGACCGTCCTTCTTGCGGACCGCTCGTTGCACATCGCCGTCAATCTCGCCGCCGATGACATCAAATCGGGGCGCATCCTGCCGATGATGGACACGGCACTGAAAAGCACCGGCATACTGCCCCAGCAGATCTGGCTCGAAGCGACCGAGCGCGGCTTCATGGACGTGAAATCGGCCCGCGCGACGATCGAGGAGGCTCGCCGGCGCGGACACTCGGTAGCGATCGACGACTTCGGCACCGGCTACTCGAGCCTGCAATATCTGCAGGAACTGCCGCTCGATGCGCTGAAGATCGACAAGTCCTTCATCGACACGATCGGCACGGACTCCGCCACCAGCTCGATCACGCCGCACATCATCGACATCGCCAAATCGCTCGATCTCCACATCGTCGCCGAGGGTATCGAACGACAGGAACAGGCCGACTATCTGATCGAGCGCGGCGTGCAATACGGCCAGGGCTGGCTTTTTTCCAAGGCGCTGCCGGCCGCCGAGTTCATCGCCTTTTATAACAACAGCAAGCGCCAGCGCGGCGCCGGGCCAGCGGTAATCCGCCGCGAGATCGCCTGACGTCACGCCCCGTCGACCTTGAGGCGCAGACGCCTACTTGAATTGCACCCTTCCTGTGCCGTTCCTATATAGTCGCCGCAACGACAGGAGATCTCCATGACGAACGTAAAGACGCCCAGGGTGGTAAAGACCGACGCGGAATGGCGGGCCATGCTCTCGCCAGAACAATACCGCGTCACCCGGCAGCAGGGTACCGAGCGTCCGTTCACCGGTCCTTTCCTCAACAACAAGCAGACCGGCACCTATGAATGCGTCTGCTGCGGCCGAGCCCTCTTCCGCTCGGATACGAAGTTCGATTCCGGCTGCGGTTGGCCGAGCTATTTCGCGGCAATCGACGACCAGGCGATCCGCGAGATCGAGGATCGCTCGCACTTCATGGTGCGCACGGAAATCCGTTGTGCCGACTGCGACGCGCATCTCGGTCACGTCTTTCCGGACGGCCCACCACCGACTGGGCTTCGCTACTGCCTCAATGGCCACGCGATGACGTTTACCGAGGATTGACACTGACGCGCGGAAGGAGTGGCATGGGGCCCGCTGTTCCACTAGGAACAGGCCCCGCGCCGCAACCGCGCTATCTAGACTTTGGGTCGAGCAAGCGAGAGGAGGTCCGCATGCTGCGCAGTCTGACAGCACTCACGCTTCTGCTCTCGTCGGCCCTGAGCGCTGCGGCCGCCGATGATTGGATATCCTATGCCAATGCGCGTTTCGGCTACGTGCTCGACATTCCGCCTGGCTTCGAGCTGCAAAGCCAAGGCGACAACGGCGACGGCGCGAGTTTCCAAGCCAACGACAATGGCGCCACCCTCTCGGTTTTCGGCAGCACATTGCTGGATGGCGACTTCGAGACCGACGTCAACGAACGTATCGGCGTCGAACGCGATGGCAGTTGGCGGATCGCCTATTCGCGAGTGACCGCGGCCTGGGCAAGCTTTTCCGGCGTGCGTGGCGAGGAAGTGTTCTATACGCGCGCCATTGCGCTCTGCGACGGCAGCGCCGCCTACTTCCGCCTGCAATACCGCAAGAGCCGCCTCACCAGTTTCGACGGCGTGATCTCACGCATGGCGGAAGCCCTCAGGCCCTCGGAGGGCTGCCAGCATCCACCCATCGCCGCGGTTGCAGGGGAAGCGCCAAACTGATCCTGGCTCAGGATGCGGCGCTGAAGCAGGTGAGCACAGCCGAATAGTGTACGGCCGCGCCGGTCACGACGAAGCCGTGCCAGATCGCATTCTGGAAGCGCAGCTTTTCCCAGACATGGAAAATCACACCGGCGGAATAGATGATGCCGCCGATCAGGATCAGCACCAGCGTCGTTGCCGTCAACGCCGACAGGAGTGGTCCGACGGCGAGTATGCCGCTCCACCCCATGGCGAGATAAAGTAGAATCGCCAACCGATCGAACCGGCCGGGAAAAAGACATTTGATCGCAACGCCGAGGGCAGCGATCGCCCAGATGCCGATCAGCATCACGAAAAGGAACGGGTCGTCCAGGCCACGCTGCAGGAACGGCGTGTATGTCGCCGCGATCAGGATGAAGATCGAGGAATGGTCGAAGCGACGCAGGAACCATTTCGTCCGCGAAATGGGATAGAGATTGTAGAGAAACGAGATCGACAGCGTCGCAAGCAGCCCTGCCCCGTAGACGGCCGCCGCTGCAAGCTGACCGCTCGTGCTCCAAAGCGTCGCATAGAATATCAGCGCCGTGACGCCGACGAGTGCAGCAGCAAGACCAATGCCATGCACGATACCGTCGGCAATCAGTTCCGAGCGATCATAGTTCCATTTGACGCCAGCAAACTCCACGCCATCCCTCTCCCGGGTCTCTGTCTTTTTCTGCGGCGCACTCATAGCTTTCGCGCCCTCACCGTCATCCTGCCACAGCGCCGAGCCGCCGCAAAGATGTGGTGCCGTGGCGAAAGCATCAACTTTTGCAACGCATTACAACAATTCCATGACACGTCGGCAAAGTGCGTAAGGGCCTTGTTCGCAGGCTCCGCGATGACCACATGCACCCGCACGCGATGCCATCGGGAGGAAAACCATGCCAGCCTTGCACGTCCCTCAGCCGGAACAGGCCGCTGCACTCAGCGACCTTTGTCTGCGATCGAAAGCCGTGTGGGGATACGATGCCGCCTTCCTGGAGGCATGCCGTCCGGCGTTGACGCTGACGGCCGAAGACTGGAAGGATTCGGATCTGCAGATCGCCGTCGACGGTGACCGGATCCTTGGCCTGGCCCAGGTCCGTTTCGATGGCCGCGTCGCTGAACTCGACAAGCTCTTCATCGATCCGGACGCCCGTTCGGCGGGCGTTGGCCGTCGCCTTTTTGGCTGGTGTGTCGAAGCGGCACTCAACCGTGGCGCCACGGTCATGGCGATCGACGCCGATCCGGGCGCGGCCGACTTCTATCGCCGCATGGGGGCCGTCGACGACGGCGTGATCGCATCGACGGTAATCCCCGGCCGCTTCTTGCCGAGACTGAAGCTGGAGCTCGGATAATGCCCCGAGGTCGCCGCGGATGAAGTAGCGGCGATCGTTCGAAGGCTCACCTTGCGCCGCGGGCCACCTCGGCCGCACATTCCTGACAGAGCGGTGCATGAGGAACGGCCTGCAGACGCGCTGACGAAATCGGCAGGCCGCAGCGGACACAGGTGCCGAAGGTGCCAGCGGCAATCCGGTCGAGTGCTGCGTCGATGGCGCGGATCTCCTCCTGGCCTGCCAGACCGAGACCTTCCAGAACCTCATCGCCCTCGCGTTCGGTCACACGATCCGGCACATCGGCGTTCATGGGCTCATCGAGATCATGCTCGATCTTGACCAGCCGCCCCTGCAGTTCCTGCTTGCGGTGGGTGAGGCGGTTGCGAAAGTCGTCAAGCGCAAACTTGTCCATCTGAAGACTCCTCGGCGGTGGCGGCACATGATCGCGCCGCAGCCGCTCTTATTGTTGGCAGGTTACCGGTCGACGAGTACGGCGCAAGGGCAATGGCTGACCACCCGGCTTGCGGTCGATCCGATGAAATAGTCGATGAGGCCTGGCCGATGAGAGGCGATGATCACCAGATCGGCGTTCTCTTCGCTCGCAAGGGCGTTGATGGTGCCGGCAGCACCACCGGTGCGAATTTCGACCCGGCCGTTGATCCCATGCTTGGCCTTGAGATCCTCGAGCGTCTTCTTTGCCTGCTTGCGGGATTCTTCGACCATCTCCAACGGGAAATCGACGATCATGTAGCCTTGCGCATAGGCATTCAGATCCTCGACGACATTGAGCAGGACAATCTCGCCCCCTTCGTCGATCAGCTTCTCAGCGATACCCAGCACGGATTCGCCGTGCTCAAGCTGATCCATTGCAATCGGGACGATGATCTTCTTGTACATGCTGTACTCCTTCTGTTGCCCTCACGGATCGCAGCGCCAGATGTGGCGGGCCAATCCCTCGTCTGGAGATTGCGCCTCGACAGCTTTCCCGGCTTTGATTGAAATCAAATCGAAAGCGCCGCGCTCGCGTGACCCTACTCAAGGTGAGGTAGGGCGACGGCATCCACTGTCAACGCTCATCGAACACAACATCAAGCGACTGACGGGCTTCCGTGAACGGACGAGCCGGCCCATATTCCGAGCAACAGTTTCACCGAAACTGAGCCGGCTGACCGGCTGCGGTTTCGACGCCAAGGAGGCAGACATGACGGATATCCCGACCGACCACGCCCTTGCCATGCCGGCGCATGTCGACCACGCGCATCTGGTCGTCCAGGACCTGCCAGTCGTCTCGGCCTGGTACCAGAAGATCATGGGCTTGAAGCCGATCGAAACGAGCAAGAGCGGCGAGACGCTCGGCGTTGCCGGACGCCCGCTCCTCAGCCTGACAACCGAAGGCAACGCTGCAAGGGCACCGCGCAATGCGCCGGGTCTCTTCCACAACGCTTTTCTGGTGCCGAACCGTGAGGAGCTTGGCCGTTGGCTCGCCCATGCCGCGCACAACAACATCAGGCTGCAGGGCGCTTCCGACCATCTGGTCAGCGAAGCAATCTATCTCGCCGATCCCGAAGGCAACGGCATCGAAGTCTATCGCGACCGGCCGCGCTCGGAATGGAGCTTCAAGCCCGACGGCACCGTCGGCATGGATACGTTGCCGCTCAATCTCCAGGCGCTCTATGACGAAGCGCCCAAGGACAATTGGGACGGCATGGCTGACGGTACCGCCATCGGCCACATCCATCTGCAGGTCTCCGATATTCCGCAGGCCGACGCGTTCTTCCGCGATGTGCTGGGTCTGGGGCTGATGGCACGTTATCCGGGCGCGAGCTTCTTCGGCTCGGGCAAATACCATCATCACGTCGCCGCCAATATCTGGAACTCGCGCAATGCACCGAAGCGTGAGGGCCATATGACCGGGCTTTCGGACTACACGATCCAGTACAAGGATCCGGCTGAACGCGCGGCCGCCCTTGCCAAGCTCGATGCGCTGGAAATCGCTGTGAACCGCGCCGGCGATAGCTACAGACTCATCGACCCCTGGGGCATCGGCCTCAAGCTGGTCGCCTGACCCCTCTCTCCCGGCCCGCTAACGAATGATGTTTGCGGCAACTCATCGGCCGCAACCGCCTCAGGCGCTGCGGTCGTATTTTTGCTGTGCCTGCAGCACCGCTTCGATGTTGTCTTCGGCCCAGCGCGTCAGGGCGGCGACCGTCGACGTCAGCGTGCGGCCAAGCGGCGTGATCGCGTATTCAACGGTTACGGGCACTGTGGCAAAGACGCTGCGGCTGACGAGACCATCGCGCTCCAGCTTCTTCAAGACCTGTGACAGCACCTTTTGTGAAATGCCGTCGATCTCACGCTTCAGCTGGTTGAAACGGACCGGCTGTTCATCAAGCTTGCCGAGCACCAGCACCGCCCATTTGTCGGCAAGCCGATCAAGCACCAAACGCGTCGGACAGGTCTGGATATAGACGTCGTATTCCATCAAGCGCTCCACACGGCAGTTTCCGGTCGGAAACCATGTCACCAAAAACTGCCTCCTTTACAGCATTTTTCTCCGTTTATATCTAGTATCCATTCGCAATGTGGTTTCACTTGGATACTAAGGAGCATAATGATGGCAGGCAAGATTCTGGTTCTCGGGGCAAACGGAACGATCGGCAGCAAGGTGGTGCAAGCGCTGGTCGTGCGTGGTGAGACGGTCAAGGCCGCGTCCCGCAAGGCGACAGCCGTTGACGGTGCGGAAGCCGTCGCCTTCGACTACGAGGATGCCGCGAGCTTTGGCCCGGCGCTCGAAGGCGTCGACCGCCTGTTCGTTCTGACGCCCGGGGGTTACCTCGACCCACTGGGCCTTCTTGGCCCGATCGTTACAGCGGTTGCGGCGCGCGGCATCAAGATCGTGCTGATGACCGTCATCGGCGTCGATGCGGATGACAAGATCCCCTATCGCCAGCTTGAACTACAGCTCGAAAAAACTGGCGCGCCCTACGTCATCCTTCGCCCCAACTGGTTCTCCGACAACTTCCAGACCTACTGGATCGAGGGTATCCGCCATGGCGCGATTGCGGTGCCGGCAGCCGAGGGCAAGACGAGCTTCATCGACACCCGCGATATCGCCGCAAGCGCCGTGGCCGCATTGACCAGCGATGCCTTTAACGGGCGCGCCTTCAACCTCACCGGTCCGGAAGCGTTGAGCTATGGCGAGGCCGCCGCCATCGTGTCGCGCGTCATCGGCAAACCGATTGCGTATACGCCCGTTGACGACGACACCTTCGTCGGCATTTTGACGGGCGCAGGCGTGCCGGCGGACTATGCGCGCTTTCTTGCCTCTATCTTCCATCCGGTGCGCGAGGGCTGGGTGGCACAGCCGACCGGCGACGTGAAGACGCTAACCGGCCATGAGCCGCGCAGCCTGGAAACCTATGCCAAGGAAAACGTAGCAGCACTCAAGGCCTAAGCCGGCCTCTCCTATCGAGCCGCCCGCCGACTGGCGGGCGGCTCCGATGGCGAATGAGACATTCCTTAATGTTGCGAACACCCCACGCCCATCTGCCTGCGTCAACACGCCGCTGGATAGTTGTGCGATCGTCCATCAATAAACTTGAGTCTTCTATTCATATATTTTAACCGCATGGCCAAGCGGCCTCGCCCGGGCCGCATACATGCGGAGTTAATGATATGAAAAATAATAATATTTTTATCGCTGCCCTGGCAAGCAGCACCTTGCTTTCCAGCCCGTCCCTGGCCGTCGACTTCCGTCCGCAGGCGGAAATCGAAGGTGGGTTCTTCAGCGGCGGCTCGGGTGCGAGCGGCGGCTTCTTCCTGCCCTTCGTGCTCGATTCGGGCAACGCGATCTTCATCGATACACGCGGAACGATTGCCAATGATTCCGTCCGCCAGGGCTCGATCGGCGCGGGCTATCGCTTCCGTGCCAATGACCAGTGGATCATCGGTGCCTACGGCTACTACGACTACCTGAAAAGCAGCAACGGCAATTCGTTCAGCCAGTTGTCCTTCGGCATGGAGGCATTGAGCGGCGACCTCGAAATGCGCAGCAACTTCTACCTGCCGCTGACCGACGCGAAGACGCTGAACGCCTTCAACACTGCCTATGTGCGCGACCACGTGCTTGTCGTCCAGGAAGGCAAGGAAAGGGCGCGGCGCGGCATCGACGCTGAAATCGGTGGCCGGCTGCCGGTGTTCGAGGGAGACTCCAAGGTTCAGCTCAAGGTCTTCGGCGGCAGCTACTGGTATGGCGGCCGCAACCTCGACGACATGTTCGGCGCAAAGCTGCGCGCGGAATTGACCTTTGCCGATCTGCCAGGTCTCTCCGAGGGCTCGACCGTGTCGCTCGGTGTCACCGGTACCTATGACAACGAGGACAAGCTGAAGGGCGCAGTCATGGCGCGGCTGCGCATCCCGTTCGGCGCGACCGGCTCAGCCAACGATGCCTTCGACCCGATGACGCAGCGCGTCGAGCGCACGGTCGGGATCCGCACTCATGCCGGCGCGACCGGTGACATCGAAGCG
This sequence comes from Ensifer adhaerens, assembly GCF_020035535.1. NCBI lineage: Bacteria > Pseudomonadati > Pseudomonadota > Alphaproteobacteria > Hyphomicrobiales > Rhizobiaceae > Ensifer > Ensifer adhaerens. The sequence goes on along the minus strand of NZ_CP083349.1, from coordinate 734,505 downwards.
GCGCAGTTCGCCGACAGCGGTCGTGACGCCGGCCGCGTGGTCACCGTCTCCTCGGCCTCCGGCGATGCCGATGCCATCAACGCGCTGATCGGTTCGGCGGGTACGAACGCGCTGATCCTTGCCGACGGCGACTTCGGCCTCGACCGGACACTGGCCCTCCGGAACGGCCAGACGCTTCTCGGCGGAGGCGGCGCGCTTGCGGTGCGCGGTGCAAGAAGCGGCGCGACGGCGACCTTCGTCAACCAGGGTGCTGCCACCACCATCACCGGCTACAACCCGGCCCAGGACGTCATCGCCATGGCGTCAGGCAGCACCATCTCGTCGCTTACCGTCCACGGCGGCCTCGCCGGCATCTCGGCAACCGATGCAGCGAACCTGACGGTCGACAACGTCGACATTTCAGCCACCAACCATGACGGCATTCGCTTCGCGCGGGTCGACGGCGCGCTTGTTCAGGACAGCCGCATCCACGACCTCTTTATTTGTGAAAACAACACGAGTTGCGAATTCTCGGTCTACAATCCGAACAAGGCGCCCTTTGCGGCCATCAGCTCCGTCGGCAGCCGCGACGTGACGGTGCGCGACACCGCGATCGACAAGGTGACCTATGGCGTCTTTGCCGGTGGCGAATTCGAGAAGATCAGCCGTACCGAATATGAACTGGTCACCGGTACGGAAAACGTCACGCTCGACAATGTCACGATCAACAACTCCCGCCGCGAAGGCGTGCTGCTGGTCGCCGGCAAGGACGTCAAGCTCGACCGCGTGACCATCGACAATTCCAAGCAGGACCGCGACATGGATCTGGTCGTGCTGCAGGGCACCTCCAACGTCGCGATCAACGACATGCGGCTCATGGGCGGCATCAACGGCCTGATGCTGATTTCGAGCCCGAACCTCGATGCCACCACCACCAATGTGAACGTGAAGGGCTTGAAGGTCGACGGCACGCGCAATGCCAGCATCTTCTTCAACCCGGTCTCGGGGATCTCGCTTACTGACGTCGCCATCACCAATGCCGGCACCTACGGCGCCTATATCTACGGTAGCGACTACGCGTTCCTGGGCGGGCCAGTCAGCAACATCGTGCTGAACAACATGACGGTCGACAAGGCCGGCAAGGCAGGCCTCTACTTCTCGGGCCCGGCCGAGGACATCAAGGGCAATGTCAGCGTCACCAACACGCCGAAGGATTGCCTGCTCGACAACGGCTGGTCGGCCGGAACGATCACCCAGCCGCCGGGCTCCGTGTTGACCGTCAACGGCACCAAGCTTGACCAGGGCAACGCCGCCACGCGTTGCCGCTAAGGACGCAAGTCACGCCCGGGAAACCGGGCGTGACTTCTCCGACGTTCACTCGGATTAACCCGATCGCTGGCACTCGAAGGTGACGACATGGTCACCGTGTTGCGGCGCGCGGCCAAATGCATAGTCGCCGGTAACGACGATATCGACGAAGCCGGCGGCCTGCAGCGTGAGCACCATTTCCTGAACACCCCACCAGCGCATGGTGAAGAACTCGAGCTCGCTCGATACCAGCCTCCCCACTTGCCAGAGGTCGTAGCGCAGGTGCGATACCGTCGTCTGGCCGATGATGTCCGTCTTTACCCGCTGGCTGTTCAACGTCAGCAGGTCGCCCGTCTCCGTCTGCCAGCTTCGGATATTGGGTTGCAGGTCCGCGACCATGTCGTTCGGATAGAGATCGAAGATCAAACGTCCGGCAGGCGCCAGATGATCGTGGAAACGTCTCAGCACCGCGCTCGCCACCGCATGATGGCCGATCAATTGCAGGGAGCCGGCCGGAACGACGATCGCATCGAAGCGCTGCTGGTAGGTAAAGCTCTCGAAGGTCTGGCGCGACAATGCCGGGGCAAACCCGCGCTCGGCACATTGGGCCCGGCAGTAATCGAGCATGTCTTCTGAGGCGTCGAACCCGCACACATCGAAGCCGGCTTCCAGCAATGGGATCAGCGCCCGGCCGTTGCCGACCGCAGGCTCAAGGATCGGCCCGGCACAGCCTTCGAGCCGCGCCCGATAGTATTCTACGTCGCCGAAGGACTTTCCAATATATTTGTCTAAATTATAAACATGAGAGGCAAGTCTGCCATATGTATTGTTCACGATACCCCTGCTCCCGATCAAAACCAAAGCAACGTGCCGCTTTATACAGGAGCACATGAACGGGAGATGTTGTTTGCCAGCCACGCCGACGGATTATCGCGGCTCCGTCCGTTGATCCGCAAGGCGATGCATCGGGCAGCCCGTCCCGGCTTTCCGGGACGGTGCTCTGCTCAACCGGGCAGACGGCAGACGGCGCCAACGAGCCTTGCGACTAGCGGGCGGACGAGCAACACGCAAACGAAGGCGACGGGCATGGCGAGCAGGTAGGAGCCGATCACGCGGGCCGGATACCCGGCATCGATGCCGGTGTTGGCGCCGACGATGACGCAGCACATCAAGAACGCCATGATCGCCGACATGAAGAAGGCGAAGGCGATGGGCGCCGTGCGCGGCGGCAGCTTGCGGCTGCGCGCGAGCCGCGGAGCGGACAGTGTATCTTCCATCAGAAACTCTCCTGAAATGACCGAGGGGACCATCCCCTCGCTTCGGGCCGCACTATACGGATCACG